>JAANAU010000039.1 GCA_011089965.1 Magnetococcales bacterium
ATCTTCATGCCTGGTGGCAGAACCGTTGCATGTGGCTGTGGCCGCCAATTTCGCCCCTCCCATGCACCAGATTGCGCAACAGTTTGAACAAGACACGGGATTTCAGCTCCGGACCACCTTCGGTTCAACCGGAAAATTGACGGCACAGATCCAAAATGGCGCTCCATTCGCTCTCCTGTTGGCCGCAGATGATACCACCTGTGGCAAATTGGAACAGACCGGCCTGGCACTCTCTGGTTCACGGCGTTTGTATGCCACTGGTAAACTGGTGTTATGGTCCCCGCAACCTGACTTGGTGGATGCACATGGGGAGGTGTTGAAAACCGGTCGATTCACCCATCTGGCGCTGGCAGCCCCAAAACTGGCCCCCTATGGCACGGCAGCCATGGAAACCTTGCAAACCATGGGTCTGCTCGAAACCCTCCGTCCCCGATTCGTACAGGGGGAAAATATCGCGCAAACCTATCAGTTCGTTCTGTCCGGGAATGCCCAACTCGGTTTTGTTGCCCTTTCGCAAATCCATCAGGCAGGAAACATTCAAAAAGGTTCGGCGTGGATCATTCCGGATGGATGGTATCGCCCCTTACGTCAGGAGGCCGTCATCCTGCATCATGGGCGTACACACCCAGCGGCGCTTCCTTTTCTGGAATTTTTGACAGGCGCTCGGGTGCAACGCCTCATCCAAGATTTTGGTTATATCCCATGATCCAGGCCGCAGACTGGGTGGCCATTGGCCTGACTCTGAAACTGGCCACAGTGACCACGGTCATACTGCTCCTTGTTGGGACGCCATTGGCCTGGTGGCTGGCGCGTACCCACTCCCGCTGGAGAGCGTTGATCCGGGCCATTGTCGCTTTGCCTATTGTCTTGCCTCCGACAGTTTTGGGGTTTTACCTTCTGGTGGCGTTGGGGCCGCACGGTTGGATTGGGGCCTGGACGACCCGAATGGGGTGGGGGGTCTTACCCTTCACCTTTACCGGATTGGTGGTGGCATCCACGCTTTACTCGTTACCATTTGTAGTCCAGCCGCTCCAGAATGCCTTTGAGGCCGTTCCCGATCAGCTTCTTGAAGCCGCTGCCACCTTGCGGGCATCTCCGCTGGATACATTTTTCAGCATCGCGCTGCCATTGGCCCGCCCCGGCTATCTCACGGCCACGGTCTTGGGGTTTGCCCATACGATTGGGGAATTCGGGGTGGTTCTGATGATCGGAGGCAATATTCCTGGTGTCACTCGTGTGGTTTCGGTGCAGATTTATGATCACGTCGAGGCCTTGGAGCTGGAGCATGCGCATGCCTTGTCGGGTGGCATGCTGATCTTTTCACTGCTCATTTTGTTGCTGCTCTTCTCGTTTCAGCCCAACGGACGGCGCTCGTGAATCCAACTCCAGCCGCAGGCATACGAGTCACCGCGCGGATTGTCTTTCCCGGTTTCACACTTTCGGTCACACTGCATTTACCAGGACAGGGGGTTGTCGCACTCTTTGGACACTCTGGTTCCGGTAAAAGTACGTTGCTGCGCGTTGTCGCTGGATTGGAACGGGCACCCCATGGATTCGTGCAGGTCAATGGAACCGTTTGGCAAGACGAAGCACGCGGACTCTTTTTGCCAACCCATCAGCGATCCATAGGCTATGTCTTTCAAGATGCGGCACTCTTTCCCCATCTGGATGTATGGAATAATCTGCTGTTTGGGGTCAAACGGGTGGTCAACAATCCAGCCCGTCCGGCATTGGAACAGGTCATTGAGATGTTGGGGATCGCCCCACTGCTCAAACGTAAGCCGGCAACACTCTCGGGGGGCGAGCGTCAACGGGTGGCTATTGCCCGGGCATTGGCCGTCACTCCCGAGCTGTTGTTGATGGATGAACCCTTGGCAGCCTTGGATGTGGCACGGAAACGGGAGATTCTTCCCTATCTGGAACGGCTGCATCGTGAATTGGCGATTCCGGTTCTCTATGTCACCCACTCTCCGGAGGAAGTGGCACGGTTGGCAGACCATCTGGTGGTTTTGGAAGCGGGTCAGGTCTTGGCCAGTGGTCCGTTGCAAGAGACATTGGCGCGTATTGATGTGCCGATTCGCCTGGGTGAGGAGAGTGGGGTGGTGATCGATGCGATCATTGGTGCCCGGGATCAGGAGTGGCATTTGGCACGTGCTGATTTTACCGGTGGCATGTTGTGGATCCGCGATCCGGGTGTGACCATTGGCCAGGCCGTGCGTGTCAGTGTTCTGGCACGGGATGTCAGTCTGGCCGCAGAACCCCAATCCAAAAGCAGTATCTTGAACCTGCTTCCAGGCGAGGTCTCTGCCATGATTGAGGATACCCATCCTGCCAATGTTCTGGTACGGGTTGTTGTCGGTCCAACCCCTTTTCTTGCGCGTATCACCCGTCGTTCTGTTGCCGCTCTGGATTTAACCGTCAGGAAATCCGTATGGGTGCAGGTCAAATCGGCGGCCTTGATGGAATCCGCCTGAGTCAGGACGCATTCCCCGGGTGTTCTTCTGGAACAGGGGGGGGCTTCAACCCATCAGTTCCGCGAGCGCCTCATTCATCTTTTCGAGTCGCTCGACAATGATGATGACCAACTGTTGGGTGAGCTTGAGCTGGAAGGGACAATCGAACTGGGACAAGGCGCTGCGATCCAGCTTGAAGACGTTGACCAACCCTTCGGCTACCACGCTGGCCATGCGACGGCGGCCTCCCACCAGAAAGGCTGCCTCGCCGATGATCGATCCGGCCTCCAGATAGGCAATGATGTGTTCCGGATGGTCATCCTTGCGCACCAATGCCGCACCATTCAGGATGATGTACAAGGAGGCATCCTGGGTATCCCCTTCCTGAATGATCACCTCGCCATTCTTGAACAGCTCAAAACAATGGACATGTTCGGCCAGCAGACGTCTTTCCGCAGTGGTGAACGGCTCAAAAAAGGGAATGGCCTCCATCATCTCCAGAATGGTGCTGTTCACGGCAATTCCCTCAAGCCAGCCTTGATTCAGAAGGGCAACGGTTTGCGGTCGGTGTGACGGACCTTGGTTTTTTTCTCCTTGATGATCGGAGATGCTGCCAACCTCAGCCCCAGATCCGGACGGCGTGACGCCAGCGACTGGAAACCTCGATTGGCGCAGCGCAAGGCCGTGGGATCATCCGGCCAGCCACCGCCGCGAATGGTATAAAAGGTGTCATAGTTGGTACTGCCGGAGGGTGGAGCGTTGTAACCAGGATGATAGGGCGTTTGTACCCATTCCCAGACATTGCCGCTCATGTCCTTCAAACCCAGACGGTTGGCAGTCCGTTGTCCAACCGGGTGGGAGGTGGCGTGGCTGTTGGATCCGTACCAGGCCATGCGTCCGGGATCGCTGCCGCCAGGATAGACGATCCTCTGTCCCCCTTCACGACAGGCGAATTCCCATTCCGCCTCTGTGGGCAGACGGAACCGGACGTTCAGACGCATTTTGGAGTTCAAGGTGGCGATGAACTCATTCACCTCTTCCCGTGAGACGTTTTCCACCGGATAGTGGTCGCCCTTGCGAAAGCGTGAAGGGTTGTTGTGCATCACCCGGCGCCACTGTCCCTGGGTCACTTCGGTCTCTCCCAGCCAGAATCCGTTGACGCACGCTTCGTGAACCGGTCCCTCATCGGTTTCGCGACCATCGGCCCGGGGTGGGGATCCCATCTGAAAACAGCCGCCTTCAATCCAGAGCAGTGCCACATCGCTGGTGGGATCGCGCCATGGCTGACCGGTTTTGACCATCCATGTCGTTTTTTTGGTGTTTCCTTCCAGATCCAAAGGTTCCCATTCGTTGATGAGTGCTGCCTGTACGGTTGGGATCCAGGTGATCAGGCAGGTCAGTAGGGATCCGGTCATCAGAAACTGCCGCAGGCGACCGGAGGTGCTGAAATGGGTCAGTGAGATCATTGCTCGCCTCCGGTGCGGGTCAAACGCATCTGGGTGGGGACTGAAAAGATCGGATCTGCTGCTGGAGTGTGGCGCGCCAGGCCAACGCGCAGTTGGGCAAAGGCCTCGGTCAGATCAACCCAGCCATCCTTTTTGCCAACAGGAAAGCCGTCGGCATCCCCCAACATGGCTTTGAGCAGATGCCAGGTGAAGGCCCCCTGCTGGGCAGGGCCATGCAAGGCTCCCCCCAGTTTGTCGGCAGCAATTGCCGTTGGCTTGCCCTGAAGCAGAATCCCGCGCGGGGCTGCCGGGGCTGTTTGACCGTTCTGGATGGCACACTCCTGGGTGTTGTTGAAACAGACATCCAGCAAGACCACGGTATCCTTGTTGGGCAGGCGGGCCAGAGCCGATTGGAGCCAGGAGAGGGAGATGGCATGGTCGGCATTCAGGTTGCCCAGTTGGATGTTGGCAGGCAGCAGCAGGGCATCCGGACCTGTGGAGAGACCTAAACCCGAAAAGAAAAACAACAGCGTGGCATTGGGATTGTTTTGTCCCTGTTTGATCAACCACTCCAGATCCTGACGCAGGGTGACATGATCGGCAGCATTGTTGATGCGCAGTCGCACATGATCGGTATTGTCGATGAACAGGCCGCGTTTGGTCAGCAAACGATGAACATGGGTGGCATCCCGGTCGGCAAAATGGCGGGCACGAATCCGTTTGTAATGGCTGATGCCTGCAACCACGGCATAGGCATCCGACCGTTTCTGCCACTCGGCCAGGGCAGGCAATGCCTGGATGCGCGCATCGAGCATGGCGCTTTGATCATCCACATCACCGTTTTTGGCCCAGCTTTCGTGGGGCAGGGCGCGTGGAAACGGGATTTCCGCTTCGGGATCGGTATAGGCCAGCACCAGTTGATCCTTGGTGCGCACAAAAGCGGTTTCGCCTGGATACTCCTTGACCAACAGATTGATCGATTGCCGGAGTGCTTCCATGCGTTCCCCCTGCCGGAACTGGCGCCACAGGGTTTCGGTCACAAAGCCGGCTGCCATGTCGCGCCACAGATCGACCCGTTCTCCTTTCAGACCGCTGCCTGGCTCTTCCCGCTCTTTGGCGATCATGCGGGCGATCCAGTCGTACGCCTCCAGGTAATGGCCGCGTCGGAACAAGGCGAACAGCTTGGTGTGGGCCAGGGCCAGGTTGCCCGGCTGTTTGGCAAACCCTTCGGTGGCCAGCAGGTGTGCGCGGCGGTCATCTCCCAGCTCGAACTTGACCCAGGCCAGGTTGGCCATGGTTTTGACATGGTCGGGAAACTCTTCGTGCAGTTTTTCCCAAAGTTCCATGGCTTGTTGTTTCTTGCCGGTCTGGTGGAGCGCCAACCCCAGATTGAAGCCGATCACCACGTCATTGGGACAGGTGGCATAGGCGTTCTGAAAGGCTTTCAGGGCGTCGTCCGGTTTGGAATCCAGCAAGGCAATGGCTTTGGTTTCGATCTCGCGCGCCACGGCACAGGGATTGGATTGGACGGCTTCGGCATGACCGCCAGCCAGCAAGGAGAGTACAAGGAGAAGGGGGATGAGCGCGGACAAGATCCTTAATCCTCGATGCGGGGGTCCAGACGACCGGCTGCGTATTCGGCGGCCATGTTTTCCAGATCGATCACGCGGATGCGTGAAGCATTTCCGGCAGTGCCGAACTGTTCAAAACGTTCCTTGCAGATCCGGTAGGCTGCATCTTCTGCCGGACGCAGATATTTGCGCGGATCAAATTCGCCCGGTTTCTGGGCGAACACTTTGCGAATGGCACCGGTCATGGCCAAACGCAGGTCGGTATCGATATTGATTTTGCGTACGCCGTAGCGGATGCCGTTCTGGATCTCTTCCACTGGAACGCCATAGGTTTCGGGAATGGCCCCGCCATGGGCGTTGATGATCTCCAGAAGATCCTGGGGTACGGAGGAGGAGCCATGCATCACCAGATGGGTGTTGGGCAGGCGGGCATGGATCTCTTTGATGCGGTCGATGGCCAGGATGTCGCCGGTGGGTTTGCGGCTGAATTTGTAGGCCCCATGGGAGGTGCCGATGGCAATGGCCAAGGCATCCACGCCCGTGGCTGCCACAAAGCGTGCCGCCTCTTCCGGATCGGTCAGCAGGCGTTCTTTTTCCATGGTTCCTTCGGCGCCGTGTCCATCTTCCTCTCCGGCCTTGCCAGTCTCCAACGAGCCGAGTACTCCCAGCTCCCCTTCCACCGAGACCCCGATGGCATGGGCCATGGCCACGACCTGGGCCGTGGTCTGGACATTGTATTCGTAGGAGGCCGGAGTCTTGCCATCTTCGCGCAGCGATCCATCCATCATCACGCTGGTAAAACCGCTGCGAATGGCCGCATAACAGACTGCCGGAGTTTGGCCATGATCCTGATGCATGACAATGGGCAGGTGGGGATAGACCTCCAGAGCGGCCAGAATCTGGTGGCGCAGGAAGGCTTCGCCCGCATATTTGCGTGCCCCGGCAGACGCCTGCAAAATCACCGGGCTGTCGGTTTCGTGGGCAGCACGCAAAATGGCGCGTACCTGCTCCATGTTGTTGACGTTGAAGGCCGGAATTCCATAATCGTATTGGGCGGCATGATCCAGCAGTTGCCGCATGGAAGCCAATGGCATGAATGAATCTCCCTATGTGTTGACTGTGCTCTGTCGGACCGGCTACCCTGATCAGCAGGGTGGTTTGAAGGATCCGATTATTGAAAGGTCCATTATACCGCATGCAAATAATGAAATGAATAAAAAATCTTCAGGTTCCCGGGTTGCACGGCATGGTCAGGTGAGGTATGGCCTTTTCAAAGGTGAAGATCGGT
This sequence comes from Magnetococcales bacterium, assembly GCA_011089965.1. Lineage (GTDB taxonomy): Bacteria > Pseudomonadota > Magnetococcia > Magnetococcales > Magnetaquicoccaceae > Magnetaquiglobus. The sequence continues at coordinate 6,758 of JAANAU010000039.1, forward strand.
AGTGGGGATCCGGAAGTTTTGTTGGCTGCCCGGACCATTTCCGTGCGTCAGGGTGGGGAGTTGCTGTTGCGTGCGGTCGATGTGACCGTGCATGCTGGCGAAATCGTCACCATCATCGGACCCAACGGCGCGGGCAAATCCACGCTTCTGGAGGCGTTGCTGGGGTTGATCCCGGTCTGCCATGGCGCGGTGGAGCACAAACCCGGATTGGTGTTGGGGTATGTGCCCCAACGGTTGCGGATCGATTCGGTCTTGCCCATGACCGTGGCCCGTTTTATCGCCTTGTCGGCACCGGGTTGTCCGCCGCCTGTGGAGTGGATGGCCAGACTCGGTTGTGATCATCTGTTGGATCGTCCCATGCATGCCTTGTCCGGCGGTGAGATGCAGCGGGTGTTGCTGATGCGCGCCTTGAGCCGCAATCCGGATCTGTTGGTGTTGGATGAACCGGCCCAGGGGTTGGATCTGGCTGGTGAAGAGCAGTTGCATGGGTTCATGGACGGGTTGCGGCGTGAGCGGGGCCTGGCCATTCTGCTGGTGTCGCACAATGTCCATTTTGTCATGGCCGGGGCAGATCGGGTGATCTGTCTGAATCGGCATGTCTGTTGTTCCGGTTCGCCGACCATGGTGCGGGCGACACCGGAGTTTCGTCTGTTGTTTGGCGAGCATATACCGGCCATGGGGTTTTATCAGCACCACCACGACCACTGTCACACACCGCGCGGCGAGGTTAAGGAGATGCCATGATGGAGGAGTTCATGGTGCGCGGCCTGTTGGCTGGTGTCGGCATTGCGTTGGCTGCCGGCCCTTTGGGGGTGTTTGTGGTGTGGCGGCGTATGGCCTACTTTGGCGATGCCTTGTCGCATGCCGCCTTGCTGGGCGTGGCGCTGGGATTGGTGACCGGCTGGAGCATGCAGTTGGCCATTGCCGGAATCTGTCTGGTGGTGGCTTTGTTCGTGACCTGGATGCAGGCCCACTCTGACATGACCACGGATGCGGCCCTCGGAATCTTTTCCCAGGGGGCATTGGCTTTGGGTCTGATTGTGGTCTCTCTGGGGGAGGGGGTGCGGGTCGATCTGATGGGCTATCTGTTTGGGGATGTGTTGGCCACGGGTTGGAGCGATCTGGGGTGGATCTGGTCGGGTGTGGTCGTGGTGGGTTGGGTGGTGCGCCGCTATTGGAATGATTGGGTCAACATGACCGTGCATGAAGGGTTGGCTGCTTTGGATCGGGTGCCGGTGGTGCGGATGCGGATTGTCTTCATGCTGTTGACTGCTTTGGTCACGGCTGCTGCCATCAAGGTGGTCGGGGCGCTTTTGATCACGGCGCTTCTGGTGATCCCGCCGACAGCGGCCCGTCCGTTTGCCACCACTCCCGAGGGGATGGTGGCAGGAAGTGTGGGGATCGGCGTGGTCAGTGCCCCTTTGGGTCTTTTGGCCAGTTATCACTGGGATCTGCCGAGTGGACCCGCCATTGTGCTGATGGCCTGTCTGTTTTTCATGGTCTCCTTGGTGGTGCGGCAGCGCCGGTGAGTTCATCAAAGGTGGCTGCCAGACGTTTGGCCTGAATGCGCCGGGAGTAGCCCGTGACCACGTTTTGATCCGGAAGTTGGGCGGTTCCGTGACGCAACTGGTGCAAAAAATCGAGAAATCCTGGCAGAATGGCCGCTTCATCCTCCAGAGGCACCATGGCATGGAGACCTGTTTCCCGCAAGATGTGTGCGGAATCGCCCTGCGCCCCGATCAAAGCGAGTATGGGGCGGTTGGCGCGCAGATATTCAAACAGTTTGGCTGGAATCAGATGGTTGAAACTCTCCCCCTGGAACAGCAGCAGTCCATCGGCCAGAAACATCTCTTCAAGTGCCTGCAAATAGGGCAAGGGCGGGGCTGTGGCAACCATGTCAGACAGGGCGCGTTTGCGGATCATGGCATTGATGAGATCATCATGACTGGTGGCACGCAAGAGGATGCGCAGACCGATCCGCTCTGGTCCATTCTCTTCCGGAGCGCCGATGACCCCCTGTTTGCGCAACTGCTGCACCACATTGAGCAACGGTCCCGGATTGCGTTCGGCATTGCCGGTGTAGAGCGTCCCGCCATGCACCAGTGTCAACGGTCCGGGATTGGGCGAAGAGGGGCGGCGCAACCGATCCATGCGACGGAAGATTTTCTCATCAAAACCATTGGGAAGCATGACCCATTTGTCTGCTGGCGGTTCTGGATAGCGTGTTGACAGAAACCGTTTCAATCCGGGTGTGCTGACCACAATGCGGGTGCAGTTCAGCACGGTTTTGCGTTCCAGATTGGCAAAAGTTTTTTTCAGCCCCGGATCCCGGGGATGGTGTCCGGTCACGAGGGGATCGCGCAGATCTGCCACCCAGGGTAAACCGGTGAGGCGGTGCAGGGTGTGGGCGATCATCAGCGCCGTGGGGATCGGATAGGTGGACCAGATCAGTCGGGGGCGGTGGCGCAGGATGATATACAATCCGCGCAGAACGGCATCCGGGAACCAGCTTGCCCAGCGGTCTGGCCAGGCGGTCAAACGGGTATACCGCCCCCGGATCGACAAATGGCGGGCCGCATCCAGAGCCAGGGCGCGTTGTACCAGAATATCGGGTGGAATTTCATCCAACTGTGCGGTATCGATCCGTTCGTGGGCCAGGGCGTGCGTGGTCAGGATGAGGGGTTCCCAGCCAAACCCCGGCAGATCCCGCGAAAAGCTCAAGGTGCGTTGGGTGCCACTGGCCAAGGCCGGCGGATAGTGGAAGGCGATCATCAGGACACGATTCACGGTATTCATTCCTTGGCGTATGGAAGTGCTTTCATGGGGGTAGATTACTGCCTTTTCCAATATTGCGCCATCCTTTGGCTCCGAGCCATGATTGACGCCCGCACGGATCGATGCTAACGTATGCGCGGGATATTATGGATTGAAATACAACCCAGACGAATTCTCTTGCGAAAGATCCCACACCCCGATGTGCCACCCTCAATCCGCACCCAGCCAATCGTTGTTTCAAAATATCAGGTATCGCTTGCAGATACAACTGGCTGTTGGTGCCAGTATATTGATTTTATTGATGGTATTGATGTTTGGTTGGTTGGCTTTGTCCCGTTTTCAGGTTGCAGAGCAGATGTGGGAAGGGTTTCATCAACGCCTGCGGGTTGTGGATGCCCAAAAGTCGCAACTGGACGATGGAGCGGCAGTGATGCCCTTGGAGGAATGGATGGCCTCTGTCCGGGAGTTGACGCGCCAGGTGACAGAACAGGTGCGGGACTCCAGTCGTCTGGCCGTCACTTATGCGCGCATCGGCTGGATTCTTCTCCTTGTGTTCATGTTGACCGCTATTGCGGTGATCGTGTTGGCCCGGCAACGGATTCGTCTGGCCTACGAGCAGACCTGTCGTCTGCAATCCCTGCTCGAAGAGCAACGGCTGGCTGCCATCACCACAAGCGATATGCAGGAGCAGCAGGAGCGCATTCGGATCGCTCTTGAAGATGCCCGCAAGGCAGCCGAATCCGCCCTGGAACGGGAACGCGCCATGCAGGAGAATCTGGTGGAGGCCAAAAAAATGGCTGCATTGGGCGGGCTGGTGGCGGGTGTGGCCCATGAGATCAATACCCCGGTCGGTGTGACCCTGTCCGCAGCCACCCATCTGGAGAGCGAAACCATCAAAACCGCATGCGCCTATGAAACCGGGGATCTCACCGAAGAGGCGTTGAACGACTATTTTGCCAATGCCCGCGAGGCCACCCGCATGATGACCTTCAACTGTCAGCGGGCCAGCGAGTTGATCCAGGGATTCAAACAGGTGGCAGTGGATCAGAGCGGCGGCGAACGACGCACCTTTGATCTGGCAATCTATATCGATGAGGTGCTGCTCTCCTTGCGACCCCGTTGGAAACGGAGCAAGGTGACCGTGACCGCCCACTGTCCACCAGGTTTGATTCTGGACAGCAAGCCTGGCGCGTTTTCTCAGCTTTTGACCAATCTGATCGAAAATTCACTGCTGCACGCCTTTGATCCGGAACAGGGGGGCCAAATCGAGATCCGGGTGACTCCGGTGGCTGACGCGGGGATCGAAATGGTCTATCGGGACAATGGCAAGGGCATTCCGGCAGAACTCCATGCCAAGGTCTTTGATCCCTTCTTCACCACGCGCCGGGGCAGCGGCGGGAGCGGACTTGGTTTGCATATCGTTTACAATCTCGTCCATCAAACCCTGCTGGGCACCCTGAAACTGGAGAGCAGACCACAAGAGGGAACCACCTTTACCATGCGTTTGCCACGCATGTTGCCCGAGCGAGCTGCATCATGACCGAAGAAAAAAAACGTCTCAAATTGAAATCCTCTGGAGATGCCAAGGCCGTGAGTACGGCTCCGGAACGCAAGTGGCGGGTGTTGGTGGTGGATGACGATGTCGAGGTGCATGCCGTCACCCGCATGATTCTCGGCAAATTGCGTTTCAAGGGGCGGGGCATCGAAATTCTGGATGCCTTCTCTGCTGCCGAAGCCAAGGAGTTGCTGGAAAGAGAACGCACCATTGCGGTCATTCTGCTCGATGTGGTCATGGAGACCGAGGACGCGGGGTTGCAACTGGTGCGGATGATCCGTGACAAGTTGGGCAATCGGGCGGTCCGGATTATCTTGCGTACCGGTCAACCGGGACAGGCCCCGGAAGAGCAGGTGATCATGGATTATGACATCAATGATTACAAAGCGAAAAGTGAACTGACTGCGCAGAAGCTCTTCACCTCGGTGATTGCCGCCTTGCGCTCCTGGGAGACCATTGTCTCTCTGGAGCGGACCGAGGCAGGTTTGACCAGGATCCTCGACAGCACCGGCACCTTGTTTCAGGTCTCCTCCTTGCAGCAGTTTGCTTCGGGTGTTTTGACCCGGTTGGCGATTTTTCTGGAATGTCAGCCATCCGGCATCATGTGTGTGCAGTTTGATACCCCTGTACCTGGTGTGGATGCGGCACCTTGTTCGTTGCGTGTGTTGGCTTCGACCGGTGTTTGTGCTTCGTGTGTCGGTTGTGCGCTTCAGCCTGAGGTGTGTCAGCATCAGGTCATGGTGGATTTGATCAAAAAGGGGTTGACCGAGCGTTGCAACCAGTATGTCGATGGGTACACCGTATTGTTCATCGATGCCGATGGCGTGTTGGGAGCGGCAGTGCTGATGCATGGGGAGAGGTGTGCCCGGGTTGATGAGCAGGACCGCAAACTGTTGGCTTTGTTTGCTTCCAAGGTTTCGTTGGGCTTGGCCAATACGCTCCATTATCAAAAAATGATTACGGCTGAGGCTGCGGCCAGCACCGATTTTCTGACCGGTCTCAACAACCGGCGGCAACTGTTGCGGTTGGGGGTCTCTCTGGTGGCCAATGCCTGGCGTTCCGGATCGCCATTGGCCGTGGCCATGTTGGATATCGACCATTTCAAGCGCATCAACGACACCTGGGGGCATGATGCCGGGGATGAGGTGTTGAAGCGGGTGGCTGAAAAGCTTGCCACCCGTTTTCGCAGAAGCGATGTCGTGGCGCGCATGGGAGGTGAGGAGTTCTGTGTCATTGCCACCAATTTGACCACCGGTGCGGCTTATGAGTTGTTCAACGGTTTTTGTCAGACGCTGGCTGCCGAACCCGTGTCCTTGGGTGGTCAGGAGGTGCGCATCACCATCAGCATTGGCGTCACCACCCGGGTGGCCGATCACATCGATACCATGATCACCGCAGCCGATGCCTTGCTTTATCGCGCTAAGCAGGAGGGGCGCAATCGGGTGGTGATCGAGTAGAGAAAATGATTGAAAAAAAGAGGAGTGGGCTGGGAAATTCTTTCTTCATGTTATAATGGTTTAAACTAAAATCATTTTTAAGTGTATCATTTGTTTTGTTGGGCGTTGCCCTTGGATCCCACCAGGGGCCATAGGCCCCTGGACCCTTTTGATATAAACGACGCATCCCGTCATGGGTGCAGTTTAAATGACCCCCTTCTCCTTGAAATACGCAATATAGCGCATATCGGTCCGGATGATGTGGTTGATCAGCCAGTGCTTGGCAAGGTTCAACAGATCCATGGGGGCGGCAAAGTCACCATCTTCAAAGCGTTTGGCCAATTCGGCCACCTCGTTCAACAGCTTGACATGTTTTTCCTTGTGCGGACCGATTTCCGGATAGCGGTGCAGCTCGAAGAGTTTCTCTTCGCGGCCAAAGTGGAAATGGGTGTAATCGGCCAACTCGGTGATGATTTTGCCTATGGCATCCTTGCCTGCGCTCTCTTTCAGAAGCTTGTGGATCTGATTGATCATATGCATCAGTTTTTTGTGATCGTCGTCGATATCCTTCATGCCGGTATTCAGATTTTCGGTCCAGACAAAGAAGGGGATATCGGCAACCGCCTCTTTGCCATTTTCCAGATACAGGATATCCAACAAGGAGAACATCCGTTTGATCAGGCTCAGATATTCAACCAGTTTTTGATCGGCCCGCTCCGGTCCCTGTTCGGCCACTTTTTGGATCAACTGCAACGTCTCCAATGCCTTGGCAAAGACCTGACCGTGGATGCGGTACAGATCCTCAAAGCGTGGGGTTTTGCCATAGTCGGTGTTGACCGTGGCCTGGAGCCAGGCATGTGCCGGGGAGTCTTCCGGTTTTGGCCATTCGGATTGGAGCACTTTGATGCGTCCGGGAATGGCTTGCTCCATGCGGCTGTGCCATCCCAAGAAGAACGCCTTGGCCGCGCGCATGTTGAACATGGGGGTGCCGAGGTCGGCTTCGGCCTGGGCTGCATACAAGGCACCGCACATGTCCTGCAATACTTCGCCCATGCGGCTGAATTGGGTGGATGAGCCGCGCGTCATGGCAACCACGGATGAGGCTTCGCGCATGTTCTCTTGCACGACAGAGGATGCCTCGATGGTGGTACTGGTCGAATTCATGATGCTGTTGGACAATGCTTGGGCCAACCGGGTCTTTTCGGCCATGGATTCGGCAGCCACAGCCACGGCAGAGGCGGATTTGGCCACTTCGCCCGTACCTGCCGCCGCCTCCTGGGCCGCGCGTGCCACCTCCTGGGCAGCGGTGCCCAGCTCCAGGGCGCTGCGGGTCACGTCGCCTGCGGCCCGGGCCACGTCATCCATGGAGTTGGAGATGACCACCATGGCCTCGGACTGAACCTCAACCGATTCGGTGATCTCGCGGTTGGCCTCGTTGATGCGGTCAATGCTGCTGGCCACACTGGTATTGGCCTCGGTGGCTTCGCGGGTGTTGCCCTGGATGCGGTTGATTTTCTCAGAGATCAGGCGCGTGGCATCCGAGGTCTGGCGGGCCAGCTCCTTGACTTCATTGGCCACCACCGCAAATCCCTTGCCCGCATCCCCGGCTCCTGCTGCCTCGATGGAGGCATTCAAGGCGAGCATGTTGGTCTGTTCGGCGATGTTGTTGATGATATCCACCACATCCCCGATCTCCTGGGCCGAGGCCGAGAGGCGATTCATCACTTCGCGCACGCCCAGGGCGTTGCCATGGGCGGTTTCCGATTCCGCACTGGCGCTTTGGCAGCGGCGGTTGATCTCTTCGAGAGCGGCAGTGATGTTTTCAATGCTGGCCGCCACATTTTTGACCGACTGATCCACGCGGCTCAAGTTCTGGTTGACTCCGCCGATATTGGCCGTGATCTCTTCGGCTGCCGAGGCCATGGTGGCAATGTTGGCGCTGGCCTCTTCGGCACCGGCGGCAATGGTGATGATGTTGTTTGAAACCTCTTCTGCCGATTGGGCAATGGCATTGACGCTGTCGGTCGATTCACCGATGGAGCGTACGATGGCATTCACTTCGTCAGCGAGAATGTTGTTCTTTTCCGACACACCGGAGACGATCCTCTGCGAGCTGCGCGCATCATCGCCGATCTGGTCGCGAATCTTCATCAGCTCGCTGACGCAGGCCGTGATGCCCCCCGAGTGCAGGTTGACAATGCGCATGATGCGGTCCAGACGATCCGCAAGGGAGTTGACGGCGCATGCCATGCCGGTCACCTGGCCATCTTTGGGCGGGGCTACCCGTACGTTCATGTCCCCTTCTGCCAGCTTCTGGACGGTTGCCAACACCTGATGGATATTGCCCCCCACCTGGAGGGTGATGGTTTTGGCGATCAGGTAGGAGAGGGCCATCAGGATCAACATGGCCACCAGCATCTCTTCAACCAGAAGCAGGGCGCTTGCCTGGAACTGCTCTTCCACATCCATCATCAGGATGCCGGTCCCGATGACCCATCCCCATGGCTTGAATCCGGCCACATAGGAGATTTTTTGCTGTCCGTTTTTGGGGTCGTTGTCTTTGCTCCAATAATACTCGACAAATCCGGATCCGTTTTTGTTGACGATATCGATAAAGGTCATGAAATAGGCTTGGCCGTTGGTATCCTTGATGTCTGCCACACTCTTGCCGACCAGATCCGGCTTGACCGGATGCATGACCATTTTCGGGGTCATGTCATTGATCCAGAAATAGTTGCTGAAATCATGATCATATCGCATGGAGCGCAGGACGTTTTTGGCCCCCTCTTGCGCCTGTTCCTGAGTCAGTTCTCCGGCGGTCTGGCGTGCATGAAAGGCTTGGACGGTGGTCAAGGCAACATGAACCAGATTTTTGGTCATGGTTTTGCGATCTTCAATCAGGTCATGCCGGTCCTCCAGCATCCCAGCCACGCCAATCAGTAGAATGCTGAGTACGGAGATGAGCTGAATCAGTCCCAGGCGTTGGTGCAGAGTGAGTCGGGCGATGAAGTCAACGGACTTGGGCCGGGGACAGGAGGAGAGTGCGTTCATGAGGCTTGCCTTTTTGCATGAGAAGGTAAAGCATGAGCCTTTTATATTACTCTGTCTCCTGTCGGATCGAAAGGGTGTTTTTCAAGTGGGATCTCATCACAATGGCATCGTGGAGTCGGATCGTGGGGGTGCAACCGACCCTGCCGCCTTGCAGCTCTTGCGGCAAGTGTTTGGTTATCCCTTTTTTCGCGGGGATCAGTCCGCCGTGATTGATCATCTGCTGGCCGGGGGGGATGCCCTGGTGCTGATGCCGACCGGTGGAGGAAAGTCTTTGTGCTTTCAGATTCCGGCCCTGTTGCGGCCTGGTTTGGCAGTGGTGGTCTCCCCGTTGATTGCCTTGATGCGCGATCAGGTGGCAGCGTTGCGCCAGTTGGGGATTGCGGCTGCGGCATTGCACTCCAATCTGGCACCCGGCGAGGCGGGCGAGGTGATGCGGCAGGTGGATGAGGGGTTGTTGAATTTGCTCTATGTCTCGCCGGAACGGTTGTTGCTGCCTTACACTCTGGAGTGGCTGATTCGTAAACCGGTTGCACTTTTGGCCATAGATGAGGCCCATTGCGTCTCCCAGTGGGGTCATGATTTTCGTGGCGAATATTTAGGTTTGGGTATTCTTGGAGAGCGGTTTCCCGGGGTGCCGCGTGTGGCATTGACCGCCACTGCCGATCCGCCAACGCGCCTTGAGATTCTGAAGCGTCTGGATCTGGAGCATGCGCGTGTGTTTGTCGGCGGCTTTGATCGTCCGAACATTCGTTACCGGATTACGATTAAAAAGCAGCCCCAGGAGCAGCTGTTGGACTTTTTGCGCACCGAACATGGGGGCAATGCAGGCATTGTCTATCGGTTGTCGCGTACCAGCGTGGAGGAGACTGCTGCCTGGTTGAACAAGCGTGGGATTCAGGCTTTGCCTTATCATGCCGGTATGGAGGGTGGCGTGCGTCAGCGTCATCAGGACCGGTTCTTGAGTGAGGATGGGGTGGTGATGGTGGCGACCATTGCCTTTGGCATGGGTATCGACAAGCCGGATGTCCGTTTTGTGGCCCATCTGGATCTGCCCAAGAGCATCGAATCCTATTATCAGGAGACCGGACGCGCGGGTCGGGATGGGCTGCCAGCCGATGCATTCATGACCTATGGGATGGAGGATGTGGTCAAGTTGCGGCGCTTTATCGATGGATCTCCGGCCAGTGAGGAGTTCAAACGCATTGAGCATCACAAGCTGGAGGCGTTGTTGGGGTTGTGCGAGAGTGTCACCTGTCGGCGTCAGATCCTGTTGCATCATTTGGGGGAGAGTCAGGAGGAGGGAGGAGGGGAGTGCGGCAATTGTGATACCTGTCTGGAGCCGGTGCCCACCTGGGATGGGACCGAAGAGGCGCGCATGGCGTTGTCTTGCATCTATCGCACCGGGCAGAGGTTTGGGGTCAACCATCTGGTGGATGTGTTGCGCGGGCAGGAGACCGAGCGGGTGCAACAGTATCAACATCATAAGCTTCAGGTGTTTGGGATGGGAGGTTCCCGGAGTGTGGCCTCCTGGCGTTCGGTGTTCCGGCAACTGGTGGCGCGCGGGTTGGTCAAGGTGGATCTGGTGGGTTTTGGTGGTTTGGCTTTGGCCGAGTGTTGTCGTCCGGTATTGCGGGGGGAGCAGACGGTGTTGTTGCGTCTGGATCCGGATGATGTGTCGGTTCCTGGCAAACGGCGGCAGGCACGTCAGCAGGGAGGAGCGTCGATCAAGAGCGAAGGGGGGTTGTTGCAGGCATTGAAGGCTACACGCAACCAGTTGGCCAAGGAGCAGCAGGTGCCTCCTTTTGTGATTTTTCACGATACCACCTTGCAGGAGATGGTAGAGCGGTTGCCGGACAGTTTGTGGGCCATGGAGCGTGTTCATGGGGTGGGTGCGCGCAAACTGGCCCGTTATGGAGAGATTTTTTTGCAGGTGTTGCGCACCGGCAAGCCCTGGACCCCCTGATGCCGAAGGGGTTCAACTCGTGGCCTGGTCTGGCGGCAGAGTATGTTGGTTTCGGTTTGACTCCATCATCATATCCGCACTTTATCAGGAGATTGCGTATTCATGGCCACGGTCAAGGCAGATTCCATACCGGTTGCACCGTTATTGCACGAGGTGGCGACCACCGCAGATGGCCGCGACATTACCCGTGATTTTGGGGCGCTGTTGCCCACATTGCTGCCGCAGGATACGGTGTTGCGGGATCGGGGTGGGGATTACACCCTGTACGAAGATGTATTGCGGGACGATCAGGTCGCTTCCACCTTTCAGCAGCGTCGCATGGCCGTCACTTCTGCCGAGTGGGGGGTGCGACCGGGCGGGAGCGACCGCGCCAGCCGCATGGCAGCGGACTTTGTGTTGGAGATGTTGCATCAGGTGGGTTGGGATGGGGTGACTGACAAGATGCTGTATGGGGTGTTTTATGGATTTGCCGTGGCCGAGTGTCTATGGGGTCAGGAGGGCAGTCGCATCACCCTGGAGCAGATCAAGGTGCGCAAACAGCGGCGGTTTGCCTTTGATGCGGCGCACCGCTTGTTGTTGTTGACCCGCGACCAGCCTCACGGCGCGCGTATGCCGGAGCGCAAGTTCTGGCATTTCCAGGCCGGGGCGGATCATGACGATGAACCGTATGGTTTGGGATTGGCCCATTGGCTCTATTGGCCGGTCTTTTTCAAGCGCAATGGTTTGAAATTATGGATGATCTTTATGGACAAGTTCGGTATGCCGACGGCCATGGGCCGTTATCCGGCCAATGCCACGGAAGAGGAGAAACGGCGATTGATGATGGCGTTGCGGGCCATTCAGACCGATTCCGGGATCATTGTGCCTGAAGGGATGAGCGTGGAGTTGATCGAGGCTTCCCGGGGTGGTCAGGTCAGTTATGAGCAGTTTCTGGACCGCATGAATGCTGCCATTGCCAAGGTGACCCTCTCTCAGACCCTGACCACGGATGCCGGGGGTGGTCAATATCGGGCAGATGTGCATAAACATGTGCGCAATGAGGTGGTCAAGGCGGATGCGGATCTGATTTGCGACAGCTTCAACCGCAGTGTGGTGGAATGGTTGGTGGCGTGGAACTTTCCGGATGCCCGTCGGCCTCAGGTGTGGCGTCGGGTTTCGGAGGACAAGGATTTGCGGCCTTTGGCGGAACGGGACCGGATGTTGTTTGCCATGGGCTTGCGTCCCACAGAGGCATACATCCGGACCACCTATGGGGAGGGGTGGTCGTTTGTTCCCGAAGCGGTTTAATGCCAGAATTTCAATACGGTGATCACCATCCCGGCAGTGGTGATGGTGACACCGAATGACCAGAACATGAATCGATCCAGACGCTGGGTCAGTTGTTCAAAGCGACGATCCATCTGTTCAAAGCGACGATCCATCTGTTCAAAGCGATGATCCACCTGTTCAAGGTGTTTTTCAATCAAATCAAGGCGATTTTCAATCTGCTCGAACCGTTTGTCGATCTGCTCGAACCGTTTGTCGATCTGCTCGAACCGTTTGTCGACCTGCTCGAACCGTTTGTCGACCTGCTCGAACCGTTTGTCGACCTGCTCGAACCGTTTGTTGACCTGATCCATCCATTGGAGGGTCATCTCTTTGTGTTGCAGGAGTTGACTGTTGATCAGTTCAAAGCCCTGCTGCATCAATTCGCGTTGATGCTTCAGCCCCTCTTCAACGCGGACAATGCGTTCAAGGATCTCCCGGTCAAACAGAAATGCCGATGGATCTGGTCCGCGTTCTGCCATCCAGAGGGTGATCTGGGGTTTGATGAGTGCGACGATTTCGTCGATATCGGCTTGTTGCCAAGTCATGCAGCCACTCCTTCCCTGTGGATGGGTGTTGATCAGACCATGAGCAACCCATCATCCCATGCCGCTGGAATCGTGTGTCACCTGAATGATTTCATCATTGGCGCGTCGGATTTTTTCGATGCTTTCCGTGATTTCCCGTGCCGTATCCGAGGCGCCGGCCGTATTTTTGAGGATGTCGGCCATTTTTTTGGAAATCAGGTTGGTGGCTTCAGCGGTTTGGCGTGCCAGATCCTTGACTTCGTTGGCCACCACGGCAAACCCTTTGCCTGCCTCGCCTGCTCCGGCAGCTTCGATGGCTGCGTTCAAGGCCAGCATGTTGGTTTGGCCAGCGATGTTTTTGATCATTTTGACCGCCTGGCCGATCTCTTGAGCGGAGATGGCGAGTTTTTCAATCACCTGGGCATTGTTGCGGCTGAATCCGTCGGCCCGTCTCAGCTCTTCGGTGGCCTCCTGGACTTTTTCGTACAGCTCTTCTACGAGCAGTTGGGCTTCGTCCAGGGATTGCAGTTTCGGTATCTTGTTCATGATCGATTCCTGATGGGTGAAGTCCGGTCTTTCTAAGGTCCGGGATCCGGGTTTGCGCATACTCAATAGGATACCGTGTGCCACGGCATCTTGAAATGGATTTTTTTATGTATCGTCCAACCAGCCTGATAATTCACGTCGTACCAGGTTGGAGAGGCCACGGATCCAGGTGGCGGAGTCGTTCAAAGCCGGTATGTATTCAAACCGTTCTCCCCCTGCATGCAAAAAACGGTCGCGTCCCTGGACTGCGATCTCTTCCAGGGTTTCCAGACAGTCAACGACAAAACCTGGACAGACCACCACCACCGTCCGTTTCCCCTGGCCTGGCAATGCGGTCAGGCAGGCACTGGTTTCCGGTTCCAGCCAGGGTTCGCGGCCAAAGCGGGACTGGAAGGCGATCTGCCAGCGTTCCGGAGGGAGATGCAATTCTTTGGCCAGCAGATGGGTGGTTTCGGTGCAATGGCTGGCGTAGGGATCGCCCTGCTGGACAAAGCGTTGGGGCAGACCGTGAAAGGAGAACAGAAAATGGAGGCCAGGATCGGTCAGATCCACCTGTTGGCGGATGGTGGCAGCCAAAGCCTGGATGTAGGCCGTCTCCTGGTAGAAGGGGGGGGCGAAACGGATGGCGGGTTGGTAACGGGTGGTGGCAAAGGTGGAGCAGACCGCATCGGCCACCGAGGCGGTGGTGGCGCACGAATATTGCGGAAACATGGGGACGATCAAGACATGCTGAATGCCGGATGCAACCATGTCATGCAATGTTGGGGCGATTCCCGGTTGTCCATAACGCATGGCGATCTCCACCCGGACCTGTGGTCCCAGATGTGCAGCCACTCCGCATGCGGTGGTACGGGAGTGGTGAAGCAGCGGTGAGAGACCGTCGGGACGCCAGATCTGTTGATACAGGGCTGCGGAACGGCCTGAGCGGCGTGGCAAAATGATACCGTGCAAGAGCGGCAGCCAATACCAGCGCGGCAGATCCACCACGCGCCAGTCCGAGAGGAATTCGGTCAGAAAGCGGCGTACAGCCTTTGGTTCCGGGGCGTCGGGTGTGCCCAGTTGGACCAGCAGAACCCCAATGGACGGATGAGACAAGAGCAGGTATCCTTTGATTTGGCAATGAATGGATGGTGGGTTGTCTGTCATCATGGCACCATTTTCCATCATAAGATCGATATTTCCCGCATTCCAGGGAGTTTGTTCCACGACTGTTTTGTACAGGAGTCTGTCACGGCATGTACGCGCGCATCATGATTTCCGCCCCCCGCAAGAGTTCGGGCAAGACCACGGTGGCTTTGGGAGTGGCAGCAGCCTGGAGGGCACAGGGGTTGGAGGTGCGTCCGTTCAAGAAGGGACCGGATTTCATCGATCCGGCCTGGTTGACCCGGGCCAGTGGCACCACCTGTCACAATCTGGATTTTTTCATGATGGGATCGGATGTGGTGCGTCAGAATTTTTTGCGCTATGCAGCAGGTGGAGATGTGGCGCTGATCGAGGGCAATCATGGTTATTTCGATGGTCAGGATCTGGAAGGAGCGGATTGCGGGGCTGCTCTGGCTGACTTGTTGCGTCTGCCGGTGGTATTGGTGGTGGATTGCAAGGGGGCATCACGCGGGATCGCCCCTTTGGTCAAGGGTCATCTCGATTTTCCGGGCGGGGAGTGGATTCGCGGTGTGATCCTGAACAACGTCGCCTCTGCGCGACATGAACAGCGGCTGCGGGTGGCTTTGGAACGCTATTGTCCGGTGCCCATTCTGGGGGCTATTCCCCGCACCCGTACCATGGAGATCAGCGAGCGGCATCTCGGATTGCAACCCGTGGTCGAAGGGGCGGAACCGGTGCGCCAACTCCGGTTGATTCAAGAGACCATTGCCGGGCATGTGGATTTGGAGCAGATCCTGGCATTGGCCAGATCCGCCGAACCTTTGGCAGTATGCAACCCGACTGTTCCAGAGGTCGTGATGCCACCACCTACAGTCCGGGTGGCCATGGCACAAGACGAGGCCACCCATTTTTACTATCCGGAGAATCTGGAAGCGTTGCAACAGGAGGGTGTGGAACTGGTGCCCTTTTCCATGTTGACGGCTGCGCAACTCCCTGCCGGGGTGGACGGGTTGTATCTGGGGGGCGGGTTTCCCGAGGTGTTCATGGATGCCTTGACCGCCAATCAGACCCTGCTGGCAGAGATCCGGGAGCGGGCCGAGGCCGGCATGCCGATTTTTGCCGAATGTGGCGGATTGATGATGCTGGCAGAACGGATCTTCTGGGGAGATCGCTGCGTGCAGATGATCGGGGCGCTCCCCATCGCCGTGAACGTGGAAAAACGGCCCGTCGGATATGGCTACATGCGCATCGAGGGGAGCGACGCTTTGGCCTGGCCTGGTCCGGGCGTGCAGGTGGCCTGCCATGAGTTTCATCACTCGCGCGTCACCCGCATCGGTGCCGGGGTGGAGTTTGCCTTTCGCGTGGTGCGGGGGTTTGGCGTGGATGGCCAGCATGATGGATTGGTCTATCGGAACATCCTGGCCTGCTATGCCCACATGCATGCCCAGGGAACACCCGGTTGGGCCGATTTTCTCGCCAACTTCTGGAGCGCAAAAAAAAGAAAATAATCGGTTCCAATATCATGAAATCGTGATAAGCTAATATGCGTTTGAGTTCGGAGTCTCCAACGACACCCAAATCCACGTGGCAACATACGACAGAGAGAGCGGAACCATGAAACTTGCGGTATGTATCTACGAAGGGCCCTACAATCATGAAGCTGCGGACAGCGCCTATAATTTCATTCAGGCCGCAATCCAGAAGGGACATGAAATTAAAGGGATTTTCTTCTATCATGACGGGGTGTACAACGTCACGAAGCTGATGGAGCCGCCGCAGGATGACCGGCACATCGCCAATCGCTGGTCTGCGATTGGGGCTTCGGGCATTGATATCGTGGTCTGCATTGCTGCGGCCAAACGGCGCGGCATCGTGGATGAGGTCCTGGTTCCGAATGTGCGGATCTCAGGTTTGGGACAATTGACCATGATGGCCATCGAAGCCGACCGGCTGGTGGTTTTCGGCGACTGAT
Source organism: Magnetococcales bacterium (assembly GCA_011089965.1). Classification (GTDB taxonomy): domain Bacteria; phylum Pseudomonadota; class Magnetococcia; order Magnetococcales; family Magnetaquicoccaceae; genus Magnetaquiglobus. Next base: position 22,992 of record JAANAU010000039.1, read on the forward strand.
TAAGGAGTGCTGCGAAATGGCGGAAGAGGTCAAAAAAATCATGTTCACGGTCCGCAAGGCACCGCATGGTTCGATTTATGTCTATGAAGGGCTGGAGGTCAAACTGATCATGGCCGCTTATGACGCGGACATCTCGGTGGTCTTCATGGACGACGGGGTGTTTGCGGTCAAGCAGGGCCAGGACACCAAGCCGTTGGGCATCAAAGGGTTCGAGGCCACCTATGGCGCTCTGGTCGATTACGAGATCACCAAGGTCTTCGTGGATCGCCAATCCATGGAGGAGCGCGGCATGACCGAAGAGGATCTGCTGGTGATCGGCGAAGATGAAGATACCGAAGAGCCGATCAAACCCCAAGTGGTCGGAAGCGACGAAATCGCGGCCATGATGGCGGAACAGCACAATATTTTGTCATTCTAGCATTGGGCCATCAAGGAGACCTTGGTCATGCTGCATACTGTGAACAAATCCCCTTTCCAGAACACCACCCTGGAAAGCTGCATCCGTTTCGTCCGTCCTGGCGATGTGATCTTGTTGCTGGAAGATGGCGTGCTGGCTGCCCAGGCCGGCAGCGCCAAGAGTGCATTGCTGGAAGAGGCCATGGGCAAGTGTGAGATCTATGCCCTGGAAGCCGATCTGAAGGCCCGTGCCCTGAAGGAGTTGGTCCCCGGGGTCAAAACGACCGATTATTCGGGCTTTGTGGATTTGGTGGAGCAACACACCACCCACTCCTGGTTGTGACCCATCATCCCGATCTGATGCCGTTGTCCGGTACGGATCCGGATGACGGCAGGGCCATGCACTCGATGGAGGAGGCGCGTCCGTGATTTCTCCCGCATTCTGGTCAGGACGTTGGTCGCGAGCGTCTGTGTTGTTTCTGTTTCTGTTCGCGGCGTGGATTGTGGCACCATCTTCGCTTTGGGCTGCTCCGCCTCAACCGGAAAAAGCCGTACGCGGACCTTGTGTGCGCGATGCCGAATGGATGCGGCGCAACCATATGGACTTTCTGAAACATAAACGGGAGGAGACCGTGCGTGAAGGGGTGGCCGTGAAATCGGAATCCTTTCTCGCCTGCTCTGGCTGCCATCCGAGCCGGGAGCGGTTTTGTGACCGCTGCCATGCCTATGTGGCGGTGGCCCCCAACTGTTTTGAATGTCATCAATATCCCAAATGACCCCTTTCGGGAACTTCAGCCATGACCATGGATAGAAGATCGGTTTTGGGCCTGGGAGGGGCCATTGCCGCTGGAGTGGCACTGGCACCGGGCCTGCGTTTGATTGCCGCTCCGGAGACCTCCCCCGGATCTGTTGCGGCCTCGACTCCTGGCAAACGCTGGGCCATGCTCATCGACACCAGCCGTTGCAGCAGCGACTGCTCGGCCTGTGTTTCGGCCTGCCGCACGGAAAACAATGTCCCGCTGTTTGGCGACCCGGAGCGGGATATCCACTGGATTCGCAAAGTGGAGTTGCGTGATCAGAGTCAACGCAAGGCACCGGTCAGCCTGCCGGTGTTGTGCAACCACTGCGAACAACCGCCCTGTGTCCATGTTTGTCCCACCGAGGCCTCGTTCATCCGGCACGATGGTTTGGTGTTGATCGACAAACATCGCTGCATCGGGTGTCGCTATTGCATCATCGCCTGCCCCTACAAGGCGCGCTCTTTGGTGTTCTACAAGACCAAACCCCCAAAGGACACCAATCCCAATGTACCGATCCGGGCTGCCGGGGTGGTGGAGAAGTGTACCTTCTGCGCCCATCGCCTGGATGAGGGGAAACTGCCCGCTTGTGTCGAGGCGTGTGCCAAGGCCGACAAGGGGGCCATGCTCTTCGGGGATCTCAATGATCCCAAATCCGAGATTTCGCAACGGCTCCTCAAAGAGAAGAGCCAGACCATCCGTCCGGATTTGGGTCTGAAGCCTCATGTCCATTACCAGGGAATCTAGGAGGCGGCCATGCTGAGTGAATTTTCTGCCATTGAAGGTCGGTCTGCCGGATTCTGGAAGTTGCTGGCCGGACTGGTTGTGTTGGTGTTGATGGGGGCTGGATCGTTTGTGTATGTGGAGATTCATGGCCATGCCGTCACCGGGATGAACAACCAGATCGTTTGGGGATTGCCCCATGTCTTTGCCATTTCGCTGTTGATCATGGCATCGGGCGCTCTGAACATGGGTTCCATGTCCACGGTTTTTGCCGTCAAGCAGTTCGAGCAGTTCGGGCGTTTTTCCGCCTTTTTGTCGATTGCCTTGCTGATCGGTGGTCTGACCGTGCTGATGCTCGATCTGGGACGGCCTGACAACATGCTGTTGCCCATGATCCATATGAACTTCCGTTCCATGTTCACCTGGAACGTTTTCCTGTATACCGGTTTCATGACTTTGTGTCTGCTGTATCTTTGGACCATGTTCGAGTACAAGCAGTACAAAAAGCTGATCGGTACGGCTGCCTTTGGCTGGCGTCTGGTGCTGACCACGGGTACGGGATCGATCTTTGGCGTGATTCAGGGGCGCGAGGTGTTTGGATCGGCGATCACGGCTCCCACCTTTGTGGCCATCTCCTTGACCTCGGGTACGGCCCTGGGCATTCTGTTGCTGGTCTACACCTTTCGTTTCACCCGGCGTGAACTGGATGACCGGTTGATCTTTGGAATGCGCAATGCGTTGATTTTCTTTTTGCTGCTGGTGGCCTACCTGCTGGTGGTGGAGAAGTTCACCCGTCTGTATGATCCGGCCTCTTATGATGTGGAGAGCTGGATTCTGACCGGTCCCTGGGCCTGGCTCTACTGGCTTGGGGTGTGGGGGATCGGGGTGTTGATCCCTCTGACCTTGATGTTCAACCGCAATATCGGTAATAGTGTCAATGGCGTGCTGATGGCATCGGCCTATGTGGTGATCGGGGCGTTCTGTTTTGTGGCCCATACATTGCTGGCCGGACAATCGTATCCGTTTGATCTGTTTCCGGGCTATACCATCTCCAGTGCCTTTCTGGATGGGGATGCGGGCCGTTATGCCCCGACTCTGAACGAACTGTTGCTTGGTTTGGGTGGGGTGGGGATTTCCGGCTTGATTTATGTGTTGGGGATCCGTTTCTTTCGGATGTTGCCTGAGAAGGGTCAGGTGCCCAAAGGGTGGGAGTTGCCCTGGAGTCCGTGACGGGCGTGGCGCAAGCAACCCCCGCAGTGCCCTGGGTGGGTGCTGCGGGGGTTTTTGCATTTATACGGTGTGGGTTGGATGATGGCTCTGCTTGAAAAGACCGAGTCTGCACACGTGGCACCCAAACACCGGACAGAAGGGTGGTTGAAAGGGGTGGTGTGGATATTGAATCTTCTCTTGGCAGGCGGGATCGCTTATGATGGCTATCGGATCTACCGATCAGAACTTCATCCCGAAGGAGACCAGCCACGGGTTGCCGAGCGGGTCTTAGCGGACAGGCACAACAAGGCCGCAGTGGTTTCTGAGCTTGCCTGGCAGGAGTGGCACCCCTTTGGCATGGGTGAGGTGGGAGGTGGTCCGACCCCGGTGGCTGTGGTCAGATCGGAAGAGGCACCCGATACCCAACTGAATCTGGCTTTGACCGGTGTGCTGTCCGATGCACGCAGCGGGCGCTCCTGGGTCATGGTGCGCGGTGGAAGCGAGAACGAGAAGATTTTTGCCTCCACGGAGAAACTGCCTGGAGATGCCCGGATTGTCACCGTGCGTCCGGATCGGGTCATTCTGGAAAAGGGTGGACGTATGGAAACATTGCGTCTGCCCAAAAACGTGGTGCCGCTGGATGGCAAGTCGGCACGGAGTGCGGAACCTCCGCCCAATGAGGCGATTCTCTTGTTGAAACAGTTGCGGGAGGAGTTTCTGGCCAATCCGCAGGCGGTTTTGGCCAGGATTGCCCTACAGCCGGTCAACAAAGACGGGGTGTTCGGCGGTTATGTATTGCATCCGGGCAATGAACCGGGAGTGTTGGAAAAATTGGGATTGGCTGCCGGTGATGTGATCACATCGGTGAATGGCGTGGCATTAAGCTCTCCACAGAAAGGGATGGAGGCCATGGCGAGCCTGGGCAAGAGTCAGAGTCTCCGTCTGACGCTGTTGCGTTCCGGAAAATCCGTGACTGTGGAACACACCCTTGGCCCCCATTGAGGATCGATCAGGTTGTATTTCAGGGGTGACAGCGCGACAATGATGCGGTGGATTGTCCAATGGGTGGTCTGCATGGTGCTGTGGTGGAGTGCCGTGCCGACGTTTGCCAAAGATTTGACCCTCAACCTT
>JAANAU010000040.1 GCA_011089965.1 Magnetococcales bacterium
GGTGGGGTGGAACTGGACGAACTCCATGTCGGCAAGGGGTGCCCCGGCCCGCAGAGCCAGGGCCATGCCATCGCCGGTATTGGTGGTGGCATTGGTGTTGGAGAGATAGACCCGGCCATAACCCCCTGTGGCCATGAGAACCGCCTTGGCGCGCACGCCGAAGATCTGGCCGCTTTTGATGTCATAGACCACAACCCCGGCAATCGCCTGCTCTTGATCTGTGACCAGGCGCATGACCGTACACTCTTCATACACCTTGATCCGGGCCTTGACGAGTTGTTCCCACAAGGTGTGCAGCAATACCTGTCCGGTGCGGTCCGCAGCGTAGCAGGTGCGGTTGAAGCTGGCCCCGCCAAAGGCGCGTTGGGCGATCAATCCCCCGTCCAGTCGCGAGAACGGGGCACCCATGCAATCCATCTCCAGAATGGCCTCCGGGGCCTCCTGGCACATCAGTTCGATGGCATCCTCATCGCCGATGTAGTCCGCCCCTTTGACCGTATCAAAGGCGTGGGATTCCCGGGAGTCCTGGGGGTTGATGGCAGCGTTGATGCCCCCCTGGGCTGCGCAGGAGTGGCTGCGCAAGGGGTGGATTTTGGTGACGATGGCCACATCGATACCGGCCTTGGCCCCTTCCAGCGCCGCGCGCATTCCGGCCAATCCGGCTCCGATGATGAGCAGGTCGTGACTGTGCATGATTCCTCCTTTGGCACGCGCGTTCCCTCGTGGAATCCGATGCGATCCCAACGCGCGGTTGATGAAAGAAAACAGATGGGTATCCTGAGATTTTTTCCGGATGGTTCACTTTATCTGTGTGGTTTGGGATTGTCAAAAGGAAATCGGAGCGGCGGAAGTGGCTTGTCACTGGTTGTGGATCATGTGAGTATGTTTTTATATATATAATTTGGTCGGTTTGGAAAGAAAATCATCCATTTTTTTGTGTATGGTTTCGTTTTTTTGTATGATCCAATATGGCATGAACCATTCCCAGCCAAACATTTTTTCTGACCAGGGGGGGCAGAGAGTATGCGTATCTCCTGGATATCGACCATGACGCGGACCTCCATTTCTCAGTCAAGGGCAGATGATCTCCCGGTGGCCATTCTGGGTACGTCAGGCTTTGCCGCAACCCATGTGCGTGCCTTGAAGAAGATTCCCGGGGTGCGGATCGTCGGGGTGTACAGCCGGACCCTGGTGCGCGCCAGACAGTTCGCCGATGCCCATGCCATTGCCCGGGCCACGGATCAGCTTGAACCGCTCCTGGATGACCCGGAATTGCGTGCTGTGGTGATTGTCACCGAACCGGAACGTCATGTCGAACTGGCCTGGCGCGCGCTGGAAGCCAACAAGGATTTTTTGATTGAAAAACCTTTAGGTATTGATTTTGGTCAGGCCGAACGTCTGGTGGCCAAGGCGCAGGCGGCCAACCGGGTGGGGAGCGTGGTGTCGCAACTGCGTTTTGATCCGATCCTGCAGCGCATGCACCACCGAGTGCAGGCATTGCGTACCAGCCAGGCTCCCATGCTGGCTTCGGTGAGCGTCATGATGCCCAGGGATCAGAACTATTACGCCAAGGGTGACGGTTGGCGCGGGGTGTCCGGTTCGGTGATTCTCAATCAAGCCGTTCACTGGGTGGATCTGCTCAACTGGTTTTTCGGAGAACCGCAGCGCATTCATGCGGTTTCGACCATCACCCGGCCATTTCTGCACTGTCCGGACCAGTGCGCGGCAGTGCTCCACTATCCGCATCCGGTGACGGTCACGCTGATCAGCGGCACCTTCAGTCAGGGGCGTTTCCCTCCGCAGTTGACCATTCATCATCCGGAAGGGTGTCTGGATTATCAGGAGTTGCGCGGTCCTCCGCCACCCAAAAACTGGCGTGAGCGTTTGGGTCGCAAGCTGGCCGGACAACGGGTATGGGGTGAGGTGGAAGTGGATGCGTTCGAGAGGATGATGGCTGATTTCATCGATGCGGTCCGCATGCGGCATCCTCCTGCCGTATCCCTGGAGGATGGATTGTCCGCACTCAAGGTGGCGTTGGCCATTCAAAACGCCCGGGGTTGACCGTTTGATCTCCCCCCAACCACTTGCCCAGCATGGCATTTAGCTCCTCCATGCTGGTCGGCTTGGAGAGAAAATCGTTCATGCCTGCTTCGCGACACTTTTGACGGTCGCTGGCAAAGGTGGAGGCCGTAAAGGCCACGAGAATCGCCGGAGTCAAACCGCGTTGCTGCTCGCGAGTGCGCAACCAGCGGGCCAGATCATAGCCGGACCCATCCGGCAGCTCCAGATCCAGAAAGATCATCTCATAGGGGTGCTGCTCCATCCGGGCGCGCAATTCGGCTCCGCTGCCCGCCAGATCGGGTTGCGTACCCAACCGCTTGAACATTTTGACAATGACCATCTGATTGAGCGGATTGTCCTCGGCCAAAAGAATGCGCGCCCGGGCCAGCCGTTCCGGCGTGCAGACCAGTGGCAGAGAACGGCCCGGACTCTGGTCCGAGGTGACCTCTTCGGCCACAGTCAAAGGTACGGAAAGATGAAAACAACTCCCTGCTCCGGGTACGCTCTCCACCCAGAGCCGTCCTTCCATGAGACGGGTCAGGCGCATGCTGATGGCCAATCCCAGACCCGTTCCGCCAAAACGGCGGCCAATCGTGGGATCGGCCTGGGTGAATGCCTCGAAAATGACCTGTTGTTTGTCGTGGGGAATGCCGATGCCGCTGTCGGCCACGGAAAAATGCAAAACCACCCGTTCTTCCGTGCGGCTTTCCACATCCACGGCAATGCGCACCCCCCCTTGCTGGGTGAATTTGATGGCATTGCCGCTCAGATTGATCAATACCTGACGTATGCGGCGCACGTCACCGATCACCTGCTGCGGCACTCCTTCGGTCACAAAGGCGGTCCATTTCAATCCTTTTTGCTCCACGGCAGGCAGGTGCATGATGCGATGGATCCCCTCGATCAAGGCGCGTGGGGAGAACCGTTCATCCTGACGCTCCTCGGCCCCGGATTCGATTTTGGCCAGATCGAGTACGTCGTTGATCAAAGTCAGCAACGCCTGACCGGATTCCCGAATCACCCCCAACCCCTCGCGCCACTCCGCAATCGAGTCGCTTGCCCGCATCAGTTCACTCATGCCGATGATGGCATTCAACGGAGTGCGGATCTCATGGCTCATGGTGGCCAGAAAGGCGCTTTTGGCCTGATTGGCCCGTTCGGCCTCCTCTTTGGCGCGGGAGAGTTCCTGTTCAACCTGCTTGCGATCCGTGATATCCCGCAGTGCGGCCAAAAAGGCGGGCTGACCCTCCCAGGTGAGAGGTGTAACCCGCATCTCCACTACCCGGATGCGACCATCCGGACCGCGACACTCCAGCTCCGTAGACTCCCCGGCAGCCACCGGATAGCCGAACAGCTCGCCAGGTGCCAGTTCCTGACCGCCAAACAGTGTGGTGATGGCCGGATTGGAAAAACAGACCTCCCCATGGCGGTTGATCACCAGCAGACCATCGCTGTTCATGGCCACCAAATGCCGCAGATCAGCGCTATCGGTCCATTCTTGTGTTGATATGGAGGTGGTGTTCATGGGTTTGGTTTCTTCTGGTCAGGCCAATGGCAGCCAGATCCGAAAAGGGCTGCCCTGATGTTGGCCATGGCTGTCTGCCTCCACGCTTCCTTGCAACAGCTCCATCCGTTGCCGTGCATGCGACATCCGAGTGGCCAGAAACACCTTGAAATCAAACAACCTCAGTTCCTCTTTCAGCCGTGTGCGTTTGGTGATGTCGCGCAACAACACAAAAAGGCTGTGCTTTTTTTGACCCAGGGGATCTCGACCGCACGCATCCAACAGCGTTTGACGCTGGGAACGGCTCAATTCCGGCATGCCTTACTCCTCGAACATGGCACCGAGCTGTTCCACCTCCGAAGGGAGGGTGGCGGACGGAATACCCAGGATGATGTTCTGGACATTGGTGAACGGTTTGCCGATGTGCAGCCCCTGATCGTCGATGGTGAATTCGCGGATCTGTTTGTCGTGTTGCGAGCCGCGCATCTTGATCACCGCCACTCCGCGTCGCAGGATTCCGTTGATCTCAACATAGCGCAACAGCAGAATGGCATCGGTGATGGTGGAAATGTGGGCTTCGGTGATCGAATCCCCGCCCGAGAGTTTCGGGGTGGTGCTGGTAAAGAGTGAACAAACCTCCTCCTGTTTGGCAAACGAGGTCAGACCGATCACGAATTCCCGGAAAAAGCGCACATGTCCTACCCGCTCCATGGCCGAGACGCTGTCCATGATCAGACGGCGGGGCCGGAAGCTTTCGATCTCCCGTTGGATCAGAAGCAGATGATCTTCCAGACCCATGGATTCGGGATACTGGCAGATCACCCGCAACAGGCCATCCTCTTCCCATTTCTGGAAGTCCAGCCCCCAGGATTGGGCGTTGCGCAAGAGTTGGGCATGGGACTCCTCGTAGGCCAGCAGCAACACCTTTTCGCCACGGCGGCACCCTTCGGCGGCAAAGGTGGTGGCAAGCAAAGTTTTTCCGCCACCGGTCGGACCGCTGACCAGAAAGATCGAATCGCGAAACAGTCCACCACCCGCCATCTGGTCCAGCACCTGGTTGCCAAAGCTGATGCGTGCGGTCGAGGAGGATTGTTTCAGCTCCCGCGCCGACAAAGGCAGAATGCTGATGCCAATGGGGGCATTGATGGTGAAGGGATATTCACCTTTGTAGTGGGTGTCGCCACGCATTTTGAGCACTTGCACGGTGCGGCGACATTTTTCTTCTTTCAAGACGTTGCGCAGGATGATCACCGTGTCGGAGACAAACTCTTCCACTCCGTGCCGGGAGATGCGGCCATATTCATCCAGCCGTTCGGCGGTGAGCATGGCTGTGATCCCCATGTTGCGCAGCGCATCGATGATGCGGAAGATCTCCCGACGCACCACCGCAGCATTGGTGAACTGATCGAACAAAGAGCCGATTGAATCGAGTACCAGCAACTCGGCACCGGTCTGTTCCACCGCGTGCTCAATGCGTACCAGCAGCCCGGAGAGGTCATAGGCACCGGATTCTTCGATGGGGATCGGCTCTGGACCCGCGTCGAGAAGCCGCAGATGTCCGCTTTTGACCAAGGCTTGCAGATCCCAGCCCATGCGACGTACGTTGCGCATGATGTCGGACGTGCGCTCCTCCATGCTGACAAAGACCCCTTTGCGTCCATAGCGGATCATGCCCCGGTAAAGGAATTCCATGCCCAGAATGGTCTTTCCTGAGCCGGAACTCCCGGAGATCAGGCAGGTCCGCCCTTTGGGCAGCCCCCCCATGGTCAGATGGTCAAACCCTTCGATCCCGGTAGGGAGTTTCAATAAGGCATCCGTATTTTCATTCATGGCGGTTTTGTTCCTTTCATCAGGCGTGGTCGTGATCGTCGCCTTCAGGCATGCCCAGGATCTGACGCAGACGTTCCACGGCAGACAGATCCCCAACGATCTTCAACATCGGTCCCGGAGAAAGACGCACCAGAGTTGGCGCAGCCAGGATCCGATACTCCTCGGCTCGTCCCGGATGACGCATGATGTCGATCACCTCCAGTTCATGGTTGTCGGGATAGGCCGTATTGGCCAGTGTTCGGAAATTGGCCAGGGCACGATCTCCAATGGACGATCTTCCGGTGATGAACAGCAGAAAACGGTGTGCTGCGCTCATGATTCCATCCTGTCCGTGTTTGCGTAGGCGCGCTCGCGATATCGATCCATCAGGTGCCCCAACAGCTCTACCAACACCAGACGGGCATCCTGGGAAAAGGCTCGTTCTTCGGCAGCCGTGGTCCAACTGCCGGTGCCACGCAACATTTTCAGATGCAGCAGCACCACATCCCGTGCGCCTGCATGCATGGCTTCCAGGCGGGCAGCCAGCGCACGAATCTCTTCCCGTGGGGGGTCGTGTCGTTCCCGGGTGGTGATGACGTATTGGCGTACCAGTTCGGTATAGACCCGTTCCAGAGACAGAGCACGCAATCCCTCTCCCGGAGTGCGACTGGAGAGCCGTTCCAGGGATTGGATCTCCTGTTCCTGGCGCAACCGTTGTCGGGTCCGTTCCAGTTCGTTGAGCAGCCGTTGACGTTCCACGGCATAGCGGATGGCCCGTGTCAACAAAGCGCTTTCAAGACTGGTTTTGCTCAGATAATCCTGGGCGCCGTGCCGGATCGCATCCGCTCCCAAAGCGTCATCCTCCAGTCCGGTCAATACCACCACTGCCAGATCCGGGGCTGCCTGGCGCAAACGGTGAAAGGTCTCCATGCCAAAGCTGTCCGGCAGATTCAGATCCAGCAGTACGGCATCAAACCGCTCCCGGCCCAAAAAGATCAGGGCATGCGCCAGATCTCCGGCCATGGTCAGACGAATGGGCGGAAGATGGCTCCATCCCCCGGCGCCACCTGCCAGCGTGCTCTCCAGAACCAGCAAACGGTCTGCCTCCGAGTCCTCGATCAAAAGAACCCGCAAGTCGTTGTCGGTCCAGACCGAAGGGTCGCAACCATTCATCGGCGTCTGTCCATCAGGAGATGCGCTCCGGATTCATGGGAGAGGGGAGCAGATCCAATCCCAACAGCACCTTCTCCTGATCGGTCAAATCCCCGATGATGCGCCGCAAGGGCAGAGGCAGGGCTTTGATCAAGGTGGGTGTGGCCAGGATTTTTTCCTCCTCGGCGGCTTCCGGCTGTTCGAGAATGTCGATGACGACCATTTCGTAGTGGCCTTCCAGCTCTTTTTCACAGATCCGGCGCAGATTCTGGATGGCCCGTTCCGACCGGGGGGTGTGACCGGTGACAAACAGCTTGAGGACAAATCTTTCTTGGGTGGTCATGGTCGTGCCATCCTTTCTCTGGCTCCGCTTGGACAGATGATGCCTGACCATCAACTGGAATGATGGTTGTTCCGACTGGGCAGCTTCACCACTGTAAACCAGAAATCTTCAATGGCCTTGACCACCTGAATGAATTGATCCAGGTCCACCGGTTTGGTAATGTAGCAGTTGGCATGGTGGTGATAGGTCTTGACCACATCCTCTTCGGCCTGTGAGGTGGTGAGAACCACCACCGGAATCGTGCGCAACTGGGGGTGGGATTTGATCTCTTCCAACACCTCCCGGCCATCCTTGCGGGGCAGATTGAGATCCAGCAGCACCAGATCCGGGCGTGCCGCCCCGGCATAAGGCGGACGACCGAGCAGATAATCCATGGCTGCCTCGCCATCCGAGGTGACATGCAGATGGTTGGAAACCTTGCTGTCGGTCAGGATTTCCCGGGTCAGATCCACATCTGCCGGATTGTCCTCCACCAGCAGGATTTCGATTGGCTCTCCCCATCGATCCGTGCTCATGGTCGCTCCTGGTTTCAAAGCTGAATGGTCTCATTCAAGGCTGCTTATATTGATGAATGTTTATAGTGACACATTCTTTCCGATAATGCCAGATCGATTTGATGGCTTTCTGGACGAAGTGTGGCCGAATCGTCCGGCAGATGTTGGAATGTTTTGCAGATGCGTCCGTGTCAATCCACTCAAAGGTTGGTGAATCATGTCTTTCTGGTCTGACAGAGAAGCTGTGGTGATGGCGCGCCAGGACTGGTGGGCGCTTGTGTGGATCATGGGTGTGCATGGGGTGTTGTGGGGGTGGGCCGGGCCGGTGCTGGAAGCGAGTGATGATCTCGCCTATATCCTGTACGCCCATCAGTTGCAACAGGGCGGTTTCTTTTTCGATGAGACCCTGTATGCCCATCGGATGGGGGTCTTTGCGCCCGCAGCGTTTTTTTATGACCTGTTTGGGGTGAATCTCCGAACAGCGGCACTCTGGCCGCTGCTCTGTTCCCTGGCGACCATCGGCGCCCTGTATCGTGTGGTTCTGTTCATGGCAGGCCGGGCCGCAGCCGCATTGTCTGCCTGGATGTTGGCCACCAACCCTTTTTGGTTGCAGCAGACCCTCTATCTGGGGGCGGATCTGGTCATGGCAGGCCGGGCCGCAGCCGCATTGTCTGCCTGGATGTTGGCCACCAACCCTTTTTGGTTGCAGCAGACCCTCTATCTGGGGGCGGATCTGGTCATGGCAGCCGGCACCTTTGTCGCTTTGGCAGCCCTGGCTGAGGCGCGGCACTCCGGAAGAGACGATTCAGCCAGGATGGGAGGGATCGTGGCCGGGTGCGGTCTGAGTCTTGCCGTCATTACCAAATTGACCGCCTATTGGCCGATGATGTTCGTGATTGCGGTGCTGCTGTTGGATCTGGTGCGCGGTGCCAATCGGCGTATGTGGGGTTGGTTTGTGGCCACCGGCCTGTTCATCGGACTGTTTTATCTGGGTATCTATCTGTGGGTGCGCGGTGACCCTCTGTACCATGTGCATCTGGTCAGTCGCATCGTGAATCAGCCGACGGGTTACTGGGGGTTTCATCCCGACTCTGGCAACAGCTTGAGCGCGCGTTTGACCTATCAACCGCTTTTGATGTTATTGCAAAATCCTGGCTATTATATTGTGTTGTGGCTGGTCGGGATCTTGGGTTGGTCGCATTGGCGTCTCCGTCATGCGCGGCCCGCAGATGGTGTGCCGTTCTGGGGCGGGATGGTGCTGTTTCATCTGGTGCTGTACTGGTTCGGGAGCACTTCATTGGCTTTCTACAACCCCTTGGGTTTGTATGCCCGTCATCTTACCCTGCTGTTGCCGCCGCTCTGTCTGTTGGCTGGAGTCATGCTGGTGGCGTGGTGGCAGCGTCGTGATGCAGACCGTTGGCCAATCATGCTCTGGATGATCGGCAGTGGGCTGGGTCTGTTGTATGCCTTGCATCTCCTGGTCTACTGGAAACGTGACCTGTTGCTGCTGCTGGTGCCGGTTGTGATCGCCGGGTCGCAGTTCTGGTGGCCACTTTCCTGGCGTGCCCGCCCCTGGATGCGGCAGGTGCCCGTGGGGTTGCTGGTGGTTGCGCTGGTGGCCATGCCCATGGTCGGAATCCGTCAGGGTTCGGTGGGGCCGATCACCTGGCAGAACATGGCGACCGAGGTGTTGGCCGAAATCGCCCGTGTGACCGGACCGGTACGCATCTATTCGGATACCCGGACCATTGACATGCTCCGGGTGCTCAGTGATTTGCAGGTGCCCGACTCCCGGGAGTTGCTGGTGGGGTGGCGTGCGGACGCCTGGCCGGATCTCACACGGCACGATACGCGCCATTTGGTCCTGATCAGTTCACGGGATGCCCGGAACAAAAACCTGTCTGCGGTGCTGGCTGAACTCCCGGACGCCTCGCAGCCACTCTGGAAACGGGAGTTGAGCGCCAATGAAAGGATGTATCTTTTTGAAATGACATCAGACGAGGTGACCACCCACCTGCCCGCACTGTTTGCGGCACTCAAGAAGAACTCCTGAACGCATTGTCGGATATTGCCAAATCTGCCATTTTTTGTTAATGGAATGTTTGTAAATTGATTTGGGTCAATGTGTATGAGGGGATGTTCCTGTTGAATTGATTTTTCGTGTCCGCGCGTCAATTCTTGGTGATACCAGGAGGTCGCATCATGATGAATCATTGGGTTAGAAAAAAATTTTTTATGATTGTGCGTATCGCTTTATTTGCTGTCAGTATGATTATTAGTTATGATGTTGAAGCGCGTGAACCATTGAAATTGGCGGATACCCCAACGCTGCTGACCGGTTTGATCCCTCTGGCCCAACAACTCGAATTCTTTCACCAGGCAGGTGTGGATTTGCGCATTCAAGCGCATGCCACCGGGGATCAGGCTTTGCAGGCATTGGTGGCAAAAGAGGCGGATGTTGCCAGTCTGGCCGAGACTGCCTTTGTGTTGCGTCTGTTCGATCAGCCCGATCTGCGGGTGTTGTCCGTGATCGGTGGCTGTGACAACGAAGTGCGCATCCTGGCACGGCGTGATGCCGGGATTCAGACCCTGGCCGATCTGCGCGGCAAGCGGGTCGCGACCCAACAGCGTCTGTCCACCCACTTTTTCCTCGATCAGGTGCTCTTGAAATACGGGATCAACCCGGAAGAGATCACGACCATCTTTCAAAAACTTCCCAGGTTGCCGGACATGATCGTTTCCAAAGAGGTGGATGCCATCGTCACCCGGGATCCGTATTTGAGTCAGGCCCTGGAACGGTTGGGAGAAAATGGCCTGTTGTTGGAAGCGCCAGGACTTTATGACAAAGTGTATGTGCTGGCGGTACGACGTGAGAGTCTGATCCACCGGGCCGAGGAGTTGCAGCAACTGCTGACCGCACTGCTGCGTGCCGAACATTATGCCCGTGATCATGCGGCCACGGCCCAGGCACTGCTGGCAACTCTGCTGCCCGAGGAGAATCTGGCCTTGCACTGGCATCATACCCGTTTGCGTTTGTGGTTGGACCACCGTTTTCTGCTGACCCTGGAAGAGGTGGCAGAGTGGGCAATACGCAAACAGTTGGTGGCTGGCAAGAGTGTGCCCAACTTTCAGGGCAATCTGGCTCCGGAGATCCTACGGCGCATCCGGCCCATTGCCGTCAACCTGATGGAATAATGCCATGCACATGCGCACCAAATTGCGATGGATGGCCTTGTTGCCGGTGCTGGTTTTTTTGATGCTCTCGGTCCATGCCCTGGTCGTGAATCGTCAGGTGGCCCAGGTCATGGAGATTGCAAAACAGATGAACCAAGTTGTTAAACTCTCCGCGCAACTGGTCACAACCACCTATGAAGTGGTGGCTTATGAGCGGGAACGTCCGGATGTGCAATGGCATCGGTTGCAAGAGCGTCTGGGACAAGAACTGAACCTCCTGAACGAACAGGTCGTGGATGGGGATCCGCATTACCTGTTGGAAGAGATGCGCGCCCGTTTGGAGAATGCCAAATTCCATCATGACGAGTTGCACGCAACTGCGCATCTGGTGGCTCCCCCCGGACAACAACCGTTCTATCGTGAAATGGTCTTGCGTCGCATCCGGATCGAGGTGCAGTCGCTGGCTCCATTGGCAGACAAGCTGCATGACCAGCAACAGGAGGCGATCATCGGTCTTCTGGAACGGCAAGGACGGCTCAACAGCCTGCTGCTGTTGGGTTTGGCGCTCATGATCGGATTAAGCTCCGGGTTGATGATCCGGGCCATCACGCGCTCTTTGTCCGTGTTGCGCCAGGGAATCGTTGCACTGGGACAGGGCGATCTCGCCCATCATATCGATCTGCGCTCGGATGATGAACTGGGGGAGGTGGCCAATACCCTCAATCAGATGCGCATGCAATTGAGTGCGGTCACAGTATCCCGCGATACCCTGGAACGGGAGTGGGAACGGTTCCGGACCGTGGCCGATTATACCTATGACTGGGAATATTGGTTTGCCCCGGATTCCACGCTGCTTTACATGTCCCCATCCTGCGAACGTATTACCGGTTACAGTCGGGAGGAGTTCCTGGCAGATCGGGATCTTTTGAAACGGATCATCCATCCGGATGATCGGGAGTTGATGGAGCGCCATTTCCAGGAGACGGCAATCCGGGAATCGGGTGCGGTCGATTTCCGCATCGTGCCCAGGGATGGTCGGATCCGTCGGATTGCCCATGTCTGTCTGATGGTGCATGGCATGGATGGCCGCTTTTTGGGACGCCGGGTCAGCAACCGGGACATCACCGAACGTTGGGAGTTGGAGCAGGAGGCCCGAACCATCATTCAGACTGCTCTGGACGGTTGCTGGGTGTCGAATGATCAGGGATATATTTTAGATGTCAATGATGCCTACTGCCATATGTCCGGTTACAGCCGCCATGAGTTGCTGAACATGCGGATTGCACAGGTCGAAGTGGTTGAGTCCCCGGAGGAGGTGAACCGTCATGTGGAGCAGATCCAACGGGATGGCCATGATCGGTTTGAAACCACCCATCGCCGCAAGGATGGAACCCTCTTGGAGTTGGAGGTGAGTGTCCGCTATCTGGATGTGCGCGGTGGCGTGTTGGTCGCATTTCTGCACGATATCACGGCGCGCAAACGTGACCGTCGGCAGTTGGCAGAGACGCTGGAGTTCAATCGCCGCATCATCCAGGAAGCGCCTTTCGGAATGGTGGTGTTTCATCAAGACGGGCCGACGGTGTTGAGCAATCGGGCAGCCGTGCGCATCCTGGGTGCGGCATCGGTTGATGATCTGTTGCGCCAGAATTTTCACCAACTGGCTTCCTGGAGACGCTCTGGTATGTATGACGTGGCCATGAATGTTTTGAACAGCGGTCAGCCGGGTGAACATGAGGTGTTGTTGCAGACCAGTTTTGGGGTCACGGTCTATCTGGCCAGCTTGTTTGTGCCCTTGATCCTGAACGATCAGCCGCATCTGTTGGTCATGTTTCATGATGTCACTCAGGCCCATCAGGCCCGTGAGGCCATGGCGCGCGCCAAGGAGTTGGCCGAGGAGGCGAGTCGGGCCAAGAGCGATTTCCTGGCCAACATGAGCCATGAGATTCGCACCCCCATGAATGCCATCCTGGGTATGGCCGATCTGTTGTGGGAGAGTGCGTTGACCCCGCGTCAACGCAAATATGTCCAGGTCTCCCGCTCTTCCGGGGAGACATTGATGGGTATCATTAACGATATTCTTGATTTTTCCAAGATCGAAGCCGGGCGCATGGATCTGGAGGAGATCGATTTCAACCTGAAAGAGGAGGTGGAGACGGTTTGTGAGATCATGGCCCCACGCATGCATGCCAAAAGTTTGGAGCTGGTCTGTCGTTTGGCTGGGGACCTGCCGGAACCGTTGCGTGGCGATCCGATTCGTCTGCGGCAGATTTTGTTGAATTTCTTGGGGAATGCCTTGAAGTTCACCGAACGGGGCGAGGTGGAGCTGCGTGTGGGGCGGGCAGCCCAAGAATCTCTTGAGAATGGGATCGTGTTGGAGTTTGCCGTCAGGGATACCGGGATCGGGATTCCGGCTCATCGATTGGAGACCATCTTTGAGAGTTTTGTTCAGGGAGACCGTTCCACGACCCGCCGTTATGGCGGAACGGGGTTGGGATTGGCCATTGTCAAGCGGCTGGCTGAGCAGATGGGGGGTCGGGTTGGGGTGGAGAGTGTGGTGGGAAGCGGTTCGGTCTTTTGGGTCTGTTTGCCTTTCCGGTTTGGAGTTGCTGCCGATGTTGCCGTGGCCATGCCGAAGTGGCCGGGGATACGGGCCTTGGTGGTGGATGACACCGAAGCCAACCGGATGATGTTGCGTGAGACCCTGGAGGTGGCGGGCATGGTGGTGAGCGAGGCGGGTGATGGTCAAACCGCACTGCTTGCCATGGAGCGGGCCAAGGAAGCGCAGCAGCCTTTTGATCTGATGTTGTTGGATGTGCGCATGCCGGTGATGGACGGTTTCCAGGTGGTGGCCTGTTGGAAGGCTGCCGGTTATCCAGGCACACCGATTCTGATGCTGACTTCGGACGACCGGGAAGATGATCGAAAGCAGTGCAGCGCTTTGGGTATTCAACACCATCTGGTCAAGCCAGCCCGGCAGGCAGAGCTGTTTGCAATCCTGGCAGAGGCTTTGGGGCGTGCGGCGGTTCGGCAGGAGGAGG
This sequence comes from Magnetococcales bacterium, assembly GCA_011089965.1. Classification (GTDB taxonomy): domain Bacteria; phylum Pseudomonadota; class Magnetococcia; order Magnetococcales; family Magnetaquicoccaceae; genus Magnetaquiglobus. Next base: position 13,576 of record JAANAU010000040.1, read on the forward strand.
CGCAGGGGGCGAAACCTTCTGCTCCTCAGGAGAAGATGTCGGGGTTGCGCATCCTGCTGGCCGAGGATACGGTGGAGAATGCCCTGTTGATTCAAGCCTATTTCGAGTCCACGCCCCATCATTTGGAGATTGTGGAAAACGGGGGCATGGCTTTGGAGCGGTTGCGTGGTTCGGCGTATGATCTGGTATTGATGGATGTGCATATGCCGGAGATGGATGGCTATACGGCAACCCGTTTGTGGCGGCAATGGGAGCAGGAACAAAGACGTTTACCTGTACCGATTTATGCCTTGACCGCCAATGCCATGCAAGAGGATGTTCAGAAAAGTCTGGATTCCGGCTGCAACGGCCACCTCACCAAACCGATCCGGCAAAAGACCCTCATGGAGACCATTGCCCGGATCCGTGAAGGACAGCCCCCGACATCTGCCCTGTGAAAAAATGATACATTTTAAACCGCACCCATTTCGGGATGCGTCGTTTATGTCAAGGGGGTCCAGGAGGGCCAATGGCCCCTGGTGGGATCCAAGGGCAACGCCCTTGGTGGGGTTTGGGGCAACGCCCCAACAAAATAAATGCCACATTCCAAAATGGTTTTGGTTTGGTTTGGATTCCAGGCTGGTTGGCGGGATTACCCGCGTTCTCCCTCTTGAACAAAGCGTACAAGCGCGCGGCGATCTTTTTTGGTGGGACGGCCTGCTCCCGGCAGTGTTCTGGGTTCGGTTCGCGCCAGGGCTGCCACCCGTTCGCGCTCACATCGGCTTTGTTCATCCTCGACATACAACTCCCGGGCAACGGCAGCAGGACCGCGCTGCCAGGAGAGGGCCAGAACCTCCACCGAAAACAGATAGATATCTTTGCGGATCTCCAGACGGTCTCCGACACGAATGTCCCGCCCCGGCTTGGCGCGCAGACCGTTGACATGGACCTTGCCGCCATTGGCAGCCTCAATGGCCAGGGAACGGGTCTTGAAAAAACGGGCGGCCCACAACCATTTGTCCAGACGCTCGGTCTGGGCAGCAGGAGTTGTCATGACCATGAATGGGCCGACAACTCCTGGCGCCAGGCTGTCAGGCTCTCCTGAAGGGCATGCAAGGCGTGCAATGCAGCGGTCACATCCTGGGTCTGACCCCCTTCCAACTCCTGAAGAAGGGACAAAGGTGCTAGCAAGGTGAGGGCCAGTTCTTCGATCCGTCCATTGGGATCGCTCTGCGCCACCTGTGACTGCTCGGTTGTCAATCGTTCCGCCACCTGGCCAGCCTGTTGGAACAGCTCCTCCAAAGCCGCCAGCGAGCCGGAACAGAGTTGATCGGATTCCATGAAATCGGCATGGGTCTCCATGGTCATTTGGGCAGCGGCCACCCCATGATGGGCCATGGTCTGCATCTGGTTGATGGCCACGGATATGCGATGTTCCTGCTCATTCATGGTGTGCAACAGATCCCCGTTGGCCTCGCCCAACCGCTCGATGCCGACCCGGACCCGTCTGGCCCGCTCCCGCACTTCATCGGTGTTGAGCCGGATCTCTTCGGTCTTGTCGTAAATGTGCTGCGTGGCTTCGGCAGTCTGACGGGCCAAAGCCTTGACCTCGTTGGCCACCACGGCAAACCCCTTGCCCGCATCCCCGGCTCCAGCCGCCTCAATCGAGGCGTTCAGGGCCAGCATGTTGGTCTGTTCGGCAATCTGATTGATCAACTCGACCACCGATCCAATGGCCTGGGCCGAATCGGTCAGCCGCTCCAACACCTCGCGATCCTTTTCGGAAAAGGCGATCAACTCCCGCGATTCGGTGTTGGCTGCCTGGCAGCGCGTGCGGGCTTTCTCCAGGGCCTGGTTGACCAGCTCCATGGATGCGAGCGCGGTTTGTGACTGCGCGTCGAATTTTTCGGCAACCGCATGCAAGGATTCCAGGCGTCCGCCTGCCTGTTGAACGCTGGTCATGGCCTGCTCCAGTACGGCCCGGGTGGCAGCCCCGCCCTGAAGCAGGCGGGTCAGATCCTTGGCACCGTCTGTGAGCGTCTCCAGCATGCTGGTGCAGGCGTCCGCCTGATCCCGACAGGCGGCAAAAACCTCTTCGGAGTGGACACGGGCCTGTCGCAACTCCTGTACGGCACGTTGGCCGTTGGTGTGAATGCGGGCCAGACCGATGCGCAGCTGCTCTTGCGTTGCAGTCAGGCTTTGGTTCAGGGTGGCGAGCTGTTGGGCCTGCCTGTCGGAAACGAGGGGTCTGTGAATTTCTGTTTCCTCTGCTTCTGGTTCATCCCATATGGGTTGTGCAGGTGGTGGTGCCATGACCTCTTTCTGGATCTCCGGACGTGGAGCAGACGGTGCGCCGCGAATCATCAAACCGGAAAAAAAGAGTCCCCACAGCAGGCCAAACCCGGCCAGCCATGGAGCCAGTACAGCCTCGGGCAGAGCCGACTGGCCCGGACTGGCAAGTCCAGCCTCGGCAGAGGAGATCCACAGATCCAGAAAACCTCCACGACTCCTGGTTGGCGAACCGGCTTGTGCCAGGTGTGGCCGTGGACTCTCTTGCCCGTTTGCCGGTTGAGCGGAGGTATTGTTTTTTTTGTCGGGAGGGAGTCCAACCAGCCGCTGGATCGCCTGCTCGTAACGGCTGATTTCGTGCAGGAGCGGTTCCTGTTCGGATTTGGGAAGAGGGGATTGGCGCACTTCCGAACGCATCCGTCCCAGATGACCCTGGAGAACGGTCAGTCGCCCTTTCTGTCCGTCGAGGAGCAGGTTGGCCTCTTCGGCGCGCGCTGCCAGAAATCCTGACCGCAGACCAGGAACCCTCTGCGCTGCCAGAAAGTTCTCCAACTGTTCTGCGGCGGCATTCATCCGGTCGATCTCCCGGATGCTCGGATTGCCCTTGATGGCCTGGTTGGCCCGGACAAACTCTTGAAAAGCGGCTTCATAAGCGCGTCCCAGGCTCTGAAGTGCGTTGGACGTTTCGGGTTTCAAACGGGCCTGCTGCAACTCGGTTTGCCAGGCTTTCCAGTTGTGGGCAAACTGGTCGCGAAAGCGGGTTTTCCAGTGCAGCCGGTACTCTTTTTCGTGACGCCGCAGCGCCATGACCAGCTGGTGGAGCAGATCCAGATCATACCAGGCGATCTTTTGTTCCAATGCCATCACTGCCGCTGCCACGGACAGACGTTCGGGATCGCCGGGCAAGTGGGCGGGTATGGTGGTGGTGGCGACCGGTGGTTTGGTGGATGCGCCCGGTTGTTGAGCGCGGGCGTGCAGCAGACTTTGGCGTTCCTGTTCCAATTGCGCAGCGCGGGCATTCAATTCGGCATGGCTTTTGGCCAGTTGCTCGCGCTCCTGGTCGGATGGCGTATGGGTTGCGGGCAGTGCGGACAATGGGCGGGCAGCCAATTGCTGAAACTGGATGCGGGTCTCGTGCAGAGCGTTCTGATAAATCCCCAGAGCAGCCAACAACAGGATCATCGGCAGACCAAACGTCACGCCGAGCTGTATTCTGAGGTCCAGTGCTGAAAACCGGTGCAGAAATCCCATGACATTAACCCCGTGGTTGCGGCTCATGGATCTTTGAGCCTGATCACCAGCATAGCAGATTTTCCCATCATGCACAGCCGGATGCATTTTTTTATCGAAAGGATTATGCTCTGCCAGGTAAGGATCCTATCAATTCCAGCCACAGGTCGGACGGATGAAACTGGCAGCGCGCGATTTTACCCCACGGTTGCAACAGGAAGGTGTCCCGGCAGTCATGCTGTTGTATGGTCAGGATCAGGGTTTGGTGGCCCGTTATGCCATGATGGTGCGCCGGGCAGTGGTGAGTGTTGAGGATGAGGAGATGGACGCAGCCAGCCATCATGGTGCAGACCTGGATGTCAGTCGTTTTTTGAGTGGTTGCAATGCGTTTCCCTTTTTTGCCAGGCGGCGTTTCATCCTGTTGAAGGAGGCCGATCAACTGGCGGCAGCAGCGCGGGATGCGGTGCTGAATTATGTGAAATCTCCGGCCCGTCATACGGTTCTGGTGGTGTTGGCCGGCCCTCTGGACGTGAAACATCCTGTGCGCAAATTGTTTGAGGGCCATGCAAGCGGTTGGTGCATTCCCTGTTTTCCTTTGGAAGGGCGGGAGTTGGCACAGTGGATCCGTACGACGTTGCGTGGTGCGGGTTTCTCTGTGGATGAGGAGGCCGTGGCCGTGCTGGGGGAGCGGCTGGAAGGGGATGCCCGCAATGCCGAGTCGGAGTTGGAAAAATTGATTGTATTTTTGGGGGAGCGGCGGCGTGTGACGCTGGAGGATGTGTTGGCATCGGTGGGAAGTACGGGCAATCAGAACGGGTTTGCCTGGGCTGCGGCCCTGTTCGCAGGTCGGACCGGGTTGGCCTTGACGATTCTGGACGGGCTGCTGGATGGTGGTGAGGAGCCTTTGGTTTTGTTGGGATTGTTGACCCAGCGGTTGCGACGTCTGATTCAGGGGGGGGCTGGTCTGGCACAAGGGGAGAGTCCCGACGCTGTGGCAGCCGCTTTGCAGATCTTCTGGAAGGAGAAGTCGGAGTTTTTGAACCAGGCCAGGAGTATGAGTACCCGGCGTTTGGCCGATGGTCTGCTGCGCTGTCAGGAGGCGGATCGGGAGTTGAAAAGCGGTGGTGAGCCGCGTCGGGTCATGGAGCGGTTGGTGCTGGGTTTGGCGCGGTTGTTGAACCCAACTCCTGCAAGCGGTGGCGATTCCGGCCGAACAGCAGGGCCACAGCCATCAGTCCCACGGCAATGATGAGAAAGAGTTGACCCTGGATCACGTCATACAGATAGCCTCCCAGCAGCGGTCCCAGACAGCGTCCCAACGCACTCATGGACTGGAACAATCCCATCATGGCCCCTTGTGATGCGGGATCGGTATTCAGGCTGGTCAGGCCTGCCAGTGAGGGGTGGATCAAGCCACTGCCAACCGACACGATGGCCAGGGCGGTCAAGACCAGGCCCCATCCGTCAGGATGGAGCAGAAACAATCCCATGGCCACCAGCACCAATCCGGTCAGGGCCGCTTTTTTTTCTCCGATGCGCGGCATGACCCTCCGGACCAGCCCTCCCTGGGTGATGACGGCAATCACCCCGACAAAGGCAAAGACACTGCCGGTTGTGGCCATGTCCCAGTGGAGTTGACCCTGTCCCCAGAGCGGGAGGGTCACCTCAAAAGCGGCAAACAGCGTGACAAATCCGCCCATGACCAGACAGGCCAGCCAGGCTCCGGGAAAACGGTGGGCCAGCTGCCAGGGGGTGCGTGAAAGCAGCGGATGTCCGGGCAGGGATGAGGTTGGCGTGCGTTGGGAGATCGGGAGGGTTTCCGGTAAATAATACAGGGCGGCCAGAGCGTTGAGACCAGTGATCAGTGCTGCGATCAGCGGGGCCGTGGCCAGACCGAATCCGGACAGCCAGCCGCCAAAGGTAGGTCCAAGAATGAATCCCAACCCAAATGCCGCTCCGATCAATCCCATGGCTTTGGAGCGTTGATCGGGAGGGGAAAGATCGGCCATGGCAGCCTGGGCCACGGCAATATTGGCACCCATGGCACCGGCTGCCGCACGGGCCATAAAGAGCATCCACAACGAGTTGGCCAGACCATACGCCAGATAAGAGAGGGCGGATCCCAGCAGGCCGATGATCAGGGTTGGCCGACGGCCATGACGGTCGGACAGCCAGCCCCAATAGGGGGCGCACAAAAACTGCGTGATCGAAAAGCTGGCCATCAGCCAGCCGATTTCCGTGGGAGAGGCGGCAAACCGGGGGTCCGTGGCATACAGGGGCATCAGGGGCAGAACCATGCCGAAGCCCAGCAGATCCAGAAAAACCGCAACAAAGATGACGCTGGTCGTGGCCTTGGGTTTCATGAGCGTGTGGGTCTTTCGCAGCAGGAATCATGAGGTGAAATGGCTGACACACACAGAAGTGGCGTCGCTGGAGACTCTTGGAAGATTTATATCCGGAATTGTGGTGTTTGTACAGAGTGGCACCTGTTCAACTCCGGCAACGCCAGGCCAGATGACGGATGGTCCGTCCGGCCTGGACCCCCTTGGTTTCAAAGCGGGTCTCATGCCAGAATTCAGGCTGCGGGGCAAAACGGTCTGGTGCGGCCATGTTTTCAAAACCGGAGTGGGCTTCCAGGGTGTCGGCCATCCATTCCGCATACTCTTCCCAGTCGGTTGCCAGGGTCAGAATGCCGTTGGCAACCATACGCCCGGTCAACAGATCCAGCAGCTCCTTTTGAACGATGCGTCGTTTGTGGTGGCGTTTTTTGGGCCACGGATCGGGAAAGTTGATGATCACCCAGTCAAGGGCGTGGGTTGGGATCTGGTCGCGCACAGCCAGCCGGGCATCTTCCGAGAGGATGGAGGTGTTGGTGATCTGATCCCGTTGCAACCGTCGGATCAAGCCTGCCATCCCTTCTTGAAACACCTCGATGCCGATGAAGCGGTCTTTTGGGTGTCTGGCAGCCAGAGCAGCCAGGAATTGACCGTTGCCAAAGCCGATTTCCAGAATCAGTCTGGCCTGGTTGGGATCAGCCCCGAGTGTTGTGAGCAGTTCGGTACGGCTGGCAGCGGTTGGCAACCGGTAGGCGGGCAGGGTTTCGTCCAGCCAGAGTTTCTCGCGCGGGGTGAGAAAGCCGCGTTTGCGGCCATGCACCTTGGGTTTCCAGTCGGGTGCCGGTATGGAAGGAGCGGGCAGCAGGCCAGGATCGGTCACGGGATCATCCTTGATTGGGCGAACGTGCAGCCATCGGGTTGACGGCGCGATGCTCTCTCCATACCTTATGAATCGACAAAATGGAAGTGACGTTTCTACATGGAGCAAAGGAGATCCGGTTGATGTCTGCCCCCAAGAAATCGGTGTTTGAGCGTGCCAAACGTGGTTTGGACTGGATGGAGGCACCAGAGGATGATCCCCACTGGGAACTGGTGCGGATGATGCAGGAGAGATGGACGATTATTGCGGATTTTCCGCCGCAACCGGATGCGACGATTCTGGTGAGCAATGGTGTGGGTCTGGCGATTGCCCGTGTGGATGGGCAAGGTGGTCTGGAGATGACGGGAGTGGATTGGACCCCGACCCATTGGTTGCCGTTGCCCGCGCTGCCCAAACCTCTGCCCAAAGAGCCGCAGTCGATTTTCCGGCATAACCGGGTGGTGCGCAGGTATTAAACCAAAACCATTTTGGAATGTGTCATTTGTTTTGTTTGGGCCTTGCCCCAAACCCCACCAGGGGCGTTGCCCTTGGATCCCGCCAGGGGCCACAGGCCCCTGGACCCTTTGGATAAAAACTGCGCATTCCGTAACAGGTGCGGTTTAGAATTCTCAATCTGATGATACGAGTTGTTGCGGGAACGATCCGATCCCCCCGTTGGCTCGCATCGGCATCAAACCGATGCGAGCCGAATGAGAGGTCAGTGACCAGCCGTGGTATGGCTGGCCAGGATCACGGCCATCAGATCCTTGAGACGCAGTTTCTCTTTTTTGAGGCGTTCGAGGTCGAACTGATTGCGGACATGCCGGGTTTCGTCGATCTCATTGCGCAAGGCTTCGTGCTGATCGTAAAGCTCGCGGAATTTCGGATTGGATTTCAGCAGTTCATTGACGGCTTGCAGTTGGTCTTCAAACATGAACTTCTCCTTGTGCGATGGTTTGCATGGACCCGTGTGATCTCCTACGATGTCCTGGTTTAAGTGTACGCCATACGGATGACTGGTTTGGCATGGGTCAGCCAGCCGGGTCCGGCAGCAGTTCGCCCTGCTGTCCGGATTGAATGGCAGCGCGGGCCAATTGATCCGCTGCCTCGTTGCCTGGATCGCCTGCGTGTCCTCTGACCCAGCACCACTCCACCTGATGCCTTTGACAAGCAGCTTCCAGACGTTGCCATAATTCGACGTTGAGTACCGGTTTGCCATCGCTTTTTTTCCAACCGCGTGCCTTCCAACCTGGCAGCCATTGGGTGATGCCATTCCGGACATAGAGTGAGTCGGTGTTCAACATGACCCGGCAAGGCCGGTTCAAGGCTTCCAGGGCATGGATTGCTGCCAGGATCTCCATGCGGTTGTTGGTGGTCAAGGGAGAAAAACCGGACAGGTTTTTTTCATGCGGGCCATAGCGCAACAAGGCGGCCCAACCTCCCGGACCGGGATTGCCGCTGCATGCACCATCCGTGTGGATGTTGACCAGAGGGGCAGTGGGCAATGGAGCATGGATGTGCGGATTCTGGTCGTGCATCGCTTTTTCGGTATCGTAGCGGGTAAATTTCTGGTATTTTCACCTGGATTTTTCGGTTGCGGCCATGAGTCTAAAGGAAAGGAAAACGTATGGGCAAGGTTCTCGTTACGGGTGCGGCTGGTTTCATTGGATTTCATCTCTCCAGGAGGCTTCTGGAGCGTGGGGAACAGGTGGTTGGTCTGGATAATCTCAATGATTATTATGATGTCACGCTCAAGCAGGCGCGTCTGGAACGGTTGACGGATCAGCCCGGGTTTCATTTTGTGCGGTTGGATCTGGCGGATCGTTTGGGGATGGAGACTCTGTTCCGGGAGCAACGTTTTGATCGGGTGGTCAATTTGGCTGGACAGGCCGGGGTGCGCTATTCGATCCAGAACCCTTTGGCGTATGTGGACAGCAATCTGGTGGGGTTTGGGCATGTGCTGGAAGGGTGTCGTCAGACCGGAGTGGAACATCTGGTGTTCGCCTCCTCGTCATCGGTGTATGGTGCCAATGAGAGCATGCCCTTTTCCGTGCATCAGAATGTGGATCATCCTCTCTCCCTGTATGCTGCCACGAAAAAGGCCAATGAACTGATGGCCCATACCTATGCCTATTTGTACCGTTTGCCGGTAACGGGATTGCGTTTCTTCACGGTCTACGGCCCCTGGGGACGACCGGACATGGCGTTGTTTCTGTTTACGCGCGCCATGCTTGCCGGGCATCCGATAGATGTGTTCAATCACGGTCAGATGCGTCGGGATTTTACCTATGTGGATGACATCGTGGAGGGGGTGGTGCGGTTGTTGGATCGCATCCCGGTTCCGGATCCCGAATGGACGGGCCGCCATCCGGATCCGGCTTCCAGCCTGGCACCGTATCGGATTTATAATATCGGCAACAACCAGTCAGAGGAGTTGATGGCCTATATTACCGCTCTGGAGGAGGAGTTGGGGATGACAGCGGTCAAGAACATGCTGCCCATGCAACCCGGAGATGTGCCGGCCACCTGGGCAGATGTGGAGGATTTGGTGCGTGACGTTGGGTTTGCCCCGCATACTCCGATTCGGGAGGGCATTTGGAATTTTGTCGCCTGGTATCGCGATTATTACCGGATTTGAGGGGTGCAGACATGTTTCACGTGAAACATGCAAACATGTTTCACGTGAAACATGTGGTGGAGGGGGCGGGTCACTCCTTGAGGGAGAGGATCGCCTCCGGAGCACCCTGATAGTCGATGCGTTGGATTTTGAGACCGAGTTTGACCCCGTTGACATTGACCACCGTGCAAGGGTAGTCGGTCGGGCGTCCGTAGAAGATCACCCGCAGCCTGCCGGTGGCACCAGCCTGGATTTCTGGTGGATCGCCATTCACCACCATGGCGGCACCGCCAAATGCGAGATTGTCCGCACTGCCCTGAAAGCTGCGTCCGTCATCGAGGATCAGGGTGACGGCGTTGTGGTACACAAAGCGTTCGTGGCGTCTTCTTTGTTCCGATTGATTGGACATGGCGTACCATCCTGATGGCTTATGCGGATTTGGCTTGTGTACCAAGCCTAACAAATCCGGGCGGTCCGGGTAAATGGTTGCTGAACCGAAGATCAGCCGATATTGGCGGGTGTGGTCGTGCGTCGCAGCATGACCACAGCCTGGGCTGCAATTCCTTCGCGGCGACCGGTAAAGCCTAACCGTTCGGTGGTGGTGGCCTTGACATTGATCTGATCTGGTGTCACATGCAAGATTTGTGCAATATTTTGACACATCTCCTGGATGTGGGGGGCCAAACGCGGGGCTTCACAAATGACCGTGGCATCCACATTGACCACGGCAAAGCCTTTATGGGTGATGATGGTGTAAACCGTGCGCAACAGGGTGCGGCTGTCGGCCCCCCGGTAGGTGGGGTCGCGATCCGGAAAGTGGTGACCGATGTCGCGTGCGCCCGCAGCTCCCAGCAAGGCATCCATCACCGCATGCAGCAATACGTCGGCATCGGAGTGACCCAACAATCCCTGATCATGGGGAATGGTCACGCCACCCAGGATCAGGGGGCGGTCGGGTGTGAACCGGTGTACGTCAAAACCTTGTCCGATGCAAGCATCCATCGTGTCCTCGGTGTGGCGGATGAGCTGTTGTGCCCGCAACAGATCCTCGGGGCGTGTGACTTTGAGATTGCTCTCTTCTCCGGCGACCGTCAACACCGGATACTGGTGGTGTTCCAGTAGCGCGGCATCATCTGTTGCGGTTTGGCCCAGACGTGTTGCCTCCTGATGGCAGTGCCACAAGGGGCCAAAGCGGAACAGTTGCGGGGTCTGGATGCGGCGCAGGGTGGCGCGGTTCAGGGTTTCGGTGACGATGCCCGTCTCATCTATCCTTTTGATGGTGTCCTGGATTACAATGGCGGGAATGATGGCATCGGCCTGGCAGCGCGCCTTGAAGAGTCGGTCGAGGAGGGCGCGGGAGGGAAAGGGTCTGGCCCCATCGTGGATGGCCACCCATGCCTGGCCGGATAATGAGTGTGATAGTACTTGCAGACCTTTAAAAACCGACTCCTGCCGTTCGGCACCTCCTGGCACCGGAGGGAGCATTTTGGTCCATCCGGGCAGATGGGGTTTCAGGATCTGCTGCCACAGTTCGGCACCATCCGGGGCAATGACCGGGAGGATGGTATGGATCAGGGGGTGGTCGTGCAGCCGGTTCAGGGTGTGGGCCAGCAGGGGTTGGGTGCCAATGGGGTGATATTGTTTGGGGAGATCTCCGCCAAAACGGGTGCCGCGTCCGGCTGCGACCACGATCACGGTCACGGGCTGCAGGGTGGGATCCAGGGGGTGGCAGGGTGTGGGTGTGGGCATCATCGTGGGCAGGCATTCCGACGGGTTTGAGGTTGTTTGGTGATTTTCCAAGAGGAACACACCATCATCAGGGGTCCAGGGGGGTTACCCCCCTGGTGGGGTCCAGGGGCGAGAGCCACCCTGGGATTTTAATCCTTTAATCCTTTAATCCTTTAATCTTTTAAGTAAAATATTTTCAATAAATATAACATAAAAACATATAACCCTGGGGGATGAATCCCCCAGACCCCCTCTTTTTTTCAATACTTGGGATACCTGTGAGGGCTTCAGGAATCGTCAAACAGCCTGTCACCCTCACCATGGGATCATTGGGTAGATGAAATCAGCGGCGGCGTCAACCGGGAAAAGTCGGCCAGAGAGGTGAGAGGTATGGATTTTCAATTGATGGCAGCCACAGCCATATATGCCATGGCTGCGGGACGGACCGTCTTTCATCAGCTGCATGGCAGTCGGCATGAGACCAATCTGGTCTGGTGGCTGGTGCTGGTGGGGTGGCTGGTGCAGGGGGTGGCCATGAGCCGGGTGGTGCTGGTGGCTGGTGGTGGGGTGGGGATGAATCTGGCTGTGTCCATGGAGTGGTCGGCCTGGGTGATGGGGTTGTTGTTTCTGGTGGGGTGGTGGCTGCTCAACCGGGAGGCGCGCAGTGCGGGTGCCTTGCTTTTGCCGTTGATGGTGATCACGTTGGGAAGTTCCCTGTTTGTGAATGCCGCTGCTCCGGAAGCGCGTGCCGTGACCGGTCCTTTGTTGATTGCCCATCTGGTTTTGTCTTTGTTGGCGTATGGTCTGTTTACCATGGCTGCGGTGTTTGCATTGATGGATGCCTTTCAGGAGCATGCCTTGAAGAGCAAGCATCTGGGGGTGTTGTTTGAGCGTCTGCCGCCGTTGCATGCTTTGGAGACGACGCTGTTTTTGATGGTGCGGATCGGGTTTGTCCTGTTGACTCTGAGCATGGTCACCGGGGTGTGGCATGCGCACGGGCAGAGTGGGAGTTTTCTGGTTTTCAATCACAAGGTGGTGTTCACCCTGGCGACCTGGATGGTGTTTGGGGTGCTGCTGATGGGGCGTCATTTTCAGGGATGGCGTGGGCGTCGTGCGGTGCGTTTGACCTTGTGGGGGTATGGGTTGTTGATGCTGGCCTTTTTGGGGGTGAAGTTTGTCCGTGAAATTATTCTTTAAATTTAATTAGTTAGCAAAAATGTCCAAAAAAATGCAATCGATGTGAATTTTCCTGTTGACGTGGGGGGTGGGTTTGGCTATAGTTGGGTTTCCTTGAGGGCAAGGCCCCAAGCGAAGAAGCGGTCTTTGACAATTCAATACGATCATCGGCGTGGACGTTGGTCTCTGGGCTATCAAGCCTGACAGTTGGTCATGCAGAATTTTTTGGGCGCATGAGTCTGTTGAAAGAGCGACGTTTACGTTGGATGCATACGCAAACAAAGTCAGCAAAGCAAAGTCAACAAGGCTTTGCGCAAACCTGAAAATTCCAAGAGTAAGTACTGCAATGGAATTACTGTGAGAACAGTAATAAAAAAGCGAGAATCACGAACCGTTGATTCATCCCTTCATTGGGAATGAAATATTCGGAGAGTTTGATCCTGGCTCAGAACGAACGCTGGCGGCGCGCTTAACACATGCAAGTCGAACGGCAACGGGTCCTTCGGGATGCCGGCGAGTGGCGAACGGGTGAGTAACGCGTGGATACCTGCCCTATGGTGGGGAATAACGTCTAGAAATGGACGCTAATACCGCATAAGCCCTATGGGGGAAAGATTTATTGCCATGGGAGGGGTCCGCGTCGGATTAGCTTGTTGGTGGGGTAACGGCCTACCAAGGCGACGATCCGTAGCTGGTCTGAGAGGATGATCAGCCACACTGGGACTGAGACACGGCCCAGACTCCTACGGGAGGCAGCAGTGGGGAATATTGCGCAATGGGGGAAACCCTGACGCAGCGACGCCGCGTGGGTGAAGAAGGCCTTAGGGTTGTAAAGCCCTTTCAGTGGGAAAGATGATGACGGTACCCACAGAAGAAGCTCCGGCTAACTCCGTGCCAGCAGCCGCGGTAATACGGAGGGGGCTAGCGTTGTTCGGAATTACTGGGCGTAAAGGGCGCGTAGGCGGTTGATCAAGTCAGGAGTGAAAGCCTCGTGCTCAACGCGGGAACTGCTTCTGAAACTGGTCGACTAGAGTACGGTAGAGGATGGTGGAATTCCCCGTGTAGAGGTGAAATTCGTAGATATGGGGAGGAAGACCGGAGGCGAAGGCGGCCATCTGGACCGAAACTGACGCTAAGGCGCGAAAGCGTGGGGAGCAAACAGGATTAGATACCCTGGTAGTCCACGCTGTAAACGATGAGTGCTAGTCGTCGCGGGTATCGACCCCTGCGGCGACGAAGTTAACACGTTAAGCACTCCGCCTGGGGAGTACGGCCGCAAGGCTAAAACTCAAAGGAATTGACGGGGGCCCGCACAAGCGGTGGAGCATGTGGTTTAATTCGATGCAACGCGAAGAACCTTACCTGC
>JAANAU010000041.1 GCA_011089965.1 Magnetococcales bacterium
GACGCGGATGGAGATGCGGACGCTGACGCGGATGGAGATGCGGATGGAGATGCGGACGCTGACGCGGATGGAGATGCGGATGGAGATGCGGACGCTGACGCGGATGGAGATGCGGATGGAGATGCGGACGCTGACGCGGATGGAGATGCGGACGCGGATGGAGATGCGGACGCGGATGGAGATGCGGACGCGGATGGAGATGCGGACGCCGATGCGGATGGAGATGCGGACGCCGATGCGGATGGAGATGCGGATGCTGATGCGGACGCGGATGGAGACTCTGATGCGGACGCGGATGCCGATGCGGATGGAGACTCCGACGCAGATGCTGATGCGGACGCTGACTCCGACGCAGATGCCGATGCGGATGCCGATGCCGATGCGGATGGAGACGCCGACGCCGATGCGGATAATGAAGAGTATGAGACCGAAGGGGTGACGGTCTATGCCGGTGCCGGGAACGATACCATCTCAGGATCGCACTATCAGGATACCATCCATGGCGGATCCGGCAACGATACGATCCTGGGGGGTACAGGCAGTGATACCATGCGTGGCGGCTCGGGAGATGATCAACTTCAGGGCAATGGCGGGGAGGATACCCTGTATGGCGGATCTGGAGACGATCAGATCGATGGTGGTTCCAGCCGCGACTTCATCCATGGCGGTCTTGGGGATGATACCCTGCTGGGTGGCTCTGGTGATGATGTCTTGACCGGTGAGGCCGGTGCCGATGATATGAACGGCGGAACCGGATATGATGTCTTTGTGTTCAACTACGGTGACTCGTTCGGCATGAATCTGGATGGTTCGGTCACCAGTGCGGCAACAGCATTGGAACAGGGTATCGATGTCCTGAGAGGTTTTGTCGATGGCAGCGATACCATCGATCTGTCGCATCTGGCCGGTGTCACTGAAGAGTCTGACATTGCTCAGGGATCCACCCTGGAGTCTGCCGGGAGTGGAGATCTGTTCGTCTATGTGGGCAGTGCCGAAAATGGCATGGATGCACGGGATGCCGTGGTGCTGATCAATGCAGGTGGTGAGGCAACGGACAGCATCGATGACTTTGAAATGGCCATCTATGTGGTCGGAGGGGCCGCAGTGGAATGGGATATGGATGACTTGTACTTTGGCGACAGCTGAGTGATGGTGGTTTGACCGGATGGGTTCGGGGTGGGCTGGATGGTCCACCTCGGACCCATGATCAGGAAAAAGGGTGCATCAGGATCGAACCGGAGAGAGAGGATCATCTCCTCCCAAAGAGCTTTTCCAGATCTTTGAGGGTCCATTCGATATAGGTCGGGCGTCCATGACCGCAGAGACCGGCATGGAACGTGGTTTCGATCTGGCGCAGCAGGGCATTCATCTCTTCCAGGCTCAGGCGGCGGTTGGCGCGCACGGAACCATGGCAGGCCATGGTGGTCAGAATCGGTTCCAGACGGGCATTCAGGGCTTCACTGGCCCCGTGGCTTTCCAATTCCGTGGCCAGATCCAACACCAAAGAGCGTGCCGAACCATGGGCCAGGATGGCGGGAAGTTCCCGGACCGCAAAATCATGGCCACCAAACGGTTCCACCACCACGCCCAGTTTCTCCATGGCCGCAAGCTGATTGGTGATGATACGCGCTTCACTGCTGGAAAAACGCAACATCTCTGCCACCAGCAGCATTTGGCGTGGCAGCTTCTGCTCCAGGAATCCTTTTTTGAGGGCCTCATACACGATCCGTTCGTGGGCTGCGTGCTGATCAACCAGGATCATGCCTGTGGTGTTTTGGGCCAGGATATAGGTGCCATGAATCTGACCGATGGCTTGCCCCAGGTCAATGCGGGTCGTTGGGTTGGCAGGAGTCGGGGCTGCCGCTGGTGTCACCGGTGGAGGCTGGAGGGTTGCTGTCGTTGGTTGGGGTGGTCTGGGGTTCCACGACGAACCACTGTCACGCACACCGACGAATGATGTGGGTCGTTCCCAATGGACCGGTTTGGAGACTGCCTCAGGCAACCGAACGCTTGCAGGAGGTACATCAGCGGGTATGCAGGGTTGAGATTCAGAGCGGGGGGGAGGGAGTGTCACAAAAGAGGGATCGGATCGGACCGTACGCGCGCCCATGGATTCAAGGGTTTCGCCAAGGGTGCGACGCACCAGTTGATGAATGAAGTCCCTTTGGTGAAAGCGTACCTCTTCCTTGGTGGGGTGAACATTCACATCCAGATCACCGGGGGGGAGATCCAGAAACAGCACCGCTGCCGGATAGCTCTCCCTGGGCATGAGATCCCGGTAGGACTCCCGAACGGCGTGGATGATCAGTTTGTCACGGATCCAGCGTCCGTTGACATACAGATGAATCGAGGATGCGTTGGAGCGATGGAGTCCCGGCAACCCCAGCCACCCTGACAGCGTGGCCTGTTCGTGGTGGGAGTCGAATTGCAGGCAGTTGTCGACAAAATCCTGACCCAGCAAGGTTTGCAGACGGGCGGTGAGATGGCGTGCATCTTCGCCTGCCCGCAGATCGAGACTTTGATGGTCGTTGATCCAGAGCTTGAAAGCCACATCCGGACGGGCCAGGGCCAGACGTTGCAGCATGTCGCTGATATGTCCGTTCTCGGTGCGTTCCGAGCGCAGAAATTTCAGGCGAGCCGGGGTGTTGAAAAAGAGATGCCGGATGGCGATGCGTGTGCCCGGAGAGAGTACTGTGCGGCTCTCGTGCAGGTCGCTGCCACCGGTCAGGCGCAAACGGACCCCATCCGGCTCTTCGGCCACGCGGCTCTCCAGTTCCAGATGGGCCACCGAAGCAATGGCTGCCAATGCCTCACCCCGGAATCCCAGCGTGCGAATGGCATGGAGGTCAGCCTCGGAAGCGATTTTGGAGGTGGCATGGCGTTCCAGGCTCAATTTGGCCTGTTCGGCGATCATGCCACACCCATTGTCTGCCACTGAAATCAACCGTCGTCCGCCGACCTCGATGCGTACCTCAATGCGGGTGGCTCCGGCATCGAGGCTGTTCTCCACCAACTCCTTGACCACCGATGCCGGACGTTCGACCACCTCGCCCGCCGCGATCTGATTGGCCAGCACTTCGGGCAGGCGCTGAATCAGACGCGGTACAGAAGGGGGCGGGTTGGTTGGCATCGGTTCAGGTTGGCAGGATCCGAGGGATGCGCGGTGCGCGCAGCCGGAAGGTGTCTGGCATGCCCGAACCCAGCAAGGGGGTCAGATAGAACTTGAAGGCATCGGTGACATCCGTACCCTGGGCATTGATGAACATGTCCGGCATAATGCGGGTCTTGCCAGCCACCGAGATCATCGGGTCGAGTCGATACTCAACGGCATAATGACCCATGCGGTGAATGGTCACCGAACCGCTGGCATGGTTCCACAAGGCGAACTGACACGCTTTTTCCCCGACTTCGCGTGCTTCGCGCTGATCCACATCCGAGACGACACCCAGAAAGGAGCGTTGCAGATAGCCGAAGGTGTCCCCGCGTACCCGTTTGATTCCCAGATTGTCCCGGATCGCATTGGTGAGCAGATCTGCCAGGGCACCGGTTCCCGAGAGCTGGACATTGCCATGGGCATCGGTCTCCAGGGTGCGCGCCAGCATGGAGGAGAGAATCGGCGTGCCCTGGGAGTCGTGGATCCCTTCGGAGACGGCAATGACGCAGCGTCCGAGTTTGTCGTAGATCGATTTGACATCGGTCAGAAATTGTCCCATGTCAAAGTTGCGTTCTGGCAGATAGATCAGATGCGGACCATCGTCACGACATTTGCGTCCCAAGGCCGAGGCAGCAGTCAGAAAACCGGCATGCCGTCCCATCACCACCCCCACATACACCCCGGGCAGTGCCCGGTTGTCCAGATTGATGCCGGCAAAGGCGCTGGCCACAAAGCGTGCTGCCGATGGGTAGCCGGGTGTATGGTCGTTGACCATCAGGTCATTGTCGATGGTCTTGGGGATGTGGATGGTGATCAGGTCATAATGGGCCTGCTTGGCAAAATCCTCGACAATGCGCAGCGTGTCTGAGGAGTCGTTGCCGCCAATATAAAAAAAACACCGGATATTGTGTGCCATCAGCACCTTCAAGATTTCGGCACAATATTTTTCATCCGGCTTGTCGCGCGTGGAGCCGAGGGCTGATCCGGGGGTATCGGCCACCCGTTCCAGGTTGTGGGTGGTCTCCTGGGTCAGATCCAGGAAGGCTTCATCCACAATGCCGCGTACACCGTAGAGCGCACCATACACCCGCTCCACGCGGGGAAATTTGCGTGCTTCCAGAACGGCTCCGACTAAGGATTGGTTGATGACCGCTGTTGGGCCTCCGCCTTGGGCAACCAGAACTTTTCCGGGTTTCATAAGTCGATTTCCTTGTATTTCATCGTGTTACATGTGGTCAGTTGTTGTCGGTTGACCTGAAGACCGGTATGAAACAAAAACGGCAGTGCGCCACGGCTGTGCAGTGCTGCCAACAGCCAACCGGGTCGGCCCGGGTCCGCAGGGGTGGCAGCGATGGCACAACGGGCATTGACAAGCGCACGATCCACTGTGGTTCCAGTGGCCAGATCCCGATACAGCGTCTGAAAAAATGGTCTGGACTCCGGTGCCTGTCCGGTTTCCGGCCATGCCAGTGCCATGGCAAACTCTCCAGAGGCCACGATGCCGTGACAGAGCGCCCCGCAAGCTGCCATTGGAGGGGGTTTGTCGGGTTCGCGACCCGTCACGATCACCAAACCGGCACCAGAAAAACGTAGCAATTCCCGGACCATCTCTTCAGGTGTTCGCACATCGGCACGGCCATCGACCTCCTCGAAGGCAAAAAAACCGCGTGTTCCCCGGATGAGCGTTGGTCCGGCCAGATGGATCACATGGGGTTGATGGTGTTGGATGGCCTGATGCAGCGCTTCCCATTGACCGTTTTCCACCAGACAGGGTTGGATGGTGGGGAAAGAGGGATCGTGGGGATCGGCCACCATTTGTTGCCAGGCAGCCTGTTCCTGAGAAGTTGACAGCCATGCCATGCCCTTTGGGGCAGAGACCATGAACAAAGCCCGCAGTGGGCCAGGGGAGAGGGCGCGACAACGGTTGGTTGGGGCCATTCCCAAGGGGCGGCGGTGGATGGCGAACCGGGTGTTCAGACCGAGCGGCACCCCTTCAGGAGGTTGCAGCGCCTCCCAGGGCAGATGCAGCAGTTCTGCCGAGTCGCTCTCAACCGCCAGAATGATGGTCTGACCGTGGGGGAGTTGGGACCGGATCTCTTCCCAATCCGGGCCGAGACAGAGATGGAACAGTTCAATCCCGGCAGCCGTGGTGGCTGCTGTTGCCAGGGAGGGAGAACCGGGTCGGTTCAGCACCTGTCGGCATCCATCCACCACGTGCCGTATCCCGGACAGCTCCAGTTCTGAGATGCGTCGCATGGACAACGGTGCCTGTCCAGACCAGGCCAGTTGGGTGGTCATGTCATCGGCGCTACGTTGCAAGCGCAGATGCAAGGTGGTGGGATTCATATCTGACAGATCCGGGCTGCCCGGCTGCGGGCCTCGTGACGGATCTCCTCTTCGTCCGGAATGGTGCGCTGGTGCATCAGGACTTTTCCGGCCACGATCATGGTGTCCACCACATGACCGGTGGCTGCATAGACCAGATTGGAGATCAGGTCGTGTTCCGGGGTGGTTTCCACCTGTGCGGTGTGAATCAACAACAGATCGGCGGCGGCACCAGGGGCCAGAATGCCCGTTTGTCCCAGCAAAGGAGCCTGATGACCGCATGCCACCTCCCAGGCCGTATGGGCGGGCAGGGCTGTGGGATCGTTCTGGGCATGTTTTTGGATCAATGCCAGAAATTTCATCTCCTGGAACAGATCCAGGTTGTTGTTGGAGGCCGTGCCATCCGTGCCCAATCCAATGGGTATTCCGCGTGCTGCGGCCTTTTCAAAAGGAAAGATCCCACCGACGGCCAGTTTCAGATTGGAGACCGGATTGGTGACCAGAGTGGCACCGCGTGCGGCGATCAGGTCGAGTTCGGCCTCATCCAGCCACACCCCGTGGGCGAGCAGAACCCGGGGGGTGAGCAGCCCCTGACGGTCCAGATGGACTGCCGGACGCACCCCGTGGTGTTGCAGACACTGTTCCACCTCGTGGCGTGTCTCGGACAGATGAATATGCACGGGCAGATCATGACGGGCGGAAAAATCGGCTGTCCAGCGCAGACTCTCCGGGCTGACCGTGTAGATGGCGTGCGGGGTCAGGGTGAAGCGGACCCGTTCCGAATAGCGTTGGGACTCTTCAAAGGTCTGCTCGGCCAGACGACGACAGGAAGCGGCCTGTTCGCCACCGGCCACATCGATCATCACCGCGCCAACACCTGCCCGCAATCCACTGTCTTCCACCGCTTGCGCCATGCCGTGGAAATGCCAGTACATATCCTCGAACCGGACCGTGCCGGAACGGATCATCTCCAGACAGGCCAGGCGCGCGCCCCAGTAGACATCCTCCTGGCTCAGGCGCGCCTCGGCAGGCCAGATGCGGGTTTGCAGCCACTCCATCAGGGGCATGTCATCGCCAAAGCCCCGGAACAAGGTCATGGCCGCATGGGTGTGACCGTTGACAAGTCCCGGAATCGCGGTCATGCCGCCTGCATCGAGGATTTCCACATCGGGCAGCGGTGTGAGGTCTGCTCCAATCGCTGCAATGCGACCATGCTGGATCGAGATCTGCACAGGTTCGGTGGCGTCAGGGAGCCGGGTGTTGTGGATGAACAGGTTCATAGCATCAGTTTCAGCAGGAGCGTTTCAAGAACGATCAACAGTTTTTCATGGTTGGCCTTGACCTGCTCTTTGAAGGTGGCAAAGGTCAGAGGCGTATCGGTCAAACCGTTGGCATAGTTGTCCACAATGCACAAGGCGGCATAGGGAATTTTCAGATCCGCAGCCAGGATGCACTCCGAGGCCACGGTCATGCCGACAATGTGGGCATGGGGTTGATACATGCGGATTTCTGCCGGGGTTTCAAAGCGCGGTCCCACGGTCTGCCAATAGACGCCGCCATCCAGAGGCTGGGGCAGGTCGGTCTTGCGCCAGATCTCCAGGAGTTGTTGGCGCCATGCGGCATCAAAGCCCGGGGTTTGATGGCCGCGTGCATCCTCGAACATGGAGTGATGGATATGCGGGGCCAGGAAATCATCCGGGAGTACAAAAGAACCGGGGGGGATCTCCGGACGCAGACTGCCAACGGAACTGATGGCCAGAATCTGTTTGACCCGGGCCTGGTGCAAGGCAGACAGGTTGGCCTGATGATTGATCAGATGCGGGGGCAGATAGGTGCCCAGGCCATGGCGTTGCAGAAACAGGACGCCATTGTCCAGCTCCAGCAGGGTGACAGCCCCATACGGGGTTTGCATGCGGCGCGGGGCCGCGTCATGAAAACGGCGTGATTCCAGCAGGCTGGTGCCGCCAATCAGGGCAATGGTCATTTGGGTACCGGGGTATCAAATTCTTCTTCAGGTGGCATGGTACGGACCGAGTTGGGATCCAGCTCCTCATCACGCGACCAGAAACGCCACCAGGGTTTGTGGGTGGCGGCTTCCGTGCGGGTTGCGGGTGGGTTGGCAGCGGATGGTGAGGCGTTCTGATCGTTGGACTGACCCAATTCGGTGACTGATTTGGCGTAGCTTCGATCCCAAAGCCAATGCATCCATCCTTTGTCGCTGTTGGCTTCGGGCATGGTGGTCGGATCCCAGGGCTGGTCATCGAAGTTTTTGTGAATTTCTCGGACGACACCCGAGGAGTCGAAGGTGATCTCCACGCGATTGGTCACCCGTGCAAAGGTGCGTTGGGCGTTTTTGAATTTCCGATCCTGGATGTAGAGCCAACGGTTGGGGCGATAGGGGTTGACCAGGGTGGGTGGACCGAGTCGTTCGATCACTTCCGTGCGTGTGGAGATGCCTGGTTGGATTCTGGTCAAGGCATCGGCATTCAGGATGACTCCGCTTTCGTGGATCTGTGCTTGACATCCTGCCAGGGCCAAAGCGAGGATGGCCAGGCGCGGCCAGTGGAGACGAGATCGATGGGCTGGTCTGTTCATGGTGTTCCCGGGCAACGGATGCTTGTGGATTGTGTTGGGACATGATACCGATTGACGGAGGTGAGAGCAAAGTATCCATGTGGTGGTGGACGCGGAGTGTCGAGAAAAAAAAGCAGCAGTCGCTGTTGAGATCGCAAGTCATGGAATGGCATGACCGGTTGGCAGCCATGACCCTGACCTTGACCCGGGATGAGAGGCTGGGGGTGACGGATGATTTTCCCTTGCGATTCGATGTGATGGTGCTGTTGGTGGCCGGAGTGTTGTTTCATTGGCGCACGCGCCAGGATCAGGCGTGGAGTCATGCGCTGTGGGAGATGACCTATGAGGGGTTTGAGGAGAGTCTGCGCAACCGGGGTGTGACCGACATGGGCATGGGGCGGCGCATGAAAAAATTGTTCCGTCAGGGTACGGGGCGTCGCGATGCCTTTCTGGCTGCCTGGGAGGCGGGAGATCCGGATGCCGTGCGGGCTGCGGTGGCGCGCAATGTCTTGAATGGTGCGGATCCGGCAGATTCACGGGTGGATTGTTTGTTGGAGGCTGTACGTGAAGTGGTGGCAGGATTGGATCCGTGAGCGGACGAGGTTGTTACCCTCCCACCTGGACCCGATCCCGTCCTTGCCGTTTGGCCGCATACAAGGAGATGTCGGCCCGCTCCGTGACCTGGTCCAGGGGTTCGAGCTGCCTGCGGAAGGCCAGACCGCAACTGATGGTGACCCGTTCCTGATGCATGGCACCGGAAAAGGTCAATTGCCGTACATTGTTCAGGATACGTTCGGTGATGCTGATCAGTCCAGGTTGATCCGCACCGATCAAAAAGACCACAAACTCTTCGCCCCCCATGCGGACCGGGATATCCTCGTTGCGGACATTTTCCAGCAACACTCTGGCCACCCGTTTTAACACGGCATCGCCTTCCTGGTGACCATAGGTGTCGTTGATCCGTTTGAAGTGGTCAATGTCGAATACTGCCACGGCCAAGCCGGATTGATGGCCGCGATCATGCAGTTCGCACAACCGGGCCACGGCATCCCGCATGTAAAAACGGGTGTAAAGTCCGGTCAACTGGTCACGGGTGGAGATTTGATAGAATTTTTCCCGTTCCTTGTCCAGGGAGTGGAAGATCAGTTCCCGTTCGACGGCAATCCCCAGGGGGATGCTGAGTTGTTCCAGAATGTGGCGGGCCTCGGCATCGAGTGTGGCTTCCGCAGTGAGTCCCAGGGTTGCCAGGGCCTGGACAGTCGTGCTGCCGGTGGACAGCAAAGGAATGATCAGTTCATAAACGATTTCAGGGTCTGGATAATCTCCGGCCAGTTCTGCGGCAGGCAGCAGGAGCAGCGGAGAGTCATGACCCTGTTTCCATTGTTCCAGGTGGGTGCCCAGACGGTGACGGAGTGCCCTGGGTGGGGTGATCTGCGTGCCGCGATAGTGGGTTTCCGGTCCAAATCGGATGCACTGATCTCTAAGCAGTCCATAGAAGCGCAGCGTCTTGACCGGAAACAGCGGCATGGCCGACTGCAACAGGGTGTTGACCAATTCTGCAAAATCGCGGCTCATCACCATCCGCTCCAGAGAACGTTTGAGCAGATTGTTCAACTGGACCAGGCGTTGGATGTTCGAGTTGCTGTGGGTGATGAGATAGAGTCCGCAATCCAGATCCTTGAGCTGGTTGAACACGAACGGAATCATTTGTGCCGGGATGATGCTGCCATGCTGCGGGGCGATCCATTGGATCGGGAGCGTTTCCAGCTTGAACAATCCATTCAGGAGCACATCGCGACTGGGCATGTAATGTTCGTGGAAGACCCGGATGCCTTCGATGATTCGTTCATCCTGGGCAAAGAGTTGCGGGCTTTCGGTAAAACCACCAAACAGGTCGCTGGAAAACAGAACACCGCTTTCCGGATCAAAGGTGCAGAAGGCACCGGGTGAATGGAGGTAGGGGGTGAAAATGAAGCGCAGTTCACGCCCTCCCAGATTGAGTTTCCAGTTACACTCTTCGATGCACATCAAGGGCATGTGTAACGCATAGTGCTTGAGCAGAGCATTGATGCGCCAGTGGCTCACCACCACGGCATCCGGATGATGGGGCATGAGATCGATCTGAGGAAGAATCCCGGTGATGTCTGGATCCTGATGTTGACAAATAAAATAGCGGATCTGCTCAAACGGAATGATTTTATTGATTTTTTCCAGGACTGTTGGAAACAGCAGCACTGAACCGGGATCGATCAGTACCGATTGGTCTCCGTGGACGATCAGATAGACATGACACTGAAATGGATCGCTGGCCATCAGCGATCCCACCCACCAGATATGATCTGCGATCTGTACCGGTTGATCCAGTGCAACAGGGTTGGAACCGTGCGGAACAGATGGGGGATGGCTGAACACAGTAAACGCTCGCTGCCGGAGTTAGGTTGGGAAGCAGTTGATTATTCATTCATGATAAGCTGATTTTTCTGAATCGTGCAATATTGGAAACAATCAAATGGCTGCAACAAATTGTAACAGGATGAATTTTTATTAGTGGATAAGCAATCAAGAAGGAGATGATTGGACGGGTTCAGCTGTCCATGGAGGCATCTGACAAAGATTCGGACATGGCCGCAGCCTCATTGACCTCTTCACGGATCTGTTGGGCGATCTCTTTGAGCAGGGAGCTGTACTCATCCGGAGCGGCTTCGCGCAAGGCGTGCAAAGCTTTGCGGTACTCTTCCTGTTGACTGTCATATTCGGCCTGCAAACGAAACAGGATCGATTGGGCCGTGGTTTCCAGCCAGGAGCCGTCCCGAATGGCCGTGATGCGTGCTGCTGAATGGCGGCGAAACGCCAGGTGTGCCTGAACGCCGAGTCGTATGGCCAACTCCTTTTGGCCGTTGATGTCCATGTTCGGTGTATGATCCATACCCAACCAAGTCCTTCTGGATTGATTCTGCAAAGCAGACACTCTATCAGGTCTGCAACCGATGCGGCAAGGCATGGAAACGTGAGTTGGAACGGAGAGGGTATGACTTGGCAAGAGCGCGCATGTTGGAGTATAACATCAAAGAGAGAAAAAACAGGCCCATGCCAAGAGGACGGTTGATGGATGGTGTAACGGATTCCGGAGTTGGGCACGAGGTTGTTGATCCGGTTGCGATCTGGATCGATGGCTGGCAGAGGTTGCTGGTTGGGTTGTCCCAATGGCGTGTGGCGCTGGCTGAGCAGCCGCTTCTGGAGGCGGAAGATGGGCTGCGGGTGTTGCTGGAAGAGCGGATTGGCCTGTTGGAGCAGCGCCGTGCCGTACGCCGTGCGGCCAGGGCGCAAGGATTGGATTTGCCTTTTCCGGAGCTGGCCCCATGGCGTGCAGCTTTGGATCAGTTTCGCCAGCGTCGTTTCGAGACCATTCTGGCCGAGGCCGGAGAGGAGCCGAGTGGTGAAACCCGTGCCCTGGATCGCCAGATCACCCGCGATGAAACGGTCGATCCCGAAGCCTTGCATCTTCTGCCCTATTGGCACTATTTCGGCAAGTTGCACAAGGCGATTGATCAGCTGCGCTGGCAACGGGAGGCGACGGCAGCCACCCGCATCCATGAGTTCCATGCCCTGTTCCCGGCCCGGGAGCAGTCGCGTCATGTGACCCTGTTTCTGGGTCCAACCAACTCTGGCAAGACCTATCAGGCATTGCAACGCCTTGTCGAGGCGGAGAATGGCATCTACCTGGCACCCTTGCGTCTGCTGGCTCTGGAGGTGGCAGAGACCCTCAGCGGTTGGGGTGTGCCCTGCAACATGGTGACCGGTGAGGAGCGCATCCTGGTTCCCGGAGCGCGTCATACGGCCTGCACCATCGAAATGTTGCCGTTGCATCAATCGTATCAGGTGTGCGTGATCGATGAAGCCCAGATGGTCGGCGATGAGGATCGTGGCTGGGCCTGGACCCAGGCCATTCTCGGAGCGCGGGCCGAGGAGCTGTTGATTGTCGGTGCGCCCGAGGCCAGGCCAGCCGTGGAGAAACTGTTGCAGTTGACCCGGGATCCATTCCAGGTGCAACAGTTGGAGCGTCTTGCTCCCCTGAAATTGCTGGAAAAGCCGGTCAAAAACGTGCGCGATCTGGAGCCGGGCACAGCGATCATCGTTTTTTCCCGTTCCGCAGTGTTGGGGTTGAAGGCCGAGATCGAACAGCGCACGGGTCTGCCCACCGCCGTGTTGTATGGTGCCTTGCCACCTGAAGTGCGTCGGCTGCAAGCCTATCGTTTTGCCAGCGGCGAGGCGCAACTGCTGGTGGCCACGGATGCCATCGGCATGGGATTGAATCTGCCGATTCGCACCATCCTGTTTGCCCAGGACAGCAAGTTCATCAACCGGGTGGAGCATCCGCTCACCCCCATGGAGGTGCGCCAGATCGCCGGACGGGCCGGACGGTTTGGCAAGAACGAGATCGGTTTCATCGGCACCTATCTCATACCCATGCATCGGATTGCCACAACCTTTCACACCGATCCCCATCTGATCCGACGCGCCCATCTGGCCCCGACTCTCGACCATCTGTTGGCCATCGCATCGTTGCGTGCAGAGCGCAATCCGGCCCTGGCCCGGCTGTTTGCCATTTTTCTTCAGACCGTGAAACCCGATCCCGCCATTTATGAATTGGCGGATCTGGAGGATCAGATGGTTTTGGCACGCATTGCGGATCGCTACAAAGGGTTGGATCTGGCAACGCGCTTTGCATTGTCTGCCGCCCCGGTCCCTCTGCGTGAAGGGATGGCCGTGGCCGCATTCGAGAGCATGACCGCAGCAGTGGCCCGGGAGCGGGTACTCCCTTTGAGCAAGGTCATGCCCGATGCTGCCGGTGGACCGGGTGGACGGCTGGCGCTGTTGGAAACGTCGATGCGTATCGTCAGCCTGTATTGCTGGCTCCACTTTCGTTTTCCGCGCCATTTTCCGGATCTGGAGTTGGCGGAGATCCGGCGTCACGAGATCAATCGCGAAATCGGTACCCTCTTGAAAAAAGATCGGAAATTGGATCGTCACTGCTCGGTTTGCGGGGACGCCCTGCCGTTGCGTCATCTCCATCCGGTGTGTGATCCGTGTTGGAGCGTCCGGCGCGAGCCTGGGGCACCCCGTACCCGACGGAGCATTCCTTATCGGCATGTGGTCGGTCGCTCGGGAGGCAAAATAAAACAATGATGCCGGATGGGCGGCGTGTACTCTATCGTCATGCCCATGCCGGGCATGTTGTGGAGGTGATCGAGGAGTATGAGACGCGCGCTTTGACCTTTGACAGCCATCTCACCCAGAGCCGCATGTTGCTGGATGAGCCTCATGTGTTGGTGTTGCGGTATACCCGGCGCATGATGGCCGGTTTGCTGTTTCTGGAGGCGCCGGTTGCCGATCAGCCGTTTCGTGTCCTGATGATCGGTTTGGGGGGTGGTTCTTTGGTCAAGTTTTTGTTGCATGGATTTGCCCGGTGCCGGATGGATGTGGTGGAAAGCGATCCTCTGCTGCCCGATTTGGCGCGACGCTTCTTTTATGTGCCGGACGATCCGCGTCTCAATCTGATGGTGGGGGATGGGGGCCGGTTTCTGGCCCGATTGTCCTCAGAGCAACGTTATGATTTGATTTTGTTGGATGCCTTTGACCAGGATGGCATGGCACGGGATGTCTACACCGACCCGATATTCGTGCGGGCTGCGGCCCGTCTCGCGCCACAGGGCGTGTTGGCCTTGAATCTGATCCGTACGGATGAGCAGTGGTTCCGGTTGGTTGTGGAGTCCATCGGGCGTCGTTTTGCCGACCAGGTCATCCGTTTGGCTGTGCCTGGTTTCAGCAATGAGATTCTGTTTGTCGGACCGGGTCTGAACTCCTGGGAACAGCGGGCCGAGTTGCACAATCGTGCCTGGGAGTTGGCTGCCCGTTGTGAGCTGAATTTTCCCGAATATGTGCAAGCGATGGTGCCTCTGGAGCGTAGAGCGGGTTGGAAACGTTGGTTGGAATGGGTTGCCTGGCAAGCGTGATCTTTGCACGGGAGGGATGATGGTACGTTTTTTTTGGGTCTCTTTGACTCTGGTGGTCATTCTGGTGGGTGTCCTGGTCTGGCGTGGCGGGGTGGGGCCTTTGCCGGAGAGCGGTCGTGGCCTGGCCTGGCCACAATGGCTGGTGAGAGAGGATTTGACCCCGCTTGCAGAGAGCCTGGCGCGCCTGGAAACCCACATCAGCACCCTGGAAAAAGAGGTTCTGGTGCAACGATCCCGTATCGAGGAGTTGAGTCAGCGTTTGGCTGCCCGTGACCAGGGGCAAGACGCTCTGGAGAGCGGCAGCGTCACGGCGCGTCAGGAGGACAAGGAGTGGAAGTTGGCCAATCTTTTTTCCCGGGTGCGGGAGTATCGCCAGCGGGTGGAGTTTGCGCGGGCCTTTTCCGTGACGCCGCGTGTGGTACTGGGCATCGTTGGGCTGGATGTCAACCTGGAGAAGATTCATTTCCAGGCCAGTGCCGAAGAGATCGATGCCAAAGGATTCACCCTGTTGCTGATGACCCGCGCCGAAGAGCGGCCACGCGAAGTGCGGGTGGAGTGGCTGGCCTATGGCCGTTGAGCAGGCCGCTGTCTGTCGGTTTTTGCACGGATGCGGTTTTTTTCTGGACAATCATCCTGAGTATGGGTATTCTATGAATTCTGGTCGCGGGGCGTGGCGCAGCCTGGTAGCGCACAAGCATGGGGCGCTTGGGGCCGGAGGTTCAAATCCTCTCGTCCCGACCAGTCATCTTATGTTCTCCTGCTAGGTCTTCCCTCAGTGATTGAACGGTTGTTTGGTTCTTCCAGGCAGTTCCTGTTGATCCTCTTGTTGTTGTTGTTCCTCTTTGTCCTCTCCCAAACCTATTTTCTGGTTTTTCATGTGCTGGCAGAACTGTTCAGCATTCTGGTTGCTTTCAGTCTGTTTGTGCTGGTCTGGTTCACCCGTCATCGTTTGGAACACCATTTTTTTCTGTTTCTGGGGATTGCCTATTGCATGGTCGGGGCAACCGATCTGTTTCATACCTTGACATATAAAGGGATGAGCCTGATTCCAGGCTATGATGCCAATCTGCCTACCCAGTTGTGGATTGTCGCCCGCCTGCTTCAGGTCGTCAGCCTGGTGATCGCTCCGGTATTTTTGACGCGCATTTTTTCTCCTGTGTATTATCTGCTCGGTTTTTTGTTTGTCACATCGATTTTATGGGGCTTGATTCTTGCTGGATTTTTCCCGGACTGTTTTGTGGAAGGGTCGGGTCTGACACGATTCAAGGTGTGGACCGAGTACCTGATCATCGCGTTGTTGGGGTGGGTGGTTTATCTGTTGCATAGCCGATATCGGAATTATTTCTCCGAAGATGTTCGTTTTTTCATAATCATAAGTGTTATCATGTATGCGGTTTCAGAACTTTTTTTTACGTTTTATGTTTCCGTATATGGGGTTTCGATTGTTTTTGGACATTTTTTCAAGATTCTGGCCTTTGGTTTTCTGTTTCGGGCTGTGGTCGTGGTTGGCCTGGAAAGCCCCTTTGAGTTGTTGTTTCTGGAGATCAAACAACGGGAAGAGTCGGAACGGGCAGCCCGGGAGAATCTGGCCAAGGCCCAACGTATCGCCAGCCTGGGCAATTGGACCTGGAATATCGAGGAGGATCTTCTGCAATGGTCGGACGAAATCTTCCGTATCTTTGGCATGACTCCCCAACAGATGCCCCCCTCCTATGGGGCATTCTTGAATCGGGTGCATCCGGATGACCGCCACAAGGTGGAGGAGGCGGTCAACAGAAGTCTGGTGGATCCTGCGGTGCCATATGTCGTGGAACATCGGGTGGTTCGGGCAGATGATGGCACGGTGATCATCGTGCGCGAATTGGCCGATATTGTGCGGCGTGCCGATGGGAGTCCGGTGACCATGATGGGTACAGTCCAAGACATCACCGCCTTCAAACAGATGGAAGAGGCGTTGGTGCAGGCCAGGGAACGGGCAGAGAGTGCCAGTCAAGCCAAAAGCGCATTTCTGGCGGCCATGAGTCATGAGATTCGTACGCCCATGAATGTGGTTCTGGGTATGGCAGAGATGTTGTTGGAGTCGGATTTGAACGACCAACAGCGTCGTTTCGTCCAGACCATGCATTACTCGGGTCGCGCCCTGTTGGGGGTGATCAACGATGTATTGGATTTTTCTCGCATTGAGGCTGGACGGTTCAGCCTGGCCGATGAGCCGTTTGCACCCCGTCAGGTGGTGGAAGAGACCATCCGCTTGATGCGCATGGCTGCCGAGGAAAAAGGGTTGACCATGGAGAGTTCAGTGGCCATGGATATCCCGGAGGCGATTATCGGGGATGATACCCGTGTCCGGCAGATATTGATCAACCTGGTCGGCAATGCCATCAAATTCACCAGTCAGGGACGGGTGGAGGTGCATGCGGACTGGAGCAGGGAGGAGTCAGGCATGTTGTTGTTTCGGGTGGCAGATACCGGGATTGGCATGTCCATGGAACAGGTGTGGGACAGCTTTTCCAGCAGTTCAGTCAGGCAGAACCGGGAATTGCCCGTCGTTATGGTGGTACGGGATTGGGTTTGGCTATTTCACGTCGTCTGGTCGAGATGATGGGGGGACGGATTTGGGTGGAGAGTTGCCTGGGGGAGGGAAGTCTTTTTCAGTTTACCTTGCCGGTGCGTCAGGCAACCGTGTCGCCTGTCTTGCGCCGCGATGACTCTGTCTCTGGCGAGAGTACAGCACCCGGATTGCGAATCCTGTTGGCCGAAGATGTGGAAGAGAATCGGATGCTGTTTGAAGCCTATCTCATGAAGAGTTCGCATCAACTGGTCATGGTGGCGGATGGAGCAGAGGCTGTACAGCGTTTCCAGAAAGAGCGGTTCGATGTGGTGGTGATGGATATCCAGATGCCGCACATGGATGGCATCACCGCCATGCGTTTGATGCGTCAATGGGAACGGGACTCAGGTGCGGTTCCAACCCCGATCATTACCCTCACTGCTCATGCCATGAGCAGTGAGATCGAACGGTGCCGGGAGGCGGGCGGTACGCTCTATCTGACCAAACCAATCAACAAAAAGGCATTCCTGGAAGCATTGCAGCCATCCGTGTTGCGTGGCATTGCAGCTTGAACCGCACCCATTTCGGGATGCGTCGTTTATGTCAAGGGGGTCCAGGGGCTTATGGCCCTTGGTGGGGTTTGGGGCAACGCCCCAACAAAACAAATTCCACATTCCAAAATGGTTTTGGTTTGAGTCGTTTCACAAAAAAAGCTCACCTCTCTACCGGAGGCAGACTGGTATCCAGAGTGATCCCCACGATTGGCAAAGACAGTTTGAAACGTTTGGTGCCGGGTGCTTTGGCCTGTTTGTATCGGTATATCAGCAGCGATTGATTTTTCAATGACGAACGGCTGGAGTGAACCGGGATGGTTTTCAGCAGTTCAAAGGCATCACTTTTGAGGTGATCGCGCAGCATTTGATGGATTTCCAGATTGGTGTAATTGGATTCTTCCACAACCAGGATGTCAATCCCGTGCTGGTCCAAATGGGAGCGGATTCCTTGCAGGTCATGGGTATGTATTTGCGTCCAGTCTTCTGTCATGACATTGGAGGAGTGGAGCAGCTTGTCCCCGCGCAGAATGAAGTAGTTTCGGTTGGGATCGTTCAGACGTACATAATAGATGAAATAGCCATTATTGACGCCATCCATGAAGATGCGTCCGTTTTTCGATTGTTCTATGGCAAACCGGGCGGCTTCCTGGTGGCCTTTGGTAAAGGCAGGGGTGGTTGTTTGGCACAGATGGATCTGGTACACCATGACTGCCAAAATGCATGCGGTGCCCAGGCGTTGGAAGAGCGGATGTTTTCTGAAATGGTGGATCGGGATGACCGCGAACAAGGCAAAACCTGGAACCCAGAAGATGGTATATCGGTCGATCCGAAAGCTGCGCAGTGCGGTGAAGAACAAAAAGGTGCCCACAATCAGCGAAAAATAGATCAGCGTCTGACGGTCCCTGCGATACAATGAGGTGGCAAAGCCGATCAGAGAGAGCAATAATACAGGGATGGTCACCTGATCGCGGATCAGAATATCGATATACTGCCTCAGATAGGACCAGTCGAACCAACTGCCGACCCTGTGGGACTCGCGCACCCCTTCAAAGGCCAATGCCATATTGTTCTTGCCCAGCCAGATCGACAAGACGAGCAATGGCAGGTTGAGTACAATGACCAATGCCGTTGCCTTCCAAACCGCACGATCTCGCAGCATTTCCGTGGTTCTGCCCAGCAGAATCATCCAGATCAGAAACCAGGGCACCATAAAGAAAGCGGCCTGTTTGGTCCACATGGACAACGAGAGCGCAAAGGCGCTCCAGTAGAGCCAACGGTTGGCTCTGGTCTCCACATAGCGCCACATGGTATTGGCCGTCACAAGGGCCATGGCCAAAACCGGAATCTCCAGCATGGTATACCAGCTCCAGTACACAATGAACGGAGTGGTGAACAGGAGTCCTGAAGATAACCAGGCAGTGGCATGATCATGGGTTTGGCGTACCAGATCATACCATGCGATCAGGCCAATAATTGAAAACAGAATGACAGAAGCCTTGGCACTGAGATCGTTCACACCAAAAAGAAAGAAAAAGATCGACTCGACAAATGGAAACAGCGGAGGTTTGGCCCCCAGGCTCAAAGATGGGTATTGTGTATAATAGTCAACAGCGTACTGGTAGATGCGTGCCGGAAAATCCACAGAGAAGAGTGTTCCGAATTGCAGATCTCTCAAAAAGTCGTGAATGAAGACACCATCCATGACAATGCGGTCGGCGTCTGGCCATCCCACATCCGGATCAAACAGACCGCGACTGGCCAGAAAGCTGGCCAGCAGAATCAGAATACCCAACAACAGCCGGTGACGCACCGAGGAAGGTTGATGATTCATTGATTTTTTCAATGGGTTGGAAGGGAGTGCGGACCGGCTCTGCCCGATTGGGCAAATTGCCAGGCATGTCGGATCATGTCATCGAGGTCTGGCCAGAGGGGTTGCCACTGGAGAACCGTTTTGGCTTTGTCGGCATTGGCGATCAGGATCGGAGTATCGCCAGGTCTGCGTCCGGCAAACGTCAGAGGAACGTTTTGTCCGGTTACTTTTTCCACGGCAGAGATGACGGAGCGGATGGAAAATCCGACGCCATTTCCCAGGTTGATGGCCGTACTCTCGCCTCCTGCCCGCAGATGCTCCAGCGCCAGCAAATGGGCACGGCACAAGTCGATCTCCCAGTTCCCCATCCGGGTCGGCACCAGCTGCGTTGAAGTAGCGCAATGCCATGTAATGGATGCCGTGCGCATGATGGAAATCGTCCAGGAGTTGTTCAACCATCCATTTCGAGCGACCGTATGGATTGATCGGGTGTGTGGGATGTTGTTCATTCAGACCACCCTGCACCGTCGGTGAACCGTATACCGCCGCAGAGGAAGAAAAAATGCAATGCCGCACGTTGGCCTGTACCATGGCGGACAGAAGATTCAAGGTTCCACAAAGATTGTTCTTATAATACTTCCCAGGATTGACGACGGACTCTCCAACTTCAATAAAAGAGGCGAAGTGGATCACCGCATCGATGCGATGGCATTCAAACAGTCCCGTTAATGCCGCGGTATTGCCCAGATCGGCCTCGACCAATGCACCGCCGACCAAGGCATCGCGGTGACCGGTGCAGAAATTATCCAATACGACAACCGGATAACCGGCACCCAACAGGGTTTTCACCATGATGGAGCCGATGAATCCCGCCCCTCCGACTACCAGAATGGCCATGGTATCAACCTGTCATTTGGATTCAAGGTACTCATCTTCCGGATTCACATCCCATACTTTTTTCCGGTCGGTATTTCCTGTCAGGATGTTTTCCACCGTATAGCGGGCGGTCAGCATGGAGTGGTCCTGGTTGTTATACCGATGCATCCCATTGCGTCCGATCAGATGGAGATTGGGAATTTTATCCAGATATTCGCGAATTTCCGGCATGCGGTGAAAGCTTCCGAAATAGGCGGGATAGGCCTTTTCGATCCGTACCACATGAAAATCCAACACATCCTCCTGATCGATCAACTGGATGGCAGCCAATTCCCCGGCAGCCAGCTGTCCCAGCGCCTCATCGGACATGTTCCACAGATCATCGCCTTCGTTACAGAAATACTCTGCACCCAACCAGACGGTATGTTCACCATCCTTGACCAGCAAAGGACTCCAGTTGTTGAAGATTTGCAACCGTCCGATCCGGACATTCGGCTCCTGAATATAAATCCAGGTGTCTGGCAAAAGATTCAAAGGATGGGCAACCGGATTGCCGGGCTGCCGTTTCATGCGCCGCACCAGAAGTCCGATGGTGATGAAATCCCGATAGACCAAACCGGACGCCGCCTCGCGAATCGTTGCCGGAACAGCCTCTCCCATGCCCATGATCAGATCCCGTACCGGCATGCTGGAGATGAGATGATCACAGGCCAGGTGCTCCAACTGACCGCCATGCGCATCCCGGGTCGCCACACCGGTCACACGTCCATTTTCCAAAAAAATTTTTTCAACGCGCTTGCCATAGCGGAGTTCGCCCCCGGCGGCAGTGATCTGATCGGCCACCTGTTGCCACAACTGTCCTGGCCCCAGGGCAGGGTACAAGAAACGTTCGATCAAACTGGTTGCCACCTTTTTTTGGCGAATATCCTTGTTCCAGGAGAACAGCCCCTGAATGGCGTGCCAGACAGCCTGACGAATGGAAAGGGATTTGATCCTCTGGGCACCCCAGTCTGGACTGATATCCTGGCAACCGACCCCCCAAACCTTTTCAGTATAATCTTTGAAAAAGGTGCGGTACAACTCACCTCCGAAGCGATTGATATAGAAATCTTCAAGATTTTTTTCTGGTCGAATGGGAAACATGGAAGCCTTGGCATATTCCCAGCCGATCCGGATCAAACGGCCCCATCCAAGCTGACGGATGGTTTTGGCATTGATGCTGAGGGGATAATCAAAAAACTTGCTCATGAAATAGATGCGGGAGAGTCTGGATCGCACCAGCATGCATGCCAGGGCATGCTCTTCGGGCAACCCTTTCTCCAGTGCCCGGAAGGGGAGCAACTCCTGCCACCATTGCATGACCCAATCCGATTTGGAAAAAAAACGATGACCTCCGATATCCATCCGATTGCCGCGATAGTTGATCGTTCGGGAAATACCTCCCACCTGATCCAGGCTTTCCAGTATCAGCGGCCTGGATGGGGATTGTCGGACGAGTTCCAACCCGGCGGTCAACCCAGCCGGGCCGGCACCGATGATCACGATTGGATGTTGGCCATCATGGCTCATGGGATGCAAACTCCAAAAACAGGATACCCGGCAGGGCACAAGATTGCAGAAGAGATGTGTTGGATATTTGGTAACATTCAGATATTAAATCAAAACCATTTTGGACTGTGTCATTGGATTTGTTGGGGCGTTGCCCAAAACCCCACCAAGGGCGTTGCCCTTGGATCCCACCAGGGGCCATAGGCCCCTGGATCCCTTTGATAGAAACGACGCATCCCGTAACAGGTGCGGTTTAGGATGATGATGCATGATTGGTGGCAGGCAGACGACATGTGCGGTGTTGGTTGTGGTTCAGAACCGTTCAAATTCATCATCTGAAGATCCGTGTCCCCCCAGATCGAGATCCACACCTCCCGCATTGTTGCGTGCCGCCGGTTTGGTTGTGGGAGCTGGCAGGGCGCGTCGTGCCACCTGGGATGATGTGGCGGGTTTGGAGGTTTTGGATTTGGTCGGTGCCGGGAGCGCAGGTGCCGCAGGGGTCCGCTTTGGTGTGGTGGCAGGACGTTGGATCCCATCCACCCGGAAGAAGCCAATGGCATTCAACAGCAGTTGCGCCTGTTCGGAGAGTTGATTGGCTGTGGAGGCCATTTTTTCCGCAGCGCCAGCATTTTGCTGGATCACCCGATCCAGTTGCTGGATGGCGCTATTGATCTGACTCGCCCCCTGGGTCTGTTCGCGGCTGGCCACCGAGATGCCTTGTACCAACTCGGCGGTCCTTTGGATATCCGGAACCAGTTGGTTGAGCAGGGTGCCGGCCCGCTCTGCCACATCCACACTCGATCCAGCCAGTTGGGTGATCTCACCGGCAGCGGTTTGGCTGCGCTCGGCCAGTTTGCGCACTTCGGCAGCCACCACGGCAAACCCTTTGCCATGATCTCCGGCGCGTGCTGCCTCAATCGCCGCGTTCAAGGCCAGAAGATTGGTCTGGCGCGCGATCTCTTCGATGATGCCGATCTTGCCGGCAATCTCTTTCATGGCCTTGACCGCAGCCGAAACCGCATCTCCTCCTTCCTGAGCGTCGTTGGAGGCTTTTTGGGCAATGGTTTCGGTCTGTTGGGCGTTGTCCGTGTTTTGTTGAATGTTGGAGGTCATCTCTTCCATGGCTGAAGATGTCTCTTCAATGGAGGCCGCCTGTTCGGTTGCCCCCTGGGAGATCTGCTGGGTGCTGTCGTTCAGTGAAATACTGCCTGTGGCCACATGGCCGGAAGCCTCGGTCACGCGATGCACGATGCTGCGCAACTCTTTGACCATTTCGCCGGTGGCATTCAAGGTTTGACCGATATCATCCTGTTGTGTGGAGTGCGGCAGTGCCACGGTCAGATCGCCCTTGGCCACATGCGTGACCAGGTTGCGAATGGCCCGTACCGGTTGGATGGCCAGGCGGCTGACCAGGCCATACGTTAAGAGTCCGATGCCAAGCAGAATGAGTGCTGCCAGTATGGAGATTTTGATCAAGGCATCGCGTACCGACTCTTGCATGGGTTTCAAATCGGCGATGATCTCAAACGCGCCGCGCTGATCGCCATCCTTCCACCCCTCCATCTTGATACCCAGAGGGTCATACCCTTTGCCTTCAGGATAGTCCTGGTCCGTGCCATGACAGAGCAGGCAGTTTTTGCGCATCAGGATGGGACGCATGTAACGCAAAGAGTTCGTGGCTTCATCCACCTGCCACAGTTCGGACAGATTGCCCTTGTCCATTTTTTCCAGCATGGATTTTTCTAAAGGCGAGGCTTCGTTTTTTGGATTGCGGGCACCGATGCGGGTGACGCGAAATTCATACTGGGCATCTTTGGCCTTTTGCATGCCGATGGTCCAGGAGGCGACAATCGGGATGGTATTGTAGAAACGTGTCTGGCGGGCGGCTTCGATGATCTCCAGGGTGTTCTTGGGATTTTTTTTGGCGATTTCCTCCTGGGCCTCTTTAAGAAGAGTCGGATCAAAGGATTTGACCGCCCCCAGTCCGGCAATGAAGTTTCTGGCCCCTTCGGTCTGCACGGTGATGGCTTGGGCCTGGGCGACAATCGCCTGCATGGCATCATTTTCGATTCTGTTCTTGACAAAATGAAAAATGATCGCAATCCCAATGGTTACAACCAGCACTGTGGACACAATAATCTTTGTTCCGAAGTTCATTCTGTTGAGTTTTCCCATGGTTTTTTGATCCTGATCAAACGAGAGAAGATTTAGCAAATATTATTATTGATTTTTATGCTGCTGTTGCATGCTGATTCAGTCTGGCAGGAATGGACTGGTTCGTCAAGGATGAGAATAACCCATTTAATCAATGTGCGCGTTTTTCAAGACAATTCGTAGACAACAATGCCCGTGCAGTGGGATGCACGGGCATTGCGTAGGCAGGCATGGCAATGGGCAACCGATTACCCGTGAGATGAGCCGGACTCTGGGATTCTGATCTCGCCCTGTGTCATGGCTTCAGGCGAATCGCTGGGGGGGGCAATATGTTGGAATTTTACCTTGGTGATGCGGTGATTATCCATCTCCAGCACGGCAATGCGGGCACCAGGCAGAATGACTGCATCCTCGACGACCGGCACATGTCCCAATTGATGATAGATCAGGCCGCCAATGGTGATGTAGTCTTCACCCAATGGAAAGATGTAGTTGAGTACGGATCCCAGTTCCGCGATACGCATCGAGGCATCGATCACATACGCATCGTTGTCCATTTTCTTGACACGGCGCGTTCCTTGAGTGAATTCGTCCTCATAGTCGCCGACGATCTCTTCCAGGATGTCTTCGAGGGTGATGATGCCCTCGGTTCCGCCATACTCATCGATCACGACGGCCAGTTGTTGACGGTTGGCTTTGAACTCTTTGAGCAGATCCCGCAGCCGTTTGCTGTTGGGGACAATGTAGCAGGGGTTGACATATTCGGTAATGGGCCGATCAATCAAGGTCTCTTTGGACTCGGCCATGACGCTCAACAACTCTTTCATGGCCACGTATCCGAGGATGTTGTCCAGATTGTTTTCATACACCAGATAGCGGGCATGCGGGACATCGCGGAATTTGGACAAAGCCTGCATCAGTGTCGTATCTTTATGGAATGCCAGAATATCTGTTCTCGGCACCATGGCAGAGCGGACTGTGCGCTCCCCCATATCGATGATCCCATGGATCATTTTGGTGTCTTCTGGCTTGAGGACGCCCGCACCTTCGCTGGCGGTGATGATGGTGCGGATTTCGTCCTGGGTCATGGTGAAGTGTTCACCATGGGAACCGATCAGATCTCCTTGTCCCCAGGTCCAGAGCAGGAAATTGGAGGCGTGTTTCATGGCCCAGATGACCGGGGTCCACATGACATACTGGACATTGACCGACCAGGAGACGGCCATGGCCACGGCTTCGGCCTTGTGAAAAGCAAGAATTTTCGGGGCCAGCTCTCCACCGACCACATGCAAAAAGGAGATGATGCAGAAGGCCAGCATATAGGAGATCATGCGGGCGGTTTTCATCAGTTCTTCGCCGGATCCGAAGATGCTGAACAGGTTTTCAAACCAGGGATCCATGATCAAAGCCAGGGTGTCCATGCCGATGGCACCCAAGGCCAATGAGACGATGGTGATCCCGATCTGGGTGACCGAATAGAACCGTTCCGGTTCCTGATGGAGTTCCTGCACCCGTTGGGCCGCCTTGTTGCCGCCTTCAGCCAGGTTGCGGATCTTGCTGCGTCTGGCACCGGTGATGGCGACCTCTGCACCGACAAAGTAGGCATTCCCGAGAATCAGGATCAGAATCAGAATCAGTTTAAACCATAAATAGGCTTCCATGAGACAAGAATTCCTCTATTAACGTTGAAGACCGGAATGGTGCATCAATCTTTCAGCGCCTTGATCAGGCGTTTGCGGGCATTGTTGAAATCATCCTTGGCGTTTTCCAACATTTTCAGGCTTTCGATCATGTCATGCATCGCCTTGCCGACATCGGTCCCGGCGATCCAGGAGGAGATTTTTTTGATTTCATCCGCGTTGTTGCTGATGATCTCTTTGTCGGATCCGGACAGGATGTTGATCCGGTGCTGGCAGATATCATCCACACCTGAAGAGCAGGTACAGGTGGATGTCAGGTTCTTTCCATTCTTTTTGATCGTTACTTCCACGGGGCGATTGTTGTTCCCCTGCACCCGAAATAATAATTCTGGCATGCTGATTCTCCATTCGATGGGGACGGCAACGCTTCAGCCCCGATTTACGTGTGATGGACAAGATTCCATGGCTTTGGCAGGGAATCTTGAAAATGAACTGAAAAAAATAATTGGTTCGACGATATGTTACCGATTTTGGTCTGATTGGCAATGATAATTTTT
The DNA here is from genome assembly GCA_011089965.1 of Magnetococcales bacterium. Lineage (GTDB taxonomy): Bacteria > Pseudomonadota > Magnetococcia > Magnetococcales > Magnetaquicoccaceae > Magnetaquiglobus. The sequence continues at coordinate 25,758 of JAANAU010000041.1, forward strand.
TGAATGCTAAAGCGAGGGCAATGGTTTGGACAGGAGGTGGTTGTCTTGGGGACGCGTGGTGAAGAAAAGATTCAGTTTGTGGCGGTCAATTGATTTTATTTATTTTGGCAGGAGTTTCAGATGTTCGCATATCCACGTAGCCCACTCCTGTTCTGGTGAAAACAATGAAATTCAAATACAACCCGATTACGCATCAGTTCAATCTTGTCAATGACGCTTTGGATCTGGGAAGTGCGTTTCAGGGGGTATATGACGCACTGACCGCCTATGCCGTGGGTCAGGCTGTTTTTTTCAATGGTGGCTTGTATGTCTGCATTGCCAACAGCACCGGACAGGAACCGAGCAGCAGCCCGACCTTTTGGCAACAATTGGCGCTTCAGGGACCACAGGGACAACCTGGTCTGCCTGGAGAGGCGGGACCGCCAGGTCCGGCAGGCAGCAGTGCGGATCTCTCCACCACCCAGCTTGGGAGTTTGACGGCAACCCATCTGGCGGCTCTTTCCACCACGGCTCTGATCGGCATGAGCGCCCAGCAGGCCGGAGCCTTGACCACGACGTGGTTGGCCGGATTGACTGCCACGACTTTGGCATCGTTGTCCCAGGTGCAATTGGATGCTATAACTTACAATAAATCAATTAACGAAACCAAAGCGGTGGATATTGCCGCAGCCACCACGCTCAATCTGGGCACACTGGCTGGCAATTATGTGCATGTCACCGGCACCACGGCGATTTCTGCCCTTGGAACCGC
>JAANAU010000072.1 GCA_011089965.1 Magnetococcales bacterium
TCAGGTTGGCAGGTTGGCAGGAGGTCGCCTCTGCCACCCGGGAATTCGCTGCCAAACCATGGCAAGCCCTGCGCTTCCTGGGATTATGACTCATGCGCCAGCCGACTTTGACGAGTCCCTGGGTCTGATCGGATGGTCGGATGCTTGGGCTGAGGAGGGCCACTATGTTCATGGAGTGGAAGGGATCAAGGCTGCCAGTTTGCCCCCGCCTGGACTCTATTGGCGTTGGTATAATGTGTTTTATCAGGCAGACACCTTGAAAGACAAGAACGGCAACAAGGTGCCCGTGGGACTGGATGCCGAGGTGTTTGCCACGGTCAATCGTTTGATCTGGATCACCAAAAACAGGTTTCTGGGTGCCGATTATGGCATGGATGTCATTGTCCCGTTGATCAATGTGGATTTGGATCTGACCACTCCGGGGCTGGATTTTGATAAATTCGGTCTTGGAGACATCACCATCGAGCCGGTCCTGCTCTCCTGGCATGGTGCCAACTGGGATGCGGCAGCGGCATTGGGATTTTATGTGCCGACCGGCAACTACCAGGCCACCAATCCGGCCTCGCCTGGCAAAGAGTTCTGGACCACCATGTTCACCCTGGGTGGCACCTGGTATCCCGATGCCCAAAAAGAGTGGTCGCTTTCCTTGTTGAGCCGCTATGAGACCCATTCGGAACGGGATGGAACCGATGTGCGCCTGGGGGATGATTTCCATTTCGAGTGGGGCGTGGGTCGCAAGGTGACCGATCTTATGGAAGTGGGTATGGCAGGCTATGCCCAGTGGCAAATTACCGATGATCGCGGGACCGGCACCAATACCAATCGTGATCAGGTCTTTGGCATCGGTCCAGAGCTGGTGACGGCCATTCCGGCCTTGCAATCCTCGTTGTCCGTGCGCGGGGTCTTTGAGTTCGGGGCCGAAGATCGTCCCCAGGGTGCAATCCTGGCTTTGACTTTGACCAAACCCTTGTGAGCCGCTCCGTATTGCGGCTGCCGACACTCCGGCAGATCCTTGTTGCCTTGCGTGCGCAATAATGGCATAATGTCTTTTCAAGACACAGAAATTGCATGGGTGCGTATGTCAGGGCACGGGATCTGTCCGGATACAGGGGGAAGAGCGGCATGGAAGGGATCGATGCAAGCAAGAGCATGGCCCGGTTGATGCGCGAGCATCCGGGACTGGCCCACTTTCTGGCCCAGAAAGGAATTGATTGCGGCGAATGCCTGGCCTCCGAGGTGGATACCTTGGCCGATGTGGCCCGCATGTATGAACTCAATCTGCCTGCCTTGATCACGGAAATCCAAACCCTGGGTCTGAAGCATCACGTCTGAGAGCGGATTTTTTGTGTGCCATGCATGATCTTCTGGAAAGGCGGTTGCCTGTGTGCTATACTGCTTCTCCGATGGGTGGCAATGGATCTTCCCGCACGATCTCCTTGGCGGTTATCTCACGGCGTTTACCTTGAAATCATTATAAAAAAATCTTTTAGGTCGCTCCTTGTGGCGTGCTGCACCAACTCCGGGCATGGACTTTGTATGAAGTGCATGGAGCAGGTGTGCTGCTTTGGTGGAGTGATCGGGTGTATCTGGCGAGTGCGCGCTGGCGTATCGTCAGCCGTGGAGGCGTTCAGTGATGAAATACGGGTTGTTGGGATGCGGGCAGTGGGTGCGCCTGAGTGGGTTGGGAGTGCTGGCCGGAGCACTTCTGACCGGATGCGTGGCCGGTGGAACCCCGCCCCCGGATACCCCTGCATTGCCGGCAGCTCCCCAAACGTATGAGAGCGGCAAACCGGGGCATTTGGCCAATACCGCCCCCCAGGAGCCGACAGCAGACAAACCCCAGGCCGACGGCGTCTATTATTATTATGTGCTGGGCCACATGATGATGGGAGACCGGCGTTGGGATGAGGCGGAAAAAGCCTTTCTGCGCGTGGCCGAAGGGGATCCCAAATCCGTGGAAGCACGCCTGATCGTGGCCCATCTGGCCACCCAGCGCGGAGATCTGACACTGGCCGAACGTCATGCGCGTGAAGTGGTGGAATTGGATCCGGACAACAACAAAGCGCGTCTGCTGCTGGCAGGTCTGCTGAACGCTTTGGAAAAATTCCCGGAAGCTGCCAGCCAATATGAGACGCTTTTGAAAAAGCAATCGGACCACTTGTCGGCCCGGTTGATGCTGGCCCAGATCTATGGCCGTCTCAAAGACCCGGCCCGCGCCAAAGTCGCCCTTGGACCCCTGCTCCACAAGTCCGATCTGGCCTGGAAAGCCAATCTGGCTTTGGGGCGCGCTTATGTCCATGTCCCGGATCTCAAGAAATCCTTGGAGTATTTCCGCAAAGCGCGGCGTCAGGCCCCTGATCAGTTGGAACCGGTGCTGGCTCTGGGGGCGGCATTGCAGGAGTTGGATCGCCCGAAAGAAGCCGAGACGATCTATCGGCAATATCTGGCGCGCAACCCGGAGAGCGAAACCATCCACAGCCGGTTGGGCCGGTTGCTGTTGACTCAGGAGGATCGGGCAGCGGCTTTGGAAGAGTTCCGCACCATTGCCCGGCTCTCGCCAGGGAGCGTACAGGCCCGTTTGACCTCAGCCTTGATCCTGATGAGTCAGCGTCAGTACGAGGAGGCTTTGCAGGAGTTGCGGCTCGCCGACGCAGCCAGGCCCGGCAACAGCGGGGTGGCCTATTACATCGGTCAGGCCTTGGAGGCTTTGGAACGTTTCAAGGATGCCCGTGCCGCCTACGAGCCGATCAAACGGGATGATCCGTTCCACCTGGAGTCCCAGGTGCGCATGGCTTTTCTGGATGCCTATGAGAAGAAAGGGAAAGAAGCGATCATGCGTCTGCGCGATCTGGGCGTGACCTACCCGGATCGTGTGGAGGTGTTGCTGGCTCTGACGGTCGTTTTGTTGCAGGAAGAGGATTATGCAGGAGTGGTGGAGAGTGCCACCAAAGGATTGACCCTGGCTCCGGATCAGACCCGTTTTCTGTTCAACCGGGCCATGGCCCTGGACAAACTGCAACGCTGGCCCGAGGCGGAACAGGATCTGCGGGTCTATCTTGAAAAAAATCCGGAAGATGCCCATGCTTTGAACTATCTGGGATACACCTGGGCCGAACGCAACGAAAAACTGGAAGATGCCCATAAACTGATCCTGCGCGCCACGCAGTTGGCACCGGGCGACGGTTTCATCCTCGACAGTCTGGGTTGGGTGCTGTTCCGCATGAATCGGCTGGAGGAGTCTTTGACCCGCATGCGCGAAGCCGTGCGCATGGAGCCGAAAGATCCGACGATCCGGGAACATCTGGGAGATGTTCTGGCAGCTTCGGGGCGGCTCAAGGAGGCATTGATCATCTGGCGTCAGGCCTTGGAGATGGATCAGGCCAATGAGGGGCTGCGGCGCAAGATCGAGCGGAACACCCCAGCCGGTACTGTCAATGGCGGTGAGCCTCATTGAACGCAAGGATACGTGACAGAGGTGGGTTCCAACTGGTGGCTGGCCTGTTGGCTACATGGGTGGTGGCTGCCTGTCAGCATGCCCCTTCCTGGGTGGATCCGGTGGTGCCCCCGGCAGCAGAAACCGTGCTGGAACGCTATCGCGTCGAACAATTGACCCGCAAACAGGGACCGCACCATTGGTCTGTGGAGGGGGTGTTGGAGCTGGAGACCCCGGATCAGGGACGGCGCAACCGCATTGACCTGTTGGGCAGTGGTTGGGAACAGGTGCGCATGCGGGTGTTTGGTCCGTTTCGTCAGGTGGCTGCCGAATTGCTGACCCGGGGCAAACGGGTGCGCTGGGTGGATCCGGATCATCGGGCCGTGACCGAAGTGCCGGCTACGGCGGTCGGGATGGACTATCTGATGGGTGTGCCGATCCACCCGGAACGGTTTTTTCAGGTGATCATGGCCCGGGCAGGTGAATTGGCAGCCCCTTCGGCAGCATTTGATCCCAACGGACGCCGTGTGCGCGTCCGCAGTCGCGACGGCGAACAGCTTTGGTTGGATCCAACCTGGGGGCGGATTGTGGAGCGGGCCAGCGATCCCGAGAATCTGGCCCCGTATCGGGTGGTATATGGCTGGCCAGAGGCGCAACCTGACACCTCCGAAGTGCCGCTGATGCCGGAACGGGTGGTGGTGACCCTGGAAAAACCCAAGGTGCGTTTGGAGTTTGGCTTGCATCGTTGGCGTTTCCCGGCTGCCGGTCCCGGGGATCAACTGTTTGATCAGGCAGTCAAGTCCGGTTTTGCCGTGTCGCGTCCCCTGGGAGCCGGTTCATGAAGTTTCTGGCCCCGGCCAAGTTGAATCTGGCCTTGCGGGTCGTGGGGCAGCGTGGGGATGGTTATCACCTGCTTGAGTCGGTGATGGTTTTTTTCCCCTGGTTCGATACCCTGGAGTTTCAGGTGACGTCCGGGGAGTGGGGTTTGACCTGTGTGCCGACCGTGACTGCCGTACCGGAAGAGAATCTGGTCTGGCGTGCGGCGCGTCTGTTGGCCCGGGCCACGGGTACGACCCGGGGCGTGAACATCCTGGTACACAAACAGATCCCGGATGGTGCCGGGCTGGGCGGAGGCTCTTCGGATGCGGCCGTGACCATGCTGGCCTTGAACCGGTTGTGGGGATTGGATCTGCCTTTGGAGCGGCTGATCGAGCTGGGTGTGGGTTTGGGGGCGGATATTCCCTTTTTTCTCGGGGGGCGTGCGGCCTTGGTCCGTGGGATCGGGGAGCGGTTGACCTGGCTGCCCGGGCCACTGGTTGGAGAGTTGGTGGTGATCTTTCCGGGGGTGTCGTTGGCAACCCGTTCGGTATTTCAGGCTTTGGCCGGGCGTTATCCGGTGCGTGCCGAGGCCCTTGGTTTGCCGACTGCATCGGAGGGGATCGCTGCCTGGCTGGAAAATGACCTGGAGCTGCCCGCCTGTGCGTTGTGTCCGGAGATCGCCGTGGCCCGGGCGGCTTTGCTGGCCCGGGGGGCGCGGGCTGCCTTGATGTCCGGGAGCGGTTCGGCGGTGTTTGGGCTGTTTGCCGATGCGGATTCTGCCACTCAGGCCGCGCGGCAACTGGCGGCAGCCCATCCGACATGGCGTCTGGTCAGCGGGTCCATTTTGAACGAGCACCCGTTTTTGCACGCCTGATGGTGGGGGTTGGGTTCATCATCCCTTTCCTGTCGGGCCGGTTTCGTGTATGATCCCTTTCCAAGTTGGGCCGTCGCCAAGCGGTAAGGCCCCGGATTTTGATTCCGGCATCCCCAGGTTCGAATCCTGGCGGCCCAGCCATTTTCATGTATTGCTTCTGGTGCCCCCATCGGGCACGCTCCCCGGATTTTTTATAGACCTGTCCCATACCATGCAGCAGGATCATGCCTGTTCCGTTGTTGCGGAATGCGGTATGGTGCGGATGTTTCTTGTGCGTTTTTTTTTGGTCTGGACTTTAGCCCATTCTTAACCCATTCTTAACCCATTCTTAACCCATTCTTAACCCATTCTTAACCCATTCTTAACCCATTCTTAACCCATTCTTAACCCACTCTTAACACATTTCCAATGATTTAAATTTTTACGTTTTTCTAATATATTGATTTTATTAGATTTGATCAAGCAAGATTCCTGGATTTTAAATGTAGTGCCATAAAATTTGAAAATATCTTGACAATCCGTCAAAATTATTTTATTCTGGCGGCATGTATATTAGACGAACAAGTACTCGCAATTCTGCGACGG
>JAANAU010000042.1 GCA_011089965.1 Magnetococcales bacterium
CACTACATTTAAAATCCAGGAATCTTACTTGATTAAATCTAATAAAATCAATATATTAGAAAAACGTAAAAATTTAAATCATTGGAAATGTGTTAAGAATGGGTTAATGTTTTAAAATAAATAATTCTCAATTTTTTGTTTAAAATCTTAAAATCTTAAAAGTCCCAGGGGTTTCACCCCTGGACCCCACCAGGGGGGTAACCCCCCTGGACCCCTGATGGTTGCATATCCACGCGTGGCTGAAAAAATTTTCCGCTTACGCAACACGCCCCGACAACACCTGATCAAAATAATGAATGGTCCGAGCCAACCCCTCCTCCAGTGACACTGTGGGCACCCAACCCAAACGCTCCCCGGCCAACGTGATATCAGGCCGCCGCTGCCGGGGATCATCCGTGGGCAAAGGTGCAAACACAATCCTGGACCTGGATTGCGTCAACTCCACCACCTTGTGCGCCAACTCCAACATGGTAAACTCCCCGGGATTGCCCAAATTGACCGGCCCCAAGAAATCATCCGCAGAGGTCATCAAACGCAAGAACCCCTCCACCATATCATCCACATAACAAAAGGAACGGGTCTGCGCCCCATCCCCATACACCGTAATCGGCTCCCCACGCAACGCCTGTACAATGAAATTGGATACCACCCGCCCGTCATTCGGATGCATGTTCGGCCCATACGTATTGAAAATACGCGCCACCTTGATCCGTAACCGATGCTGACGATGATAATCAAAAAACAAAGTCTCCGCACACCGCTTGCCCTCATCATAACAAGAACGCGGCCCAACCGGATTGACATGACCCCAATAATCCTCACGCTGCGGATGAATCATGGGATCCCCATAAACCTCGCTGGTCGACGCCTGCATGATGCGCGCCCGTACCCGCTTGGCCAAACCCAACATGTTGATCGCCCCATGCACACTGGTCTTCGTGGTCTGAACCGGATCAAATTGATAATGCACCGGTGAAGCCGGACAAGCCAAATTGAAAATCTCATCCACCTCAACATACAAAGGAAAGGTCACATCATGCCGCAACAACTCAAACAGGGAATGATCCAATAACGACAGGATATTCCTTTTGTTTCCGGTAAAGAAATTATCCACACACAACACATCCGCACCCTCGGCCAACAAACGCGCACACAAATGTGACCCGAGAAATCCCGCACCACCCGTCACCAAAACCCGTTTACCAGCAAATCTCTCCATCTGCCCGCTCCCTGATCCGAACCTTGTGACCACCGTCACCATTGACAACCCTGACAGATATTCATGCCCGACAACTCACGATCAACCCATGCAACCAGGAGTGATCCATAAACATCAACATTCAAATAATCAAACAAAAACAACATCAAACAAAAAACAAATTTTTCCCTTGAACTCTCGCGCCATTCCAGGCAGAATGCGCCGTGGTCAGGGGAAAAAAGGATTAATGCATCTTTACGGATCCTGAATCACCTGCTTGCAACACCAGTACAATACCATTGCAGTCCACACGAACATCACCCGGTTTGCACAACAGAAGCATGCCATGAATTTCTGACCATGGCCAGGGTTGACATCACAGACAGCAATAACCGGAATCACCAAGGAACACTTGTCACACGTCTTAAATTATCGAGGATGCGCCATGACGTACAATGAAGCCGTTGTTGCGGCTCGGGAAAATGCCGCCAAGACCCGGAAGAGCTGGTATATCCTTTCCGATGGACGCGAAAATTATAAAATTCGCGATCACCAAGCCGGAGTTCCTGGAAAACTGGGCATTGAAGGCCGGGATTTCCAGTTGACGGCTGTCGTGCATCCGGTCTGGCAAGAGTAACCGAAGCCAGGCGTTCTCTGCCACCACGCGCAAACGATCTGAATGGAATCAATCTGGGGGATCCATCCCCCAGACCAATGCGTCTCACTCCCCGGAACAACAACCCTTTCTATTGCCCATAAAATGAGATAATCTGCACCCAGCCGGATGCCATCCGAATCCATTCCATATTCATCTTGTCCACATGGATGCAAGGAAGCCCATGTCTGGAACGGCACGCAAAACCCCCTACAAACAACTCCACCCAACGGTCATCCTGGATGCCACGGAAAGCATCGGCCACAGGTGTGATGGCCGACTGCTGGCCCTGAACAGCTTTGAAAACCGGGTCTACCAGGTGGGCCTGGAAAACGGCACCTCCCTGGTGGTCAAATTCTATCGCAAAGGACGCTGGAGTCAGCAGGCCATTCTGGAAGAACACCAGTTCACGCGCGAACTGGAGGAGCTGGAAATCCCGGTCAGCACCCCGCTCGCAGATGCGACAGGCCGCACCCTGCACAGCTGGCAAGGGTTTCGCTTTGCCGTGTACGCACGCTGCGGAGGCCGCGCACCAGACCTGGAAAACCACGACCATCTGGAACGACTGGGAGCAGCCCTGGGACGGATTCACGCCGTGGGCGCCACCCGCCCCTTCCAGGCCAGACCCACCCTGGATGTGGAAAGCTTTGGTGTCGAACCCCATCGGTTCCTGATGGATTCCGGATTCATTCCTGCGGATCTGCGCGCCATTTATGATGCCTTGATGAAAGAACTGCTGCGCTGGATCCGACACGGCTTTGCCTTGGCTGGTCCGCTGCACCTGATTCGCCTGCATGGCGATTGCCACTCGGGCAACATCCTGTGGGGAGAACAAGGGCCGATGTTCGTGGACTTCGACGATGCACGCATGGGACCGGCCATTCAGGATCTGTGGATGTGCCTGTCCGGCGACCGGGAGGAGCAAGGCAACCAATTCAGCGCACTGCTCAAAGGGTATCGACGGTTTCACGACTTCAACCCGCGCGAAGTCCACCTGGTGGAATCTCTGCGCACCCTGCGCATGATCCACTATGCAGCCTGGATCGCCCGCCGCTGGGACGACCCGGCCTTTCCCCGCGCCTTCCCCTGGTTCGATGCCCCACGCTACTGGGACCACCACATCCAAAGCCTGCGCGAACAGATCACCCTGATGCAGGCCCCTCCTCTGGAATGGAACCCCCAGGCTTTCACCCTGAGCCGCTATTGACCTGCCACCACCTTGGCAATGCGCTTGGCATGATAGAAAACCCGCTTGAAATACTCATACAGATCCATCTGCAACGTATAGGTGACAAAATCCGCACCATCCCCGCCGCGCAAAGCCTGCATCTGCTCCAGACGACCCCGGGCATCCATGGCACTGATCGACTCTTTGCGTGCCATGACCTCTTGGGCCAGCAGGGGATCATTGGTCAAATAGGCATCCGCAGCCTGACGAAACGCCACCCGCACCTGACGATGATAACCATCCAAAGCAGTACGCATCTCCGCTGGCAACACCAACCGCTGGGTCAGACAGCTTGCAGCCACATGGCCAATATTGTTTTCAATGATATCACCGATGGCCTCCAGTTCGGTGGCAATGGTCATGGCTGCCAGACGCTCATCCGCAACCTGGATGGGCATAACCCCCCCTCCGATACCCGCCAGATAACGCACCACGGCCCGATGGATCTCATCGACCCGTTCATCCATCTTGGCCATCCGGGCAACCACCCGGGGATCTTCGGAAAACAGGGCCTCGGGCACCAGAATCCACATCTCCTCGACCAAAGCGGCAATCAATCCGATCTCGCGGCGCGCCATGGCCAAAGCCAGGGTTGGGGTCTCCAGCAGATCGTCATCCAGATAGCGCGGCCAATAACGTTCGGTAAAATCCAACGCATGGGTTTCCGTACCGTACGGATCCGGCAACAATCGATGGGCCAGATCGGCCATCCAGCGAATCGACGGCAGGCCGATCACGGCCACCAACAGATTGAACAGCACATGATACAAAACCAGACGTCCCGGATCCTCAAAGGGCAACCAGGTCAACCACTCCGCCGCCTGCGGCACCCACCACCCCACCAGGAACAACCCGGCCCCCTGAAACACCAGATGGGCCAGAAACATGCGCCGCAACTGCGCACTGCTTTCGGTAAAAAGCAGCGCCACCGGCAATGCCGCCCCCAGATTGGCTGCCAGCACCATGCCCAGGGCCGTGCTCAACGGCAACTCCCCCAACCCGGCCATGGGCAACAACAGGCCTACGACCGCATGCGATGAGCGCAAGGCCATGGCCGCAACCAATGCCACCGGCACCCCCAGCCAGGGATTTGCCAATGGTTGCAGCAGATCCGGCGCAATCCGCAACGCCTCCTGCAAGATGGCCAGGCCCAGAAACAACAGTCCGGCCCCCAGCAACAGATGACCGATAAAACGCCATCGGGGCGGGGTGCTGACATACAGCACCACCGGTCCCAGCACCAACGGCACCACAGCCACACTCGTGGGCACCACCACCCATATCACGGCAATCAGGCTGGTTCCGAGCAATCCCCCCAACAGCATCAACAGGGTTTGACGGCACGCCAACAGATTGCCGGCAGCCAGCTCGCCCAGCAACTCCACCAGAATGCTATTGGAAAAAAGCAATACCCCGGCCCCGCTGCCGTTCAACCAGCCGCACAAATCATGACACGCCAACGCACCCAACCGTTGCCGGATCCCTTCGCCATGGAGATTGCCCAAGGCGTACAGCGATTTTTCCAGCCCGTACAAAAACAGGGTGGCACCGGTCACCACCTGGGTCAGTGCTGACCAGGAGGTACTCATGGAAGCTCCTGCCCGGAATCGACGGTGGAGAGATCCAGAGCCGCAGCCATCAGCCGCCGGGTATAGGGGTGACGCGGGGCCGTAAAGATCTCCTGCGTGGTACCGGCCTCCACCACCTCTCCGTTCTGCATCACCAGCACCTCATGGGACATGGCGCGGATGACCCGCAGATCGTGGGAGATGAACAGATAAGCCAACCCGTGATCGATCTGAAGCCGACGCAACAGTTTCAACAGCTGGGCCTGCACCGACAGATCCAAGGCACTGGTCGGCTCATCCAACACCAACAGCTCAGGCTTGAGAATCATGGCGCGGGCAATGGCGATGCGCTGCCTCTGCCCGCCGGAGAATTGATGGGGATGGCGTTCCAGGGAGTCGGCGGGCAATCCCACCTCAGCCAGAATCGCCTCGGTGAGGCTCCGTCGTTTCCTGGGATCGGCTTCCAGACCATGAATCGTCAATCCCTCTTCCAGAATTTCACTGACGGTCAGACGCGGTGACAGGGATGAAAAGGGATCCTGAAAGACCACCTGCATGCGCCGCCGCCGCTGACGCTGCACGGACCGCTCCCCGATGCGCAGATCCATCCCGGCAAACTCCAGCGCTCCCTGACTGTCGTTCAACTGCAACACGGCCTCGCCCAATGTGGTCTTGCCACTGCCCGACTCGCCGACCACACCCAGAGTCTCCCCCTGGCGCAACTGAAAACTGATGCCGTCCACAGCCTTGACCCAGCCGACCGTACGTTGGAAAAATCCACGCCGGATCGGAAAATGGCACCGCAACTCCCTGGCAGTCAACAGCACCGGTGCCTGCTCCGGGCGGCGCGGAGGTTGCGCATCGGGCAGTGCGGCCAACAAGGAACGGGTATAGGAATGACGCGGATTGGCAAACAGCGTCTTGGTCACCCCATGTTCCACGATCTGGCCTTGACGCATCACATAGACCCGATCCGCACATTTGCGCACCATGGGAAGATCATGAGTGATCAGCAGCATGGCCATGTTGAGTTCGCGCTGCAAGCGGGTCAGAAGTTCCAGGATTTGCGCCTGTATGGTGACATCCAGGGCCGTGGTGGGTTCATCCGCGATCAGCAGGGCCGGATGCCGGGCCAGAGCCATGGCAATCAGCACCCGTTGCCGCTGACCGCCGGAGAGCTGATGGGGATAGGCATCAAGCCGGCTGGCCGGATCCTGGATGCCGGTCTGTTGCAAAAGTTCGATGGCCCGCTGCCGCACGGTCGTCGGATCCAGAACTCCATCAAGCCGCAAGGCTTCTGCCAATTGGGAGTAGATGGTCTGGAGCGGATTCAGGGCGGTCATCGGCTCCTGGAACACCATGGCCACCTCGGCACCGCGCATCTTGCGCATGGCCGTATCATCCAAGGTGATGGTCTGGCGACCCCGATAATAGATCCCTTCGGCCATCACCACGGCGGACGGGGGCAAAAGACGCAATACCGACAACGCCGCCACACTCTTGCCGCTGCCGGATTCGCCGACCAGGGCCACGGTTTCACCGGGAGCGATGGCAAAGGAGATCCCCTGAACCGCATCGACCGAGGTGTTCTCCCTCTCGAAGCGGACCCGCAGATTTTCAACGGCCAACAAAGGCTTGGGTGCGGTGTTCATTCCTTGCGTGGATCCATGGCGTCGCGCAACGCCTCGCCGATAAAGTTGAGCAGCAACAGCATCACCACCAAGGTGACAAAGGCAGACAGAGAGAGCCACCACGCCTCGATATTGCCTTTGCCCTGACGCAACAGCTCTCCGAGGCTCGGCGTGGTGGGAGGCACGCCCAATCCCAGAAAATCCAGACTGGTCAAGGCCAGAATCGCTCCGGAGATGCGAAAGGGCAGAAAGGTGATCACCGGGGTCAGGGCATTGGGCAGCAAATGGCGAAACATGATGGTGCGATCATTGGCCCCCATGGCGCGTGCGGCCTTCACATAGACCAGGTTGCGCGCCCGCAGGAATTCGGCCCGCACATAATCGGCCAGCCCCATCCATCCGAACAGCGACGACAACACCAGAAGCAACCAGATGCCCGGATTGAAAATCCCGGCAAAGATGATCAACAGATACAACTCGGGCATGCTGCCCCAGATCTCCATGAACCGTTGCAGCCACAGATCCACCCGCCCGCCGAAATAGCCCTGGACCGCACCTGCCACAATCCCCACCACCACGCCAATGGCTGTCAAAGCCAGAGCGAACAATACCGAAATGCGGAATCCATAGATCAGGCGTGCCAGGACATCGCGCGCCCGGTCGTCCGTGCCCAGGAGATGGCCCTCTCCGGGCGAGGCCGGAGCCGGACGGGTGGCATACCGGTCGATGGAGGCATAGCCATGGGGATTGGGTGGAAAAAGCACCCAGTTCTCGCCCTGACGGAGATTTTTCAAAATCTCCGGATCCTTGTAATCGGTTTCCGTGGCAAAGTCGCCGCCAAAGGTGGTTTCCGGATAGCTGACCACCAGCGGCACATACCAGGCCCCCTCATACCAGATCAGCAAGGGCTTGTCGTTGGAGATCACCTCAGCCACCAGGGACAAAAGAAACAGCCCGGAAAAAATCCACAAGGAGACCAGGCCGCGTGGATTGGACTTGAAGCGGCGCCAGCGACGCAAGGTCAAAGGAGAGGGGTGCAAGAGTGTGGACATGGAGGGGGAGCATAAGCGATGCCGGGGAGCATTTGCAAGGGAGCGGACCGGACACCCGGCTGACGCCATCTGATCTTGGCCCATATGTTGCTAAAGCCGAAGAACGACAACCAGCACAGCTCATCTCCCACCAACCCGGTGAATCAACAGGGGCAACAGGGGTTCTGAAATGAATGCAGGATATGAAAGCCGGGAGGAGCAGACCCGCTTGACCCACGCCATGTTCAACACAGGTCGCGCCCCGCGCCCGGATCCGGCCAATGCCCCAACATGCGACATGCTGGATGAAGAACCATTGGCACCGTTGGCACCATTGGCACCGTTGACCCTGGATACGGTGTTGACGCTGGAAGATCTGCGCCGTCTGCTCAAGATCGTGGCCTACAGCTGAACGTTCAGGCAAACACCTCCTCCAGGGAGTTGGCATCGAGCACCCGATCCGTCCACCGCTCCAGACTCGCAAGCTCGGCTCCCCTGAGACGGACATCCAGGGCCAAGGGTATGGATCCAAAACGCCGGGTCAGCAAGCGCAGCAAGGTCTGTTCAGCCTGCCGACGTTCACCAGCCAGCCGTCCCCGTTGCTCGCCGATCATCATCCCTTCCTGGATCCCCTTTTCCATGCCCAGGGCCATGCCCTGGGCCATACCCCTTTCCAGACCAATCCGTTCCACACTGGTGATGTATTGCACCTGCGCACCCTCCTCGAAAACCCGAATCTCCTGATAGTACCGTTGTTCCAAATCCTGTGGAAGCTGCAACACCCAATCGATGAACCAAAACAGATCGATAATCTGCTGACGGGTGAAACCGCGTTGATACAGACTGCGGGTGATGCGCCACTTCTGACGATAACGCTCCTCCGGCTGTTTGCGGGTACTCCTGGCGGTCAGGTGTGCCCAGGTGACCACGGCAAACGGATTTCTTGAACTTTCCAAAACGTCAAGCCGATCAAGATAATCCAACAATTTAAGGCTGTTGAACCGATAGAAAACCTCGCAACCCCATTTTTCAAACCGGAACTGCATTGGCCGCCAATTGGGATCATCATCGGTCAGGATGACCACACCGATCACCGGACGACGATACAGATCATACACCCGGTAGTGACTGGTAAACATCCGTTCCGGCAACGCGCCATCCCGATCCCCCTGCACTTCGCCATGGATCAACACCCACTGTTCCTGACCATCGATCAGCCACACCTTGACCAATTGATCCACACGCCGATTCTGGCTGGCCGCACTCCGGGCAATCCGCGCCCACTCCTGATCCAGAAATTCATGACCACGCGACCAATCGATGTCATCATGGGCAACCGGAAGAAAAAAATCTATGAATTCATCAAAATACCTTTTCAAAATCCCTTTCCATGGCGAATCGTACTCATCCGGTCCGGCTTCCGACTCATCTTCTGACATGACACGCTCTCCCTTTGCTCCACGCACCATCAGGCACAGGATAAAAAAGGTAGCACGACAGCCTGCAATCCTCTATAAAAAAATCGGCGATTTCTGCGTTGTTGACTGCCGTTCCACCACACCCGACCCGTACCCGAATCAACGGATGACCATACGTCGCAATCTGCTGCTGCTCTCATTGGCCCAGGGGGTTTTGACCCTCAACAATATCACGCTGATCGCCATCAACGGATTGCACGGTCTGGCTTTGGCTCCAGACCCCTCCCTGGCGACCCTGCCGGTGGCCACCTTTGTGGCAGGTGCGGCGGTGAATGCTTTGCCCGCCTCCTGGTATATGCACCACCATGGACGCCGTGCCGGATTCCGTCTGGGGGCGGTGTTGGGAATCCTGGGCAATCTGATCGCATTGGCCGGCACCTGGAACCGGGATTTTCTGCTGGTCTGTTTGGGCAGTCTGTTTTGTGGTTTGCACAATGCCTTTGGTCAACAATACCGTTTTGCCGCTGCCGATACGGCCAGCGACGCATGGAAAAGCCGGGCCATCTCACTGACATTGGCCGGTGGCATCCTTGGAGGCGTCTTGGGACCGGAGTTGAGCAAGTGGACCCGCACGCTCATCGAACCCATGTTTGCCGCATCCTATGCTGCCCTGGCTTTGCTGGGCATCTTCTCCTGGTTGCTGTTGGGACGGTTGCAGATCCCGCATCATCCGGAAGGTTCCCCATCCCAACCCCTTCCCAGGCGTCCTTTTGGCCATATCATACGTCAACCGCTCTATCTGGTGGCCGTACTGGCATCCACCACCGGCTATGGGGTGATGAATCTGCTGATGTCCGCCACGCCGCTGGTGATGCTTGGTTGTCAGCATCCGTTCGACTCGGCGGCCTTGGTATTGGAGTGGCATGTCCTGGGCATGTTTGTCCCTTCGTTTTTCACCGGAGCCTGGATTCAGAGGTTCGGGGTGACGCGGGTGTTGCTGGTCGGGGCTGGTTTGTTGGCCTTCTGTCTGATCATTGCCCTGTCCGGAACCTCGGTGGCTCACTTCTGGTGGTCTTTGTTGTTTCTGGGTGTGGCCTGGAATTTTTTGTATATTGGCGGCACCACGCTGCTCACCCTCTGCCATCGGCCCGAGGAGAAGGCCGTGGCTCAGGGATTCAATGATTTTCTGGTTTTTGGCGTACAGACCGTCACGGCATTTTCGTCCGGGGCCATTGCCAACCGTTCCGGCTGGGATGGGGTGATTCATGGTGCCTTGCCAGCCACGCTACTCCTCACGGCTGCTCTCCTTTGGCTGCTGCACCGTACCGGAAAAAGTGGCATCACCCGCCCAATCCCGTTATAGTCACACATCCGTGCAGCTGTTTGGTGCTTTCTGAGCGGTGAACTGTGATCCAATGATTGAAAAAAAAGAGGGGGTCTGGGGGATTCATCCCCCAAGGTTTTCATGTTTTCATGGTTTCATGTTTGAAAAAAATAATTTTATAATATTTTTTGCTTTAAAGATAAAATATTAAGAAATTAAAAAATTAAAATCCCAGGGTGGCTCTCGCCCCTGGACCCCTGATGATGGCGTGCCACTCGTGGCTGAAACCAAACAATCTCCCACCAACCCGCAGGAGATGACCCTATGCCAGACGATCTCATCCGGATCAGCGATCTGACCGTCCATTGCGTCATCGGCATTCAAGAGTGGGAACGACTCACCCGACAAGAGGTGCGCATCACTCTGACCCTGACGACCGATACCCGTAGCGCCGGAACCAGCGACCGCATCGACGACACCATCGACTACAAAGCCCTCACCAAGCAGATCATCGCCCATGCCGAACATTCAACCTGTCTGCTGGTCGAAGCACTGGCCGAACAGATCGCCACCCTCTGCCTGACCCACCCCAGGGTGGAGGCGGTCCAGGTGACCGTGGAAAAACCCGGTGCCCTGCGTTATGCCCGCTCTGTCGGAGTCACCATCAAACGATGCCGGGATCCATGAACACACCCATACTGATCGCCTTCGGCTCCAACATTGAACCGGAAAAGAATCTGGCCTTTGGCATGACCCGTCTGCATGCGCTGTTTGGAGTCAAAGCGATCTCCACGATCTATCGCACCCGCGCCCTGCGCACGCCCTCCACCCCGACCGGGCTGTCATTGCCGGATTTTCTGAATGGTGCCCTGACCATCCAAACAGAACCCGATCCCTGGACTCTGCGCCAAACCCTCAAATCCATCGAACAAGAGAGTGGTCGTGTGCCGGGTCAACCCGGCTGGGCACCACGCACCCTGGATCTGGACATCGCACTCATGGGCGGATTGCAACTGAACACCCCAAACCTGACCATTCCGGATCCGGATATCCCCACCCGCCCCTTTCTGGCCATTCCCCTGGCCGAACTGGCCCCCACCCTGATCCACCCCATCCTGAAGGTATCCCTGAACACCCTGGCTACCCGCCTCGTTCCGGATCCGACGAACATGTGGCCGGATCCACACCAAACCGCTCTTTTCCATAACCTGCTCACCACCCTTCCCCCTTGTGACCCATACCGGATTTCGCTACAGTAAGGGTGCCATCAAAGCACGCTCGGATCCACCCCCTTGGAGTATCTGCACCGATGTCCACACTCTTTGAAGGGGTCTTCACGGCCCTGATCACCCCATTCCGTAACCATCAGGTCGATCAGGAAGCACTCAAGCACCTGGTTGAATTTCAGATTGCCAACGGGGTCAACGGACTGGTGCCGTGCGGAACCACCGGGGAATCGGCCACCTTGAGCCATGAAGAACACAAAGAGGTGATCCGACTGTGTGTCATGGCCGCAGCGGGACGGGTCAAGATCATTGCCGGATCAGGCTCCAACTCCACCCAGGAGACCATTGAACTGACCCGCTTTGCCCAACAGGTGGGGGCAGACGGCGCCCTGTTGATCACCCCCTATTACAACAAACCCGGCCAGGAAGGTCTCTACCAGCACTACCGTGCTGTGGCCGAACAGGTCAAAATCCCGCTGGTCCTCTACAATGTGCCGGGCCGTACCGGCGTGGATTTGTTGCCTGCCACCGTGGCCCGCCTGGCCAACACCGAAACCATCGTCGGCCTCAAGGAGGCCACGGCCAACATGGAACGGGCCTCTTCCATCCGCAAGCTGTGCGGGGATGCCATCACCCTGCTCTCCGGCGATGACGCCACCTTTCTGCCTTTTCTGGCTGTCGGCGGCAAAGGGGTGATTTCGGTCAGCTCCAACGTGGCCCCGGCCCAGATGGTGGCGCTCCATCAAGCTTGGCAAAAAGGCGATGCAGCCCAGGCCCGCCAGATCCATGACCAGCTCCTGGATCTCAATCAACAACTCTTTTGCGAAACCAACCCGATCCCGGTCAAGGCAGCAGCCCACATGCTCGGATTGTGCGCACCCGAAATCCGTCTCCCTCTGACCTGGCTCTCCGAACCCAATCAGGCCATGCTGCGGATCACCTTGAACCGTTTGGGACTGCTGGCATCCACATAACATCATGGGCATCAAACCAATCACCGAAAACCGCAAGGGACGGTTCAACTACGAAATCCTGGAGAGCTTTGAGGCGGGTGTGGTACTCACCGGCACTGAAGTCAAATCCCTGCGGGCAGGAAAAATCAATCTCAGCGACTCATTCGCCGTGATCCAGCGCGGCGAGTTGACCTGGCTGAATGCCAACATCGCGGTCTACACCCACGGCAACCTCAACAACCACGACCCGTTGCGCACCCGCACCCTGCTGGTCCACAAACATGAACTGCGCCGTCTGATCGGCATCACCAAGGAAAAAGGATTGACCCTGGTGCCTTTGCGGGCCTACTGGAAAGATGGACGGGTCAAGCTGCAAGTGGGTATCGGACGCGGCAAAAAGCTCTACGACAAACGAGAGACCGTCAAAGAGCGGGAATGGGAACGGGAAAAGGGACGAATTCTCAAAGGGGATTGAGACGGAATCCACCCCCTGCAAGGGGGATCTGCACGATAGAACCAAACCTGGGCTGGACGTACAAAAAACGTGCTACAGCTCTTCATCCTCTTCGTGATCTGCGGATTTGTCATTGGACGCAAGCACCAACGGACTGGCCCGGTAGGTCACCACCTTGCGGCTGGTGATCTCAATGGGTTCACCGGTCTTGGGATTGCGTCCGGGTCTGGCCCGTTTGCCGCGCACCGAAAAGACCCCAAATCCGGAAAGTTTCACCGTCTCTGCCAGTTCCAGACGTTGAGTGATCAACTCGAACACCTGCTCCACAATGGCGGTTGACTTGGGTCGAGAAAGCCCTATGCGATCATACACCGCTTCTACCAGATCCGCCTTGGTGGTCGTTGCCATTGTCGTCTCCTGAAGTCCTAACATCGTCCTGGAATGTTTGCATTCTTGCCTGCGGCCTGTCCCGAAAGAAGCGGTGCGCTGTCTGGTTCGGGTCGCGATTCAGGCGCAACCCATTCAGTATGCCCTTCAACTGGCTGAATTGGCAAGAGTCATTATCACGCCACAGTACGGTTTTATCAATTTGACCTCATCCAGACGATGTTGACTGCTCCAAAGCAGTCTGAATCTTGTGACACTCCTCTTCCAGAGAGTCCACTTGCAACAGCGCCAACGCCCGATTTTTCAGCTCCACCTGACCGCGCACGCGCATGGCCTGCCATTTCACGCGATAGGCACCGATCCGATCCGCCGATAGCATGAACCACTCCACCTCCTCCTGGGCCTGATGGTAATCATCGGCGGTCAGCGCCTTGCGCAGCCGTTGCCACTGTTCCGGTGCCAACTCCAGAAAGGCATGCCGCTGTCGGGTCAACTCGGCAGGGTCTCCCGCCACCGGTTTGAAGAGTGTGTCACTGCCGGTCTGGGTGGCGGGTTTGTCCGTGGCTGCGGCAGCACTCTTGCGCACATACGGCTCCAGCGCCTCCAGCAGCTCTTCGGCACGGTAGGGCTTGCGCAAAAAGCCGCTCATGCCCGCCTCCTGACACCGTTGGCGATCCACCTCCAGGGCATGGGCCGTACAGGCGATGATCGGCACCTGGGTATTGGGAAAGTGCGCTGCATCGGCATGACGGATTCTGGACGTGGTTTCATAGCCATCGAGTTCCGGCATTTGCAGATCCATCAGGATCATGTCAAAAGTGCGCCGCCGCAGGATCTCCAATGCCTCCAGGCCATTGCCTGCCATGGAGACCTCGTGACCGGCCTGTTCCAGGATGTTGAGGGCCAGTTTCTGATTGTTGACCAGATCATCCACCACCAGGATACGCAACGCGCCCTGACGCCGGCCCCCGGCGCGCCGCAGCGGCTTGACCGGCGCCGAAGGCATCACCTGTCCCAGTGCCCGGTTGACCGCGCGTTGCAACGGAAAACGCAACACCGGTTCCGCCAGTTGCACGGCATCGGCGAATTCGGCAGACAACCCCAACTCTTCCAATCGTTTGGCAGGGGGAGCGGTCATGATCGGACGTCCCTTCCACCCCTGCCTTCCGGTCAACTCCGGAATCAACGCATCGGTCTGCCGCAACAGGTGATAATCCGCGATCAACAGATCATACGGATTCTCCTGCTGATGGGCATGCTGCAACAGCGTTTGCAGGGCACCCAGATCTGCCACCATGGTGGCCCGGGCACCGGCCTGTTCCAACAGATCGGCGAGGATCTTCCGGCCTGTGGGATTGCCATAGGCAGCCACCACCCGCAGACCAGCCAAAGGCGAAGCCGGTTTTGGAGTCACGCGCTCTTCCATCACCGCCTCCTGACCGGACGGAGCGCGGCTGCCCGGGGCAAAACGGGCCATGAACCGAAAGACACTGCCCTGACCCAGGGTGCTTTCCACCTGGATTTCACCTCCCATCATCTGGGTGATGCTGCGACAGATGGTCAGACCCAGGCCGGTGCCGCCATATTTGCGCGTGGTGGATCCATCCACCTGGGTGAAACGGTCAAAAATCTGTACCAGCCGATCTGCCGGGATCCCGATCCCGCTGTCGCTGACTGAAAAACGCAGGATCACGTGGCCATCGGGTTCCTCGGCGACCCGTTCCACCCGCAGGATCACCTCCCCCTTGTCCGTGAACTTGATGGCATTGCTGATCAGATTGATCAACACCTGGGCCAGGCGCAACGGATCGCCCACCAGGGTTTCCGGCAGATCCGGAGCAATCTGGCAATAAAAGTCGATGCGCTTCTGATGGGCACGGATCGCCATGGTTTCGCAGGCTGCGCCGATGCGGCCATGCACGTCAAACGGGATGTGTTCCAGTTTGAACTTTCCGGCTTCGATCTTGGAGAGATCCAGAATGGAGTTGATCAGATCGAGGAGATTTTGCGAGGCGTTCTGGACAATCAGCAGATTGTCCCGCTGCACTTCGGTCAACTCCGTGCCCAGCACCAGATCGGTCATGCCGATGATGGCGTTCATCGGGCTGCGGATCTCATGGCTCATATTGGCCAGAAACTCGCTTTTGGCCCGGTTGGAGGATTCGGCCACCAGCAGGGTCTCTTCCAGGGATTTCAACAGTTGTTTGCGGTCGGTGATATCGTGCAGAAAGGCGGTGTAGATGGTTTCGCCCTCTTCCAGGACATCCGAGGTCAGGGCCATTTCCATATCGATGATCGAGCCATCGGAGCGCATGGCCGGGGCTTCGATACGGCGGCTCAGGATGCCGTTCTCGTTTTGCGCCCCTTGCAGGCGGTTCAACGAGGCCACATGGGAGTCACGCAGTTCGGGTGGAATGATCAGCTCGGCCAAAGGATGGCCCAGGGCCATGGCAGAGGTGTAACCAAACAGCTTTTCGGCTGCCGGATTGAAGCCGGTCACCAGCCCCTGGCTGTCCGAGGTGATGATGGCATCCAGGGCGCTGTTGAGAATCGAGGCCAGCCGTTTTTCCCGGCTTTTGAGCTGTTCGTGCGCCTGGATCAGACGTCGGGTCCGTTCGGCCACGATGCTTTCGAGTTGGAGATTGTTTTCGATGATTTCGATATTTTGCGACACCCGGCACAGCAGCTCTTCATCCCGAAAGGGTTTGGCCAGAAAGTCGTTGGCACCGGCCTTGAGAAACTGGGCAGCCAGATCGCTGCTGCCGTGGGAGGAGAGACCGATGATGGCAGTGCGATCCCGGGTCAAACGGGCGCGGATCCGTTTGATCAACTGAAAGCCGTTCATGCCCGGCATTTCGTAATCGACCAGGATCAGGCGTACATCGTCATGAGCTGTGAGCAGTTCGAGGGCTGCCGGACCATCGGAGGCCTCCAGCACCACGAAATTGCATCGTTCCAGAAATTGCCGGATGTGGAATCGGGAACTTTTCGAGTCATCCACCACCATGGCCTTGAGGGTGGCATTCTTGCGCAACCGGTCGATGAAATAGATAATCGCATCGATACTGCTGGCATTATCCTTGATAAAATAGTCCAGCACCCGTTTGGAGACCACGGTGCTGCGGACATCGTCTTTGATTTCGCCGGTAAAGACCACCGACGGGATATCCAGCGACAGGATATAATCGACGATTTCGCCATTGGGGGCATCGGCGAGGTAGAGTCCCAGGATGCCCAGAAAGAAATCGGTTCCTTCCTGACGGATGATCTCTTTGGTTGCGGCCATGCTGGCTGCCCAAAAGACCTGGAAATGGAGTTCCGACTCGATTCTGTGCCGCAACAAAGCGGCAAAGCTTTTGGAACCTTCCACCAACAGAATCTTTTCCACCACGCCTCCTTGGTCATTCTCATGGGAGTCTGCACACCGGTTCTTGACAGTGTGTTCGCACGCAGCGCATTTTGCAAGTTTTTATTAATCGACAGTCACGAAGAACTGTCTGAACCGCACCTGTACGGGATGCGTCGTTTATATCAAAGGGGTCCAGGGGCCTGTGGCCCCTGGTGGGATCCAAGGGCAACGCCCTTGGTGGGGTTTGGGGCCACGCCCCAACAAAACAAATGACACATTCCAAAATGATTTTGGTTTAGTGTTTCCCGGAAACCCCCATGATCCATGCACACCGGAGCACGGCTGCGCAATCAAACGACCTCTGTAGAGGCTGAAGAGGGCTTGCGGCGTTTGCGGCGACGGCGCGCCGGGCTGGCAGAAGGGGTTGCACCCGTTTCACCCGTTTCGCCCGTTTCACCCGTTGGAGGAGATGGATTTCTGGCGGGAACAGAGTTCTCTGTCGGAACGGCAACCACATGGGCACGACGACGCCTGCGGACGGGCGCAGAAACCGATGCCGCAGCCCCTTCGGCAGCCGACTCCACGGTTGGCACAGGCCGGGTCAGACGGACAAACAACGCCTCATCCGGCCATTCGGCGGCGATCTCCATGCCCAGATAGGCAAAGATCGCCTCCAGATGATAGACCCCATCCTCATCCACCAGAGAGATGGCATCCCCGGTAGCGCCCGCACGGGCGGTACGACCGATGCGATGGAGATAATCCTCGGGATTTTCCGGCAGATCGAAATTGATCACATGGGTGACCCCTTCGATGTGCAAACCGCGTCCTGCCACATCGGTGGCAATGAGCACCGGAATCACCCCCTCCTGGAACCGACGCAATGCCTGCAACCGCCGGGTCTGAGGCACATCACCGGACAGATAGCCTGCCGGAATGCCATTGCCACGCAACCACTCCTTGAGCTTTTCACCCATGCGCTTGGTATTGACGAAGATCATCGCCCGCCCGCTCTGTTCGCCCCGATCATCGGCCAGGTCACGCTGCAACAAACCCACGAGCAGACTGATCTTGCGCCGCCCCTCCACGTGAAAGAGACGCTGGGTCACCTGGTCCACGGAACGCCGCTCCTCCAGAGTGGAGATCACCTCGGGGGAATCCATGTACTCGTAGGACAACTCCTGCGCCCGATAGGAGAGCGTGGCGGAAAAAAGCATGGACAACCGCTGATCATAAGGGGGCAAACGGCGCAACAGATAGCGCAGATCGTCGATGAACCCCATGTCGAACATGCGGTCCGCTTCATCGATGACCAGCGCCTCCACGCCGGAAACCCGATAGACCTTCTGCTTGAAATAATCGATCAAGCGACCCGGTGTGCCGATCAGAAGATCCACCCGTCCCGAGGTCAGCTGTTGACGCTGTTTTTCGTAATCGACCCCCCCATACACGGCAGCAATGACCAGATCCATATGGGCTGCCAGGCGTCTGGCATCGTTTTCGATCTGCACCACCAGCTCCCGGGTGGGGGCGATGATCAGGGCGCGGGGACGACTCACCCCGTCACTTTCGACTTTGGATGCCATCACGGATGGACTCTGGAACAGACGGGAGAGGACGGCGATCAGGAAGGCCGCACTTTTGCCGGTTCCGGTCTGTGCCTGTCCGGCCACGTCACGGCCTGCCAGGGTCAAGGGGAGGGTCAAGGCCTGAATGGGGGTGCAGTCGGTGAATCCACAAGCGTGGATTCCAGCCAACACCGGAGGCGGAATGGGCAGATCAGTAAATTGCATAAAGGTTTGCAGGTGCGATGCTTGAATACCAGGCACCGCCACCCGCTCTCAATGGCGATCAGGAGGCAGAGGGAGCAGACTGAAGCGCCAGGGCGCGCACGCGCGCATTCAAACGCCGGGTATGGCGCGAGGCGGCATTGGGATGGATCACCCCTTTGCGGGCGGTCACGGCCAACACCGAGGTGGCCTGACGCAACGCCTCTTCGGCCTTGGGCAGATCCCCGGCAGAGGTCGCCAGCAACACGTTTTTGACAAAGGTCCGCATGCGGGACTTGTCCGACCGGTTGCGGCTGTTCTCCTTGGCGGAGGTACGAATGCTCTTCATGGAAGATTTAATATTGGCCACTGCGCAAAAACTCCCTATCCTTATGCGTCGTCTCGATGAGGGTCCAGACCCCTCCGGATCGCCCGTTGCGATTATTCACGGGCACAATAAACCATTAAAATCCATTTCACCCCTTTTCGTCAAAGGTTTTTTCACCTTGCCCGCCACCCCTGCTGTGCCGGAGAGTTCCGGATCCTCTCAACTGTTGCGTTCCTCGGCGGTGATCGGTTTTTTCACCCTGCTGTCGCGCATCACCGGTTTCATCCGCGACATGATCATTGCCGGTGCCTTTGGGGCCGGTCTGGGTGCCGATGCCTTTTTCGTGGCCCAGAAGCTGCCCAATTTTCTGCGCCGTCTGTTTGCCGAAGGGGCCTTCAGTACGGCTTTCGTTCCGGTCTTTGCCGATCATCTGGCTGCCGGAGATGCCCAGGAGACCCGTCATGCCGTACAGGCCGTCTTCACCCATCTGGCCATGTGGCTGTTGATCGTGGTGGCTGTGGCCCAGGCGGCCATGCCGCTTCTGGTGATGATCGTGGCCCCCGGCTTTATCGACGAGGTGGGCAAATTCGATCTGGCGGTCCTTTTGACCCGCATCACCTTTCCATACATCTTTTTCATTTCCCTGGCCGCACTGGCTGCCGGGATTCTCAACAGCCACCGTCATTTCGCCATTCCGGCGGCCACACCGATCCTTCTGAATGTCTGCATGATTCTGGGTGCCACGCTGTTCACACGTTTTTTCGATCCGCCGGTGATCGGTCTGGCTGTGGGACTGACTTTGGGGGGCATTCTGCAACTCTCCTGGCAACTTCCGGCCATTGCCCGGTTGGGTTTGGGTTTCCGCATCCGCTGGGAGCCGCATCACCCCTCCATCCGCCGCATTCTCACCCTGATGGGTCCATCGGTCCTGGGGGTATCGGTGGCTCAGATCAATTTGTTGTTTGATCTGTTTCTGGCCTCCTGGCTGCCTGGCGGCTCGATCTCTTATCTTTATTATGCGGATCGGCTGTTGGAGTTTCCGTTGGGTCTGATCGCCATTGCCCTGAGTACGGCCATTCTGCCACTCTTGTCGGCCAAGGCGGCCTGCGGGGATGAGACCGGTTTCAAACAGGATCTGAACACCGCCTTGCGCATGGTGCTCTTTTTGACGTTGCCTGCCACGGTGGCGTTGATCATCCTGCGCGAGCCGATTCTGGCTTTGCTGTTCGAGCGCGGGGCCTTTGCCCCGGAAACCACGCAACAGACTGCCCATGCCCTGTTGGCCTATGCATTGGGTCTGACGGCCCTGGCCACGGTCAAGGTGACGGCTCCGGCCTTTTATGCCATGAAGGACACCAGAACCCCGGTGCGGATTGCCATTGTCTGTCTGATTGCCAACATGGGGATGAATGTCGTACTCATGTTTCCTATGCAGCATGCGGGTCTGGCCCTGGCCACATCCCTGACCGGATTCCTGAATGCGGGTCTGTTGTTGCGTGCCTTGCGCTCCAAAATCGGGATCTTTGCCGGCCCGGAGTTGCGTCGCACCTTGTGGCAGGCTGTGGTGGCCGCGCTGCTGATGGGCATTTTCCTCTTCTGGGTGCGGGAGTGGTTTTGGAGTCGCACCTTGTCCGGTCTTGGACAGGCCCTCATGGTGACCGGCATGCTCACCGGAGCCGGAACCCTGTATCTCCTCACGGCCAGAGTGTTGGGCATGACCGAGATTCAGTTCATGCTTCAGGCCCTGCGCCGTCGCAAATCATGAATATCCAAATGATTGAAAAAAAAGAGGGGGTCTGGGGGATTCATCCCCCAGGGTTTTAATCTTTTTATTTGAAAAATAATTTTTAGATATTTTTGTTTAAAAAGATTAAAAGATTAAAAAATTAAAGTCCCAGGGGTTTCACCCCTGGACCCCACCAGGGGGGTAACCCCCCTGGACCCCTGATCACGGTATATTCACTCTTGGCCGATTCCATGCACATCTCTCAACCGCCTCTGACCTGGTGTTTACTGCTTGGCCTGCTGGCCACCACCACCACCACCAGCTGCTCCTGGCCCCTGCCATTCGACACCGATCATTCAGAACCGGAATCCATCCAACTCCAAACCACCAGACACCTCGGTCTGACCCCTCCCCTGCCCGCCAACCCAACGATCTGGCAAGATCCCAACTTCGGAATCTCCTTGACCCGCATCCCGGGAGGCTGCTTTGTCATGGGGGAAAACCAGGGCCAACCCCACAACCAGCCCGCCCATACAGTCTGTCTGGATGAGTTCTGGCTGGCCATTCACGAAACCACCCAAAGTCAATGGCGACAAGGCATGGGTTCCATCCCCCCCCAAACCGTCCAACACCCGACCCTGCCCGTGGAAAACATCTCCTGGAACGAAATCTCCTCCTTCATCTCCCGTCTGAACCAACAAAGCCAGGCCCGCTACCGCCTGCCCACCGAAGCGGAATGGGAGTATGCCTGCCGCGAACTGGGCCAAACGCTCCGCTACTGCGGCAGCCAGGAAAATCCCACTCCTTTGGCCTGGTTTGACCGCACCGTGCTCACCCCGCAACCCGTCGGCACCCGCCAACCCAACAAACTGGGTCTCTACGACATGAACGGTAATGTCTGGGAATGGGTGGCCGACTGGTACGATGAAAATTATTACCACCATGCACCACGTCACAACCCCACCGGCCCGGAACAAGGCGTGGCCAAGGTTTTTCGTGGCGGCAACATCCTGTCTGAGTTGCCTTTTTTGCGCAGCACAACACGCGCACAACTCTGGCCTGAACGTCGGAACGGTCTGTTGGGATTTCGTCTAGCAGGAAAACCGCCTTGAGGATGTCACTGCTGCGGGACTTGCGCCGGACGCAAGGCGGAACCGGTTCGATTTCCGCCTTGCGCTGGAGCAACTGTGTTGTTGGATTTCATGCCTGCCAAACAACAGGCGCGTCACTCTCCTACCAGGCACCCTGCGGAAGTCCATCCAGAACCTCGCGCACCAGGGAACGGATCGCCCTGCCAACCGACTCCGGGATGGGCAGTGCCTCCTGTCCGCGAAATTGACGTACGGCCTCGCTGATCGCATCCAGACCAGCCACATCCACCACGTCCTCTCCCTGATACGTTGTGCCAACCTCGCCCTGGCCTCTTGCCAAGGGCTGACGCGCTGCTGCGTAGGCCAAAGCCCCGCCTGAAACCCGGCCATCCATGACCGTTCTTTGGATTGAAGCGGATTCCGGCGTCATCAGTGCCATGTCCATTTCTCTACCTCGCAATCCGGTTGAAGTCATCCATTGACAATCTGATCGGCTTGTCGCTCCGTCGGCTTGAGCAAAATCTCAAAACATGAAAACCCGACCCTTTTTGACAAGATCCGTTACACGATGCCCTGACAACCCCACACTCTGTAACAAATGGTCATCGCGAACTTCATGCAACGCAATTTGCTTGACATTGACGGACGCGTGAGTTGTCATAATACCATTCATGACAGAAACAGGGATCACAAGTGCATACCAACGGAATTCAAGACTATTGCGATTGACAGCGAGGAGAGAACCCATGACCACCCATCCGATCAAACTTTTCATCATGGCGGTGTTTCTGGCCACCATGGGTCTTGTCAGCACGGCCTATGCCGAGCTGAACCCCGTGGCCATGGTCACCCAGGCACAAGGCAATGTGGAATACAGCAAAGATGGCGAAAAGTGGAAAGCCGTCACCCGCAACAAACTGCTGTCCGAAGGGGAACAGTTGCGCACGGCTGCGGATGGCACGGCCAAGGTGATCAACCAGATCTCCGGCACGGTCCAGGACATGGGCGCCAACTCGCTGATCAAGATCACGGCCAACGGCATCGAGAAGGTCTCAGGCACCCTCTCCGAACCGGACAAGAGTGCCGGTGATCTGCTGGAGAGCCTGGACAAACGGTTTGCCAAGGCACAACGCTACACCACGGTGCGCCGCAGTGTGGACAAAAACGACAAGAGCAAGAACGTCAAGCTCGACACCATCAAAGAGATCTCCCTCTCCCCGAAATTTTCCGAGCTGGCCTGGTCCAACATGGGTCCGGAGTACACCTATGAGCTGGTGATCGGCGACAAACCGATTGCCGTCCCATCGGCCACGGGTGAGATGGTGCGTCACAAGATCTCGGGCCTGACCCCGGGCAAACACGACTTCGTGGTGCGGGTGATGCAGAATGGTCAGGAGGTGTATGCTCCGAAAAAACCCAGCACCATCAACTGGGTGGATGGCGAAGCCCTCAAGCCGGTGGAAAAAGGTCTCAAGGAGATCCAGGCTTTGGCCCCTGGGGATGATTTCATGATGGGTGCCTATCTGGAGGATCGGGGTTTCACCGTGGCGGCCATGGATCTGTATCGCAAATATTTCAAGGACAACCCGAAAGATGTGGACATGCGTCCCATGCTGATCAAGACCTATCACGATCTCAATCTCAAGGATCTGCAAAAGAGCGAGGCCGTGCAGTATCAAAAGATGCTGGCTGAACAGCAGGAGTAAAAAGGCAAAGCGTGCCGACAGACACGCTTCCTCCCTTTTGAACCCTTGGTGCATGGCGTCCGCCTGGAGACCATTTCAGGCGGACGCTTTTGTTTGTTGCCAACCGCATACCCTGGCCGGACGATTCGCATGAACAGACTGGGAAAATTCTTCATCCGTTACGACATTCTGGCCACTTTACTTTTGTTTCTGCTGATGATTCCGGCAGAATACAGCGAGACCTTCGCTTTGCTGGAAGAGCAATTCATCTCCATGCGTCAGATCTTGCGCATGACCCTGGCACCACCCGAGAAGATGCAATTTTCCAAAGAGATATTGCTGGTCAATACGGACGAGAAATTCTTCGACAAATATGGCAGTTTTCCCTTGCGCCGTACCGATCTGGGGAGGATCGCCACCAACCTGACGGCATTGGGTGCCAAGGTGGTGGCTTTGGACGTATTGATGGATTTTCCCAGCTCCTATCAGGAGGATGAACCCACGGCTCAGGCATTGGCTGCGGCGGGCAATGTGCTGCTGGTGGCCCAGGCCGATTTCAAGGAGCGGCAGTTTGTGCGTTTAAACCGTGCCACACCGAAACTGGCTGCCGTGACCCAGAACGGCTACACCAACATCAGCTCACCCAGTGCCATCATCACCAGTCTGTCACGTCTGAAGATCTATCCGGAGATCGTCGAGAAGGAGGGGGGTTGGCCCTATTCGGTCAAGGCATTGGCCATGTATTGGGGGGTGGAGCCGCGTCTTGCCAACAACACGCTTTATCTGGGGGACCGTCTGGCCATCCCGTTGAATCAGAACAACGAACTTTACATCGACTTCCCGCCTTTGCCGGAGGGGGTGCGTTTTCTCCATCAGACCGGGTTGTCGGCACTGGAGTTTCTGAACATCGATGATTTGGACGAGGATGAACGGCAGGAGCTGGCGTTCTGGGTCAAGGACAAGCTGGTATTGGTCGGGGACACCTCGGAGGTTTCCCACGACTGGTTCGATACTCCGGTTGGCATGGTGTATGGGGTGGAGATCATTGCCGACATCATCAACACCTTGATGAAGGGTGCGCCGTTGCGTCCGGCTTCGACCCGTGTAGAGATCGCGGTGATGTTGCTGGTGATGCTGGGGGTGTTGATTGCTGCCACCATGCAGAATCCGATCCGGCGGACGTTGTTGGCCGTGGGGGTGATCGGGTCGTATGTGCTGGGTGCGGTCATTGCCCATATTCATCTGGACATGGTGTTGTCGATGAGCTATCCCCTGGTGGCCGGGTTGTTGGGTTTTCTGGCCATCACGATCCGCTACTATGCCTTGGAGATGAGTCAGAAGCGGATGATCAAGGGGGCATTCGGGCAATATCTGTCGCCCAAGGTGGTGGATATTCTGGTCAAGGATCCCAGCAAGCTCACGTTGGGTGGCGAGCAACGGGAGATGACCGCCTTCTTTTCGGATGTGGCGGGATTTTCGACCATTTCCGAGAAGCTGACCCCCACCGAGCTGGTTCAGTTGCTCAACGAATATCTCACGGCCATGTGCGACATCATTTCGCGCTATGACGGTACGGTGGACAAGTTTGAAGGGGATGCGATCATCGCTTTTTGGGGAGCGCCGCTCGATCAGCCCAACCATGCGGCTTTGGCCTGTTGTGCGGCGGTGGAGATGGGCAATCACATGGCTCTCATGCGTGCCCGTCTGGTGGCCGAAGGGCGACCCAAACTGAACGTGCGCATGGGGTTGAACTCCGGTCCCATGGTGGTGGGCAACATGGGATCCAAACAGCGGATGGATTACACCATCATGGGGGATGCCGTGAATCTGGCGGCCCGTCTGGAAGGGGCCAACAAGTTTTATGCTTCGGACCTCATGGTATCGGGTGTCACCTATGAGCAGGCCAAAGAGGCTGTCGAGGCCCGACCTTTGGATGTGATCCGGGTGGTGGGCAAAAAAGAGCCGGTTCCGATCTATCAGCTGTTGGCGCTCAAGGGGCAGCTGACATCCGAGCAGCAGCAGATGTTGGTGTTTTATCTGCGCGGTTTGGAGTTGTATCGGCAGAGGGCCTATGTCGAGGCCATTGTCCAGTTTGAGGAGGCGTTGCGCATCATGCCCGAGGATGGACCGGCGCGCACCTATGTGGAGCGATGCAGGGAGTATCTGGAAAATCCGCCGCCCGAAGATTGGGACGGGGTATTCCAGTTGACCTCCAAGGGGTGATCTCCGGAGATTGGCACAGCCATTGCAGGAGTGCATTTCAGAATAATTCGACCATCACCTGCAAGGGACAAGGGCAATGAAAAACTGGCAAGCGTCCATACTGGTCGCGCTGGGATTGATGTGGATACCTGTGACTGGCGAGGCTGTGCTGCATCGCAAAGGGTGTGAGACCCCCCATGCGGGCGTCAAGGTGTGTTGGGATCTGGTGGCTGACGAAGGTGTTGGCGAGTTGGCGGTGCCCTATCCCAGGATCCATCTGTTGCCCATGGCCCGTCAGGTAGCTGGTCAACCCGAGGTATGGGTGGAGATGAGCCGCACCATTTATCGACAACTGTTGCCTGGGCGTTTGGCCGAACAACTGGTTCCGGAGTGGACGCCGGCTTATCATCTGGAAGGGGCTGTAGCGCTCAGTCAGAGATCCGGCTGGCCGGCCATGATGTGGATTGCCCCGCGCGAGATGCGCAACAGTTCGGCCAGTTCTCCTGGTTTGGTGGATTGGGATGTGTATTTGATCGCGCAGGGACGTTTGTTGCGCACCATGCGGGTACGGGTTGAGTCTCATCCAGAGCGTCTGCACGATGGATTGGAGCGGGCCTCTGCGGTTGGTGGAGTCCTGGCTGCCACGGGTGGTCTGGTCAATGCGCCCTTGGGGTCTGCGGCGGCGGTGATCGGCACGTATGCCATGGGGCAATCCACGCCTCCTGAGGCGGGTCAACCTTTGGAGTTGTTGACCGAGTTGGCCACGCGCCAGATTCTGGCGGTCTTGCAGAAATCGCCGGACGAGTTGCCGCAGCCACGACCAGAGACCGGGGGAGATCCGCACAGTCCGGAAAATGTTGACAAGCTGTTGCAGCGTCCGTTTGCAGCCAAATGAGTCATCCGCGAAAATCACCAAACCGTTGGACATTGAACGTTGACGGTTTGGTGATCGCCCACCCGCTTCGGGTCATCGAAATGATTGAAAAAAAAGAGGGGGTCTGGGGGATTCATCCCCCAGGGTTTTAATGTTTTAATAATTAAAATAATTTATTAAATATCTTTGTTTAAAAGATTTAAAAGATTTAAAAGATTTAAAAGATTTAAAAGATTTAAAAGATTTAAAAGATTTAAAAGATTTAAAAGATTTAAAAGATTTAAAAGATTTAAAAGATTTAAAA
>JAANAU010000043.1 GCA_011089965.1 Magnetococcales bacterium
GATGCCGACATTGCTGCCGAGACCGCCAGCCTGACCCGCAACTCGATTCTGCAACAGGCGGGTACGGCGATTCTGGCCCAGGCCAATCAACAGCCGCAGATTGCGTTGCAACTGTTGCGTTAAGCGTGAGTACACGCCCCCGATGGTTCGTCACCGGGGGCGTTGTCAGAAATGGCCGCGGGCCGGGTCAGCCCGCCATCAAGAGCGACCCATCTTTTTTCCAGGGATGGATGATTTTTTGAAATGAGACGTACTGCGTCTCAAAGGGAGAAAGTCCCATGTCTTTCAGCATCAATACCAATATGGCCGCTCTGAATGCCCAGCGCAAACTGGACGGCACCACCCGCTCCCTGACCACCACCTTTCAACGGTTGTCATCGGGTTTGCGCATCAACAGCGCCAAGGATGATTCTGCCGGTCTGACCATTGCCACCCGTATGACGGCGCAGATTCGTGGTCTCAATCAGGCAGCCCGCAATGCCAACGATGCCATCTCGATGATGCAGGTGGCTGAAGGGGCCTTGGACGAGACCTCCAATGCCCTGCAACGGGTGCGTGAACTGGCGGTGCAGGCAGCCAATGACACCCTGACCACGACGGATCGTTCGGACATCAAAAAAGAGATCGATCAGTTGGTGGCTGAAGTGGATCGCATTGCCAGCCAGACTCAGTTCAACAACAAAACCTTGTTGGATGGGGATTGGGAGACCACGGCCCGGGTGTTTCATGTGGGTGCGGACATCAGCCAGAACATCACGATGAGCGTGAAAGGTGCCACTGCCTCCAAGCTCGGCGTGGATGCCGTGGCCGTCTCCACCAATGCGGCGGCCAATTCGGCCATCAACACCCTGGACAGCGCCCTGGATTCGGTTTCCGACATCCGCGCCAAGCTGGGTGCCTTTCAGAACCGGTTTGAGGCCGTGATTGCCAATCTGATGAATGTGTCGGAGAACACGGCGGCTTCCCGTTCCCGTATCACCGATGCCGACATTGCTGCCGAATCGGCCAGTTTGACCCGGTATTCGATTCTCCAGCAGGCAGGGACGGCGGTTTTGGCCCAGGCCAATCAGCAACCCCAGATCGCCTTGCAACTCCTGAAGTAGTCACAAGGAGCGCACCATGGAAAGTGTGGTCAACATTCTGGATCTCGGCGGGTCGAGAGAGCGCGTGGAGAGCGGTGCGCGTTCCGGTACGGCCCATCCGGGGCGCTATCGGAGTGGATCGTTTGACAAAAGCCTGTATGAGGCCGAACAGGCACTGGCAGCAGCGGATGTGCGTACCGAGGAGTCTCGCAGGATGTCGCTCAAGAGTCTGGCCGAAGAGATCACCCAATCTTTGACCGGGTTCAACAGTTTGCGCTTCGGCATGGATCGGGAACTCAAGCAGGTGGTGGTGAAAGTGGTGGACCAGGGGGGTGAAAATGTGCTTCGTCAGTTGCCGGGCGAACGCATGGTGGATCTGGTCAAGCAGATGCGCGATCTGGAGGGGATGCTCTTCGGCAGCGCGGTCTGATGTCGTGGTCACGGTGACGGAGGGCAGATGCCTTCCGTCACCGTGGCATTGGTTGGCTGAGCGCGGCACTGGGATCCGACTGTTCTTTGTCGCAAGAGAATGCAGATGCGCTTTTGGGGGGATTGGATGGGGGTCATGGGGTGTCACTCAAAGTCAGACCAGCATGGAATGCAATGCGCTTGGCAAGGTTGAAAAAATCATCATGACAATCGTGGACAGCCTGGATGTGGGAGCCTATTGCCCCATCCGAAGATTTTAAAAAAAACATTGGTTTGTGAGAATCCATTGCCATGGGCATCAGGCTGCGGTAATGCTTGAGCATGGCCAACGCATGCGGGTCTTCTTCCGGTCTGGGTGGTACATCAACCTCGTTACGATCAAGTACAGCTTCACGATAAATGCGGGGAATACGTGCCACCCAACGCTGATAAGATTTTACGGGTCGGCTTTCACGAATACCATGTTGACTGACCACATAACCGATTGGACTCATGTCACCCGTTGGCATCGGAAGATCGGATGGCCCTTTGCTCAACAACTCCTTCCAGATCTTCCGCCAGTCACGCATGGTCGGACCCAGATTTTTCATCCCTTGCAGCGAGAACAAATCGGCTCCCAGGGGCAATACCACATGGTCTGAGGCGATCAGTGCCGCACGGTTGATGGCTCCCAGGTTGGGACCGACATCCATCAAGACAATGTCTGCGCCCCAATCCGCACTTTGCAACATCAACCGATGAAAGGCGGTCATGGTGCGGAATGCCGACTCATCACGATTGTGGCATCGTGGCCAGGCATCTGAAAGTTTGTCTTCAAATCGAGACAGTCCCAAATCACCCGGAACAAGACCAAGCTTGGGTGTCACTTTTTCGATAGTCAGCCTGGCAATATCGCCAGTTCCACGTAGAATGGGGTTGATGGCACCATATACGGTCTGCCGTTGTTGGTCGTCATCAGACCACACTTCTTCCAATCTGCTCTCTTCCAGGAACATGGCCGTGAGATTGGCCTGCGGATCGAGATCAACAGCCAGCACATTGACACCGAATTTTTCAAACATCCAGGCCAGATGATAGACAAGAGAGGTCTTGCCAACCCCGCCCTTGTTGTTGAAAAAAGCAATCGATTTCATGCGGGTCTCCTGCGGATGGTCACAAGAAAAACCCTGTCATCCATTTGGAATTCGGGTGGTGGATTGCCATTGTCTTGCAGGAGTTTTTGTGCGCGTTGAATGCCGTATCCGAAACGGTTCACATATCCGAGCGACTTCATGCACTCGGCAACTACCGGGTTGCGGTAACTGTTGATTTGGGTGAGCGTTTGCGGTGTTACCTCACCGTACAGCCCTCCCGGGCTTTGAATTTCAATGCGGTCTGAAAACCAATAGAAGCGTACGGGTGTGTTGGACTGGTAATCCCGATGCATGATGGCATTCAATAATAACTCTCGGACAGCAATCTGCGGATAGTCATAAATGTAACGCTCTCGAAGAGTGCTGGTTGGTTCCATGCCGGTCTGGATATTGGACTTGAGCCTTGCATCCAATTCGCGCAAAACTGTCAGCAGGTCTCCGGATATTTCAGCCTGGTTGTCCGGAATTTCGGTCAAGGTGGTGCCCGGAAGACGCAAGAACTGGACATAGGCGCCCGGAAGAAAATAGCGTGGGTTCTTTCCGAACATCAGGATGCCGACCACAGTCGGCAGTTTGATCCGATTGTTGAAAAAACGCAGAGATGCCAGTTGGTCTTCCATCGGGCGATGATTGGTATCGATAATTTCCCGGTCAATGACCTCATGTCGGTATGCTTCAAACAATGCCAGGGATAAATCGTTCATGCCTGCATCGGATACCGGTGTGGCGTCGAAACTGCGTGAATTGGCGATGCGCCGCTCCATCAGGATGCGTTCTTCCTGCTCGCTGGCAATGGCTTTTCGAGGCCCGACGCGTAGCCAGACTTGTCCGTTGTAGCGCACAGGAGGCAAATCCGAAGGTTGGACTTCGACCACTGCCACATGTCCATCGTCGAACTCAAACCTGGCCACTGAAAGGGCAGGGATTGGCAGAATGTTTCCGTCAGAACGCAATCCACCAAGCGTCTGCAGCAACAGATCGGTCACAGTCAGGCCCGCCAGTTTGCCATGATCATCGGTGCCAATGATGAGGTAGCCTGGCAGTCGATGATTTGAAAAATCATTTGCAAAAGCGCATACGGCCTGGGCAAATTTGTCGGTTTTCTGGGTCGAAATGGTGCGCTCGACCCGATCATTTTCGAGATCGCAAAGGAGTTCCCGCAGTTGATCTTTGGTCAGCATGGTATCTCTAGCCTTGTTTAGTAGTTCGTGCAGATCTAAAATGGTTTTTGATTTATAATATAAACAATATATTCTTCGGGTTGTCATCAGCCGGTTGGAATTTTGATCTATACCATTTTTCTCAAGCGATAGAGTGCTTCCAGGGCCTGACGCGGGGTGAAGGAGTCGATGTCCAGTGCCTTGATTTCGCGAATGACTTGCGGATCCGGATCGTGGAACAGACTGAGTTGTTTTTTGGTCTGTATCGGGTGCGAGGGGGTACGCTGTTCCGGGGATGCGGATTCCAGACGGGCCAGAATCTCGGTGGCACGCTCGATGACCGAACGGGGCAGTCCTGCCAATTGGGCCACGTGAATGCCATAGGAGCGATCTGCTGCTCCGGGTCGGATGGTGTGCAGAAACAAAGTCTGACCGGCATGCTCCTGGATGGCGACCGTCAGGTTGAACAAGCCAGGGAGCAGCCGTTCGAGCTGGGTCAATTCGTGAAAGTGGGTGGCAAAAAGGGTGCGGCAGCGGATGGAGGAGTGAATGCGCTCGATCACGGCCCAGGCAATGGAGAGTCCATCCAGGGTGGAGGTGCCGCGCCCGATCTCATCGAGGATCACCAGCGAACGGGCCGTGGCGTGATTGAGGATGTAGGAGGTTTCGGTCATCTCCACCATGAAGGTGGATTGCCCGCCTGCCAGATCGTCGGCAGCACCCACCCGGGTGAAGATCCGGTCGATCCGGCCAATGCGCGCCTCTGCTGCCGGGACAAAGGAGCCGCAGTGGGCCAAAAGGGCGATCAGTGCGGTCTGACGCATGAAGGTGGACTTGCCCCCCATGTTGGGACCGGTGATCAGGGCCACACGCTGCTCTTCTGCCTCAAGATCCGTGTCATTGGGGGTGAATCCGGCTCCATCAGCCTGCTCGACCACGGGATGGCGACCGGCGCGAATGTGGATGCCGTGGCCGGAATTGACATCCGGGCAGCAGTAGTGATGGCGTTCGGCCTGATGGGCAAAGGCGACCAGCACATCCAGCGTGGCCAGGGCACGGGCCGACTGTTGCAAACCGGGGGTTGCCGCTCTCACCTGGGCCATCAGTTCTGACAACAGCTCGGCCTCCAGTTGGGCCACGCGCTCTTCGGCATGCAGGATCTCTTCTTCCAGCTCCTTGAGTTCCGGGGTCACGTAGCGCACGGTATTGGTCATGGTCTGCTGGATCCGGTAGTCGTATGGAACCTTGGCAGTCTGGGTGCGCGGCACCTCCAGGGTATATCCAAAGCTTTGATGATATTTGACCTTGAGCGCGGAGATGCCGAGTCGCTCCTTTTCCCGTTTTTCCAACTCGGCCAAGACCCCCTTGCCATCCACGGCCAGGCGGCGGGCATGATCCAGATCGGCATGCACCCCGTCTTGGATGATGGCCCCATCCTGGAGGCGCAGGGGTGGGGTGTCGGTCAGGGTGGTGCTCAAATGGTGGCAGAGTGCTTCGTGTTCTGCCAGTTGGGAGGCCACTTCACCCAGAGGTGCGCTGGTGGGCAGTTGTGCCACCAGGTGCGGCAGTTTGACCAGTGAGTCCCGTATGGCTCCGAGATCGCGGGGCGATGCCCGTCCCATGGCCACACGTCCGGTCAGCCGCTCCAGATCGTGGATCCCCTTGAGTTCCGAGCGGATGGTTTCGCGGGCCGTGTGGTGTTCCAGCAGCCATTGTACGCTGAGTTGACGGGCGCGGATCTGTTCCAGATCCTGCAAAGGGTGGTTCAGCCATTGGGCCAGCATGCGCCCACCCATGGGGGTGACCGTGACATCCAGCGTGCCCAGCAGGCTGCCGCGACGCTCGCCGGTACGCAAGGTGGCATTGATCTCCAGATTGCGGCGACAGTTCTCATCCAGGATCATCACCTCGCTGACGCGGGTGCGGGTCAGTCCGCTGACATGCAGCAAAGCAGCCTTCTGGGTCTCCTGGCAGTATTGAATCAAGGCGCCGGCAGCAGCAATGCAGCTCGGTGCATCGGCAATGCCAAAACCTTCCAGGGTGGAGGTGCGAAATTGTTCTTTCAAGGAGGTGGCGGCCTGATGCGGATCAAACTCCCATTCAGGGCGGCGGGTGATCCGTTCCGGCCAGAGGGTGCGCAGCTCCTCTGGCAGCTCCCAGCCCCGTGGCAGGAGGATTTCTGCCGGATTCAGGGCCGACAGGGCCGCTGCTGTGGCATCCCAGGAGCCGGGCGAGGCCACCTGAAACTGACCGGTGGAGAGTTCCAGGGCGGCCACTGCCGGTTCGGCGTTTTTGATGCGGTTGCCCGAACGGACCGGCGGGGGGGCCACGGCCACCAGGAAGTTGTCCTGGCGTGGAGCCAGCAGCAGCTCTTCGGTCAAGGTGCCACGGGTGACCACCCGGACCACCTCGCGCCGCAGTGGACCTTTGTTGGCGCCGGGCGGTTCCATCTGTTCGCAGATCGCCACCTTGTGACCAGCCAGCACCGCCTTGCGCAGATACTCGTCCAGGGCGCGCACCGGAATGCCGGCCATGGGCACGGGTTGACCTGCGGATACGCCCCGGTGGGTCAGGGCCACTTCCAGAACCTCAGCCGCCTCCTTGGCATCCTCGAAAAAGAGTTCGTAGAAATCCCCCATCCGGTAGAACAGCAACATGCCGGGATGGGCTGCCTTGATGGCCAGATATTGGGCCATCGCAGGCGTGTGCGCAGAGGTGGTCATGAACGAATGGCGTAGACCAGGCCAGGTGGCAGGATCAGTTCTGCCTGCTCCGGAAGTTCCAGACAGACGCACCCATCCGGCAGTGCGGTTTGGGCAATGCCGGCATAGTCAGCGTGACGATTATCCGAGGTGCGGATCCAGGCCGGTATGGGTACATGCCGGAATTGACCCACAGACTTCCCTTGCTCCACTACGGACCAGGGGAGTTTGTGTTGGATGATGCGGCCAGTGGGGCGCATCATCCGGGAGGCGAAGAACATGCGGGGCAGCGGTGCCGTTGCGGGTGTGATCAACAACGGCGCAGCGGGTTCGGATTCCAGGGTTGGCTGCGTTGGCTGGGTTTGGGGTGGGTTGGGCGCAGGTTGGGCCGATGGGTCCGGAGGCGTATCCTGTTTTTTGCGATGCATCACATACCAGAGATAGCCGACAACCAGCAGCGTGAACAACATATCCGAGGTGGAGGTGTCGGATTCGTGTTGGGTCAAGAAACCGCCTACCAGAAAGACCGCCAGGGCAGTCAGGATGAGAATACGCAAGGTGTTCACCGGGTCACCTGGGTCAAAATCGGCAAGTGGAAGAGGGGTTGGTTCGGGATGGTGTCCGTTTGTTCGTCACATGGATCGAATATAAACATTTTTCAGACGTTTTTCCAGTCGTTCATCATGGCGGGTGCCGACAAACGGTTAGCGGGGTGTTGAGTTGGCTTGCAGGCCGGCATCGTGTCCGGCAGCCGGTTCTGGCCACAAGGCGCGCAGTTCCCGGATGCGGGGTTGATCGGGCAGGATCATTTCGGCCTGACGCAGATACGTTTTGGCCTTGTCAGGCTCTTGGGCATAGCGTTGCGCCAGACTCAGCAGGCGGTCCACGATCTCTGCCAGGCCCGCTTTGGCTGTCTGGTTTGTGCTGTCCAAAAGCAGGACGGCGCGAAACCTTTCCAGGGCGTTGTTCTCTTCGGGCTGAAGCAGACGCCAGGCCTCCAGATCCTCCCGCCCCAAAGTCAGGAGTCGGGTGGTGAGACGGCGGATTCCATCGGCAATCCTGGGGTGCGCGGGGGACGATGATTGGAGTTGTTGAAAGAGTGTGACCGCATTGTCCTGTTTGGGATGGGTGAGGCGGCCTGCCTTGAGATGTTGTTCAGCGGTGCGCAGCAGGGTCTGTTCTGCCTGCTGTTGCTGTTGTGCGGACTGGGCAGTTTCGGTTGTGGTGGTGTTCAGGGGGGTCTGGACATCGGAAGCCACATTGGCAGTCAGAGAGGCGACGACTCTATTGGGGGTATCTGTTGGAGCCGACTCTTCGCTGGTGCGTGATTTGCGCAGGGCCGTGGGCGGAGGAGGGGGGGGGACGAGAAGGTCCAGGGTCATGTCAACCACGGTATCGACGGTCAGATCCAGATCCATGGCCACTGGATTGTAATCGTCCATTTCCAGCCGCAGGGTGTGCATGCCGGTTTTGACCCGTCCGACCGTGAACGGCGTGGTGCCGAGTTTTTGACCATCGAGGATGATGGTGGCCCCTTTGGGTTTGGTTTCAACACGCAACAACAGGGTATCCCCCAGTGAGTCGGTTGCGCTCACGGGTGGTGACGGGGCAACCGATGTGACCACAGCGGTTGGTGTTGGTGTTGGTGTTGCGGGTTCCGGATGGGTGGTGTGGACCACACCCTCTGGAGGTGACGAGGGCGCAGGCATGGGGGGGGCCATGACCATCAGCCACGCCAGACCAGCCGTCATCAGGACACCCGTGCTGGCTGGTACGGGGGTCAAAACGGATGGAACGCGCAACAGTTGGCGCAGGGTATGGACAAAGCGTTGCATGGTGCCCCTCATGGAATGGTTTCTCGACTCTCCTATGCCAAGGGTGTGCCATTTTATGTAACATACCGGGATTTCAGCCGAAAGTCAGGAATTAAAATGCATGTCGGTCCATTTTTGCTTCTTTTTTTGGTTTGGAGCTGTCAAATTCGCTTTTTGTATCATGTTGGATTGACACTGGCGCGCGATTGGCGTAGAAAACAGCCCCCATGAAACTCGAAACCTTTCCCAATCCTCACCCGCACCGTGACTACCGGATCGACATGCGCTGTCCGGAGTTCACCTGTGTCTGTCCCAAAACCGGTCAACCGGATTTTGCCGAGATTCGCATCTCCTACATTCCGGATCAGGTGTGTGTGGAGTTGAAATCGTTGAAACTCTATTTGTGGAGTTTTCGCGATCAGGGGGCCTTTCATGAAGCCATCACCAATACCATTCTGGATGATCTGGTGGCTGTCGCGGCCCCGCGTGCCATGACCGTGACCGGAGCTTTCAATGTGCGCGGGGGGATCACCACCGTGGTGACCGCCCATCACGGTGTTCCGTTGTCATAGACTCCATTGATGCTTGATTGGACAAGACGGTTCCCGGGGATCCGGGGATGATGACCTGGTGGGGTTCCAGGGGCCAGGCCCCTGGATTGGTGCGGGTCAGGATTCGGCCTGGCTGGCAGCCTGTTGTTGCTGGAGTTGTTGCTGGTAGAGGGCCATGAAGTTGATCGGGTCCAGCACCACCGGTTTGAATCCCCCTTCGGTGACCAGGTTGGAGACCAGATGGCGCACATAAGGGAAGAGGATATTGGGACATTCGATCCGCAGCATGGGGGCCAGGTGTTCCATGGGCATGTTGCGCAACAGGAACAGTCCGCCATAGGTGATGTCCACCAGAAAGAGCACCCGTTCTTCCAGATGAACCTTCACGATCACGTGCAGTGTGACCTCAAAATGTTCCGGACTTTTTTGGGCGGCATTGGTTTCCAGTTGGAACTCCATGCTGGGTTCGCCCGACTCCAGGAACATCTCCGGAGTGTTGGGGCTTTCAAACGACAGATCTTTGACATAGAGTTTTTCGATGTGAAAAACCGGGTGATTGGGAGGGGAAGAGGTCTCATCCGCCATGGTTTGTTGGCCTTGCAATAGGGGTATCGAGAAACAAAGGGTCGGCCTTCTTATGGGCCTTTTCAGGGGGGCAAGTCAAGTCTTTACGGTCCGGTCAGCTCTTTGGGGAGGGGAAAGGCCAGGCTTTCCTGGGAAACGGTCAAGGTATCGATGTTCATGATCAAGGGCTGCAATCGTGTCAGCAGTTGGTCGATCAGGATCTCCGGAGCCGAAGCCCCGGCAGTCACTCCCAGAGTTTGGACCCCTTCCAGCCAGGCATCGTCTACGTCTTGAGCCGATTCGATCAGGTGGGCACGGGTTCCGGCCCGTTCGGCCACTTCCCGCAACCGGTTGGAGTTGCTGCTGTTGGGTGCGCCCAGCACCAGAATCAGATCGCATTGGGCAGCCAGTGCCTTGACTGCGTTCTGACGGCTTTGGGTGGCATAGCAGATGTCTTCGCGGGCTGGTCCCTGGATATCGGGAAACCGCTCTTTGAGGGCCTGGATCACATCAGCGGTTTCATCCATGGAGAGTGTGGTTTGGGTGACATAGCCGGTTGGTGTGTTCGGGCTGTTGGGGAGGGCAGACAATTCGGCCAGGGTGCTGATCACCTGCATGCGGCCTGGCGGCAGTTGGCCAACGGTCCCTTCCACCTCCGGGTGGCCTTTGTGACCGATCAGGATCACCTGGCGTCCAGCGCGGTCGAGTCGTTCGGCTTCGCGATGCACCTTGGACACCAGTGGGCAGGTGGCATCCAGAATGTGCAGCGGGCGTTGGCGTCCTTCGGCCTCGACGGCCTTGGAGACCCCATGGGCAGAAAAGATCGCGACCGCTCCGTCCGGGATTTCGTTCAGTTCATGGACAAAGACCGCTCCTTTGTTTTTGAGCGACTCCACCACCCATCGGTTGTGGACGATTTCATGGCGCACATAGATGGGGGGTGGAAAGGTTTTCAGGGCGCGTTCCACGATGGCGATGGCCCGTTCCACGCCGGCACAGAAACCTCGGGGTTCCGCAAGCAGGATCTTCATGGTTTCTCAGAGGTTGTTTGGTGATTTCGTGATCGGTCGAGAGTCAGGGACAATGCACCATGATCAGGGGTCCAGGGGGGTTACCCCCCTGGTGGGGTCCAGGGGTGAAACCCCTGGGAATTTAATCTTTTAAATCTTTTAAATCTTTTAAATCTTTTAAATCTTTTAAATCTTTTAAATCTTTTAAATCTTTTAAACAAAAAATATTTAAAAATTATTTTTTTAAACATTAAAACATGAAAACATCAAAACCCTGGGGGATGAATCCCCCAGACCCCCTCTTTTTTTTCAATAATTGGATAATCATGCTCGGCTCAGGAATCACCAAACAGCCTCTCATACTTTCAGCATACCCGTCAAACGGGCAGGACCATCCAAACCACGCTCTTCCAGATGATGACGCAATCCGGTGACAATCTCTCCCGCCACCAAAGGGGAAGAGAAAAGCGCCGTGCCAATGCCGATGGCTGCGGCCCCCACCAGAAAAAATTCAACGGCATCACGGGTACAGGTAATGCCGCCCTGACCAATGATCGGCACATTGCAATGCCGGGCCACTTCATACACCCGCCATACCTGCAACAAAGCCGCCGGTTTGATGGCAGGCCCGGACAACCCACCCTGCACATTGCCCAGGATCGGTCGTCCGGAACTCCAGTCAATGGCCATGCCCAGATAGGTGTTGACCGCGGACAAGATGTCAGTGCCAGCCTCAATGGTGGCACGGGCAATGACCCGGATGTCGGTGACATTGGGCGAAAGCTTGGTGATCAAAGGTTTGGAAGTGGCCTGACGCACTGCCGCCACCACCCGCGCCGCCATCACCGGATCCGCACCAAAAGCCACCCCCCCCTCTTTGACATTGGGACAGGAGATGTTGATCTCAATCGCGGCCACACCCGTATCATCGAAGATGCGCGCCACTTCCGCATATTCGTCCACCGTGGAACCGGCAATATTGGCAATGAAACGGGTGGGCCAGTGGAGTATGCCGGGCAAAATCTTTTCGGCAACATGACGGGCACCCGGATTCTGCAACCCAATGGCATTCAACATGCCTGCCGGGGTTTCCGCCACCCGTGGCGGCGGATTGCCCTCTTTGGGATGCAGCGTGGTTCCCTTGAGACAGATGGCACCGACACGTGAAAAGTCAAACCCTTCCACCATGGCCAACTCTTCCCCGAAACCGGCGCAGCCGGAAAGCAACATCACCGGATTGGCCAGGGTCAAACCTGCCAGCCGCACCTCCAAAGATGTCACGTTTCCGCTCATGCGTTGGGCAGGGTGGGCAGGGAGACCCCTTCGGCATGCAACAGTGCAGCCAAATTGGCCAGAATGGCCTGGAGTCGCTCCGGGGTGTGCG
The DNA here is from genome assembly GCA_011089965.1 of Magnetococcales bacterium. Lineage (GTDB taxonomy): Bacteria > Pseudomonadota > Magnetococcia > Magnetococcales > Magnetaquicoccaceae > Magnetaquiglobus. The sequence continues at coordinate 11,830 of JAANAU010000043.1, forward strand.
CTTCGGCGCGTGCCACCAGAATCGGCTGGGTGTTGGAAACCCGCAACAACCACCACCCGTCCTCCACCCGTACCCGGGCACCATCCATGTCGGACAGATCTGCCCCCGCGTCGCGCAACCGGGCCAGAATCCGCTTCATGATGTGGAATTTTTGTTCATCCGGACAGGGGATGCGAATCTCCGGTGACGCAAAACTCTGCGGCAGATCGGCCAACTCATCCCACAAGGTGCCGGGTTTGGAGGCGGCCAACTCCAGCAAACGCATCGCCGCATACAAGGCATCGTCAAAACCGAAATAACGGTCGGCAAAAAAGAGGTGACCACTCATCTCGCCAGCGAGCGGAGCACCGGTGGCGCGCATCTTGCTCTTGATGAGCGAGTGACCGGTCTTCCACATGATCGGCTCCCCCCCGGCCTTGGCCACGGCATCAAACAGCCGCTGGGAACATTTGACATCGCCGATCACCGCAGCCCCGGGGTCGCGCGCCAGGATGTCCCGGGCAAACAGGATCATCAGCATGTCTCCCCACAGAATGCGACCCTCGGCATCCATGGCACCGATGCGATCTCCATCCCCATCAAAGGCAATGCCCAACTCCGCTCCAATAACCCGCATCCGCTCGGCCATGGCCACCAGATTTTTTGGTTCGGTCGGGTCTGGATGATGGTTGGGAAACATTCCGTCCACCTCCGAAAAGAGTACCTCGCCAGTAATGCCCGGCAGGCTGCACAGCAGCTCGCCCGCCACCATGCCCGTGGCACCATTGCCGCAATCCATCACCACCTTGACCGTACGACCCGGACGGAAATCCTGTACGATCCGATCCACGTATTTGGTCAAAACCTCAACACGCTCACGCTGCCCACCCGGCATGGGCGGGTGATCCCCGGCTTCCATGCGACGCTTCAGGGCCTGGATTTCGGCACCATAGACCGGTTTGCCCGCACGCATCATCTTGAGGCCATTGTGATCAGGCGGATTGTGGCTGCCGGTGATCATGAGACCGGCATCGGTCTGCAAGAAATAAGTGGCGAAATAGAGCGCCGGGGTCGGAACCAGTCCAACATCAATGGTGTAGACCCCACCCTGGACCAGACCGTCCATCAGTGCATCGGCCAGCATTGGCGAGGAGAGCCGTCCATCACGGCCCACAGCCACCGTGAGGGTGTTCTGACGGCTTTCGGCGCGCAGATGGGCGGCAAAGGTCTGGCCAAGTGCAAAAAACAGCTCCGGAGTCAGATCACGGCCCATGACCCCACGGATGTCGTATTCGCGAAAGATGAAGGGGTTGACTGCGCTCATTGCTCAACGTCCCACACATACATAGTGAAAACCGGCACGACGCATGGTCTCCGGATCGTAGATGTTGCGAAAATCGCAAAACAGATACCGTCCGTCCGGACGAGGCCGCATTCCGGCACGCACCCGCGCCAGATCCAGGTTGCGAAACTGATTCCATTCGGTCAGGATCAAGACCAGATCAACCTGTTGACACGCTTCATAGGCGTTGCCGGCAAAGCTTACCCCTGCCGGGAAATGGTCGCTGGCCACCCCGCGGATCTCCGGATCAAAGGCAATGATGCGTGCCCCCTGTTGGGCCAGCTCGGGCAGAATCAGCAAGGAGGGTGCCTCACGCATGTCATCGGTATTGGGTTTGAAGGTCAGACCCAGAACACCGATGGTCAATCCGCTCACCGCACCGCCTGTCGCCTTGAGGACTTTGTCCACCATGCGTTTTTTCTGGTGGAAGTTGGCAGCGATCACCGCTTCGACAATGGTGATCGGCTCGTGATGGGTGGCAGCCGTGCGGGCCAGGGCTTGCGTGTCCTTGGGAAAGCAGGAGCCGCCGTAACCCGGGCCGGGGTGGAGAAACTTGCCGCCAATGCGCCGATCCAGTCCCATCCCCTTGGCCACGTGATGCACATCCGCACCCACTGCCTCGCACAGATTGGCAATCTGGTTGATGAACATGATCTTGGTGGCCAGAAAGGCGTTGGAGGCGTATTTGGTGAGTTCTGCCGTGGGGATGTTGGTGATCAGGATCGGGGTTTCGATCAGATAAAGGGGGCGATAGAGGCTTTTGAGCACCTCGGCAGCCTTGGGATCATCCACGCCGATCACTACCCGGTCAGGCCGCATGAAATCTTCGATGGCCGAGCCTTCGCGCAGAAACTCCGGGTTGGAGGCCACGGCAAAGTCGGCCTCCGGGTTTTCCGTGCGGATGATCTGGGCAATTTGTGCGCCGGTGCCGACCGGGACCGTGGACTTGGTCACCACCACGGTAAAGCCGTTGAGATGTCGGGCGATCTGTCGGGCCGCGGCAAAGACGTATTGCAGATCTGCCGCACCATCTCCCCGGCGTTCCGGAGTGCCAACGGCAATGAAGACCACCTCGCTGTTTTCCACGGCTGTCGCCAGATCGGTCGAAAACTCCAGACGCTTGGCCTCGGCGTTGCGCAAGACCAGACGATCCAGGCCCGGTTCAAAGATCGGGATCACCCCTTGGCGCAGACGTTTGATCTTCTCTTCATCCGAGTCAATACAGGTGACATGTACACCGAATTCAGAAAAACAGGCCCCGGAGACCAGGCCGACATATCCGGCGCCAATCATGGTAATGCGCATTGTGGGATCATCCTTTGTGGGTGTATTGATGAGTATCAAGCCTGTTTGGAGACCAGTTCCCTCAGGAAGGGCAGGAGACGTTCCCGAATTTGTGGGCGTTGCAAAGAGAGGGCGGCATTGGCCATCTGGAAGCCGACCTTGTCGCCGCAATCGAAGCGTGTGCCCCGGAACCGGTAGGCGTAGACCGCTTGTCTTTCCAGCAGTGCGGCAATGGCATCGGTCAGTTGCACCTCTCCTCCCACCCCCTGGTGGCGGCGTTCCAGATAATGGAAGATCTCCGGCATCAGGATGTAGCGGCCAATGACCGCCAGATTGGAGGGGGCGGCTTCGGCCAGGGGCTTTTCCACCAGACCGGAGACCTGGATGCAGCGCGTGGCTTCGGATCGGGTGTCCAGATCCCTGGCGAGCGGGGCAACGATGCCGTATTTGCTGGTCTGCTCCGGATCCACGGGCATGACCGCCACAATGGACGCCTGCCGCTGTTCAAACTCATGGGCCATTTGTTGCAGAACCGGTTGTTCGGATCCGGTATCGATGAGATCGTCCGGCAGGATGACGGCAAAGGGTTCATCACCCACCACGTTGCGTCCGCACCAGACCGCATGTCCCAGTCCCAGAGGGCGGTTCTGGCGGGTATAGAGCAGATTGCCCGCTGCTGCCGGGATGGTGGAGCGGGCTTCGGCCAGCAGGTCATCCTTGCCACGGGCGGTCAAGGTCTCTTCCAGCTCCGGAGAGTGGTCGAAGTGATCTTCGAGGATCTTTTTGCCACGTCCGGTGATAAAGACAATGCGTTCCATCCCGGCAGCCCACGCCTCTTCCACGGCGTACTGGATCAGCGGTTTGTCCACCACCGGGAGCATCTCTTTGGGCAAGGTTTTGGTGGCAGGCAGAAAGCGGGTTCCCAGCCCGGCCACCGGAATGACGACCGTACGCAGTTTCATCATCAGTCGTTTTTGGCTCCCTGGTTGACCCAATTGCGCAGGATGTCGATTTCACAGGCCGTGAGCCGTTTGCGGTTGTGAGGCATGCGAATGCCGGCCCGTCCTTCGACCAGGACATTCAGGTTGCTGACCATGGCATTGCCTGGTACGACCACGGGTCCGAAGCGGGTTCCTTTCATCAACCCTTCATAGCTTTCCAGGTTGAGACCGGAAAAGGCCACGCCCGGAGCGCCTTGCTTGTGACACTCCACGCACCGGTTTTGCAGAATGGGGAAGACATCCTCGGCAAAGGTCACCCGTGCTCCCGGAGGGGCAGCCTGGCCTGCATCCGGCAGGGCCATGGCGAGTACGAACAGGGCGCCGACCGACCAAAAGGTGAATCGAGAACGTGTGCGCATGTGGATTTCCTCTTCCCGTGGTTAATGTTCCTTTAATGGCCCTTGTGGAGGGTCAAATGGCATATGGCGTATGATGATCCATTTTAGCACGCTTTTGCAATGCATGCGACGGCAAACATGCGGGAATTCTGGTGCAGGTATCAGACAGGATCCAGGGCGGGCGGTTGGTGGAGCAGAGCGGTGAAATCCTCCGGGGTCAGTGGACGACTGAAGAGATAGCCTTGAATGGCATCACACCCTTCGCGCCGCAAGAACGCCAACTGGTCATGGGTCTCCACCCCTTCGGCCACCACCTTGAGTCGCAGGCTGCGTCCCAAAGCCAAAATGGCGGTCACGATGGCCGTGTCGTCCGAGTCCAGGGTCAGGTCGCGGACAAAGGATTGATCGATCTTCAAGACATCGATGGGGAGTTTTTTCAGGTAGGTCAATGAGGAGTGGCCAACGCCGAAATCGTCCACCGCCACGGTTACCCCCAGCAGTTTGAGGCGGGTCAGAATGGCGACGATCTCATCGAGATTTTCCATCATCAGGGTTTCGGTGACCTCCAGTTCCAATGCCGTGGGTGTCAGTTGGCTTTCTGCCAAAGCCGAGCGCACCTCATCCAGCAGATCAGCCTGCCGGAATTGACGAATGGAAAGATTCACCGCCACTTTCAGATGGGTAAAGCCGGCATCGTGCCACTGTCTGGTCTCCTGGCAGGCCATTCTGAGGATGCGCGATCCCAAAGGCAGGATCAAACCGCTCTCTTCGGCCACCGGGATGAACTGGCCCGGGGAGATCAAACCGTCCCGGGGGTGACGCCAGCGGACCAGGGCTTCCATGCCGAAGATTTGGCCCGAGTGCAGATCGACCTTGGGTTGGTAGACGAGAAAGAACTCATCCCGCTCCAATCCCTGACGCATGTTGTGCTCCAGGTTCAGGCGGCGTTCGGCCTCGGCACCCATGGCCGGGGCATAATATTGACAGTTGTTGCGTCCGGCGGTTTTGGCACGGGCCACGGCCATGTCAGCGTTGCGGATCAAAAGATCGGCGTCTGCGCCGTCGTCGGGGTAGAGGGTCACGCCCATGCTGGCGGTAACGAACAGCTCCTGGTCATCGATGTAAAAGGGTTTGGCCAAGGCGTCGGCCAGTTTGCGCACCACCACCCCGACATCCTGAGAGGTGCGGATCTCCCGCAAAATAAAACCGAAGGTGTCGCCGCCCATGCGGCTCATGGTATCCCCTTCGCGGACAAAATGGGCCAGACGTTCGGCCACCCCCTTGAGCAGCCGGTCACCGACCGTGTGACCCAGGCTGTTGTTGACATTCTTGAACAGATCCAGATCAAAGATCAGCACCAATACCTTGTCGTCACTGCGTCCGGCCTGTCCGAGCGCCTGGCGCAGCCGGTCCTGGAACAGCACCCGATTGGGCAGACCGGTCAGACTGTCGTGGTAGGTGCGGAAGAGCAGGGCCTCTTCGCTGCGTTTGATGGCGGTCAGATCGTGAAAGACCGCGACAAAATGGGTGATGGTGCCATTGCGGTCATGGATGGTGGTGATGGTCTCCCAGACCGGATGGGCCTCGCCGTTTTTGCGCCGGTTCCAGATCTCTCCGCGCCACGCCCCAGGCTCGCCGAGAATATCGCTCCAGATCCTTTGATAAAATCCTTCGTCGTGAATGCCGGAGCGCAGCATGGCCGGAGTGCGTCCCATGGCATCCTCCGCCGAGTAGCCTGTGATCACGGAAAAGGCTGGATTGATCGATTGTATCACCCCGTCCGGATCGGTCACCATCACCCCTTCGACGGCATTTTCAAACACCTTGGTTGTGAGCAGCATGCGTGCTTCGGCCTCTTCCATGGCCCCCTCGAAGACCGATGCCGCGATTTTCAGACGGGTTTCGGCCTCGCGTTGTTCGGTGCGGTCATGCATGGTGCCGGCAATGCGCAACACTCCGGTTTTGGGATCCTGGTACACTTCGCCGATTTCATGGATCCAGCGTTGCTGACCGTCTGGCCGGATCACCCGGTGGTCGAACTCAAAGGTTGAATGGGTGGCCATGGCCATGCGGATGGTCTGTTCGACCATGGGCCGATCCTCGGGATGGGTGACGGCCAGAAAGGTCTCCAACGCCCCGGGCAGAGGGGGTTGCACATGCAGTCCAACGATGCGACGCGCCTCTTCCGAACAGATCATGCGGTTGGATGCGATCTCCCATTCCCAGTTGCCGATATGGGCAATGCGTTGGGCGCGGGCCAGGCTCTCTTGTTCCCGTTGCAAGGAGTTGACCAGGTGCTCGATGGTCTTGAGATCGCGCCAGGCGCGCAGGGCTACGATGGTGGCGGTGATGAGTTTCTGGCTGGTCAGATCGCTTTTGTCGCGGTAATCGTTGATGTCGTATTCGGTGATGACTCTTGGTTCCGGAGCCTGTCCGGCCTGGCCGGTGCGCAGGATGATCCGCACCATGCGGTTGTGCAGGGTCTCCCGCACATGATGGATCAGATCCAGACCTGCCTGATCGCTTTCCATGACCACATCCAGCAGCATCACGGCAATGTCCGGATTGTTTTCCAGTATCGGACGCGCCTCGGCACCCGAGTAGGCGCTCAAAAAAGCCACTCCGATCCCGTCAAAGGTCAGATCGCGCAACACCAGGCGTGTGAGTCCATGTACGTCCGGGTCGTCATCCACGATCAGGATCAACCAGGGGTTGAGTTGGGTCATGAAAGCCGATTCCGTGCAGGGGATCTCCGCGTTCTCAAGAACGGGGTGCATGGGTGATTCCTTGGACATGAGGGGCCAGTCGTTCATGAATATGGAGTCAATCTTGCATGTGGTCCAAGGGGTCATCCAGGCCAACTGCGCGCCATTGTACCGCAGGTCGTGTTGTCATGGAAAACAGGGTATCATTCTTGTTCATGTTTTCTATTTCAATACCATCTTGATGCTCTACTGACAAGTCGCATGGGACAATCGGGTATTGCGGCAGCCATTTTTTTATTTTGTCTCCCCATGGACTGTTACCTTTTTTTACAAATTTCGTTTGACTTTGGCAAGTGAATGTCTGATAATTTTCGATAATGATGAGTCTGTCAATCTTGATAACGTCCAGGATGGTATTCAATACTGACATGGAGGATCTGTAATGATCGGTATTCACTCTGTTCAGCCAGGCGTGCGGCGTCGCAGTGTCTCCTGGCGTTTGACCCTGGCCTGTGCGGTGCTGGCAGCGCCGCTTGTGACCGGATGTATGGATAACAAGGCGCAACAAGGGGCCGGGATCGGTGCCTTGGGCGGAGGGTTGGCAGGCAGTCTCTTGGGTCCATCCAAGAACAAGGAACAGAACGCCCTGATCGGTGCCGCCATCGGAGGTGTGCTCGGATATACGGTCGGCAACGAAATGGACAAAAATGACCGTGCCAAACTCAATCAGGTGTTTGAGACCGTACCCTCCCGGCAGACTACCACCTGGGTCAACCCCGATACCCGGACCGAGTATGCCGTGACCCCGCAACCGGCCTATCAGGTCGATGGCCGGGAGTGCCGTCAGGCCGAGATCGCCTCGGTGATCAACGGCAAGCGCGAAACCGTGGTCAAGACCGCCTGTCGCCGTCCGGATGGTCGTTGGGAAATTTGATGGGGCTGTCCAAGGTGCCGTCAGCTTGGCGGCACTTTTTTTTGGGGGTTTTGATTACTTTTGATTTATGCAAGCCTCAGAACAATACAATTGATTGTTGAATGTGATGGCTTGTTGGGGTGGAATCAGGGTGGCGCAGCGGGTGCAGCGTACCAGGGGGGTGGTATCGTCTGTCCGGGATGATGGCGGCTGGACAGGACGCAACAGACGACGCACCAGCCGGTAGGCGAGATAACCCATGACCAGCAGCAAAAGGATGCGCAGCACACCCATCGTGATCTCCTATTTGCCGGGTGACGAATCGTATGCCAACAAGGAGATCAGGGCTTCGGTCAATTGACCCAGGGCCTCGTTTTCCGCCTGGTTGCGCGCTGCCTGGGTGGCGGTGCCGGAGTTGGACTCATAGTAGGTGGCCACTCCCTTGATGGCAGGATAGGCGGGTGATCGCGGCTTGCCATCCTGTTCCACGACCGGACGGGCGGTCAAGGTGATGCGGTACTGATTGGCGCGGCCAGAACGATCTTCCAGCAGCAATTCACGTTGGACAGAGTCCAAATGGACGGTCAACCGTTGTGTGGTTTCAGAGGTACGGGTTGAGGCGAACGGTCCCAGGCGCGTGCGCAGACGCTCTTCCAGCACACGGGCCAATGTGGCTTCCATGCGTGGCCCCCCCGGGCTGTTTTCGACGTTCAGGAGTGTGTGGGTCCAATGGCTGGCTGTTTGGCTCTCTGCCAGGCGTTCGGCAGGAAACTGATAACCGCACCCGGCCAACAGCAGCGGCCCTGCCACCCCGATCCGGCACAAGAGGGCATGCCAACCGGTTTTCATGCGCGGACCACGATGTTGATCAGTTTGCCCGGGAGCGTGACGATTTTATGGATCGTCTTGTCGGCCAGATGGTTGAGGACATTGGTATCGTTCAGGGCCAGTTGTTCCTGGAGCTGGGTGGGTGCATCGGCAGGCACCTGAATCCGGGCGCGCAGTTTGCCATTGATCTGCACCACCACCGTCACTGCGTCGCGCAGCAAAGCCTCCGGATCGACCTGGGGCCAGCGTGTCTCGTGCAGAGGTTCCGGCATGGCCAGGGCCTCTTGCCACAGCTCTGCCGTGATGTGCGGGGCAAAGGGGTTCATGAGAATGACCACGGTTTCGGCCATCTCGCGCAATACCTCTGCCTCAGCCGTGGTGGGTGGTGTGGCCGCGAGCTGGTTCAGCAGGGCGCTGGCGGCATTGATCAGCTCCATGACCGCTGCAATGGCGGTATTGAACTGAAAGCGGTTCATGTCGCGGCTCACCTTGTCCATGGTGAGATGGGTTTTGCTCCGCAACTCCCGGGCTGCCGACTCCGCAGGCATGGAGCGGGCGGGCTGGATCCCTCGGGTCAGTTCCGCGATCTGATGGACCGTGCGCCACATCCGGTTGAGAAAACGCCACGCCCCGTCCACACCGCTGTCGCTCCACTCCAGATCCTGTTCGGGCGGGGCGGCAAACAGCATGAAGACCCGCGCTGTGTCGGCACCATATCCTTGAATCAAATCGTTGGGATCCACCACATTGTGTCTGCTTTTGGACATTTTTTCGTTGCGGCCCACCTCAATCGGCGTGCCGCAGCTGTTGCAGACCAGGATGCCGTCACGCTCCTGACTCTCATGGGGGTAGCGCCAGCCATGGAGCGGACAGCGATGGGTGTCCTTGCGTACCATGCCCTGGGTCAAAAGCCGGGTGAAGGGTTCATCGCACTGCACCTCGCCCACATCGCGCAGCGCCTTGTGAAAGAAGCGGGCATACAAAAGATGCAGCACCGCATGTTCCACCCCTCCGACATATTGATCGACCGGCATCCAATGGTTGACCCTGTGCGGATCCAAGGGCGCGGTGTGCAGATCCGGGGAGCAGTAGCGCAGAAAATACCAGGATGACTCGACAAAGGTATCCATGGTATCGGTCTCGCGCACGGCCCGGGCCTGGCAACGGGGACACGGCACCTGTTTCCAGGTGGGGTGGCGGTCCAGGGGATTGCCGGGTTGACCAAACAGCTCCAGCACATCTTCAGGCAGACGGACCGGCAGGTCGCGGACCGGAACCGGCACCACGCCACAGGCCGGACAATGGATGAAGGGGATCGGATTGCCCCAATAGCGTTGCCGGGAGATCCCCCAGTCGCGCAGACGATACTGCACCGTGGCCTGACCAATGCCCAGCGTGGTGAAATGTTCGGCCACCCGTTGTTTGGCCGTTTCGTTGTCCAGACCATCGAAGAGGCCGGATGCGGTCAGGATGCCTGGTCCGGTGTAGGCTTCGGTCATGGTGGCCGGATCCAGGGTGACTCCCGGCGGTTGAATCACCACCCGCAACTCCAGTCCATGGGCGCGGGCAAACTCGAAATCGCGCTGATCGTGGGCCGGAACCGCCATGACCGCCCCGGTCCCGTAGCTCATCAGCACGAAGTTGGCGATGAAGATGGGAATCTTGGCACCCGTCAACGGATGGATGGCCTTGAGACCGGTGGGGAACCCTTTTTTTTCCAGCCGCTCCAGCACCTCTTCGCTGGTTCCGCTCTGTTGGCACTCCTGGATGAAGAGTTGTGCCGCCGGATTGCGTTGGGCGATCAGGTTGGCCAGCGGGTGTTCCGGGGCTATCGAGCAGAAGGTCACCCCCATGATGGTATCGGGACGGGTGGTATAGACGGGCAGCGTTGTCTCTTCTCCGGCAATGGCAAAGGCAAACTCCACCCCATGGCTTTTGCCGATCCAGTTGGTCTGCATGGTGCGCACGGTTTCCGGCCAGCCGTTGAGGGTGCGGATTCCCTCCAGCAGCTCCTCGGCATAGTGGGTGATCCGGAAAAACCACTGGGACAGCTCCTTGCGTTGCACCACAGCCCCGCTGCGCCATCCCCGGCCATCGATCACCTGTTCGTTGGCCAGCACGGTCTGATCCACCGGATCCCAGTTGACCAGCGAGGATTTGCGATAGACCAGGTTGTTTTCATACAATTTCAGAAACAACCGTTGCTCCCAGTGGGCATATTCGGGATCGCAGGTGGCCAGCTCCCGCGACCAGTCATAGGCCAATCCCATGGATTTCAACTCGCGCCGCATGGCATCGATGTTGTCATGGGTCCAGGTTTGCGGGTGTTTCTTCTGGGAGATGGCGGCATTTTCCGCAGGCATGCCAAAGGCATCCCAACCCATGGGTTGCATGACCTCGTGGCCGAGCAGTCGTTTCTGACGGGCAATGGCATCCCCGATTGCATAGTTGCGCACATGGCCCATGTGAATGCGGCCAGAGGGATAGGGGAACATGACCAGCAGATAGAATTTCTCCTTCTGTGCGGTGTCATCGGCCCGGAAGCACTGTTGCTGCTCCCAGATCTGTTGCCATTTGGCCTCGACTGCTTGCGGATTGTATTTTTTCATGGTTTTTCCATCGTTTGATGCGCAACCCTCGAAGGGGCCGGGGAATGTTGCGCAACAAAAATCCGGCGCAGCCCCCCTTGAGCGGATTGGGACGTTCGATCATGAAGGCAGGTTAGCATGAAATGCGATGTGACGGCAAACGGGTTTTCGTGACAAGCGTCAGTGCATCTTTGAAACGTGACGTGGTCATCCACCGTGGATGTCCAGGTCAAGGCCGAGGATGGCAAATCCGCCATCGGTCTGCTATTGTGCAACGAATCGGCGTGGTCGCTCCATGCATGGCCGAGCGTCTGCGCACTGCTGCCCGGGATCAGGGGGCCAGGGGGGTTACCCCCCTGGTGGGGTCCAGGGGTGAAACCCCTGGGACTTTCATTTTTTAAGGTTTTAATTTTTAAAAAATATGAATAATTTATTTTTTTAAACATGAAAATATTAAAACCCTGGGGGATGAATCCCCCAGACCCCCTCTTTTTTTTCAATAATTGGATATTCATGCCCGGCTCAGGAATCACCAAACAGCCTCTTGCATCTTGACCTGGTATATACGATTGGGAAAATGATGATAACGCCACAGTCACATCGAATGACCTCTGCAAGCAACCCGCGCGGATGGACGCTCCTGTTCGCAGCCTGGATCGTGGCTGCCGTTGCCACCCTGAGCAGTCTGTTCCTCGGTGAAATCATGGGGGTTCCCGTTTGCAACCTGTGCTGGTATCAGCGTATCGCCCTCTATCCTCTGCCCCTGATCCTGGGGCTTGGACTGTTTCCCCACGATCCGAAGGTGGTGCGTTACGCCGGTGCGCTGACCGGGGCGGGATGGCTGATCGCCCTGTTCCACCTCCTCCTGGTGGCAGGGATCATCCCGGAACGGCTGACACCCTGCATGCAGGGTGTCCCCTGCAAGACGACCTATTTCGCCTTGTTTGGTTTTTTGAATATTCCCACCTTGTCCCTGATGACCTTCACATGGATCGGATTGTTGCTCTTTTTTGCCTGGAGAAAGGATTTCCCATGAACCGAAAAGTCGCTTTCATCTCTGTTGCCGGACTGCTGCTGTTGATTTTCGCCATCCTTGTGGTGCAGTTCCAGAATCAAAGGAGCGCACAGCAGGCCGGAGCCGTGGCCGGGCATCGGGAGTCTTTGGAAAGGGCGGGCGCGCCTGTCAAGGGTTCCCCCGATGCCAAGGTCACCATCGTGGAGTTTTTGGATCCGGCCTGCGAAACCTGTCGGGAGTTTTACCCCCTGGTGACGCAGTTGATCGAACGGTATCCGGGCAAGGTGAAGGTGATGGTGCGTTACGCTCCCTTGCACCAGGGTTCGGATCAGGTGGTGCGCATGCTGGAGGCAGCCCATCGTCAGGGCAGGTTCTGGCAGGCGTTGGAACGCCTGTTTGCAACCCAGCATCAATGGGTGGTCGCACATGTCTCTCAACCCATGCGCGCCTTGCCTCTGCTGACTGCCCTGGATCTGGATCAGAAACGGTTTGCAGACGACATCAACCGGCCCGAGGTGATGCAGGCTGTGGAACAGGACCAGCGTGACGGGCAGCGACTCAACGTCCGGGCCACCCCGGAATTTTTCGTCAATGGCCGCCCCATGCCCAGTTTCGGCTACGAACAGTTGAATCAATTGGTGGCAGAGGCTGTGGCAGCCTCCTATTGAAAAGGTGAAACATGGCAAAAATATTCATGATTCATGCTCTGATATGGGGCATGATCCTGGTGGAGGGTGCGTTGCCTGTATTGGCGGCTCCCCCTCCGGACCATCCCACGGTCGATCAGGCTGCCCGCATCCTGGAGATCCCAACCCAACCCCCACGGCATCAGGGCAGACTGTTGGAAATCTTTGACAGCAATAACTACAGTTACATGCGCGTCTCTCATCCCCAAGAGCAGGAACGTTGGCTGGCTGCTCCCCGCACCCCTTTGACGGTTGGAACCCGGATCCGCTACGGCGAGGGCAAACGCATGGACAATTTCTACAGCAAGGTGTGGCAACGGACCTTCCCGGTGATCTATTTTGTTGGTGAGGTGGTGATCGAGTCTGAGCCGTGAGGTCATGGGGATTCTGGTTGTCATGGTTGATTTGTGATGTTATCTTGTCAGGCTTGTTGTTCGTGCCCTCTGGTTTGTAATAAAACGTTATAAAACCATATACAAGATGATCCGATCATGAGCCAAGACCCGGTGTTCATCTCCCATGCCTCCCCGGACAAACCAATGGCCGAGGCGATTCGTGAAGCCCTGGCTGACAGCGGTGTGGATGCCTGGCTGGATGCCCGTGAGTTGACCGGCGGGGATGACCTTTCCCAAGAGATCAAGAGCGCAATCGATGCAGCCGAATATTTTGTCGTGCTGTTGTCGGTAGATGGGATCAACTCCGAATGGGTGGGCAAAGAGACCGATCATGCCCTGGCCCAGGGGGATCGGATCAAGATCATCCCCGTGGCCCTGGATTCAAAAATCACTCCGGCAGGTGTCAAACGGTTTTTTGGCAATCGGGAATTGCTGTTTCTCTCCCTGACCGATGGCAAAATCCAGGAGTTCATGCCCCGTTTGCTTGAGGCATTGGGGCGTGTTCTGCCCTCGGTCATGGAGGGGCCGCAACTTCCCCGGGCATTGCCTGTGGATGAGTTGATTTTAATCCTCGATCACGCCATATTGAACGAAGAAGGGGGAAAACGTCGGGCAGAAGCACAAGCCTGCGTGATTTATCACCCTGCGGATGGCAGCCCGGATGTGGAGGGTGAAACGTTTTCTTTTGTCTCTCCTTTGGGTGTCATCGAGGCCAATGAGTTGTCCTGGTATCTGGAGCGGTTTCCCCGTTGGCCCGGGGAGGCGTTCCGGGGTCGGGCCAAAAAAATCGAAGCGGATCTGCCCGCATGGGGACGGGCGCTGTTTGATGCTGCCCTGACACACAGCGCGGCACAGACGGTTTATACGGGTTGGCAGCAGGGCAGTATCAGGGCAGAGCGCCGTTTTACCGTGAAGGTAGAGGATATCAAGGGCGCTGCGGCAGCGCACCTGTTGGGGTTGCCCTGGGAGCTTCTGCATGATGGCCATGGCTATCTGTTTCAGGGGGCTACACCTGTCCGGGTGCGGCGGCGCTTGCCCAATCGACGCATGAAAGCACGACTCTTCACCCATCCGCCCTTGCGGGTGTTGCTGCTCGCTCCCCGTCCGGATGACGAACATGCCGGCTTTATCGATCATCGGGTGGCTGCCC
>JAANAU010000001.1 GCA_011089965.1 Magnetococcales bacterium
AGGCGCTTATTGCGTCCTTTCATTCGAGGCCGTGGCCCGGTTGCGCAAGGAAGGATTTAAGGCCAGACGGTTGGAAGAGGGATTTCCGGAGTGGCAGAAAGCCAATCTTCCAGTGGAACTGTATAGCAAATAATAAAACTCTTTATTTTATCCATTAGGTTGCGAAAGGTTGAATTAAAATATCGGCCAGCATTGCAAGTCGGCGCATAAAATTCTTAATCCTTAATTATAGCTCATACGCCTTTCTGTCAGAAATAACTTTAAAATCTATTAATGATTTTTGAACCAAGCTATAATGTTTTTCATCAACAACAGAAAGTTTCAATATATCATTAATTTCTTGAACAGATAATTCAAGAATAGCTACATCAGATTCTCCCAGAAACTGTACAGCTATTGGACGACAAATAGTCTGTGGATATTTCTTTTGACAAAGCAGCAAATCTTGCATAACTTGGACAATTCCAAATTTGTCACCGGGTGATTTAGCTTGACAAGGAATTGAAAAATGTGCTCCTCTTTTGTTTATTCCTAAATAAATTTCATCTACTTCAATTTGTCCAATAGATTCAACAGTCGTTCTTAAATGATTTTGAATTGAATAACATGTTAATCCTAAAAACATATCAACCAATCTATTGTATCTAATTCTGGTTAGCAAAGATTGTTCATCAGTACCAGGAGCATATAATTTAACAATTTTAGGAGTTGCATCAGGAATGATAATCTTCACTCTATTATTTGTAGGTTCGATTTTTCCAGGTGATGCCAATCGAAATTCATATTTTGCTATCCCATTTCCAGTAATAATCCATTCTGAACCTTCAGGAGCAGTCTTCTGAATATAATCTGGAAGATCCTTTCTAAAACGAAAACTGTATGGTATGTCCCCTATATTCTTAATTCTTTCTATTTTTAACGTTGAACATGCTTTGACCAAATCCTCACGTTCAAACTGCAACCTTGGGAATCCAGGTTTGTAAACATCTTGAAAGACACGCACCATGACGGCTTCATAATGACTCATTCTTATTTACCATAACCCTAAAAAAGTTCCAATAAGAGATTTTAACCAACCATTCTCTTTCTTGGAGGGATAACATTTCTTGAAACACCCCAATAGTCTGACGCCTCTGACATGTCATTAACCAATAACGAACTGTTGTTAATAATCAATCTCCTGATAGGCCATGAAATATTTGACTTCCCTTCAGACTTAATAATTTCTAAAGCGATAGCACGGGCTAACAAAGGTGCAACCGCGTTACCAATTTGACGGAATCCGTGCCAAATAGTACGATGAAACTGAAACCAATCTGGAAAACTATGAAGTCGAGCAGCCTCACGTATAGATATACATCTTGGCTGAGAATAATGTATTGGTCTTGGAGCGGTATGCGCCCCTCTATCACTAGCAGTTCCGGCACGAAGTGTATTGCATGGTCTATCAGGATGCAACCTATAGAATCGACTTACTGGCTCAGTTGAACCGGGAGGCGTGTTTGCAAATCTTTCAACAGAAAATGAAGCATGACGTGATCCGATGTGACCATAAACTTTATCAGTATCTAATATTCTTGCGTTACTCATAAAATAATTTCTATCAAATGAGAATATTTCGTTGTGTGCGGCGTATTTTATTTTTTCAACTTTTACTCCTGAATCACTGTCAACAAATATACCAATATCCTCAAGTGATGAAAGAGCAGATCTTGCCCCCACATGTGACAATCCATCATTGAATAAAACATTTTGCTCTGACAATGAGTAATGCGTACCCTTTGGGTATTGGACGATACTCCTTTTTGAACCAATCAATATTAAACGACGTCTTTTTTGTGGCACTCCGTAGTCGGCAGCATCTAATATTTGAAATGGCAGGGTGATTTTGTAACCAATACCTTCAAATTCATTAATCAATTCGTACAAAAATTTTTTGTGGTCGCCAGATGCAAGACCCGGAACATTTTCAAAAATAAAATAGTTTGGAGATAAAATTTTCAAAGCTCGAACATATTCAAATACAAGCTTGTTTCTAGGGTCATCTAATTGTCTTTTGCCAATATTAGAAAAACCTTGACAAGGTGGGCCACCAACCACAATATCTAAGTTTGTTATATTATTTCTATGCAGTAAATTTTCAAAATCTTTCTCAGTTACGTCAGAAATATTATTGCAAATGGTTTGCGTATACGGAAAATTAATATGGTGAACTAAAGCGTGAATCGGGTCAACCTCAACAGCGCCTATAATATCAAACCCAGCAGATTCAAACCCAAGAGACATTCCTCCCGCACCAGAAAAAAGGTCTATAGCGGTCATTCTTCGTGAGGTAGTGTTTATTGTATTCATGATTGAGTCCCCTGAAAAAGCCGCCACGCAACGTGAGCCATCTACCCATCCAACCAAAGTCACGTTAAACCACGAGCCAATCATATGATTGTGAACAAAACTTGCGCGTTTCGACATGCGATTCTTAATAAATACTACGAAATCAATATGATGATTGGTCGTATCGGAACAAAAACAGGCTGAATCATGCCTCTGCCCGGCAGTGTTCAACCCGAGAACATCTCTGATGCGATCCGTCACCGGAGTGAAGGTCAATCCCACTGCTTCCGATCCAGACACACGCGCACGAAAATACTCCAGAATGCGCAGCGCCATCCCCGTCTCTTCCAGAGTCACCCAAAAAGCGTAGTGAGAAGATATTTGTTGCCTGCTATATTCATTACAAATCTGTTGTTTGGTAACAATACTTGCGTAAAGAAATTGATTTTTGATACCAGAAGATCTGATCCAATTTGCACGTAATACCAAAGCATACCACGCTTCCAAAGGCCCTTTGGCATCCATATAAGCGGGATTGTTTTCCCGAAATTCTCGTAACGTAGATCATCGTAACCATCCGACGGCTGTGACGCAAGAGTCACTGGGCTGGTTGCGTTTCATCTGGAGAATATGCTACATAAAAATATTTTCACATCCCTCCTGCTGCTTGCGTCCGTCAAAATGAAACGATCCATCAGCGTGGAAAACTTTTTGCGGCAGATTGCTCAAGGCCAACAACGATACCGCATCATCGATTTGCGCGGAGACTACCAGCGTGCCATACCGGGATCGATTCCGACACGCTTTCATTCGGATATGTTTTATGAAGAAGCGGGCTGGGTCCAGGACATGCTCGGGGTGCAATTCCAGGTCGGCGAGCCGGTGCTCCTGGTGTGCAATACCGGCAACTCCAGCCTGGAAGCGGTTGATCTCTTCATCCGCAAGAACCGTCGTTCCCCCTATACCCTCATGAGCCTGGCCGGCGGCATCATGGCCTATGAAGAACAGATCACCCGTTGGACCGAAGGTTATCGCCGTCAGGAGCAGTTCCTGAGCGAACTGAACACAATCACCACCCCCTCCAACCGCTTCCAGTTCCTGATTACCAGTTTGTGGCAACGACGCAAGCCCAAAGGGTGGCAACGGCTGTTCCATCCCTCCAGTTGGTTCTGACGGTCAGACAGAATCGTCCAGGGTGAAAAAATTCATTTTTTCCACCAAATCATCGGCATGTTGACTCATTTCCCCTGCCATGGCATTCATCCGGTCAGCAGAGTCCGACACCAGTTGAATCATCCGATCCAACTCGTGAACCGCACGACTGACCTCGGCAGCCCCGCGATTCTGCTCCTCGGAAGCGGTCACGATCTCTTGTACCAGACTGGCCGTGCGTTGAATCTCCGGCACCATGCGCGCAATGATCGATCCCGCTTTTTCCGCAACCGTCACCGAATCATTGGAAAGGTGATTGATCTCTCCAGCCGCCTCCTGTGAACGTTCCGCCAACTTGCGGACTTCGGCAGCCACCACCGCAAATCCTTTGCCATGCTCCCCTGCCCTGGCCGCCTCAATGGCCGCATTCAAGGCCAACAGATTGGTCTGACGGGCGATCTCTTCGATGATGCCGATCTTGCCCGCAATCTCCTTCATGGCAGATACTGCCTGGGCCACCGCTTTACCCCCGGCCTCGGCCCCTTGTGCTGCCTGGTGCGCCAACACCCCGGTCGCACGGGCATTGTCCGTGTTCTGAGCAATGTTGCCCGACATCTGTTCCATGGTACGGGCCGTCACAGAGATGCTGGCCGTCTGTGCCCTGGAACCGGTAGCCAGCTTGTCCGATTCTGCACGCACCACACTGCTGCTCTCAACCACCAGACCGGAAATGTGCCGGATCACACCCACCGTGTCCCGCAGATTGTCCACCATCTGATGCAGCGCCCCGTAAATCCCCTGCCCGGTATTGCACGCGGTAAAACGAACCGTCAAATCCCCCTTGGCCACTTTTTGACCAATCATCATCACATCTTCCAGATCGGCCATGTCGCAACCAAGCTGTTTCAGGATCTGTTTGCTGTATTTCAGGCTCAGGATGTTGGAGATCACCAGAATCACCAACACCGCCAGAACCATCATATACAAAGTATGTGTGGCCTGTTCCCTGAGTGCGCGCGCCCGTGCCTGCAACCGCTCGGCCACCACATCTTCCACCTGTTTGACCAGATCGATTTTCTGCGTGATGGTTGCAAACCAGTAGCCCGGATCGATACCAAATCCGCCCGTCCCCGCCTTGTCAAAGGCCAACTGACGCATCCGGTCCACCTCTTCGACCGCCTTGCCCTGGACCTTTTCCCTGAAGGTCGCCAGATCTTCAGAGCTGGCATTCCCAAGAAACACCAACAAATGGCTCTCCTGCCCGCCCATCAGTTGACCAAAACGCTGCAAAATCCCCGGAGCAAAACCATCCCGGGCAAAGGTGTTGGTCAAAGTGGCCCGTTCCAACCCCATGCGCTCCTTGGCATACAACAGATTGACATAGGCAATGGAACGGTTGGCCATCTCCACATCCGCTGCCAAACCATTCACCAACCCGATCACATCCAATAGCGCCTGAATGGTCCCGGTGTAATAAGCCAAGGCTTCCAATGCCGGAATGGCCAGTGAGTCCACCCGACCTCGGATCTCCTGAAGATTTTCCAGACGCTTCATGCCATCTGCCAGCTTGCGGACAAACAGATCTCCATGCAGCCCCTGATCAAACTTGCCGACAAATTCACGCAATACGGATAATTTGGTATCGGTCTCCTCCTTGCGCAGTCTGGGGAGTTCATTCTTGAATTTCTCCCCTTTGCTGCCCAGAAAACCCGATGACATGCCCCGCTCTTTCTGGAGTTCATGCACCAATGCACCAATGCGTACCGACAACGATCCCAACGACTCCATGGCCGCCATGCGTCCGGCATAAGACCACTTCTCCAGGATGGTATTGCCACCAATCAGCAGCAAACCGATCATGGGCATCATCAGAATGATAATGAACTTTGTCCGCATACGCATTTGCATCTTGATTCTTTCTCCCCAAATCCATTGAATGACAAAATAAGAAAATCATGCAATCCTGGCAATCTTGCTGCCAGTGTGTAAAGGTTATCAAGGGGTTTTGTCAAGAAAAAAATTGGTAAATGTCAAATATAATAATTAATATTTTTGATCACTGGTATTTGTTGGATGCTGGCACAGGTGTTGCGAATAAATACATATGCAACCAGACCGAATTGATATATACTTCTCAATTCCAAAGAATTGGTTCATGGAACGCGATGCATGATTGAGGAGTCGATATGGATCAACAGCCACCCCCAGTAACCATCCCGGTTTCAGGTACGGATATTGTCCGACGGATCGAGCGTCTGAACGATATCGGGATTGCCCTGTCTGCTGAACGCAATGTCAACAGGTTGCTGGAGATCATCCTGCTGGGTGCCAAGGAGTTGACCAACGCCGATGCCGGAACCATGTACAGCGTCACAGATCACCATACCCTCAAATTCGAGATCCTGCGTACCGATTCTTTGGGCATTGCCATGGGTGGCACGACCGGCATTCCGATCAATTTTCCGGAATTGCCCTTGTACAAAAATGGTCAGCCCAATCTGCAAATGATTGCCGCCTTTTCGGCGCTCCAACGCACCACGGTCAACATCCCCGATGCGTATGAAGCCGAAGGGTTTGATTTTTCCGGAACCCGTGCCTTTGATCAACGCACCCATTACCGTTCCAAGTCCTTTCTGACCGTCCCTTTGAAGAATCACGAAAACGAAATCATCGGTGTCTTGCAACTGATCAATGCCAAAGATGCCAACACCCAAGAAATCGTTGCATTCTCTGAAGAATACCAGAAGCTGGCCGAATCCCTGGCCTCCCAGGCAGCCATTGCCCTGACCAACCAGAAACTGATCTCGGATCTCAAGGCGCTGTTTGAATCCTTTATTCAGGCCATTGCCTCGGCCATTGACGACAAATCCCCCTACACCGGTGGGCACTGCCACCGGGTGCCGGTGCTGGCGGAAATGCTCGGCCAGGCTGTCAATGACTGCGAAGAGGGGCCGATCAAAGAACTGCGCTTCTCCGATGAACAGATGTATGAACTGAAGATCGCGGCTTGGTTGCATGACTGCGGCAAGGTGGTGACACCCACCGAAGTGGTGGACAAAGGGACCAAACTGGAGACCATCTTTGATCGGATCCATTTGATCGATACCCGCTTTGAAGTGCTGAAACGGGATGTGGAGATCGCTTTTCTGAAAGAAAAACTCGCAGCTCTGCAAAACAGGGTTCCTCCTGAAATCATCCGGGTCATGGAAGAGGAGTTTCATGCCGAGTTGACACGCATCGATGCGGACCGGGAGTTTCTGCGCGAAACCAACATCGGAGGTGAGTTCATGTCCCCGCAACGTCAGGATCGGGTGCGGGCCATTGCCAGACGGCGCTTTGTCGATGCCAACGGCCAGGAGCGTCCCTTTCTGTCGGACAACGAGGTCTATAATCTCAACATTCCCAAGGGCACCATCACTCCGGAAGAGCGTCAGATCATCAACAACCATGTGTCGGCCACCATCAAGATGCTCGATGCCATCCCCTTCCCGAAACATCTCAAGCAGGTTCCGGAGATTGCCGGCGGTCACCACGAACAGATCAATGGTCAAGGCTATCCCAAAGGTCTGACCGGCGATCAGATGTCCATTCAGGCGCGCATGGTGGCCATTGCCGATGTTTTTGAGGCCCTGACCGCCCGGGACCGGCCCTACAAGAAGGGTAAAACCCTCTCTTCTTCCTTGCAGATCCTGGGTTTCATGAAAAAGGACGGCCATATCGATCCGGATCTGTTCAAACTGTTCATCGACAAGAAGGTCTATCTGGAATATGCCCAGGAGTACCTCTCCCCTGAACAGATCGATGAGGTCAATCCGGAAAAGATCCCCGGATATGTGCCATGATCCTCGGGCAGGCGGACGTGGAGGGGTAAAAAGGTGTCACCTCTCCCTGTGATCCGACTGCTGGTTGGTTTGCTGGTTTTGTTGTTGTTTGTGTTGCACGCCTTTCAAATCCTGACACTTCCCGGTTTGGACCGCCTGGAGAAGATCGCTTACGATACCCGCGTGCGCATTGCCATGTCGGGCAACCGCGATCCACGCATTGTCATCATCGATATCGATGACAAAAGCCTGAACCGTCTCGGACGCTGGCCCTGGGGCCGCGATCAACTGGCTCTGTTGACCGATACCTTGTTTGATCACTATCGCATTCTGACCTTGGGATTTGATGTGGTGTTTGCCGAACGGGACACCACCTCGGGTCTGGCAGTGCTGGAACGCCTGGCTTCCGGTCCTTTGCAACATCAGCCAGGATTTCTGACCGAACTGAATCGGTTGCGTCCCTCCCTGGACCGGGATGACCGTTTTGCCAAAAGCCTCAAAGGGCGTCCGATCCACTTGGGATTCTATTTCCGGCAGGAGTCCGGATCAGACCAACCCCCCAATACCGGTCTGCTCCCTGAACCGGTCATCACTCTGGAAGAGTTGGGTCGCTCCAATCTGTCGTTTGTCAAGGCCACCGGATTTGGTGCCAACCTTCCAGGGTTGCAACAAGCTGCGCAGGGTGGTGGTTTCCTGGACAATCCTTTGATCGATACCGATGGAGTCCATCGCACCCTGCCTCTGCTGCGTGAATTCCAGGGAAAAATCTATCCATCTTTGGCCTTGAGTCTGGTCCGCACCATCCTGGGAGATCCGCCCCTGACCCTGGGGATCACCCCCCTGGCCAATAAACCGGGCGAGTTGGAAACCGGTCTGCACTGGGTGGGACTGGGTCCGCATCACATTGCTGTTGATGCCCGGGCAGCCGTTCTGATCCCCTATCGAGGTCCACCTGGAACCTATCCGTATATTTCGGCTGTCGATATCCTGGATCAAAACGCCCCTTTGGAGATGTTGACCGATGCCATTGTGCTGGTGGGTTCATCGGCACCCGGTTTGATGGATCTGCGTGTCACGCCGATTCATCCGGTTTTTCCCGGTGTGGAGGTGCATGCCAATGTCATCGGCGGCATTCTGGATGGCGCCATCAAACGTCATCCCGGATCATCGGTGTGGATCGAACTGATCTATTATACCGGCATTGGCGTGGTGTTGCTGCTGGTTGCGCCGCGTCTGCCCCCGGCCTGGGGGGTTTATCTGGCGTTGTTGCTGACGCTGATCATCCTTTGGAGCAATGCCGTGTTCTGGAAACGGAGCGATTTCGTGGTTCCTTTGGCCGCACCATTGCTGTTGACGCTGTTGCTGTTTCTTATCCATTTGCAGTGTGCATTGTTTGCCTTGGCCTGGCGCGACTCCCGTGGATCCCGGTTGCTGGCGCGCCATCTGGCTCCGTCCGTGCTGGAGGAGAGCCTGGCCGGTGGAAAAAAAATGATTCTGCACGGGGAACAACGCAATGTGACCGTGCTGACCATCAACATACGCGGTTTTTCTCTGCTGGTTGACCAGATGGCACCACAAGAGTTGTCCCAACTGTTGCACCGTTATCTGTCACAATTGACGACAACCATTCATGCCCACCAGGGAACTTTGGATCATCATACCGGAGATCGGATCCTGGCATGCTGGGGCGCTCCCCTCGACCAGCCCCATCACGCCCGCTCAGCCCTGCAATGCGCCTTGGAGCTGTTGCGGATCAATGATACGCTCAAGGATTCATTTCAGGCCAAAGGTTGGCCAACTCTGACGATATCCATGGCATTGAATACCGGTGCGGCCCAGGCGGGAGAGGTTGGTTCCGATTTCTGTAGCAGCTATTCCGTGGTGGGGGCTGTGGTCAGCCAAGCGTGGCGCATGGAGGCGGCAAGCAGACGTTTGGGGGTGTTGCTGGTCGCCGGAGAAGGCACCTGTCGGGCACTGCCGGAAGTGCTGTTCCGGGAGTTGGATCGCATGCGGGTTCCCGGCACCCGGGAGGTAGTTCCCATCCACGAACCCATTGGTTTCTTGGACGAACTCCATCCCGATATCCGCACCGAGGTGGATAGCTATCACCAGGCCCTGGCCCTGTATCGCGCCCAACAGTGGGAAGAGGCACAGCAACGGTTTCAATTGCTGCTGGAACGCGACCCCCTGCGGCAGATCCATGCCATCTATCTGGCGCGCATGCAAAGACTGCGCGCCCATTCTCCGCATGGGGAATGGGGTTGATTCACGTTTGCTGACTTTGTTTGCTCGCTGAAGGGTCAATGCATTTCAACATTGAATTGCCGGGATCAGACTGCTACGATACATGGTACAAGTTGGTACCAATTTTGAAAAATAAAAAACTTTTGCTTTTGACAGTCAATTATTTAAATTTATCAATCGCTAATCTAAGGTTATACATCTGTCGATATTATTGTTTTTCCATGGATAATTCTGAAACAAAAAAGATTGGAGGAGTTGATCAATGGCAAACATCATTCTGTCAGCAAACTATTCCGCTTGGGTTGATACGGGAATTGACGTTTCCACAGGGGAGACACTCGATATCACGTCAACTGGCACATGGAATTTGGCCAATGGCGACAGTAGCTATACCTGCAACGCAAATGGCTTGTCATGGTTCACAACAAGACCGGGAGGTTTTCTTGTTGGAACTGTATTGGGTAAAATCGGAACATCAGGTGAGAGCTTTTTGATTGGAACACATTATACAGGGAGATCTTCATCTCCTGGCCGTCTTTACATTGTTGTTAACGATACAAATCATGCAAACAATTCTGGATCGATGTCTGTTTCTGTTGGAGTGAAAGGAAGAAACACCTTAGACGACGACGTCTTCGAAGGTTCTGAAAGCTCCGCCACCGTTTCCAACACCTTCCTTACCTCTGCTGTCACAATCGATCTGAATCTCACGGAAGAACAAAACACCCGTGGCGGAGGCCTGGACACATTCATCAATATTGATCATCTGATCGGTTCCGATTATGCAGATATTCTGATCGGAAACGATAATAATAATACACTCGAAGGGAGTGGCGGTGACGATATTCTGCGAGGCAATGCCGGAAACGACACCCTGCGTGGCGGAAGTGAAAATGATACACTATATGGCAATTCCGGCACGGACATTCTGTATGG
Organism: Magnetococcales bacterium; assembly: GCA_011089965.1. Lineage (GTDB taxonomy): Bacteria > Pseudomonadota > Magnetococcia > Magnetococcales > Magnetaquicoccaceae > Magnetaquiglobus. The sequence continues at coordinate 10,485 of JAANAU010000001.1, forward strand.
CGGAACGGAGAACGATACTTTATATGGTGGTTCCGAGGTGGATCAACTTTATGGGGAGTCGGAGCAGGATAACTTATATGGAGAAGCAGGAAATGATACATTGAATGGTGGAACCGGGGCGGATATGCTCAACGGTGGGACAGGACAAGATACGATGACCGGAGGAAGTGGTGCAGATCGCTTCAAATACACGAAGTCGAATGAAGGAAACGATACAATCACTGACTTTGGTGTTAATGATAAATTAGTTTTCGTCAGTGTGAACTTTGGAAGACTCGCCACTGGAACCTTGCCATCCACGGCTTTCCGTGCCAACAGCACCGGTACGGCCAACTCGAACTCCCAACGATTCATCTTCAACACCACCTCAGGCGTTCTCAAATACGATGCAGACGGCAACGGATCGGCAATCGGTGTCCCTATCGCCACCCTCACTGGCGTCACCCGCATGTCTGCCAACCAGATTTTGATTACCTCAAGTTAAACCAGATCATTTTGGAATTGTGTCATTTGTTTGTTGGAGCGCTGCCCCAAACTCTGCCATGGGGATAATCCCCCTGAACACCTAACACCTGAATACTGAGACAAGCCCACAGCTTCTTCCCTGGAGAAAAACCGACCCATGTCCAAAGCACTCACCTATCTGGCCAAAACCCGCCCCGAAGCAGCCACCCATCTGCTTGGTTTTTACAAACACAGCGTCCAGGCTTTGGATGAAAAAACCCGCCACCTGATTCAAATCGTCACCAAGGTCACAGTCGGCACCGAACGCGGATTGCGCCAATATGCGCCGAAAGCCCTCAAGGCCGGTGCCAGTCGCGAAGAGATTCTGGATGCGGTATTGATGGCTTTTCCGGCTGCCGGTCTCAACAAGGTACTGGATGCCATCGACATCCTGCGCGATATGGATCTGTTGCCGGAAGTTCCGGATGCCGCCCCGGCAGTCAACCCGGAAAAACGGCTGGGGAGATTGGAAGAGTTTCCGATCCAGAAAATGCACTGCCTGCAACGCCCGGAGGCCAACCTCATCATCTTCCGCTCCTCTCCGGAAACGGCCGTGGTGTACAGTGCCCGCTGCCCCCACTCCAAAGCCAACCTGTGCAAAGGGACGGATCATGGCACAACGGTCGAATGCCGGGTACACAACTGGATCTTTGATCTGAACTCCGGTCAATGCATGGAGCCTCCCGGCAGTCCCGGTTTGGAACGCATTCCCTCTGTGCTGCGCGACGGAGAACTCTATCTCGCTTGACCCCCCCTGCCCTCGATTGCTTCTCTCCCACGGTCGCGCTGCCACGCGACCGTCATCTCCTCCTTGGTCCCATGAGAAGAATCGTGCACCATTTGTATATATTGGCACGTTTTTCTCATGCGTCGTATCCTCGGAACCATTGGCTTCTCCATTTCGCACCGACGCATTCCACCATGGATACCCTGATCACAGCACCCGCTCCTCAGCCAGAGTGTCCGGTCAAAACCGGATCCAAACCCATGGAAAAAAAAACGTTGACCAAACGTCTCCGCGTCGAGTCACACCCTTTGACAGCCCCCAAATCGTCCCCCAATTCGCTCCCGGAACAGGCGCGCGCACTGGCAAACCAGGGGATGTTCAAAGAGGCTCTGCTGCTGTGGGAACGAGCGGTGCGTCAAGGAACCGGTCTCGTGTTGCACCCGGCCACCCCGTTGGTCTGGATGATCAATGCGCGTCAATACCCCAAGGCCGTGCGTCATCTGGCCCTGCATGAGGCGGTGGTACGTTATGACCATCCGGCACTCTGGTCGTTGGTGCGGGAGGTGTTGGCCATGGTCGCCATCACCCTGGATCCGGAAACCCGACAAGCTTCCCCCTGGAACAATCCGCCCTGGCATCAGGCTACCACCTTGATCCAGGCTCTGCATGCGGTCGAGGCCGGAGATGATTGGACTGTCGAGACCTTGTTGGCCACCATTTACGATGACTCGCCGTTTCTTCCTTTCCGACGGATTCTTGCCAGCCTGATCACGCAGGAACGTGATGCCGACCGCATTCTGGCTTTGTTGGAAGAGATACCAGACAGCTCCCCCTTTGCCACCCTGGCCAACATGGCACGGATTCGGGCCTTCGCACCCCAGGAACGCCCGGCAGCCCTGCTGGAGTTGCCGACAGAAGAACGCACCACAGCAGCCCGATTGTGTGGCGCACCGGCCAAATGGATCAAACTGCTTGCCAAACTGGAACGCTCCATCTCTCCGGACGAGTTGGTGACCCTGTTGCTCAACCATGCCGACCACCTGCCCAAATCTGCCAACCGTGCCACCTGTCTGAACCTGTTGCCGGATTGTCTGGAGCTGCGCATACCATTTGAAAAACGTTTTGGAGCCTTGGAGGAGTGGGAACGGGATCGTTTGCTGGCCCTGCATCACGAACGGCAACAGGCCTTTACCAAAGCCATCGGCTATTGGCGCAAATGTATTCATCTGTTGGAAAACAACCAAGATGATCCATTCAACCGCAGCAAGATCGCCCTGCTTCATCATCACATCGCCAGGATTGAACAAAAAGAGGCACATCCTTCGACGACTCTCATCATGGACCATCTGGAAAGGAGCCTGACCTATGATGCAGACGATCCTGCCGTATGGCTGGAACTGTTGCAAATCCGCAGCCGACTGGGTCGCGAGCGGTCCGCCTTTTTCCGTTGCGCCGAGCAGGCAGCCAAACGTTTTCCAGACCACGAAGAGATTCTGACCTTTGCTCTGACCGCCACCATGGAACGGGGCAGCTTCAAAAAGGCGGCGGGCATGGCACGCCGGATTCACCGACTCAATCCAGGGCACCACGATATTCTGACCCACTGTTTAAGCGCCCATCTGCAACATGCCCGCCGCCGGATTCAGGAGGGTTCGTTCTCGATTGCACGTCGTGAACTATTGCGTGCCGAACGATTGCGGCTGGAAGGTTCTCAGCCCATTGGACTGTTGAGTGCCATGCTGGAATTTCTGGCCGGTGATCCGGAACGCGGAGAACATATTCTGGAAAACGGACGCCAGCAGGCCAGCCAGAAATGTGTGCATGCCGTGAAAGCCTTTCTGGAGGCATCCAGCTTGCGGGTTCCGCCTTTGGTTCTGGACAGCTTTCGTCGGGACTTGATCCGGTGTGATGCCCTCCCTCCAGAGCAAACAGAGTTGGTCTCTCTGGCCGGGATCATCACCCATCACCACCCGAGTCAACCCGACAGCGTCACTGAGGTCGTGACCCTGTTGACCGGTTATTTCCGTGCCGGGGCCACACTGGAATTCCACCCTGACGAAGCGCGTCTGATCTGCGAGGCCTTGTCTCTGACGCAACGCTACCCTCTTCTGGCCCTCCATGGACGCATGGCCGAACGGCGCTGGCCTCATGATCCGATTTTTACCGCCTATCGTGCCAAGGGCGAGTGCGAGAATCAACCGTGGCGTCTGCAAACAGAGGACTACCAACGTCTGCTGACTGCCAGCCAACAACTCATGGAGCAAGACCCGGCCAGCGCCGCCATGATTCAGGCATTGTTGGCCATCCCGCACAACCAACGTGCAGTGGATCCATTGCGTGGCGTGCCCCTTTCTCCGGCCCGCATTCCAAAACCATTGGAAAACAAATTGCTGCGTGAGTTGCGCTCCAGATTGCGTCATGAGATCCAACCCGGCGTCGATGATGCCGTGCTGCGGGAGACACGAAACCGTCTGCTGGAGACTTTGGCACCTACGGAATTCGGGCAACGGGGGCCGGCAGTGCTCGGTTATCTCCTGGATCGGGCCTTCAAGCTCAAACCGCAACGGCAACATGCCTCCCAGCCACGCTCACCCAGACAACTTGAAATGGATCTGATGTCGGAATGAACCCACACCACCCGTTATCCGCCTGCTCCCAGTCGGATCAAACCCAGGAGCTGCGTGCTGTATTGTCTCATCAACTGTTTGAGACCGATCCGCCCGATCTGGTGGCACTCCTGTCGCACGTTTCCTGGAGTGAACAGACTCCGCGTCCTGCGGTCCAGGAAGTGATCGCCCCACTCCACCGGGTGTTGAAGGAGTTTCAAATCTCCTGGTAGAAAGTGCCAATCCGGAGCGACGTTGTATGGACATGGTTACCCACAATCTGCCCAGACTGTTTGATCTGTTGCTGGCCACCTACGGTCCACGTCACTGGTGGCCTGCCAGAAGCGTACCGGCCATGATGGCTGGTGCCATCCTGGTGCAGAACACGGCCTGGACCGGGGCGGCCAAGGCCGTGGCCCGTCTGGAACAGGAAGGGGCCTTGAACTCCTGGACCGGGCTGCTGGCCACACCGGAACCACAATTGTGGGAGTGGATTCGACCTGCCGGTTACTTCCGGGTCAAAAGCCAACGGTTACTGGCTCTGGCCCGTTTCATGGAATCGTTTGGCGATCATGAGCAGTTGTTTCGCCTGGAGACGGCCCCCTTGCGTACGGCCCTGCTGGGTGTGTCGGGAGTTGGCAAGGAGACCGCAGATTCCATCCTGTGCTATGCCGCCAAACGTCCCGTCTTTGTGGTGGATGCCTATACCCGACGCATTTTCGGGCGCATCGGCTGGACTGATCCTCAGGCCGATTATGACACCTTGCAACAGTTTGTCATGCAGATCCTGCCAGAGGATGTGGATCTGTTGGGTGAGATGCATGCCCTGCTGGTGGAACACGCCAAAACCCGATGTCGTACCAAACCCCGTTGCAGCGACTGTCCGGTCTCTTTTTGTGCCGAACGCCATGCGGTATAGCCATTCACACAGATCGACCATGTTGTCGTGAATAGAGACTGACATGGGCCAGCAATCCCATGGCGATCATCAGGGTCACCATGGAACTGCCACCATAGCTGATCAGAGGCAACGGCACCCCCACCACAGGCAACAGACCGACCACCATACCGACATTCACCACCACCTGAATGGCAAACAACATCGTGGCCCCAACCACGATCAACAAGCCGAAGCGGTCATTGGCCATTTCCGCAATCATCAAACATCGAATGATCAACAGAATATACAATGCCAGCAGGGTGAGACAGCCCAGAAACCCCCACTCTTCAGCCAACACGGAAAAAATAAAGTCTGTATGTCTTTCTGGCAGAAAATCCAACTGGCTTTGACTGCCGGCCATGAACCCCTTGCCGGTGATCCCGCCTGAGCCAACGGCGATCTTGGATTGAATGATGTGATAACCCGATCCCAGAGGATCGCGTTCCGGAGAGAACAAGGTGATGATGCGCTGTTTCTGATAAGAGTGCAGACCGTTCCAGGCCAATGGCAGAGAAGCACCAAAACCGATCACCAGAATCAACAAGACCTTCCAGGAGATTCCGGCCACCACGATCATCGAGATCCCCACTCCACCCAACAGGACAGCGGTTCCCAGATCCGGTTGTTTGATGATGAATGCCACCGGAAACAGAATCATCGCAAACGGTACGCCCAGATCCCGCCATCCCAAGGTTCCGGCCTTGGCATGGTCATGAAAATAACGCGCCAGGGCCAGAATCAGCGCAACCTTCATCAACTCCGAAGTCTGCAAACGAAAAAAACCCAATTCCAGCCAGCGTCTGGCACCCATACCCACGCTGCCCAGAAACATGGTCAAAGACAACAACAACAGGCTCAACGAATAGAACACATAGGCAAAACGGCGAAAGAGCTTCTCTCCGGCCACCAATGCCACACTGATCATCAGTCCCAGGCCCAATCCGGACTGCATCACCTGGCGCCAGAACAACCACAGATTGTTCTCTCCCCCGACTGCCGAATAGAGTACGCCAAACCCAAAACAGATGAGCAAGAGCAACAACAACAATAAAGTCCAGGGAAAGCGGCGCAGACGTTCGGTCCAACCCAACGCAGAGGAACTCCCCAGACTCAACCATGAATATCCGGTATCGGACGGGTTCATGTGCCGCTGCCTCCAGATTTGGAAAAGAAATACTCCAACACCCGTTTGGCCACAGGTGCGGCTGCCGAGCCACCATGTCCACCATGCTCCACAATCACGGCAACGGCAATTCGGGGCCGCTCCACTGGGGCATAACAGACGAACAGGGCATGATCTTGCAATTTTTTGCTGGTCGATTTGATGATCTGACCGCTTTTTTCCCGTCGGTGCCGTGCCACTTGCGAAGTTCCGGTTTTGCCTGCCACACGGATTCCACTCTCCAGTCGCGCCTTGGCAGCCGTACCGGTGGGGTCGTAAACCACGGATTCCAGCGCCTGACGCAACACATCCAAATGATAGGCAGAAAAGTAGTTGCGGGTCAAAACGGCAGGATGTTGTCCAGATTCCAGCTTCAACAAAGTGGGACGAAATACCGTACCGCCATTGGCAACCGTGGAGATCATCACCGCCAGTTGCAACGGCGTAGTCAACACATATCCCTGCCCGATGCCGGTGATCAGGGTCTCACCCGGATACCAGGAGGCTTTGAACATTTTGCGTTTCCAGCTTCGGGAGGGAATCAGACCAGTGCGCTCGCCGTTCAGTTCCACACCCGTCGCACTTCCCAACCCCATCTTGTGCGCCTGACGCTCAATGGTATCGATCCCGAGTCGTTCGGCCAATTTGTAGAAATAGACATCGCAGGATTGGGTCATGGCCTGATGCAGGTTGACGCTGCCATGGCCGTGGCGTCGCCAGCAGTAGAACCGCTGCTCTTCCTTGACCAGATAACCTGGACAAAAGACCGTCTCCTTGGGATCCAGTTTTCCGGCGATCAGTCCGGCCATGGCTGTCACGATCTTGAAGGTGGATCCGGGAGGATACTGGCCTTGGTGGGCCTTGTTGGTGAGTGGACGGTCGGGATCACTGCTGACTGCCTGCCACTGGGCATGGGTGAAGCCGCGAATGAACTGATTGGGATCAAAGGTGGGGGTGCTGACCATGGCCAGAATCTCCCCGGTATTGGGATCCATGGCGACAATCGAACCGGTCTCTTCTCCCAATGCCTCCTGAGCCTCGCGTTGCAGAGCGGCATCAATGGTCAAATGGAGATCAGCCCCTGGTTCCGGGGGATTGCGGTGGAGTTCACGGACATGGCGTCCGACGGCATTGACCTCCATTTCCAAGATTCCTTCGCGTCCCCGCAACCGCTCCTCAAAATGTTGTTCCACCCCGCTTTTGCCCACCAGATCCCCGGAACGGAACGAAATGTTCGGAAACCGTTTGCGATCTGCATCGCTCGGTTCGCCCAGATACCCCAGTACATGACAAGCCAGATGATCAAACGGATAGAAACGGACCGACTGATTATGCAGATCCACTCCTGGAAATTCATGGATGCGCACCTCGATACTGCTCACCTCATCCCAGGTCAAGTGGGATTTGACCCGTAACGGCAAAAAAGAGCGTTGCCGTTTGGCCATATTCAGAAGATGCTTGATCTCCTCTTCGGAGAGTTCGATATGACGACTGAGCTTTTTGAACAACATGCGCAATGGTCCGGCCAGCTCCGGAACCACCACCACCTCAAAATCGGGAATGTTTTCCACCAGAGGGTGGTTTTCCCGATCAAAGATGCGACCACGCGGGGCAGTGATGGGTTTGAGGCTGATGCGGTTGTCTTCGGCCAGGGTGCGGTATTCACCGCCACGCATCACCTGGAGATGGAACAGTCTGCCTCCCAACACCACAAAACAGGCGGCCAATCCTGCTCCGACCAGAAACAGGCGGCGGCGCGCATCGCCCCGGAACTGTTCACGATCATCTGCGAGCATGCGGCTCCTCCAGCCAGGTTTGATGGATCGTGACCAACAGATGAATCACCATGGGAGCAATCAATACCGTAGCGATTGGACGTCCGATCAGCAGTGACCAGCGCACTGCTGATCCCCATTTGACCATCACCAGTGACCACTGGATCGCCTCGGCCAGAGACACCAACAACAACAATACAAACAACAAATAAACAAAATCAATCGAACGGATCAACCGTCCAAAATGGCTGATGATCAATACCAGAAGAATGTTGGACACCGCGTTCAAACCCAGGGGAGATCCGGAAATGACATCCACCAGCAATCCGGACAGCAAGGCGAGAATGGGACCGCAACGATCTGCGCGATAGAGTCGCCAATAGAAAAGACAAATCAATACCAGATCCGGTCGGAACACGGCCCATGCTGCCATGGGCAAGGCCATCTCCTGGACCACGGCAGCCACGAAGATGGTCAGGGCTGGCAGCCAGGGCATCAGCATCGAGGGCATCATGGCCGCATGGCACGCCTTTTTTCAGCCATCAGGGGGCTGAAGCACCCTCTGACCGCGTACCTGTTGCCAGGGGCAACAGCAGATGGGCCTCTTCGATGCGGTCGAAATCGACCATGGGCTGGATCTGGGCCGCGCGGAACAGCCCATCCTTGCCCGATTCCAAAGCGGTCACCTTGCCAACAGCCAATCCTTTGGGAAAGATGCCGCCGGTTCCGGAGGTGACCACCAGATCTCCGACCACCACATCGGCATCTTTGGGGAGGTATTCCAGGTGGAGGCGATGACCGTTCTGTCCGGCAGCCACGGCTTTGACGCGGGAACGCTGCACCAGCACCGGGATGCGTGAGTTGAGATCCAGCAAGGAGATGACCAAAGAGGCATTGCCGGAGGCGCGCACCACACGGCCCACCAACCCTTCCGGGACGGTCACCGGCGCATTCACGATCACGCCATCCTGACGACCGGCATTGAGAATGAAGGAGCGGGCAAATGCGGACGAGGAGTCTCCCACCACCCGCACGGCCAGGGCGCGGAAGGCCGGATCCGGGCGCATTTGCAGGAGTGCCCTGAGCCGTTGGTTCTCCTGTTCCAGCTCTTCCAGCCGGATTCCCATCGGACGCAACCGTTCCACTTCGGCCTTGAATTGACGATTCTCCCGATCCAAACGGGACAATTCCGTCAAGCGGTCCTGGAACCGTTCGACTGTCACCACAGGGCGCGCGAGCAAGGATTGCACCATGCCGGAGAGTTGCAGCACCGCCTCACGCATGCCGAGCCGATCCCCGGTATGGGTGACACCTGCCATCAACAGCAGCACCATGGCTGTTGTCAAGGTGATGAAAACCGAGATGGCATTGCGATATTCTTTGATGAGGAGCAGCAGAGCAGACATGCCACAACCCTGTTGGAAAGGAGTGTGTTTTAGCGATCCATCAGGATGTCGGACATGCTGTCCAGCTCTTCCAACGCCCTGCCGGAACCCATGACCACGCACGAGAGTGGATCATCGGCGATGATGACCGGCAAGCCGGTCTCTTCGGCCAACAAGAGATCCAATCCTCGCAGCAAAGCTCCGCCACCGGTCAAGACGATTCCCCGGTCCACGATATCTCCGGCCAGCTCTGGCGGGGTCCGTTCCAGGGCCACGCGCACCCCTTCGACAATGGCATTGATGGGTTCGGCCAAGGCTTCGAGGATTTCCGGATCCGAGATGACCTGATGTCTGGGCACGCCATGGATCAAATCTCTTCCTTTTACCTCAACTTCCAATCGCTTTTCCAGGGGAAAAGCAGAGCCGACCTGAATTTTAATAATTTCCGCCGTACCCTCGCCAATCAGCAGGGAATATTTGCGGCGCACATGGGCGATGATGGCCTCATCCATCTTGTCGCCACCCACCCGAATGGAGCGGGAATAGACGATTCCGCCCAGGGAGATGATGGCCACTTCCGTGGTGCCCCCACCCACGTCGATCACCATGGATCCGCTGGCTTCGGTCACCGGCAATCCGGCCCCGATGGCAGCGGCCATGGGTTCGTTGATGAGATAGACATCCCGTGCCCCGGCGCTTTCGGCAGACTCTCGAATGGCACGCCGTTCAACGGGCGTGGCCCCCACCGGCACGCACACAATGATCCGGGGAGAGTAGAACAGACGCCGTTTATGCACCTTGCGAATGAAATGCTTGAGCATCGCCTCGGTGACGGTGAAATCGGCAATCACCCCGTCGCGCATGGGTCGGATGGCCACAATGCTGTCCGGGGTGCGACCCAGCATGCGTTTGGCCTCGTTGCCCACGGCCAACACCTTGCGTACCCCGCGCGCACTTTCGTGAATGGCCACCACCGATGGTTCGGAGAGTACGACGCCGCGCCCGCGTACATAGACCAGGGTGTTGGCCGTACCCAGATCAATGGCCATATCGGTGGAAAAGAGACCTTTTAATTTGCTAAACATTGACCATACCTATGAAAAATCCTCACATTCGCCGCAACAGACCTCTCCCTGCCAGATCAACCATTGACCACAGCTTGCGACCGGCCACATCCTAACGGGCAAACGGATATTTGTCACCCCATTCCCAGGGCTGCCCATATCAAGTCGGTTCATTTCTCATCTGTGGTAAACAACGATGGCCACCCCAAAGACCGCACGCCCAACCTTTTGCAAAGAAGAGATCCTTGACCTTGCTGATCTGGATCGCCAGATTCATGCGCTTCATGATGGATCCTCTCCGCTCATGGATGACCAACGCAATGAATTATTGCCCATTTTACGCACAGCCATGCGTTCCGGTCGCGAGCGTTTGCATCAGTTTCATCTGACCGGGGCCAGCGGACAGTTCATTGTCCAGGGCCATACCCATCTGGCCGATGCCATCTTGCAGCGCATCCATGACCTGGTGATGGCCGGTCAGGAGAAAGAGAAATCCTTCTGTCTGGCCGCCACCGGCGGTTATGGTCGCCGCGATCTGGCTCCCTATTCGGACATTGATCTGTTGTTCATCGTTCCAGACGACCACTCGGCCCAGCTTCCTCTGGTGGAGCGCATGCTCTACATCCTGTGGGACATCGGTATGGATGTGGGGCACGCTGTCCGCACTGTTGATGAGTGCCTGCAACAGGCGCGCCAAGAATTACAGATTCTCACATCCATGCTGGAATCGCGTTATCTCGCTGGAAATCATGGTCTTTTCAATCACTATCGCACGACCCTGTTCGAACATGCCCTGCTGAATGACCCTTTGAGCTTTCTGCGCGCCAAGCTTTTGGAACAGAGCAAGCGTCATGAACGGTTCGGGGCGTCGCTTTACTATCTGGAACCCAACATCAAGGAGAATCCAGGCGGGCTGCGTGATTTGCACACCTTTGCCTGGATCTCCAAATATCGCTATCAGGTCACGCGCATTCAAGAACTGATTCCCATGGGTATCATCACTCAGGAGGAATTCAACAATTTCAAAAATTGTCGCGCCTTTCTGCGCCGCGTGCGCAATGCCCTGCACTACCGGGCCGGACGGCGTGATGATCGGCTCACCTTCAATCATCAGGTCACCATCGCCCAGGAGTTCGGCTATCAGGATCTGCCCGGCATGCTGGCCGTGGAACAGTTCATGCGACGCTATTATCGGGTGGCGCGGCGGGTGGGGCATCTCTCCTGGATCTTTCTGCGCAAATATCAGGACGAACATCGCGAAGTCCTGGTTTGGGATCGTCGCCACCTGGAGGATTGTTTTGATGTCGCTGGCGGCAAGTTGCTGGTCAATGCGGAGGATGTCTTTGTCCAGAATCCGATGCGCCTCATGCAGTTGTTTGAAGTCGCCCAACGCCATCTGCTCTCAATCCACCCCGACACCATGCGCCTGATCACCCGCAATCTGCACCTGATCAACCGGGAGTTCCGGGCCAATCCGCGCATCACCGCCATTTTCCTGCAAATGCTCAATGGCAAACGTGCCGTGGCCTGGGTGCTGCGCCGCATGAATGATGCCGGTGTTCTGGGACGCTACATCCCCGAGTTCGGTCGGATCATCGGTCAGACCCAACACGACATGTACCACATCTACACCGTGGACGAACACACCATTCTGGCCGTCGAGGCCCTGCGCCACATCAGTTCCGGCAAGTTTGCCCAGGAGTTGCCCATCTCCACCAACCTGATGCAGAAACTGACCAATCCGGCCATCCTCTACCTGGCCGTCATGTTCCATGATATTGCCAAAGGACTGGGTTCCGGACACCATATCCGAGGAGCCGCCATCGCTCGCAACATCTGCGAACGCATGGAACTCCCGGAACAGGATGTGGAAATGATCTCCTGGCTGGTGGAGAACCATCTGATCTTCTCCCGTACCGCGTTTCGCCGCGATCTCAACGACCCGGAAACTCTGGCCTCTTTTGCCAAACAGATCGGTACGGTGCGCAAACTGAACCTGCTGGTCTTGCTGACCGTGGCCGACATTCGTGCCGTTGGTCCCGGAGTCTGGAATCAGTGGAAGGGCAATCTCCTCCGGCAACTCTATGAACGCAGCCTGGATACCCTTGCCAAGGGAATCATCTTCACACCCGAAGAGATCGCCCTGCGTGCTGCCAATCTCAAGGAGGCCACCTTCAACATTCTTTCCAAAGAGCACGACCCGGAGCAGGTACGGCACCATCTCGACCGGTTCTATCACGACTACTTCACCCACTACGATTCGGAGATGCTGGCCGAGCACTTCATTGCCCTGCAATCCGTTGCGGATCAACCGCTGGTGATCGTCTTCAAACAGGCCCCCAAGATCAATGCCACCCGCATGCTGGTTTACACACCGGATCATCCCGGTCTCATGGCCCGCATCTCCGGCAGTCTTGCGGTGGCTGGTGCCAATATTCTGTCAGCCGACATCACCACCACCAAGGATGGCATGGCCCTCGATACCTTTGTCATCCAGACCTTCAACGGTGAACCGATTGAATCCGAAGTGCGGCTGAAACGGATCGAAACCACCCTGACCCAGGTTCTGGAAGGCAAACTGCGTCCTCACATTTTACTGGCCAATCCCCCTCAGTACCCCCTGCGTCGCCAACCATTCGACATCCCCTTTGCCCTCGAAGTGGACGATTCGCTGGATACCTACACCGTCGTCGAGATCACCTCTCTGGATCGTCCAGGATTGCTGTTCGCCATCACGCGGGTGCTGCAAAACCAAGGGGTGCAGATCCGTGCGGCCAAAATCACCACCTACGGGGAACGGGTGGTCGATGTCTTCTATCTGCGCGACATGTTCGGTCTCAAACTCGACCCCCGCAAACTCCAAACCGTCACCAAAATGTTGCAACAGGCGGTGGATAAACTGGAATAAACGACCCGGTCAGAAATCAACCTGCAACCGCATGGTGAACAGTTGCGGATCATTCCGGAGAGTCGTGGCATCCACCCACAGATAATTGGCCATCCAACGCAAACGGGAGTTGGGATACCAATTGAGGGCCAGGGTGGTATTGCGTTCCACGCCACCGGTCACGCTCTGATCGGTCAGATCCAGAACGCTGTAACGGGCTGCCACCTCCCAGGCTCCCCAACCTCCGGAACCGGGGGCAAACTCCTGCACAGGATATACCCGGCCAAAAGCACCCTCTTTGGCCTGATAGCGTCGGGATTCGCCCGTGAGAAACCAACTCAGGCTGGTATAATAGCCGCTAAAAACAACATCCTCGCGGCCTGCCTCCCGTTCCACCCGGGTGCGGAACACCTCTCCTTCCACAGACCAGGGACCATGCACGGCAGCCAGTTCCAACCCCGCCGTCTGCCAGGCATCCACATCGGACAATGAACCGGTATCCACCAACCTGCCCTGATTCACATGGACCTCGGGACGGGCACGAAAACGGGCCATGCGGACCACCTCTCCGGTCAGGCCATCCCCATCCAGATCCTTGTTCCCTTCGGCCAAACTGTCGGCCACCTGATAGAGCCAGGAACCGCCGACATGCAACACCCCATCCGGATGGACATAAGGTGCCCAGGTCAAACGCACGGCCAATCCACGCGCTTCGTCATCCACCTCATTGGAGCCGGCATTTTCGCCAAACAGTGCCACAAATGCGGACCACGCTTCCCCTCCGGCCTCCCAACCAACCCCAATGCGATCATCGGGTTTAAAAGCATTCACCACCATGGCCTCTTCCATGAAGGTGGCATGCAAGGATCCTGTGGCTTCGCTCAAGCCGAACGGAATCGAAAACAGTCCCACTTTGAGCGCCCCCACCCCCAATCCTTCATACTGGATGACCGCGGTTTTATCATCCACCTTGTTGTCTGCAAAATCATAGGCCAGCTTGAACTTCCAATCGCGGGCCACCCGACCAGACAGATCGAGCCGGGCACGACGCAATTCGCTCCCGTCAGCCAGATCCAGATCCCCGTCTTGAAAGAAACCGGCATCCAGCTGCAACCGGCCACCAAGTTGCAAGGCGTGCGCACCATCCGCAGAACGTATGGCCACCCCCCCACTGCTCTTGACCTCTGGAAGCGGAACAGCAGGTGCGCTTTTCGCTGGCTCGGAGAGCGGGGGCGAGCCAGTCGCAGCCCCCATCAACTGACGATATTCGTCATCACCCAGCGTTCCTTTTTTATGCAAGATCTCAATCAATTCCAGCAGCTTGTCCCGGTCGGCCCAGGCGGTTGGCACCATCTGGGAACACAGAGACATAATGAAAATTAATATTATACTAATTATTTTCATAATCATCCCTGGCGTTTCCTCACGTGCTGCTCTGCCGCCAGCCTCTGTGCCAACTCCTGATAAATCATCATGGCTCCATCAAAATCACACTGTTTAATCCGTCCCTCCAGATCAACCAGAAGCTCTTGATGGCGTGTTCCGGTCAACAGATTCTTCAAAGGCGTGATGCATGATTCCGATCCCATATCATGCAACTCCAGACAGTGCAACAATGACTCCATCCATTCACAAAGATCTTCGTCCAGGATCTCCACGGGGGTATCAATCTCGATATCACGCGGTCCGATCACTCCATGTAAATGGAAAATGGCGTTATCCAGCATGACAAAACAGCTCTCCAACCGCTCCACCCCTGGCAGTCGCTCTCTTGGAGCAGACCCGGTTTTGATTGCATCTTCCAACTCCCTGGCCACTGCGAACAGTTCATCAGCCCCCAGATTGCCTGCCAACCCCTTGATGGCATGCAAGGAGTTGGCAGCTTCATCCAGCAAATCGACCTCATCGGTGCGCAGCGCGGCACACAGGTTGGGCAACCGTACGGAAAAATGGTGGCGAAACTCTTCCAATAAGTGCAAATATAATGATAAATTACCGTTAAGACGCTGGCGCACACCCTCCATGTCCAATCCTGGGAGAGATGGCCAGATCAGGCTTGGGATACGTTGTGGAGCAACATCCGTAACCTCCACAGCTGCCGATGCCCGGTCTTTCGGAATCCAACGCAACAAGGTCTCGTACAGCTTGCGACGATCAATCGGTTTGGTCAGATGATCATTCATCCCGGCATCCAGGCTCTTTTCCCGATCCCCGCTCATGGCATGGGCGGTCATGGCGATGATCGGCAACCCATCCCGTCCTTCAAGCTCCCGGATGCGACGGGTTGCGGTATATCCATCCATGCCTGGCATCTGGATGTCCATCAAGACCGCATCAAACTCTGAACCGATCACGGCTGCCACCGCCTCCTCACCGCCAGCAACACAAGTGACCTGCAATCCAAGAGCCTGCAAAATCTCGCGGGCAATGATCTGATTGATGGCATTATCCTCCACCAACAATACCCGTGCCCCCCCGAGACGGGCACGCAATTCACCGAGATTTTCCGTATCGCATCCGGTGTATCGATAGGCCCGCGCCATTTCCACGCCAAACAGATCCATGATGCCGTCAAACAGCAACGAACAGTTGATCGGTTTGACCAGCAATCCATCCACCTCCAGATTGGAAGCCGAGACCGGACTCTCCCCATCGGGGGTCTGGTCGATCATCAACATCACTTTGGGCACCAATGAGCCGGTCGGCAGGAGCCTGCGTACGGCGTGGGCCAACTGGGGACCATCCAGATCCGGCATCCACCAATCGGCCAACAGCAACATGAACGGCTCACCCTGACTGGCAGCCTGCTCCAACTTTTGCAATGCTTCGGTCCCGCTCCCGGCCACCATGACCAGAAACTGGAACCCGGACAACATGTTCCGCAAAGCCGTGCGCGTGGTCGGGTTGTCATCCACGACCAGCACCCGCCCCCCGCGCAACTCGTCCGGAGGACGCAACGCCACCTCCTCAGCCCCGATCAGACGGTCCAACACGACGGTAAAATAAAAGGTCGTTCCGTGACCTGCCAGGCTCTCGACCCAGATCCGCCCCTGCATCATCTCGGCAAGCCTTTTGCAGATCACCAACCCCAAACCGGTGCCACCATACTTGCGCGCAATGGAACCATCGGCCTGTGAAAACGGCGCAAACAGATGGGTACGTTGCCCTTCCGTCAAACCAATGCCGGTATCGCGAACCGAAAACAGCAATACCACCTGTTCTCCCAGCGACTCTTCCAGACGGACGGTCACTTCGATCTCACCAGACTCCGTGAACTTGATGGCATTGCCGATCAGGTTCATCAGGATCTGCTCCAGACGCAAGGCATCCCCCACCAGATGATACCCGCATTCGGTCCCCATATTGACCACCAACTCCAGCCGTTTTTCGGCCAGGCGGGCGCGAAACAGATCCAGGACATGATCAAACACGTCGCGCAACAAAAAGGAGCCTTCCTCCAACTCCAGTCGTCCGGCCTCAATTTTGGAAAAATCGAGAATGTCATTGATGATCCGCAACAAAGAACGGGCAGCATGCACACTTTTGATCAAATAGTCCCGGGTGCGTTCCGAATGGGCACCCTGCAAGGCCAATTCGGTCAGACCAATGATGGCATTCATCGGGGTACGGATCTCATGACTCATGCTGGCCAGAAAATCACTTTTAGCCTGACTGGCCTCCAGAGCAATCTTGCGGGCCGTTTCCAGTTCAACAGTCCGTTCGGCCACCTTCTGGTCCAGAGAAACATTCAACTCCCGAAGCTGCTGTTGCGAAGCGCGAATGCGGGCAACCATCTGTTCCAGGGATAAAGAAAGAGTCAAGATCTCGTCATTGCCGATAATCGGGATCTCCACGCTCTCATCCCCGGAACGAATGCGGTTGGCCGCCTGGGTGAGGGTCATGATGGGAGTGGTAAAATGAATCGCCAGCACCCAGGCCAAACCCATGCCCAACAGACCACAGATCACTGCCACCAGCAGTTGTTCACGCAAATGGCGGCCAAGACGCCGGTGCAGATCATCCAAAGAGAGGCCCAGAGCCAACCAGCCCAACGGTTCGGTCCCCTCCACAGTGACCGGTGCCCCCACCCACAACACTTTTTCGTCGCTGAAGTTGACAACCTGCTTTGACCGTATCAATCCGCGCAGAAACTCCCCGCGCGGCTCCTGCCCACGGGTGGTGTTGTTCTCTGATCCATCCACCAGTACACGACCAAACCTGTCCAACAATACGGATTCAGCGATATCGCGGTTCTTGCGTATGGCCTGGATGTGTTGACGCAACTCTTTGATATCCAGCCTGTACAGATCATCCAGAATGGTTTCGGTCAAGGTCGAAAGCATCTGTTCGGCCTCGATCTGATACCGCTCCAGCATCTGATCGTGGTGTTCGATGATCGACAGGCTGATGAGCACTCCGGAAACCAATAGAATAATCCCGGAGATGAATCCCATCAATTTGAGACGAATGCCGGACATTTAGGGAATGCCCAGGATGTTCAAAACCGTGGGACGCATCTGTTCCAACTGCCGCTCCAACCCCACAGGAATCGCATCAAAGCGGGTGGTGTTCTCGAACTTTTCGAGAATTCTCCGGTCCAACTCATTGCGATCCATGGAGGTGAGAAGTTCCAGCAAGCGGCTTTTCAACTCCTCAGACATGTCGGCACGGAAGCTGACCACATGGCGTGGAATCGGGGTGGTTGTGTGGATCACACGCAACCGATCCCGTTCGGATTTGGCTTTGATCACAAACTCATCCTGCCCAATGGCTCCGGCATCAACCTTGCCATACAAGACCCAGACAATGGTATTTTCATTGCCCTGGGTAAACAGATAACCGACCTGACCAGACTCCACCAGGGGTCTCTTCTGGTTGGCGACCGGGACAGAGGTCAATCCGGCCTCGGTCAGGGCAATGCGTGGCAGCAGATAGCCACTGGAGGAAAAGGGATCCTTGAATCCGATCACCTGTCCGGACAGATCCGCCAGGGAGCGGATCGGGCTGTCACTCTTGACAAAAAAAACCGCAGCGTATTCGGCAATATCATGTTTCCAGCGTCGCAGCAGCATCTGGGCACCGCTCAGATGATTGACTGCCAAAGAAGGCAAGGGACTGTCGATATACAGATCGACCTGACCGCTCTTGAGCAGTTCGGCCATATGGGTGATCGTGTCGGCAATGACCACCCGCCCTTGCTGCAACTCAGGCATGCCCAGACGTTGGACCAGGTGGGCGGCAAAAGGTGAGAATTGACGAATCTCCCGAACCGGGGCATGATTGATCGTACCGAGGGTCAGAGTGGCTGCCCGCACGTCAGAGATCGATACAAATGCCAACACGACTGCCCAACCCATCCATAGCGAGCGCATCCAACCCGCGACCCAAATGGCGCATGGTTGGCGGACCCATGGGAAATCCCGATGGCGCAACAGGTCAGAGTTGCCAGTATCCATATTTGAATCTCGCAGTTTTGGCATCTGCCAATCCGTGCTACGTTATGTCGGATACGAAAACGCACGACCGGTATGGCACACCGCATGCGTATGCCGGGCACGTTGCATCATTCACTTCCAAGCCCGTCAATCACGGGGTAACTCCCGTGGTTCGGCCCGTTTGCAATGAGAACTCAATGGACCATTTTGCCAGACTTTTTACATTGCAACTGCAACTCGGGGAGTCCAAGCTTCCCACCCACCGCTGCACTGCCGAGGAGCAGTGGCGCATCATTGATCGCACCATTGTACTGTTTGGTCCCCCGGCGATCATCAACCAGGCGTGGTCGCTCGGGATGCTGGACCTCCCCTGTCTGGAAGAGGAACCGGTGGAGACATGGCTGGAGTGAACACCAGACTCACCAACCGGGCATGGGCATGCCTCCACCCTTGGGATCGCAGGTCACTCCCTGGAATCGACGCTCCAGACCCCGATAGTAGTCCAGGCAGTTCTGACGCATGTATCCGGCCTTGGGGCACTGCCCCAACCCATCCTCGACCATCCGTTTTCCCCAGGCGAGCCGTTCCTGACAAGCTCTCTGCCACTGTGCCACCGGTGAAGAGTCTCTGGGCATGGCGGCAGGGGGCGCTGGAGCAGACCCTGATGCTGCTGCCGGAGGTGCCGGAGGTGTAACCGGTGCCGGAGTCGGGACACTGACCATCTTCTGAACAACGGGTGGCGGTGGCGTGGCAGCCACAACAGGCGCAGGGGGAGAAGCAGTGACCAGAGGCGGGTCGTTGGCAATCACCGCCACAGCCGGTCCGCTCGGCTCTTCCACCGGTGCCACGGCCTCCAACGGTGCTGGAGGCGAGGGTAATGGAGCTGGTGTGGATTTTTCGGCCATACTCTGAACCTTGGGAGCTGTTTTCTCCTGTCCGGACGCTGGCAAGGAAGGAGGCGCAACCACGGCCATGGCACCGGGTTGCGCAGCTTTCGTCGGACGTGGCATGGCAGAAAACTGATTGAACAAAAAGAAAAATCCAACTCCAACCCCAATCCCGATGACAAATGGAGCAAAAGTCCGCAACAACCATTTAACAAATCGCATCAATCGGCACTCCTTAGGCTGATTTCGCCTGTACAAAACGCTCTTGGTATAGATTAACGGATTGTATCCATTGCATCAATGAAAAGCCAACAACAAAAAAATTTTCTCCCTTTGCTGCAATGCGAGAAAGACATATTGTAGACTTTCTAAAGGATCGACATAGGCTCCCCACGACCGTCAGCCGCAAGGGATCAATGCCACCATGGAGCTTGCTCACCTGAAACAGGAGTTACTGGACCGCACACGGCAGCGCCTCGGAAGCGAAGCCGTGGCCCTGGTGGCCCATGCCACCGAGATGGCTTGTCAATTTCATGCCGGACAGGTGCGCAAACTGGATCGCGCTCCTTATGTCACCCACTGTCTGCATGTGGCCATGAGCTGTCTGGAATGGGGATTGACCGACCCTCAGGGGGTCTGTGCCGCCTTGTTGCATGATGCCCTGGAAGATGCTCCGCCAGAGTTGGAGGCAGAACGGAATATTGGTGAGTTTGATCCGGTGGTTCTCAATCTGGTTGGGGCGGTCTCCAAAATTCGCAACCTGCAAACCGGCAGCGGGGATCTGCCTGCCACCTACCGCAAAATCCTATCCGCAGCCTCTCAAGATTTGCGTGTATTATTGATTAAAACTTTTGATGTGTTGCACAACTCGCAAACCTTGGGGGTCCATGGCCCCAACAAGGCCAAAAACAAGGCCAGTCTGGCGTTGATTTATGTCGGTGTAACCCGACGCCTGGGGATCATGGAGCTGGCCGACGCATTGATTGAGTTGACCCTGCCCCATCTGATGCCCGTACAATACCGGCGTGCCCAGAAAACCATTGAGGATCTGCGCACCCGGGGCGCACCGAGCATGCAACGTTTGGCCCAAAACCTGGACATGGTGGTGGGCAACGGCTTGGCCGACAGCTACGTGATCGAATCAAAACGCATTTCCGACTTTTTTTATCTTACTGAAAAACCAGGAACCGGACGACTTCTGTTGATCGGTTGGCCGGTTTACCGGCTGCGGCTGTTGGTGGAAGATGATGATACGGCCTGGCGGGTGCTCGGCAAGATGCATTCGATCTTCGGACCTTTGCCGCGCCATGTGCGGGATTATCTCAATGCCCCCCGCGTCAATGGTTTCAAGGCATTGACCACGCGCATCATCTGGGATGGTCACCCCCTGAACATCCATGTGGTCCGCAAATGCGATGAATTGGCCAATCGTCTGGGGGTGTTGGCACAATGGGGGGTGAGCGGTCCGGATCCCACCCGGTACATGCGACTATTGGCCACGCTTGGGGACAGCGATCTGCGCATGTCCGAGGTTCATGCCCATGTCCTGCCGGATATGCTGGATGTCTACACCCCGAAAGGAGACCGATTCACCTTTCCGGTGGATTCCGTGGTGGTGGACTTTGCCTACATGGTCCACACCGAATTGGGAGAACGGTGTATCGGTGCCAAGGTCAACGGAATTCAACGCCCGCCGGAATACCCGATGTCCGATGGCGATGTGGTCCGCATTCTCACCTCCAAAGGGGCGCGTCCCCAACGCTCCTGGCTCGATCACGTCAAAACCGCCCGTGCCCGCACACTGATCAAACAAGCCCTAAAAAATCAAGAAGCTACCGTTCGAGGCATCAATCGCAATCCGGCCACCAGCACTTTTCAGTTGACCTCTTTGACTGGCAAGGACATCCTCTGGTCCACCTGTTGTCTGGCTGTTCCCGGCATGCCGATTGTCGGACGCCTGTCGGAAGATGGGCGCTGGATTGTCCATTGTGCCAACTGCATCAAAATTCAAGGTGCCCAATGGGAAAAAGGACAATGGGCCATCCAACCCGGTTCCGAGGCTTTGCAAATCACCTTCACGGTACGTCATCGCGCGGGTGCATTACTGGAAGTATTGGAACTGCTGGCCAAAATGGGGGTCAATGGCCAGACCATTCAGGGAAAAGGACGCACTGCTGATATTTATGTTATCAGCATGGAGATGGACGGCAAAAAACCAGTTGTCCTTGGCAAGGTCTTGCATGAACTGCTGCGGGTGAGCGCCGTACAAGAGATCTTGAGTTACGGCTGGCGGCAACCGTATGATAGCGGTCCAGTAAATACCACCCGTTCCGAAGAATGAACCTACCAGGATGCTGCCCCATGAAAATCTTGATCACTGATGATGAGGCCCACAATCGACTGTTGTTGGAAAAGATCCTCTCCCCCCATGGGCAGTGCGACCTGATGAACAACGGTCTGGAAGCTGTGGAAGCCTTTGAGATGTCCCTGCTCGACGGCACACCCTATGATCTGGTATGCATGGACATCATGATGCCGGTGATGGATGGACAGGAGGCTTTACGCAAAATCCGCGAGCTGGAACGGACCCACAACATCGATGAGACCGAAGAGTCGGTCATCATCATGGTCACGGCCCTCAATACCGAAGAGCATGTGGTGCAGGCATTCTTCCGTGGCGGTTGTACCGATTATCTGGCCAAACCGGTGACACGGGACAAAGTGCTTGACAAACTGCGTCATTACAGTCTGATCGCCTGATACAGCGCATCAATGCGCGGATATGCATCCCTGACACAGATCACCGCGCCAGCCCCGATGACAAACCGTTGGATGGGGATGTTGTCCATCGGGGCAGCGTCGCGTGCCTGGAATCACATGGTCATGCAGCCCCTGATGAATCCGACGGGCCATCCCGCCCCACACATCCCGTTTCCAACGCCGCGAAGCCAAGACCAGTCGGGCAATGGCAGGCGTGGCAGCCGTCAGATTGAACACGCCCATTTGCCAGAATCTGGATACGCCACCTTTCCGGTGGACCGTTGAAGATGCATGGAACGAAAGTTTGGAATGCATGGGTCGTACTCCGTGGAATGCCAGGAAAAAAAATCCGCGACAGCAGGACAACACTCCGCTGAGTTATTCTTCTAGCATCAAACATGCCAGTTGTTTGACGTTTCGGGCCATCAACCAACAGCACTCCCGATGATGCGTTCCAACTGCTCCTGTTTGAGCGCCATGTCACGGTCCGAATCGGCATAACGGGCGGCGATGACCTGAAACGTCTCCTGAAGCGCCAGAAAGGCATCGATCATATCCGGATCAAAATGGCAACCACGTCCCTCCACCATGACTTGAATCGCCTTTGCATGGGACATCCCTTCCTTGTAGATACGCCGACTGACCAATGCATCAAACACATCTGCGACAGCCATCAAGCGCGCAGATACAGGAATCGCCTCCCCCCTCAATCCCTGTGGATAACCGGTCCCATCCCACTTTTCATGATGAAAATGGGCAATCTCTTTGGCCATGGCCAGAAACGCGACACTCGTGCCAAGCTGCCGTTCGGCGTGATCGATGGCCTCCACCCCCAGGGTGGTATGGGATTTCATGATCTCGAACTCATCCGGAGTGAAACGACCCGGCTTCAACAGAATCCGATCCGGAATCCCCACCTTGCCAATATCATGCAACGGAGCGGATTTGAACAATAACTGAATCGCAGCATCATCCAACTGGTTCGCAAACCGCACATGCTCGCGCAAATGTTCGGCCAGGGCTTTGACATAATACTGGGTGCGTCGAATGTGGTTGCCGGTATCCGAATCCCGGGTCTCGGCCAGAGAGGCCATGGCCAGAATCGTCACATCCTGGATGGCCATCACCTCGCGTGTTCGTTTGTTGACCTCCTGCTCCAAATAATCGTTCTTGCTGCGCAGAAAATCGGCAGAGGCCTTGAGTGTCAAATGGTTTTTGACCCGTACCAACACAATGGGAGGACTGACCGGTTTGGTCAAATAGTCCACAGCCCCCAACTCCAATCCCAACCGTTCATCCTCCACTTCCGCTTTGGCCGTGAGAAAGATCACCGGAATCCTCCTTCCCAAAGGATCGGCCTTGAGGTGGCGACACACCTCATAGCCATCCATCCCCGGCATCATGATATCCAACAGGATCAAATCCGGTGGGGTCTCGGACAGGGCAATACGCAGGGCACGTTCTCCGCTGTTGGCCACCTTGACCTTGTAATGCTCCTTCAACAGGCTGCTCATCAAGGCCAGATTGTCCGGGGTATCATCCACCACCAACACGGTGGGACGAGGCATCAGATCTGAATCAGGATTCATGGTATTTATTATCACATAAAAAATTATAATCTAAACCCGTACAGGGCAACGGCTGCACGCAACCGTTGCAAAGCACTTTCCAAGTCGTAGCCACGGATATCTTCCCCGATCTCATGCCAATGCTCTGGCAATGTGGCGCGAAATTCCCCATGCCGTTCTTCCCACAGATCCAAGGCCTCGGAATTGTCGTCTGCCAACAGACGGGCCAATATCTTGACCGTGGGAACAAAAGCCTCCCAATCCACAGCCCGTGGTGTCTGCTGTACCGCCGTCGGCTCCGGCTGCAAGGCCACGCTCAGGGCAGCCACCAACGCTTGCAGGGGTTGGTCAACGCTGGTCATGAGGTCTGCGACCACTGCATCCGACGCACCTTCTCTGATCGCTGTCTCCAAGCGGGCAGCTTCCTCTTGTATGATCACCGCCCCTATATTGCCAGCCGTCCCTTTCAATGTATGGGCCATCCGTTCTGCGGTGGTGCGATCCCCAACGGCCAGTGCAGTGCGCACCTGTTCCATGGCCTGGCTCTGACCGGCAACAAACTTGCGCAACATGGAAAGATACAATGCACGCTTGCCAATCACCCGCTTCAGACCCGTCACCGTATCCAACCCGGCGATTCCGTGCGGGATCTCGTCCACTCCAGGCTGCCATCCGGCAACCGGCTGCTCCGCAGCCACAGAAGGCCGCCCCGGTATGATCCATCTGGCCAGCGTCACAAACATCTCATCCACATTCAACGGTTTGGCGATGTGATCGCACATTCCGACCGCCAGCACCT
This sequence comes from Magnetococcales bacterium, assembly GCA_011089965.1. Classification (GTDB taxonomy): domain Bacteria; phylum Pseudomonadota; class Magnetococcia; order Magnetococcales; family Magnetaquicoccaceae; genus Magnetaquiglobus. The sequence goes on from JAANAU010000001.1 coordinate 34,984, forward strand.
TTTCCCGATCCCCAGCCATGGCATTGGCGGTCATGGCAATCACCGGCAACCGGTCCCAGGCCGGATTGTTGCGAATGGTGCGGGTGGCCGTATACCCATCCATCACCGGCATTTGACAATCCATCAGGATGCCGTCAAAACGATCATCCTGCGCCAGACATATCAATGCCTCATTTCCATTGGTGGCCAATACCACCTCGATTCCGGCTCCGGCAAGAAGTTCCATGGCCAGCTCTTGATTCAGATCATTGTCCTCCACCAAAAGAATCCGTGCGCCACGCAGTTGCTGCATGGCATCCTGACGCCAATCAGTCGGTTTGTCGCTCTTTCTGCCCCCCTCCACCACGGTTCCCCGTCCCAAGGCTTCACCGATGGTCTCCAGCAACACCGATGGCGTGACCGGCTTGGTCACCACAGCCCGCACAGCCACCCCCTGCCTGTGCGCTGCGCTCAACGCCTCGTCACGTCCATAGGCAGTCACCATGATCACCGACACCGGATGGCCAGACCCCTCCAACTGCACACGACGGGCACACTCCACCCCATCCATGATCGGCATCTTCCAATCCATCAACACCAAATCATACGGCCTGCCCGCCTGATCCGCAGCCACGACATATGCCAATCCCTGCGCGCCATCCGGTGCCACATCCACCTGCAAACCAAATGTGCGCGCCATTCCGGAAAGAATTTCCCGTGCCGCTTCATTGTCATCCACCACCAACACCCGCAACCCGTTCAACTCATCCGCTCGAAACATCCGACGCGGCATGGGGGTGGCCTGCAAACCGAAACAGGCCTGAAAATGAAAAGTCGAACCCTGCCCTTCCATGCTTTCCACCCAGATGCGTCCGTCCATCAACTCCACCAGACTCTTGGAGATGGCCAGGCCCAATCCGGTTCCACCATATTTGCGTGTCGTTGAGGTGTCGGCCTGGGTAAAGGAATGAAACATCTTGCCCAGTTGCACCTCGGTCATCCCGATGCCGGAGTCTTTGACCCAGAAATGCAACTCCACCACACCATTCCGTTCCGCCACCTGGCGGATGCCGATCACAATCTCCCCTTGTTCCGTGAACTTGACGGCATTGTTCCCCAGATTGACCAGAACCTGACCCAGCCGCAACGGATCCCCAATCAAGGCAGTGGGCAGACCAGGATCGGTATCGAACAGCAACTCCAACCCTTTGTGTTCGGCTTTGATCCCCACCAGATTGGCCAAATGATCCATGACATCTTCCAACCGGAAATCGATCCGTTCCATGGTCAATTTCCCGGCTTCGATCTTGGAAAAATCCAGGATATCATTGATGATTCCCAATAGATTTTCCGCAGAGCGGTTGACTTTTTCGATATAGTTGCGTTGTTTTGCATCCAGTTCGGTCTTCAAAGCCAGATGCGACATGCCGATGATGGCGTTCATGGGGGTGCGGATCTCATGGCTCATATTGGCCAGAAAATCGCTTTTGGCCTTGGTCGCCTCTTCGGCAGCGCGCCGTGCCTCGGCCATGGCCTGTTCCACGGCTTTGCGTTCGGTGATGTCCCGACCAATCCCCAACAATCCCAGCAAACGACCCTGGGCGTTATAAAAAGGTGCCCGGACCGTGTCGAGCAGTACCTTGCGACCATTGGCATAACAGACCCACTCCTCCTCGGCGTGACGTTTCAAGGAGGCCATCAACTCCTGATCGCTCTGCCGGATCGCAAACGCTGCCTCAGGCGGAAAAATATCAAAATCATTGCGCCCGACAATCTCTTCAACCGGTTTTCCCAACCGTTCGGCAAAGGCAGCGTTGCATCCCAGATAGACCCCTTCACTCTCCTTGTAATAAATCAGGTCTGGAATCGCATCGATCAAGGCGCTCAGGGTGGCCCGCTGCCGTTCGATCTCCTCATGCGCCCGTTTCTTTTCCGTGATATCCTCCAGGGTGAACTGCAACAGTTGCCGTCCCTGAAATTGAAACAGCATCAAATGGACCTGGGCATCCCAGATCTCCCCATTGGGACGCTGATGCCGCCACTCGAACACTTGTGGACCGATGATCAGTGCCTGATATTCGATTTGCCGCAAGGCACTCCGGCTGGGAGAACCATCGTATTGGGTCGGTGCCGAAACATCGAGCGGTGTCTTGCCGATCAACTCCTCACGACTGGCATAGCCGTACAGGCACACAGCTGCCGGATTGCAATCGATGAAACCCTCACCACGCGGATCGTGAATGACAATGGGCCGTGCCGACTCCTGAAACAGCATCTTGTTGTAGGCTTCACTATCCCGCAACGCCGCTTCCGCTGCCTTGCGTTGGGTGATGTCACGCACCGAAGCGCAGATGCAGATCCCGCGTCCTCCCAAAGCCGGCAGCCGCGACAAAGCCACCTCAACGGGAAATGTGCTGCCATCCAGACGCAATCCAATGAAATCCCGATCCCCAGCCGCTACAGGACGGATGGGAGCGGCCACGCTGAACTCCTCGCAACGGGCCAGGCTCTCCTCCTGAAAGGCATCCGGCACCAACTCTCCGATGCGGCGACCGATCAATGCCTTCGGCGCATAGCCGAACATGACATCAATCCGGGGATTGGTCAGAATGATCACCCCATCCTGATCCGCCACCACCATGCCATCCGGAGCCGACTCGATGATGCCACGATACCACTCTTCCGTCGCCTGCAAGGCATTGCGACGCTCTTCCAACTCCACGGTCTGGGCAGCCAGTTGGGTGGCTTGCGCCTCCATGGTATAGGCCTGTTCCCGGGTCTCGTCCAACAGTTGCCGGGTGCGCAGATTGCGCTCCAGAATCTCAATGCTCATGGCCAGCAATGGAATCAATCCATCCACCAGCGCCTGTTCATGTACATCGAATGGTTTGAAAGCTGCCAACTCCACCACGGCCAACAGTTGATCGTTGCGCAGCACCGGCAGAACCAGAATCATCTGCGGTGTGGCCTCCCCCACGCCGGAACCAATCCGTACATAGTCCGCTGGTGGCCGATGAATCAGGATCGGACTCTTTTCCAGGGCGCACTGCCCGATCAACCCCTCGCCAATTGCAAACACGGGATAAAACCCGTTTCGTTCGCGAAAGGCATACCCACCCAACAGCCGCAAACGTCCTGACTCATGCAGATAAAACGCCCCCTGACCGATCTGCAACAACGGCGCGATCCCAGAAAGGAACTTGCGCGCCAGATCGGCAAAATCCACTGCCTCCTGCAATACCTGGGAGAGCGCAGCCTGATTGACCTTGACCCAGCGTTGCGCCTCCATCTCTCTGGCCCCGGTACGCAGCACGGCAATGGATCGGGCCAACGCCCCCATTTCATTGGGATGCCCGGTGTTGGGCACGGCAATATCAAGCTGACCAGCAGCCAACTGCTCCACCACCACCCGCAACCGTTCGGTCGGACGGCGAATCGATGCGCTCACCAACCATCCCAACCCGATCCCCACACAGCCACTGCCGGCCAGTAAAAATAAAGGAACCGGACTTGTCAACAGGTTATACGTGTAAAAATAATATAATAATGGAGAGAGGGTCACAACCCAGAATCCGATAAAACCAAACATCAACTTGCCGTTGAGCCGACGCTCTTCCAACAGGGCAACCAGGCTCTTCATGACTCCGCCCTCAAAGAGTAGGGAGGGGGCTGTCCGGCGGCCAAGGCAAAGGCATTCACCTCGTTTTGCAGCACACGTATGCGCTCCTCGCAGCTTTTGGCCAGACTCTTGAATCCGCGATCCGACATGCGCATCAATTTACGTTCTGTGGCGCGCAGTTCGCTGATATCAACAAAGCTGCCCAGAATCCCTCCGGAAGAGCCGTCTGGCAAACGAAAACCCGATGCATAATACAAGGTCTCGCGAATGCTGCCATCGGCAAAGGGGAGCAGGATCTCACGACGCACCACACTGCCATCGGTCATGATCCGTTCGTCATCGTGCTGAAATGCCTTGCATTCGGATTCGGGAAACAGGGTCAACTGAGCCACCTTTTGACCCAGCAATTGCGCCTGTTCCACCTGAAAACTCTCCGAAAAGGCACGATTGCATCCCAGAAAACCACCATCCATCCCCTTGTAAAAGATGGGATAAGGAAGGGTATTCACCAGGGCCTGGTGCAAGGCCAACTGGCTGGCCATCGTCCGTTCTGCACGGGTTGTGGCGCTCAGAAGCTGTTCCGCGTCCCGGTTGCGTCTTTGGATCTCCAGATTCAACGCCAGCATGGCCACCATCTCGGCGCGCAGATCGGCGCTCTCTTCAAACCGGGATCGGTCCACAAAGGCCATTTCGACCACACCCAACACCAGGTCGTTCAACAGCACGGGCATCAGGGCCACCTGTGCCGGTCGCATCTCCCCCAGTCCCGAACGTACAATCTCCAAATGACCTGCCGGGGCAGCAAAAGTCAGTACACGTCGTTCCAGACAGCACTGCCCGAGCAATCCCTGACCTGGCAGCAACCGTTCCGGCAAATCCCGATTGCAGGCAAAACGGGCTGCCAACCGCATGACATCACAACCAGGCGTATAATAGGCATAGATCACCCCCTGCATCATACCCAACAACACATGGGAATCACGCAGAAAAATCTGTCCCAAATCCTCAATTCCCTTGGCCTGCTGCATGCGCACCGAGGCCTGAGCCAGCCGGGATTTGCGACCTGCACTCTCTTCCTGATGTGTGGCATAGGCGTGCAGTTTGGCAGTGGCCAGATCCTGGGCATGGTGCCCCCGCAACAGGATCAAAATCAGAACCAGCATCAAAAAGGAGGCAACACCCGCCACCACCATCTCCCGCACCCGCCAACTCAACGGGATGGTGCGGGTCAAGTCCTCTCCCAACACCACCAGCCAATCGCCATAAGGATCATTCCAGGTGACCCGGGAGGAGGCTACGGCATGTCGCCGTCCTTCAAAGACGATCACTCCCGGCTCCACAGACATGGGCAAAGGGTCGGGTTGCTGCTCTTCAAACAGCTTCCCAAACTGCTTCAACTCACGAATCGCCTGCACGCGCTCCGGAGTCGGCGTGCCTGCCAGCAGTCCGATCCACTCCGAACGGCTGGCGGCAAACACCACCCCTTGAGGAGAAAGCAGCAGAGACCAGTCCGACAGATCGGCCAACAACCGGTCGATTTTGTCTGGACCGGTGCGTGACACCATGGCACCGATGCGCTCTGAAGAGGCCACCGGTTCGGCAAACACCGGAGCAGCAAAATAAATCGCGCGTCTGTTCGTGGCCAGACTGATGGCAGCATAGATCGATGACTGACCCTGCATGGCCCTCTGGAAATAGGGACGAAACCGGACATCAATCCCGGTGGAAGGACGACCGGCATTGTCCCAGGAGCTGTGGACCCGTCCGGTGCCGTTCACCACAAACACCCCTTCGGCTTCGTAGGGCAGACCGACACTCTCCAGCCTGCGCAACAGTTCGGGATCATTGGGGGGATCTTTTTGCATGGCATCACGTTTGATTTTGGGATCGATCAACCCCAACATGGCGACAGATCCCATGGCGCTGCCATTCAGAGTCAGGGAGAGCAACTCCAAAGCTGCGCGTTCCACCTTGGTGCCCAAATGGATCAAACGTGCCCGTTCATGTTCGCGGCACAAATATTCGCCCGTTGTTCCGGCCATGATCACACTCAAGGCAACGATGCCCACCCAGGCCAGAGCTTTCCTTCTGGACACCCATGCTGCCAATCCAGTCATGGCGTGCGCTCCGCAAAACCTGTCATGCCGATTTGCCATCCCGGGGAAGCAGGAACGTAAAGGTCGCCCCCTGGCCCAATCGGCTCTCCACCCAGATGCGTCCCTGATGGCGTTCGATGATTCTCTGACAGATGGTCAGACCCAGGCCGGTTCCCAACGGCACATCCCGTCCCTCATCCCGGGCCTGATGGACCTGATGGAACTTTTCAAACACCTTTTCCAGATCCTCTTCCGGAATGCCCGGTCCATTATCCACCACAGCCATTCCCACCTCTTCCGGTGTGGCACGCATCTGCACCTCCACCACGCCAATACCGGACTCACAAAACTTGACCGCATTGGAGAGCAGATTGATCATCACCTGAATGATCTTGTCCCGATCTGCCAGCAACATCACCGGTTGCTCCGGGGAATGAAAGATCAAACGCACGGATTTGTTCTGAAACAACTGCAAGATGGCATCCATGGCATCGCGCATCAACTCCACCAGATCGACCCGACTCACATGCCACTCCATCTTGCCGGATTCGATGCGGGCCAGATCCAGGATCTGATTGACCAGACGGGTCAACCGTTCGGCCTCCTTGATGATGATTTCGGTAAAACGGCGGCGATCTCCAGCCTCCATCTCTTCATTATCGCGCAGGATTTCGGAAAACGCGCGGATCGAGGTCAAAGGGGTGCGCAATTCGTGACTGACCGTGGAGATGAATTCATCTTTCAGACGGTCCAACTCCTGAAGGCGTTCATTGGCCTCCTGCAACTGACGGGTGGCTGCCTCCAGTTGTCGCGATTTCAACTCCAGCCTTTGGCTGTATTCGATCACCTGACTGGTTTCATCCAGGATGCGCATCACCCCGTGCAAATCCAGCTCTTCACCTTTGACCACGGAGGAGACCATCACCCGGGCTGAGGCCGAGCCGATGGCACCGGTCAAACGCTTTTCGGCAAAGGCCACCAGATGGGCTGGTGCCTGGGCCATTTCATCCAGTTTCAACAAACGGTGCTGCAAATAGTTGGCAAAGTCCAGTTCTGCCTGAATCGGACCAATAAAACGGGCCAGCAGTTTCTTCAGATCTCCCACCGAGACAAAACCGCTCCACAGATATTCGTTGCCGCCGCGTGCCCCTTTTTCAAAGACATTGACAAAATTCAATGCCTGGATCTGTTCAACAGCGTTCTGACGATCAAAAAGAGAGACCAGTACCAGCAATCCGGTATTGGCCAGCATGCTCCAGAAGACCGAATGGGTGATGGGATCAAACACGGTCAGACCGAACAGGGCCTGCGGCTTCAACCAGGCCATGCCCCAGGGTCCGTGGGTCAGAAAGCTTTCTGCAATCCAACCCGACTTGGCAAACGAGGCCAACAGCAACGTATGGGTCCAGACCGCAAATCCCGCCACCAGACCTGCCAGGGCCGCGCGTCTGCTCACCCCCTGCCAATAGATCCCGATCAGAATGGGCGGGGCAAACTGGGCCACGGCAGCAAACGAGATGATGCCGATACTGACCAGGGTGTGAGACTCCCCCAGCAGACGAAAATAGAGATAACCCAATAGCATCAACACAACGATGATCCCGCGCCGCAACGTCAGAATCATGCCGGACAGATCCTCCCGGAAAGCGGAGCGGAACCGCAGCAACAACGGCAGAATCAGATCATTGCTCACCATGGTGGACATGGCAATCACCTCGACGATCACCATGCTGGTGGCTGCGGACAAACCGCCCAGATAAACGAACAGAGCCAACCAGACCTGATCCCCATGGATCGGCAGGGTCAGGACATAGGTATCCGGATCCATGCCCTGCCCGGCAAAGATCAAACGTCCGGCCAACGCAATCGGCAGCACAAACAGATTGAAGGCCAATAAATACAAAGGAAACAGCCAGGATGCCTGACGGATGTGGGCAGGGTTGACATTTTCCACCACCAACACCTGAAACTGGCGTGGCAAAAACATGACCGCCATCATCGCCAGCAAGGTCATGGAGAACCACGACACATATCCCCCCGGCATGGCCTCGAAGGTCATCAAGCGCCTGAGCTGCGGATCGGCCAGGGTGCGGCGGAACAGATCGCCAAAACCATCGAACAGACCATAGGTCACGAAAAGACCCACGAACAGGAAAGCCCCGAGTTTGACCAGGGACTCGAAGGCAATGGCCGTGACCATCCCTTCATGGCGCTCGCTGGCATCCAGATGGCGCGTTCCGAACAGAATGGAAAAAAGGGCCAGAATCATGGCCACATACAACGCGGTATCGCTCCAGGGGGCAGCAGGGCCATCCCAGGACAACTCCTGATCCAGATGATGCACCAACACATCCAGGCTGACTGCCACGGCTTTCAGTTGCAAGGCGATATAGGGCATGATTCCGATGACCACAAACAAGGTCACCAGCCCCCCCAACAGCGGGCTTTTGCCATAGCGCGAAGAGATGAAATCGGCAATCGAGGTGATGTGGTTCACCTTGGAGATGGCAATGATCTTGCCCAAAAGAAACCACCAGATGGCCGCAATCAACGTTGGCCCCAGAAAGATCGGCAAGAAACCGATCCCGGTCTCTGCTGCCCGTCCGACACTGCCATAATAGGTCCAGGAGGTACAATAAACGGCAATGGAAAGGGTATAGATGGTTGGATTGTTGACCAGAGAGCGTCCGGCAGACGCCCGTCGGTCGGCGTGATAGGCAACGGCAAACAGCAACCCCAGATAGAGAACAGAAACGATGGGAACAATCCATTGCCAGCCCATGTCAGCTCCTTTCCGCTGGTCCGCGCCGCATGACCAACGCGATCATGACCACAAATCCCAACCAGAACAAAAACAGATACAACCACAAAACCGGAATGCCCCATACAGTTCGAGGCTGACTGAACAGAGAAAGCATCGGGAAATTGATCGCCAGGACTCCCAAGACGATCAATACGACCAGGCGCTCTTTACGTTGTTTTTTGATGGTCATGGATGGTACTCTTTATGGCAGATCTGCCAATGATTTCAATAATTCGCCTTGGCCTGCTGTCGCCGGATCAGGACCATGCTGTCTGATGCCTGCATGGCCAGACCAAGGGTCGAGATTCCACGGGCCTTGAACAGTTCAAGCAGTTTCAGGAAGACTTCGGCAGTCACCATGGCATCGCCCATGGCCGTATGACGCAAATGGGTCGGGACATCCACCCCGAGCCGTTCGGCAATGGCATCCAGGGTGTGGTCGGTCACTTCGTCATGCAGATAGACCGACAGCAGCAGAGTATCCAACACCGGGTTGTCAAACCGGACCCCGCAACTCTCCTCTTTCAGTTGCAGGAAACGCATATCAAAGGCGGCATTGTGCGCCACCAGCACCGCATCCCCCACAAAGGCCTTGAACTGGGGCAGAATCTCTTGAATGGTCGGCTTGTCCCGCACGTCTTCATTGGTGATGCCATGAATGCGGATCGACTCCACCGGAATGGTGCGTTGTGGATTGATCAACCGTTCGAACCGTTCGCCCAACAACACGCGACCGTTGACAATGCGCACCCCGGCCAGCGAGATGATCTCATCCCCTTTGGAAGGGTTCAAGCCGGTGGTTTCGCTGTCAAACACCACATAGTTCAATCCAGACAGGGGCATGGCCAACCGGGCACCCAGGGAGGCAAAACCGCTCATCAGGGAGAAATCATAAAACTCCGGACGCTCAGGAATGGTCTGCACCGGATAGCGCCACTGACGCGAGGAAGGGGCCACCGGCAGCCGCAACATGGCATGACCGAGACGACGATGGGGTTGACTCCAGATTTCGCAGCCATGCCGCTCCAGAATCTCATCCAGTCGGATGGTGGCATTGCCATCCCCGAGATGCATCGCATGCCAGGATTCCACTTCCGTGGCCGAAATGGGGTTTCCCGGCCAGATCAGGTCGAGATAGATGCGGTGGTTGCCCATCAAGGCTTCCAGTTCGATCCGGACCGGCCCCACCTGATCGCGAATCTTCAGCAACACATACTCCAATGCCAGCAGCAAAGCCGGGGCATCGGCCTGAATCCACAAGGGTTCACCAATGGCCTGCAATCCAATCCCGCTCCCATGGTGGCGTTCCAAACGCCGGATCAACGCCTCGATCAAATCGGAAGTCAATACATCGTTCAACACCCAGTGTTCCGCAGCCAGGGTATCGGCTTCGGTGACAATGGTGTCCAGACGCACGGAGAGTTCGGCCACCTCATCGTGCATCACCCGGACAAACCGTTCCCGCGCTTCGGACTCCATGTCCGGGTATTCGATCAAGGTTTCGCTGGCTGCGCGCAGATTGGCCACCGGCCCCCGGATGTTCTCCAGGGCATGGCGGATCAGACGATCACTGCGCCGCAATCCGGACACCCTTCGGGTCGCCTCTTCAAAGGTGATCAGATAGTAATGGTGATCACTCTGACGGCTGGGAAACAGGCTCATGGCACAATCGAGCATCACGTCGTCATGCAAAGCAGCACAAAAGAAGCGCGCATCGCCCTTGCCTACGCATCCATCCGGAGTTGCGTGACAACGGTTGAGAAACTCCATGGTGGTCTCAAGCGGGGTGCGGGCACAAAGTTCATACAGCGAACGCCCCAAACCCAAGGCATCCATGCGATTGCGAAAAAGGTTCTGGGCAGCCAGATTGTACAACACGATGCCCGCATCGGAGTTGATGACGATCAGACCGACATTCAGGTGTTTGATCACCTTTTCCAGCCGTTCCACCCCTTCGACGTGGTTGGCCAAAGTCTCTCCGATCTGGCGTCGGGCTTGCAGCAAGGCGGTGCCGAGCTGACGGGCCGCTTCCGGCAGGGTGCCGAGCAGATGTTCGGATTCCAGTTGCATCTCATGGGCCGGATCGGCATTGGCAATGATCGACAAATCGCGGCTGACATGGACCAAAGGCATGATCAACACCTTGTCCAACCAGGCCCAGATCTGCACCAAAACGAACAAAATCAAAAATGAGAGCGCCAACCCATAGAACAGACGGGTCTGGAACCATGCGAGGGTGTTGCCATCCAACTCCGGAAGATCCTGGGTCGCATACCAGGCAAAGCCTCCCCAACAACCCATCGCAATCAGGAAGAACAGCCCGAGGATCAACCAGAAACGGGTACGGATGCTCATGGAGAATCAATCGCTCTTCAGGCCCAACATGTCCCGCACCTTGAGTACCAACTCACGGGTGGCAAACGGCTTGGTGACATAATCATCAGCTCCCAGGGCCAATCCTTTCTCTTGTTCCACCTCGCGTCCTTTGGCCGTGAGCATGATGATTTTCACCTCCCGGTTGGCCGGATCGGCCCGGATCGCCTCGCACACCTCGTAACCATTTTTTTTGGGGATCATGACATCCAGCAGCACCAGATGGGGTTTTTTCTCTTCGACCGCCTGCAAGGCAGCCTCGCCATCCCCGACCGAGCGCACGGAAAATCCTTCTTTTTTCATCAGGAATTCCAGAGACAACACAATATTGGGCGCATCATCCACGATCAGAATTTCAATCGACATCCCCCACTCTCCCACCCCCCTTGCACATCTGTCGTTAACTGCATCTGATCCATTCCTTCTGACCTTATGGATCACTCCATGAATATACGGTAAACAAGCCATTCTGCAAAGGTTTGGCAATGTCATTGTTCGGCGTGTCCGCAGGGCCGGGAGAAAAGATTCGAACCGGTTCAACCCTTTTTCTATTGCGCTGCAAAATTATACAGCATCCACATCGTTTCCATGGTATAATACCAAACCAATTGTATAACGGCATAAATATTGCATAAATCTATTTTTTGGAACACCCCATCCCAACTCACCCACCCAGGCGAGGTGCGCCAACATGAATGTCGATACCGAAGAGATCATCCATTTCCTCGCCAGCCATCCCCCCTTTGCCCTGCTCTCCCGCGAACAACTGGCAGCCATCGCAGCACGTCTCGATATCGTCCAAACCCGACGGGGACACGAAATCCTCGCCCCGGGAGGCAAGACCAATGTCTTGCATCTGATTCGCAGCGGTGCCGTGGACGTGCATGGTCCTGGTGGCAAATTACTGCTGCGCCTCGGTGAAGGGGAGATTTTCGGTGCCGAAGCCCTCCTGCGCGGCGGCAAGGTGCGCAATCGGGTCACGGCCATTGAAAAAACCTTGCTCTATCTCCTGCCGCAGCAGGAGTTTCACCGCCTCTGCCAGGAAGAGGACGCCTTTGCCGAATTCATCGTGCCCTTGGGTGCCGAACGGCTGCGCAGCGCCTTGCAACGCCAGGATCCGCCGGATCTGACCCTGGCACTCAATCTCGGAGCCTCCCTGGTGCGCGATCTGCCGATTCAACCCATGGTGCTGGCCCTCCCAAACCTCACCATCCGCGAGGCCGCCCAATGGATGCAGGACCGCACGGTGCCAGCCCTGTTGATCTCCGATGGCGAACGATTGCTGGGCCTGGTCACGGACCGGGATCTGACCACACGGGTGGTGGCAACGGCCATGGATCCATCCCAACCCGTGGCACAGGTGATGACCCCGGATCCGGTGACCATCGGCATCGACGATCAGGCCAGCGATGCCATGCTGCTGATGGTTGAGAAAAACATCAAACATCTGCCGGTACTGGATGGGGAACGCCCGGCAGGTCTGCTGACCAGCCAGGATCTGACCGTGCGCCAATTGGGCAGCACCCCTGTCTATCTGATCAGCACGATTGCCCGCATGGAGCGCCTGGAAGATCTGCGCGCCGTGGCCCGAGAGGTGCCCAATCTCCTGGTCACCATGACAGCCGCCAATGCCACTGCTTTGAGCATGGGCAAGGCCATGGCCTTCATGACCGATGCCTTTACCAAACGGCTGATCCGCATGGCCGAAGAGCGGCTGGGCGCACCACCGGTGCCCTATGTCTGGCTGGCCGGGGGTTCTCAAGGGCGTCAGGAACAGATGGTTGGAGGGGATCAGGACAACTGTCTGATTCTCGATAATGGATACGACCCCCAATATCACGGACTCTACTTTGAGGCCTTGACCCGTTTTGTCTGCGACTCTCTGGATCTGTGCGGCTATGATCACTGCCCGGGCAACATGATGGCCAGCAATCCCACCTGGCGTACCACTCTGAGCGAGTGGCAACAAAACTTTACCCAATGGATCTCACAACCAGACCCCAAAGCCCTGATGCTGGTCAGTGTCTTTTTCGATCTGCGTCCCATTCATGGTGAAATGACATTGGCCGATGAACTGCGCACCTATATCCTTGACAAAGCACGCGGGGCTACGGTCTTTCATGCCCACATGTCGGTCAATGCCTTGAGTCGCACTCCGCCTTTGGGATTTTTTCGCGATTTCGTGTTGCGTCAGGGAGGGAAATATGCCGACACCCTGGATCTGAAACTGACCGGGGTGATTCCTGTCGTGGACTTGGCGCGCGTCTACGCCCTGGAGTCTGGCGTGGAGGCGGTCAACACCCATGAAAGATTGGCCGCCGCCGGACAACAAGGGATCATCACCGAATCATCGGCACGGGATCTGCGCGATGCTTTGGAGTTCATCGCCTTTACCCGCTGTCGCCACCAGGCCAGGGCAATCAAAGCCAGCAGAATCCCCAACAACCATCTTCCACCCACGGAACTGTCGGAATTCGAGCGTCGCCATCTCAAGGATGCCTTCCGGGTGGTGCAGGTGATGCAACGCTCCCTGGCCAGTCGGCATCACATTGATCGGATGTAACAAAAAAAGCCGGGACAAGATCCCGGCTTTTTCATGCAAACCATTTTTCGTCTTGTGCGGATCTCCAGGTCAGCCTCCCCTCTGACCTGGAGCGCCGTGACATCACTCAGTGCGCGGAAGCACCGGAAGCACCGATACCCGTTTCGCAACGGACGTTCTGGGCATCATACAGGCTGCGCTCTGCCTTGGCACGATCACTGAAGTCGAGCTTGGAGAAGATCCAACTGCCGACAAAGGCCAGAGTCATCGAGAAGATGGCCGGATCCTTGTAGGGGAACAAAGGAGCCTTGTTGCCCAACACATCCACCCAGACGGTCTTGGAGAGCACCACCATGGTGATGGTGGCAATCAACCCCATGGCGCTTCCCATCACGGCACCGCGCGTGGAGAGGTTTCTCCAATAAACCGACAGGATCAGGATCGGGAAGTTGGCCGATGCCGCAATGGCAAATGCCAGACCGACCAGGAAGGCCACGTTCTGCTTTTCAAACTGAATTCCCAGGAAAATCGCGATCACACCGATTACCAGGGCAGCCATCTTGGAGATACGCATCTCCTTCTTTTCATCCGCATTACCGCCACAAATGGCACTGGCATAGAGGTCATGCGAGACCGCCGAAGCTCCGGCCAGAGTCAGTCCCGAAACCACGGCCAGGATGGTGGCAAAAGCCACGGCAGAGATGAAGCCGAGGAACAGGTCGCCACCTGTGGCATGGGCCAAGTGAATGGCGGCCATGTTGTTGCCACCGTTCAGGGTACCCTTGACCGCATCCACATACTGCGGATTGTGGGAAACCAGCAGCACGGCACCAAAACCGATGATGAAGGTGAGGATATAGAAGTAGCCGATGAAACCCGTGGCATAGAAGACCGACTTGCGGGCCTCTTTGGCATTGGCCACAGTGAAGAAGCGCATCAGGATGTGCGGCAGACCTGCGGTACCGAACATCAGGGCCAGACCGAGAGAAATGGCCGAAAGTGGATCAGAGATCAATGCACCAGGTGCAAAGATGTCCTGATTGGTTGCCACGATCTTCTTGTGATCGGCCAGGGCACTGGTCTTGATCCCTTCCTGGGCCATGCTGAAGAACTGCTCCATGTTGAAACCGACATGATTGAGCGCGCCCAGGGCAATGAAGGTGGCACCGCTCAAGAGCAGCACAGCCTTGATGATCTGCACCCAGGTAGTGGCGATCATGCCGCCAAAGGCCACATACAGAATCATCAGCACACCCACCAGCACCACTGCCACCTCATACGGCAAACCAAACAGGGTCCGGATCAACTGACCTGCACCCACCATCTGCGCAATGAGATAGAGGATCACGGTACAGATCGTGCCGATGGCCGACATGGTGCGGACCGGAACACGGGCCAAACGGAACGAGACAATGTCGGCAAAGGTGTAGCGTCCCAGATTGCGCAACTGCTCGGCCATCAGGAACAGGATGATCGGCCACCCCACCAGCCAACCGATGGAGTAGATCAATCCGTCGTATCCCTTGGCAAACACCATGGAGGAGATACCCAGGAAGGAGGCTGCCGACATGTAGTCACCGGCAATGGCCAAGCCATTCTGAAAACCGGTGATTCCGCCACCAGCGGCATAGAAGTCCTTGGTGGATTTGGTGCGGGCTGCTGCCCAATAGGTGATTCCCAGGGTCACGGCAACAAAGATGAAGAACATGATAATGGCAGTCATGTTCATCTTGGACTCCGCCTTGGCCGGCTCTGCAGCCCAGAGGAGCGTGGTCCAGGTTCCGGCAACGAGCGCGGATGCGAGGGCCGTCAATTGCTTCATTTCGTCTCCTCCTTGATCTGGCGATTCATTTCGTCGAATTCGCTATTGGCACGACGGACATAGATTCCGGTCAAAATGAAGGCGGAAACGATGACGCCGACTCCAATGGGAATACCAATCGAAATCACGCTGCCTGCGGCGATCTTTATGCCAAGGAACTTGGGCACAAAGGCCACGATCAGAATGAAGGCGTAGTAGATCAGGAACATCGTGATGCTCAAGGACCAAGAGAACTTGGAACGCTTGGCCACCAGATCCTGATATTTGGGGTTATTGTGAATCCTCTCGATGAGTTGTCGTTCCGCTGCATCATTACTCATGGGCATTCTCCTGTTTGGGTGGTTGGACGGCTCATGGCTCCCCCCTCAACCCGCGTTTTATGCGGTCCACACGCCACAAACGTGGTCCAGATTAACGCCCGGATCTGCCGCAATCCGGACGCGCATTCCCGGGGTTGCCCCCGGAGAAAATGGAGAGAACGGCAAGAAAATCCGCTCTCTCCATGGATCATGCTCAGTTGGTCGGCTGACGCTCGTCGATAAGCTTTTGCACCACACTGGGATCTGCCAGGGTGGTGGTATCGCCCATACTGTCGAGTTCGTTGGCTGCGATCTTGCGCAAAATGCGGCGCATGATCTTGCCGGAACGGGTCTTGGGCAGGCCCGGTGCCCATTGCATCACATCGATATGGGCAATCGGTCCGATCTCTTTGCGCACCAAGGCACCCAACTCCTTGCGCAAGGCATCGGATGGCTCTTCACCGACCATCAAGGTGACAAAGGCATAGATGCCTTGACCCTTGATTGCATGGGGATAACCCACCACGGCAGCCTCTGCCACCTTCTCGTGCAAGACCAGTGCGGATTCGATTTCCGCCGTACCCAGATTGTGGCCAGAGACGATGATGATGTCATCCACGCGCCCGGTGATCCAGTGATACCCATCTTCGTCACGACGGCAGCCGTCACCCGGGAAGTAACGTCCGGGATAGGCGGCAAAATAGGTGTTGAAGAAGCGTTGATGATCGCCATACACGGTGCGCATCATGCCAGGCCACGGACGGGCAATGGTGAGAATGCCGGAGGTGGCTCCCTCTTGCAAAACACCCTTCTCGTCCACGATCTCCGGAAGGATGCCGAAGAATGGCAGCGTGGCTGAACCCGGCTTGGTGGCAATGGCACCCGGCAACGGGGTGATGAGGATGCCCCCGGTTTCGGTCTGCCACCAGGTATCCACAATCGGGCAACGCCCTTGACCCACGGTGTGATAATACCACTCCCAGGCTTCCGGATTGATCGGCTCGCCCACGGAACCGAGCAGACGCAAGGAAGCGCGGCTGGTGCAGTTCACGAACGATTCGCCCTGGGCCATCAGGGAACGGATGGCAGTGGGCGCGGTATAGAAAATGTTCACCTGATGCTTGTCGATCACCTGCCAGAAACGGGAGGCATCGGGATAGGTGGGAATCCCTTCAAAGATCAGGGTAGTAGCCCCGTTGGAGAGCGGACCATAGACGATATAGCTGTGGCCGGTGATCCAACCCACATCTGCCGTACACCAGAAGATCTCGCCGTCATGATAGTCGAAGATGTAACGGAAGGTGATATTGGCATACAGGATGTAACCGCCAGTGGTGTGCAACACCCCTTTGGGTTTGCCGGTCGAACCGGAGGTGTAAAGAATGAAGAGCGGATCTTCCGCATCCATGGGTTCTGCCGGGCAGACCGGATCCGCAGCCGCCACGGCTTCATGATACCAGACATCGCGGGCCGGATCCATGGGCACGGCACCGCCGGTCAGACGGATCGTGAACACCGTATGGACCGAAGGGCAGGACTTGATCGCTTCATCCACATTGACGCGCAGCGGAATCTTTTTGGCACCGCGCACCCCTTCATCTGCCGTGATCACGGCACAGGACTGGGCATCCTGGATGCGATCCTTGAGAGATTCCGGCGAGAAGCCGCCGAAAACCACCGAATGGACCGCACCAATGCGGGTGCAGGCCAGCATGGCCACGGCTGCTTCGGGGATCATCGGCATGTAGATGCAAACCCGGTCTCCCTTTTTGATGCCGCGCGCCTTCATGGCATTGGAAAAGCGGCACACCTCGGCATGCAGTTCCCGGTAGGTGACTTTTTTCGACTGGTTCGGATCATCCCCTTCCCAGATGATGGCGGTCTGATCCCCCCGGCTCTCCAGATGCCGGTCCAGACAGTTGTAGGAGACATTGAGTTGCGCACCCTCAAACCAACGGATATGGGCCTTGTTGAAGTCCCAATCCATCACCGTATCCCACTTCTTGAACCAGTGGATCAACTTGTCCGCCTGCTCGCCCCAGAACCCTTCCGGATCCTGAATCGAACGGGCATACATGGCATCGTATTGTTCACGATTGATCCATGCATTGGCAGCAGCCTGGGGTGGAACGGGATAGATTTTGTCACTGCTCATACCTGAATCTCCTTGATAACGTTCTTTGCTCGGGTGGTGTTTGTTGGAAATACCATTCCTCGATACATACCAGCAGTGCTGACGTGGAAAGATCTTTATGGTGCATTGCAATATATTAATCCAGCTCTATTATGTGCAACGCAACATAACCCCCTTGTGTCCCCCTCCGGGAGTAGTTGGCCTTCCCGACCTTACTGCCTGGAAATGCCATCGACTGGACAAGCCAGCGAATATCCCGCCCTTACAGGATGATCAATACGGGAAGATTATTGGTTTGTCAAAGTCAAATCGTGTCACCTCCTTTCCATCAATACGGAAATTCATGGCTGGACAGGTTGCAAACCGTGCCAATGACACAGAAAGAACGCCTGGATATAACTTTCCTTAAGCAGCGATCCGTGCCGAATCTCAAGTTTTTTCAAGGCGTCTGAATCGTTGGAGTTTCCGGTGCATCCAGGCCCCGGCAACCGCCATTTGACATTCATCCGGGACATCATCCCGTGAAAAAAAATTGCCCACCGCCCCTCCGGTGTGCAAGGCAAGCGACTTTCTTAAACTTTCTGCTGGACGCTCAAGACACTCTGCCCCACTCCTCACGAAGAGCAAGGAAGTACCGCCCAGCCAGACAGATCATACCAAACACGATAAAAATCAAACTGCCTCCAGCCGATGGCGTGGACTCCAGGACGGCATCGGAGGGAAGATCGGGATTGAGAATCACGGCAATCGATTTGCCCACCGGATAACGTTGCCTGATCCGTTCGGCAAACTCTTTGGCAAAAAAAAGCTGATCTCCGATTCCGAATTCGATGCGGGTGCCGCGATAGCGGCGTTTTTGAAATGTATAGAGATATTCGATGCGGGTTTGATGCATCTGACGTTCGATCCAGCCCCCCTGGCGTTCTTCAGTCACCAGCAGGCTGGAGTGGGTGATCTCGCCATCGGCTACCGGCCAACTCTTGCTCATCCATGAACGCTGCCAGGGATGCAAGCCGATGGCGAGAAGCAGGATCCCCAAGATGAGCAGCATACTGCGCATCACCTCGGAGATCCTGGAAGATTCCCGATCAGAGGGGGGAACACGGGGAGCGCGCTTTTGAGAGGAGCTTCCAGGAGGCGTAACCCGTGGTCCGGCATGGAGATCCCCCATGCGCACCCGGAAACGCCTGTCGACCGGATCGAGTCCACGAAATTCCTGCGAGATCATGGCCTGACTCCTGAAATAAAAACGACATGCCCCTCCCCTGTCGGGATCCACAGCCTCACCTCATCCCCGGGCATCCAACCCGGGAACATCACGACGTTTGTGTCCGATATACAGTTGTCTCGGACGCCCGATCCCTTCATCGGTACCGATCATTTCGTTCCACTGGGCAATCCAGCCAATACAACGCGAAACGGCAAAGATCACGGTGAACATGTTGGTGGGAATACCCATGGCCGACAGAATCACCCCAGAGTAGAAGTCCACATTGGGGTAGAGTTTCTTGCGTACGAAATAGTCATCTTCCAGAGCGATCCTCTCCAGCTCCTGAGCCACATGGAAGAGCGGATCATCGCTGTGGCCCAACTGTTCCAACACCTCTCTGGCGGTTTTATGAAGGATCTGGGCGCGCGGATCGTAATTCTTGTAGACCCGATGACCAAAACCCATGAGCCGGAAGGGATCGTCCGGATCCTTGGCCCGTTTGATGAATTCGGGGATCCGTTGGACCGTACCGATTTCGCGCAGCATCTTGAGGACCGCCTCGTTGGCACCGCCATGGGCCGGTCCCCACAAGGAACCCACACCCGCAGAAATGGCGGCAAACGGATTGGCCTGGGAAGAGCCGGCCAGACGGACGGTGGAGGTGGAAGCGTTCTGTTCGTGATCGGCATGCAGGATCATGATCTGATCCAGGGCCTTGGCCATGAGCGGCGATACCTTGTATTCGGCGCAGGGCACGGCAAACATCATGTGCAGGAAGTTCTCTGCATAGCCCAGTTCATTGCGCGGATAAACAAACGGTTGCCCCAGATAATACTTGTATGCAGCCGCTGCAATCGTTGGCATTTTGGCAATGATCCGGAAGGCCGAAATCAGACGATGACGGGGATCACGGATATCCAGAGAGTCGTGATAAAAGGCCGACAATGCCCCAACCACCCCCACCACAATCGCCATCGGATGGGCATCCCGGCGGAAACCCCGATACATCTGCAAGAGCTGCTCATGCATCATGGTGTGGTTGGTCACGATCTTGCGAAAATCGCAATTCTGCGCCTGGGTCGGCAACTCTCCATTCAAAAGCAGGTAGCACACCTCCAGGTGATCGCATTGATCGACCAGCTGTTCCACCGGATAGCCCCGATAGAGCAGGATTCCCTTTTCCCCATCGATGAAGGTGATTTTGCTCTGGCATGAAGCCGTGGAACGAAAGCCCGGATCCAGGGTGAACAGTCCCAAATCCGAATAAAGACGGGTGATATCGAAGACATCCGGCCCCTCGCTTCCGTGCAGGATCGGAAATTCGGCTTCACGATTGGTGCGATTGTCACGAACGGTTACAGTATCTTTGAGCATCAACAACTCTCCTCCAAAGGGACACGAACGAAGAATCAGATCAAGAAACGGTTACGCTTCGGGATGATCTCCCAGACGGCTCAACTCATGGACCCGGGAGACCGAACGTCTCCAGGCAAAGGCTGCCGGACCATCGGGACAGGCTTCATCCAAAGCCACCAGGCCATGCACCCTCAACGGGATGCGATGTTCGTATAACAGATCCACCAGAACAACGAAACGCATGGCCGCATCGGCATCGTCGGCAGTCAGGCCGGGCACCCCGGAGATGATCACGATTTTGGCCTGATGACACAGTTTCATGTATTCGGCCCGGCCCAGCATGGTGTTGCACAATGCCTCGAAACCAAACCAGAACACACCGTTCTCCATGCCGCGCACCGGCACGTCCGTATGGCGCAAGGTGATGGATGTCGGCTTGGGAGCATGTCCGGTCAGACGGGAAAAAGACTCTTCAGGGGTGGGGGTCAAACCATGCAGCGGACCCGGAATGCGGCGGCGCCAATCCACTCCGTGGCCCAGTTCACACACCTGGATGCGACTTTTCAACCGCTCGATGAAGGGCAGGACGCTGGCGCGGTTGTAACCATCCTGGAACAGATGATCCGGTGCCCAGTTGCTGGTGGCGCACAAGGTGACACCGCAGTGATGCAAGGCCGACAACAGACGCCCCAACAGCACGCCATCGGCAATGGTCGTGATATAGAATTCGTCAAAGCACAACAGCCGCGCTTCGGCAGCGATCTGACTGGCCACATACAGCACCAGATCCACCCCGCCCGGCGGTTTGGCCTGGTGAAGGCGATGATGGATCTCCTCCATGAAGGGGTGAAAATGGACGCGCCGCTTCTCGGCTATCGGAATGCTGTCAAAGAGCCATTGCATCAGCAAGGATTTGCCACGCCCCACATCGCCGTGCAGATAGACCCCGCGCACATCCGGCAACTCCCCGCTCTCTCCGCGCCACACCTCCACCCCGCGCCACAGCACCCGGCGCACCGGTTGACGCACGGCAGCAGCCACCTGATCCAACAACGGCAGGATCGACTCCTGGACCGGGTCGCGCTGAATCAGCCCGTTCTCAACCGCCCGCAGCCAATAACGGCTTGGCCGGTCGCAGGATCTCTCCTCCCCATGATCAGTCGGTTGCAATTCCCACGGAAATAGTGCTCGCGCATAACCGGTCATGAACACTCCCTCGCAAAGTTTACATTGAACACCTAAAAGCTGTATAAAATCATTAACACTGTTATCAAACCTTCACACACTCAATTTATCGCCATAAAAGCAGGACTGATTGCTATAAAAGACAAACCCGACCTGTTGCAAATATTAGATTGGGCTAATATCAATAAGATCGAATATTAGAGAAGACTGATAATGACTTATTCGTAATCCAGGTTTCGATCTTGTCCGCATTTGGCGGCTCTGTCTGGGATGATACAGGAACTCCTCTTCGATTTGAAGGAGTTTATTGCGACGCAGCACAATTTTTTCTTGCTCAATTCCATTTTCATTGGCATGATGCATGGCACTCCTGAGGGGCCACACACACAAGCCTTGGGGAGCATACCGGGTGTCGAGAAAATTTTTTGCGGTGCATCATAGTTCTGCTTGACAATCTTCTCCTCCCACTGTTAGGCTCTGGGCGCCTCCACTCGGCTGGAAGCGAAACGACCCGTCCCTATTGTCTCTGGATGGTAACCATGCGCGGTGAACACGAAAGTTTAACAACGCTCACCTCCTCCCAAGACCCTTCCGGCCAGGGGGTCATTCACTACTCTGATGATCCCCGCGATGCAGGCTGGGTGCGACAGAACATTCCCTGTCAAACCGCCTGCCCGGCAGGAACCAATGTTCCGGCCTATATACGCGCCATTGCCGAAGGACGGCATGGACAGGCGTACGAAATCAACCGGGAGGCCAATGTACTCCCCGGGGTGCTGGGACGGATCTGCTCTCGCCCGTGCGAATCGGCCTGCCGGCACGGCTGGTCTGGCAACGGGGATCCGGTGGGAATCTGCCATCTGAAACGGTCTGCTGCCGACATCAAGGATGCCAGCCATCGCATCACCGAACGGCTCTATGCCCCAACCGGCAAGAAAGTCGCCGTGGTCGGTGCCGGTCCGGCAGGGGTGGCTGCGGCTCACGATCTTTCGCTGCTCGGTCACGACGTGGTGATCTTCGAGCGCGAAGAGCGGCCAGGGGGCATGCTGCGGTACGGCATCCCGGAGTTCCGTCTGCCCCGCAACATGCTGGATATCGAACTGCACAACGCTTTGCGGCTCGGGGTGCAACTGCGCACCGGCACCGCTGTGGGTGCGGGAAAAGGGGCGGTCCGGGTCTCTACACTTCTGGCCGACTTCGATGCCGTCCTGCTGGCAACCGGTTGCATGGCACCGACGGCCCTGCCGTTGCGCGGCATCCCCGACGGGGAAAACCTCTCGCGCCACTGCCAGGATGTGGAGTATGGACTCGACTTTTTGATGGAGATCCATCGAGGTCAGAACAAGCGGGTGGGACGCCGTGTGGCTGTGGTCGGTGCCGGGTTCACGGCGCTCGATTGCGCCCGTGTGGCCCGTCGGCTCGGTGGCCAGGAGGTCACCATCCACCTGCGCACCAGCGAAGAGTACATCCCGGTCACCAGCGAGGAGCTGTTCGAGACCAAACGCGAAGGGATCCGCATCAAAGGTCTGCGCACCCCGGTGGGGCTGCGCACCGATGAGAATGGCCGCCTGACCGGGGTGGAGTTTGTCCAGAACCGTCTGGGTGGCTGGCGCGAAAACGGTCGGCGTCTGGCCACGCCCATCGAAGGCTCCGAGTTTGTCGAGCCGTGCGACACCTTGATCATTGCCATCGGCCAACGCACGGTCAACGACTTTTTGGACATGCGGGTCGAAGTGAACCGCTCCGGCAATGTACGCGTGGCCGAAAACGGCATGACCTCGGTCCACGGCCTGTTTGCCGCCGGGGACTATGTGGGGGGTGCCTCCACGGCCATTGAAGCCATCGGACATGCCCGCCAGATCGCCGACAAGATCGACACCTGGCTGGTAGGCCGCAAGCGGCGTCAGGTGGTGCGCATGGAACCGGTGGCAGCCCCACCCCGCGAACCGGCCCACGACTTCATCCCCAGACAGCACATGCCGACCATCCCCTTGCAGGATCGGCAGCAACTCACCCGCGAGGTGGAGTGCGGTTATAATCGGGATCTGGCCGGAGAAGAGGCCAAACGGTGTTACCTGTGCGATCTGCGCTACCAGATCGATGTCAATCGCTGCATCTATTGCCGGGCCTGTATCGAGGTGGCACCACGCAACTGCATCAAACTGGTCAGCGACGTGGAGATGAAGGCAGACGGCACGCATGGCACCCTGCAAGAGACCAAGGAGTGGCAGCGCGTGGCCGCCATCTGGATCGACAACAACGAATGCATCCGGTGCGGTGCCTGCTTCAAGGTTTGTCCCGTCCGCTGCATCTCCATAACCCGTAACCATTTCGTCACCGTGGATGGATGATGCCATGAACGCTTCAGTCTCCTCCTCGACCTCACGCCGTTATGTGATCATCGGCAATGGCGTGGCCGGCAACCAGGCCGCTGAACTGCTGCGTGACCGGGATCCGGACAGTCGGATCACCATCTTGACCAACAGTCGACTGCTTTATTACAACCGTTACCTGTTGCCCCAACTCTTCAAGGGCGAGCAGAGCTGGCAGGCGTTTCTGGCCAATCCGGCAGAACACTATGTCAAGCGTCGCATCCAGGTGCGGCGGGACAGCCGGGTGGTTTCTGTGGATACCCGCAACAAGCTCATCAAGCTGGCCCACAACGAAACGATTGGTTACGACTCTTTGCTCGTTGCCACCGGCGGAGTCAGCCATCTGCCCGAAGAGTTGGCCGATTGTCGCAAGATGTTTCACTCCTTTGGCAGCTACGAAGCCGCAATGGCCACCCGCAAGGCATTGCCGGAAAAAGGGACCGTGGTTTTACTCGGCGGCGATATGATCGGCCTAGATCTGGCGCGCACCCTTTTGGCCGTCGAGTGCCGGGTGATCCTGGTCACCCATGAATCGACTTTCTGGCCCCACAAACTGACTGCCGAAGAGCGTGCCGATGCCTTGGCCACTCTGGAAAAGATGGGCATTGAATTGATCGATGGCGAAGCCCGGGGCGGGGTGGTCTCGGTGCAGCAGGGGGCCTCCGGTTTGCCAGCCCGGCGCGTGGTGTTCCGCCAGGGTGGAGATCTTTACGGAGACGTGGTCATGTCCTTTTATGGCCTGACCCCGCTGGTCGAATTCATGGTGGGAACCGGCATCGATATCGAACGCGGCCTGCTGGTCAACACCAATCTGCGCACCAGCGATCCTTCGATCTATGCTGCCGGGGATGTATGCCAGATCTGGTCCGAACAAGAGAATATCTATCGGTTTTACTATGGTTATCAAAACGTCCGCGCCATGGGTGCGGTAGCCGCGATCAACATGACAGGGGGCCATGAACACTTTGCCACCACCCAGGAAGAGACGCTCGGTCGGGACAGTCAGGGCTTCATCGACTCACCCTTCTGGTCCTACCAATGAGCCTGTTGTTATGGAAACATCCACTCTTCCTTTGAACGGGAGATCGATCATGAATGCCACCGACATCCAAATCGCCATCTGCGGCTCGGCGGGCGATGGCACCATCGCTGCCGGAGACATCCTGCGCAATGCCGTGGCCGCAGCCGGCTATCGGGTGATCTGTTTTGATGTCTATCCCCCGGAGATTCGCGGCTTTGGCAAGTGCATCTCCCGTCTGCGCATCACGACAGAGCAATCCTACTCGCTGAAACGGCAGTCCGATGTGTTGATCTCGCTCGACGACAGCCATGCCATTCCCCATGCCGGTGAAGTGCGGGACAACGGGGCTGTGATCTTTGAATCCCAGCCGATCTCCCCGTGCGCCGAAGGGGAACACATGAGCGCCCATGTGTTGCCCGGTCAGATCCCGTATGGCTTTCCGATTCGGGAGATGGCCCAAAAGGCCACCGGCGGGGCACGTTCGCGCAACCTGGTGGTGCTCGGCTTCATTGCCGGTCTGCTCGGTTTGGCACCGACGAGTTTCCAAAAGATCATCGAGAAGAAATTCGCCAAACAGGGAGCCAATGTCACGGCCAAAAACTATGCCGGCTTCAAGGCCGGGTACGACGCCGGAGCTGCCACCTTCAAGCTGGATGATGCCACCTTTGGCCCACTGGCCAAGAGCGGAGATTCCGGCAAAGTGGTGATGCTGTCCGGCAATGCTGCCGTGGTGCAAGGGTGCATGGATGCGGAACTGAACACCTTCTTCGGCTATCCCATCACCCCGGCCACCACCATCATGGAGCGTCTGGCCTCGGAAATGCCCAAGCGCGGTCGGCGTTTGTTGCAGACCGAAGATGAAATTTCGGCCATTGCCGCCACCATCGGTGCCGGTTTTGCCGGTTCCCGGAGCGCCACCGCCACCTCTGGCCCTGGTTTGGCCTTGATGGCCGAAATGCTGGGATTGGCCACCATCACCGAAACCCCCTGCGTCATCTTTGTGTCGCAGCGCGGCGGTCCTTCGACCGGCATGCCCACCAAAACCGAACAGTCTGACCTGAACGCTGCCCTCTATGGCAGTCCCGGCGACTCGCAGCGCATCGTCATCGCCCCCACCAATGTCGAAGGGTGCTATCGCTGCGCAGGCAAGGCGTTTGAAATGGCCGAACGCTATCAAACGCCGGTGATCGTGCTGCTGGATCTCTATCTGTCCAACCGTTACGAAACCGTGACCCTGACCGCTTCAGGACCGCCGTTTGTCCTTGATGCCAACAAACCGCTGCGGCGCATGGAACCCGGAGAAGCATATCAACGCTATGCCCTGACCGCGGATGGGGTCAGCCCACGGGCTGTCCCGGGCGATGTGGGTTGCATGCATGTGATCACCGGTCTGGAACACAATGAATTGGGCCGTCCCAACGACAGCGCGGAAATGCATACCGCCATGAGCAATAAACGCCATGACAAACTGCAAGCTGCCCTGGAACACCCGGATTTTACCGTGACCAAACGGTTCGGGGCGCAGGGGCGCGTCAAAGTGGGCATCCTGGCGTGGGGATCGACCTTTGGCGAATGCCTGGAGGCGATGTTCATGGCCCAGGCCGAAGGGATCTCGTGCGCTGCCATGAAGGTGGTCATGCTCTCCCCCTTCCCCACCAAAGCGATTTCGGCCTTCATGGACGATTGCGATGCGGTGTTGGTGCCCGAGGTCAACTACGAAGGCCAGTTCGCCCAATTGGTCCAGGGCACTTTGGCCCGTCCTGTGGTGCGACTGAGCCGGGTGCCCAGTTCGCCCATGCCTGTGGAATTGATCCTCGGAGAGATCCGACGGTTGGCAGGCGTTGCTGCCGCGTCCGCAGCTTCCTAAAGAACATCAGGAGATTGGAGATCCGTCATGTCCATTCCCATCCAGCCGGTTTACGTTGATGTCAAGCTGCGCGAGGTGCAAGAGAGCGGTCGTTTGGACTACCGCTCCCGCTCCCTGCCCACCTGGTGTCCCGGATGCGGCTATTTCTCCATCGTCGAAGGGTTGACCCATGCCTGCAATGAAATGGGCATCCCCAAAGAGCAGGCCGTTGTGGTCTCTGGCATCGGCTGTTCCTCCCGTTTTCCGTTTTTTGTCAATCTGTACGGGTTTCACACCCTGCATGGCCGGGTTCTGCCCGTGGCCACCGGCATCAAGACCGCCAATGACCGCCTGACCGTGATCGGCGTGGGCGGCGATGGGGACGGCTTTGCCATTGGCGGCGGACACATCTCGCATGCGGCCAAACGCAACGTGGATATCACCTATCTGCTGTTCGACAACGGCATTTACGGATTGACCAAGGGGCAGACCTCTCCAACCTCGGCAGTCGGGCTGCGCACCACCACCACCCCGTTCGAGAACCCGGAACGCCCGTTGAACCCCTTGATGATGCTGCTCTCCTATGGCGCAAGCTGGGTCGGACAAGCCTATGCAGGAAACCCGGACCATCTGCGGGAGATGATCACCCAGGCATTGGCCCACCGGGGTTTTTCCTACCTGCACATTCTCAGCCCGTGCGTCACCTTCGACAAAACCAGCAAAACCTACACCAATCTGGGTCTTTCCGTGCGTGATCTCCCGGAAAATCATGATTCCAGCGATCTCATGGCCGCCATGCATCAGGCCCAGGATCAGGAACATCCCGCCCTTGGTCTCTTTTATCAGCAATTCCGCCCCACCCTGGGAGACACCTTTGAACAGGTGATCGCCAAAGCCGGTGGCAATAACTGAAAATCAAAATAATATCCATACCCCGAATGTATGGATGCAGGTGTCCGCCAACTGGAGAATAGAGGAATGAAGAGCCACGATCTGATCATCGTCGGTGCAGGACTGTCCGGGATGCGCGCGGCCTTGGAAGGGGCCAAAGCTGGTATCAATGTCGCAGTGGTCACCAAGGTTCACCCGTTGCGCAGCCACTCCTGTGCTGCGCAAGGGGGCATCAATGCCGCCATCAACCCCAACGACAAGTGGGAGGTGCATGCCTATGACACGGTCAAAGGTTCGGACTACATCGGTGACGAGGATGCCATTGACCTGATGTGCCGCGAAGCCCCGATCATCATCCATGAGATGGATCGCATGGGCACTCCCTTCTCCCGCAATGACGATGGCGATATCGCCCAACGTCCCTTTGGCGGTGCCAGCTTTGACCGGACCTGCTATGCCGCTGACCGCACCGGCCAGGTGCTGCTGCACACCTTGTGGGAACGGCTGGTCCATTCCGGAATCCATGTCTATGAAGAGTGCCACGTGTTTCGCCTGGTTCTGGCCTCCGATGGACATGTCGCGGGTCTGGTCGTATATGACATCAAGACCGGTGAAATTTTTGGTATCCGTGGCAAAGGAATTCTCTTGGCCACCGGCGGGTATGGACGGGTCTATCTCTCTTCCACCAATGCCACGACCAATACCGGTGACGGCATGGCCTATGCCCTGCGCGCCGGTTCGCCGTTGGGCGACATGGAGTTCGTCCAGTTCCATCCCACGGGTCTGCGCACCTCCGGCATCCTGGTCACCGAAGGGGCACGCGGCGAAGGTGGCTACCTGATCAATGCCGAAGGGGAACGGTTCATGGGCCGCTACGCCCCGAAAAAATGGGAATTGGCCTCCCGCGATGTGGTCTCCCGCGCCGAACAGACCGAAATCCTCGAAGGTCGGGGCACAAACGGAGCGATCTTTCTGGATCTGCGTCACCTCGGACGTGAAAAGATCCTCGACCGTCTGCCCCAGATCCGTACCCTGGCCCTGGATCTGGAAGGGGTGGATCCGATTGATGCCCCGATCCCGGTCCGTCCGACGGTCCATTACTCCATGGGGGGAATCCGCACCAATAAATATGGGGCCTGCCCGGTGCCAGGCCTGTTTGCAGCCGGCGAGGCAGCCTGTGTGTCGGTCCATGGGGCCAACCGCCTGGGTGGCAACTCCCTGCTGGATACCATTGTCTTTGGCAAAATCACCGGTGCCCACGCCTGTGAATATGTCCACGGCCAGAAGCTGCGCGATTTCCCGGAAAACACCATCTCCGAAGAGAAAGAGCGGGTGCGCGAACTGAAAAATCGTCCCAATCGCGGCATGCGGCCAGCCATGCTCCACCACCAGATGGCCGAAGCCATGAATACCTATTGCGGGGTCTACCGCGAACCCAAGGGCATGGCCACCCTGGCCGGAAAATTCCCGGAATGGCGCCAGGAGTACGAACGGATCCATCTGGATGACAAATCCGACATCTTCAACGTGGATCTGTTGCGCGCCGTGGAGTTGCGCAACCTGCTGGATCTGGGCGAATGCATCATCAAGGGCGCACTGGCCCGCGAAGAGTCGCGCGGTGCCCACTATCGCATCGACTTTCCCAATCGCGACGATGCCAACTGGCGCAAGCATACCCTTGCCTTCTGGGACGAGACCAGCCAGACCGTGCGCCTGGAAAAAGAGGAAATACGTACGGTGGGCAATCCGGAATACGCACCCAAGGAGCGCACCTATTAATTTCATGCCAACCGTGGGCATCGCGGAGAAGAGACCATGACAGTACAAACCTATACCTTTCGCATCCAACGCAATATGCCTGGCCAGGTGGGCGCGGTGCAGTCCCACTGGCAGGATTATCAGGTGGAGGCAGAACCCAATACCACCATTCTCACGCTGTTGGAAACCATCAAGGGTGGTCAGGATGGCAGTTTGACCTTTCGTCAATCCTGTCGTTCGGCCATCTGCGGCTCGTGCGCCATCACCATCAGTGGGCGTACCCGGCTGGCCTGCAAAACCCATGTCGGGGCCGTGGCCAAGGATGGCCTGGTCGAGATCGCACCCCAGAAAAATCAACCGATCCTCAAAGATCTGGCCATCGATATCCGGCCATTCTTTGCCAAGGTCCACGCCATCAAGCCCTATCTCCAGGATGGACCGGAGAGTGCGGGCAAGGTGACCAGTACGGCCTATGATCAGGTCAACCATGTCACGCAGTGCATCATGTGCGCCTGCTGCTACTCCGAATGCACCATGACCGAGGTCAATCCGCGCTATACCGGACCTGCTGCCCTGGCCAAGGCGTTCCGTTTCGTCTCCGACCCGCGCGAAGGCAGAAAAACCGAACGCCTTCAGGAGTTGAGCAAACAGGACGGAATGTGGAGCTGTGCCCGCTGCACCCTCTGCGTGGATGTCTGCCCCAAAGAGGTGGCTCCGATGGAAGCCATCATCAAACTGCGTACCCGTGGCATGGGCAAAGGATTCACCGATGCCGCTGGTCCCAGACACGCTTTGGCATTCCACGAAGATATCAACCAGACCGGTCAACTCAACGAATTCACTCTGATGATGCGCACCCTGGGCATTTTCGGGGCGTTGAAAGAGACCGGCATGGCGCTGCATCTGGCCAAGAAAGGCAAAATTCCCTCGCCATTTCCGCACTATGTGGATGGCGTCGAGGAGCTGCGCCGCATCTATCAATCCCTGGAGCGCACCCCGGTCGATGTGGAAACCAAGGCCAAAGAAGCTGTTCCGGAATGAACACCCGCCGTCTGATTGTATAATGAGGAGAATACCATGACTTTGGAGTTTGCCTATTATCCCGGTTGCGCGGCCAAACAGATTCAACGCGAGGCCGATCAGGCAGCCCGCGCGGTGTGTCAGGAACTGGGAATCACCTTGAAAAACATGCCGCGCGCCTCCTGTTGCGGTGCGGTAAGCCTGCGCGAAACCAAACCGGCCTTTGCCATGGCCGTGGCCGCCCGGATCCTCTCCGAGGCCGAAGCCATGGGCAAGGATCTGGTGACCATCTGCAACACCTGTCTGCAAACCTTGACCCATGCCAACTACCGGTTGAGCAATGAACCGGAACTGCGCGACAAGATCAATGCCGTCCTGACCGAATCCGGAGTGCGTCCCTATGAGGGGAGCATCAAGGTACGTCATCTGCTGTGGGTGGTGACTGATCTGGTCGATCCGCGCATCTTGAGCAGTCGCATCACCAAACCCCTCAAGGGACTGCGTATTGCCGGCTTTTATGGCTGCCACTCCCTGCGTCCCGAAGAGATCTTCAACCATACGACCCAACAGGCCGAAGGTCGCCATCTGGAACGGCTGATCCGTCTGATGGGCGGGGTTCCGGTCGAGTATGTGGGTCAGGATCGCTGTTGCGGGTTTCATGTCATGCTTTCGGACAAACACGAAATGCATGCCATGGTGGCCAAAAACTGCCTGAGCGCCAAGGATGCCGGTGCCCAGATCATGATCACCCCCTGCACTTTGTGCGATATGATCATGGGTTCGGTGCAACAGATCGCTGAGAAAAGCGTTCAACGCACCATCAACCTGCCGGAGATGAATTTTGCCCAACTGCTCGGTCTGAGCATGGGCATCTCCAAAGATCAACTCGGTATCTCGCGCCTGCATGTCGATCCGACAGCCGCGCTGGCCTCTGTCGGCTTGGCATGATTTTTTCAATAGTTGTTGGTTCAGGGGTCACACCATCCACCCCTGAACCACAACTGCCACCGCTGGAGCCTCTTGCCCCGTGAGCCACGATCACATTCACTTTGCCCATCTGCTCTCTCCCCACTCCATTGCCATTGTCGGTGCCTCGCGCTTTGCGGAAAAACTGGGCCACACCATTCTGCGCAATGCCATTTCCGGCGGTTTTTCCGGTCCGGTACACATTGTCAATCCCCATGGCGGAGAGATTCTGGGACATCCGGTCACACCCCATCTGAATGCCTGTCCGCGCGGAGTCGAGCTGGTGGTATTGGCAGTTCCGGCAGCCATCATCCTGGAACAGGCAAAACTGGCCATTTCCCGTGGCTGCAAAGCTTTGGTGGTCCTTTCGGACGGCTTCAGCGATCTGGATGCTGAAGGGACCAAACGGGAACAAACCCTGGCCAAACTCTGCCGTGAACGGGATGTTCCGTTGCTTGGACCCAATTCATTGGGGGTGATCCATCGCCGTCACGGTCTGAACGGTTCGTTGACTTTGGGCTACCCTCCTCCTGGCGAAGTGGCTTTGCTGACCCAATCGGGTGCCATTGCCGCTGCTGCCCTGGAGTGGATGGCCGGACGGAATCTGGGCCTCTCCAAAATGATCAGTCCGGGCAATGAAGCCGGACTCACCATGGCCCAATGTCTCTCTTATTTGACGCATGACCCGGAAACCCGCGTGATTGCCTGTCATCTGGAACGGATCACGGATGGCGCCGGTTTCTTGCGGGCGGCCACGGAAGCATCCCGTGGCAAACCGGTGGTCTTGTTGTTGGGCGGCAGCAGTGAATGGCGCAACACAAACCGATTGGATCCGGATGAAAGCTTGCCGGATGGACCTGCCGGGGTGTTTGCTGCGGCTTGTGATCGCACCGGCATCATTCAGGCTCACGACTTCCAGGGTTGGCTCGATTGTCTGATGGCTTTGAGCCACTGTCCGACCCCCCAGGGGGAACGGGTGGCCGTGATCAGCAATGGCATGGGTCCGGGTCTTTTGACAGCGGATCTGTTGGCCAAACAAGGTTTTCAATCGGTTGGGTTGGCCCCTTCACTGGCCACCCCTTTGAAACCCATGCTCCCGGATTGTGCCAGCCTGCGCGGTCCCCTGGATCTGTGCGGTGTGGCCCAACCCGATCACTTCCTGAAAACGTTGCAGGCCGTGGAACAGGACGACGACATTCACGCCGTGGTCGCCGTGATCACACCCCAGCCGTTAACCAAGCCGGTTCCCATCGTACGTGCTTTGCTCTCTGAAGGTCATCCGAAAAAACCGCTATTGACCGTACTCCTGGGTGGAACGCTGGCCCGCTCCGGCATTGCCGAGCTGGATCAACTGGAGTCCGCCGGCTACTCCACCCCGGAACGGGCTGCGGAAGCCTTGAGTGCTTTGCTTCAGTATGGACGGTGGCGTGGTCGTGGTCCGCGTATTCTGGAACAGTTCTCGGTCAATCGCAGCCGGGTGCGGCGTTTGATTCAGCGTCATCATGTCTTGGGGATCACCCATTTGTCGGATCTGTCTGCCAAAGAGATTCTGCATGCCTATGGGATCCAGATTCCGGAAGGAGAGATTGCCGCCACCCTCGATGAAACTTTGGAAATTGCCGAACGGGTCGGTTATCCGGTTTCATTGCATCTGATCTCCCCTGAACTGCATCTGGCCAGCGAGATGGATACCAGACATGTGGATCTGCCTGATCCGCGCGCCCTGCGAGATGGTTTTGATCTGTTGACCTTGCGCTTTGCCAGACTGGTTCCCGAAGGACGCATGGAAGGCATTTTTGTCGAAAAGAATGTCACCCATGGCCGACCGGCATCCATGGGTATGATCCGGGACCGACAGTTCGGACCGTTGTTGCATGTGGGCGGACCAGATCCCATGCCCCGCGAAGAAACCATCAGTCAGTTGGCTCCGGTCACCTCTGACGAGGCTCTGGCCATGCTCCGTGCCGGTTGCCGCCAGCAAAAGATCCACAACCTGTGCGCAGAGATGAACGAAAACGAACTGCTCGGCGTAGCCGAGGTCTTGCAACGTCTCAGCCAGCTGGCCATTGACTTTCCGGAGATTCGCCGGGTCGAAATCAATCCGTTGATCATCCGACGCGCCGGACTGCCTCCGGTGGCCACGGCTTGTGAATTGCGTCTGCAACACGAGGAGTGATCCATACCATGAATCATCCCCATGCCAATCCCGATCCCCAGTGGACCAGCCGCTATGCCAAACAGATAACCAGTGCCACCGAGGCGGTTCGACGCATCAAACCGGGCCAGAGAGTTTTCCTGGGTACAGGCGCTGCGGTGCCTCGCGCTCTGGTCCGGGCCATGATTCAGGAACATGCCCGGCTGGCCGATATCGAAGTGGTCATGGTCTTTGTGGTTGGCGAACTGCCTCTGGTCGCCAAGGAGTTGGTTGACACCTTCACGGTGAATACCTTTTTTGTGGCCGACAATACCCGGGCCATGATACAGGCCGGGAGTGGCGATTATACGCCAATTTTGATGTCGGATATTCCACGCCTTTTTTCCAGCGGTCAAATGCCTCTGGATGTTGCCATGATCCAGGTGACCACGCCGGATCTGGAAGGGGAGGTCAATCTCGGCATTGCCGTCGATGTGATCCGCTGTGCCACCGAAAACGCTGGCCTGGTTATTGCCCAGGTCAATCCATCTCTGCCACGTACCTATGGGGACTCCAATCTCTCCATTTGGGACATTGACCTGTTGGTTCCGGAAGAGGAGTCCTTGCCTGAGGTGATCTTTCCGACTCCGGATGAGTCAATCGAAAGAATTGGCCGACACATCGCGGGGCTGATTCCAGATGGTGCCACCATCCAGATGGGACTGGGCCGGGTGGCGCAATCATCGATCAAATACCTGACAGGAAAGAAAAATCTTTCAGTTCATACCGAAATGATTTCGGATTCGGTCCTGGATCTGATCAGTGCAGGTGCCATCACCAGCCCGGAAAAAAACCACGATGCCGGACAAGTGGTGACCAGTTTTGCCATGGGCAGCCGCAAACTGTATGCTGCGGTCAACAACTCCCCCTGGTTCTCATTTCGGCGCACCGAATATGTCAACGATGTGCGCACCATTGCCCGTCAGCAACGCATGGTGGCGATCAACGGTGCTTTGCAGGTGGATCTGACCGGACAGGTGTGTGTGGACTCGTTGGGTTCCACGCTCTACTCGGGTATTGGTGGCATTCTGGACTTCAATACCGGGGCTTCAAACGCTGCCGAAGGCCGTTCGATCATTGTGGTGCCGTCCACGGCCCGCAAAGGCAAAATCTCCCGCATTGTCCCACGTTTAACCCCAGGCGCAGGTGTTGCCTTGAACCGGGGTGTGGTTCATTACGTAGTGAGCGAATTCGGGATTGCCTATCTGTTCGGAAAAACCATCCAGGAACGGGCACTGGCACTGATCGGGATCGCCCATCCGGAGTTCCGGCTACGACTGCTGAAACGGGCCGTGAAACAAGGGCTGATCCGTCCGGAAATCGGCAATGTGGATGGCCAGATCTGGGTGGGCGGCAAGGAGCTGCGCACCTCCATGGTACTCGATACCGGTCAATTGGTCACCTTCCGCTCCTCCCGGCCCACGGACTGGAAACCGATCAAAAAGATGTTGTACTCGTTGTCCGAGGGCACGGTCTATCGCCGTTTCATGAGTCACGTCAAACGGTTCCCGTTCAATCGGGTCAAGAATTTCACCTTCATCGATCAACGGCGCGACGTGGTGATTGTGGGCGTGATTGCCGATGGCAAGGACGAGTGGGTGATTGCCATCGGTGGCTACAACGTCGAGGAGGGGGGCAGCAATCGCGCCGAAGTGGCATTCCTGGTGCGGGATGAGTGGCAGGGTCAGGGCATCGGCACCTTCATGATGCGCCATCTCACCAACATGGCGCGCAATGCAGGTCTGTCCGGAGTCACAGCCGAAACCCTCATGGACAACCGCCCCATGCAGGCCGTACTGGAAAAATGCGGCTTTTCGGTTCATACCCGCATCGATGGGGAAACTGTCCATTTCGATATCGACTTCTGACCACGCATGAGCCGATCCCCCCCCTTGCCGAGTACATGAAAACCCATTAACATGCACTGCATTGGCAACCATTCCATGATCGAATCCGCAATGCAGCCCGCATGAATATCACCCAAAAAATCTATCTGGGTTTCCTCTCCCCACTCCTCATGTTACTGATTCTTGGCATCTGGGGCATTGTGGTCACCAATCAAGTGACCCATGAAACGCAACGGGCTTACGAACACGGATTCAAACTGGCCATCCGGGCCAAACAAATGGAGCTGCATGTCATTCAGGTACAGCAGTGGCTTACCGATATTTCCGCCACCCGGGCAGCCTCCGGCTTAGATGACGGATTCCGCAAGGCCGATGAACATGCCAAACAGTTTCTGGAGGGAGTGGACTCCTTCATACAACTGGGCCGCAGCCAGCAGGATCCGGCGCTGCTCAAAGAGATGGAGACACTCACGGAACGGTTTCAGAGCTATTATGCCATAGGCCAGAAAATGGCCAAAGCATATATCGAGGGCGGTCCAGTGCAGGGCAATGCCCTGATGAATGCCTTTGACACCCAGGCAGAATCCTTCACCGCCATATTGAATCCGTTTCTGGAAAGATATCTGCAACTGGCGGAAAACCGCTTCGGATTGATTGAACGACGCCTGTCCATCTTGCAAGGCGGAACCATATTCATTCTGTTGGCAGCACTTGGTGTCGTTGTTTTTCTGGGATGGCGTTTGGGACGTTCATTGACCCAACCCATTCATGCCATGGTGGGCATGATGGAACAGGTGGGCAATGGAGATCTGACCATGCCACCCCGGAATGACCAGCGCCAGGATGAACTGGGGTTGATGCAACACCATGTGGATCGGGTCATTCGGATTTTTGGTGAAAACATTCGTCAGATCAATCTCCAGGCTGCCAACATCACGGCCTTTGTATCCGAGATCCTCACCTTGCGCCAAAGCATCGGCACCAGCAGTCGGGATCTGAGTCATACGGCCCACGATGTTGCCCAACACAATCATGCCCTCATTCATGAAATCCAACAAATCAAGGATCATGTCGATCAATCGGTGCACAATCTGGAAGGGGTGCATGGCGCTGCCCGACAGGTTGCAGACGGTATCAGCACCATTGCCAACACCACGGAACAGGCAAATGACAGCCTCTATTCCATGTCCAATGCCGCACAACGGATGTTGGGCAACATCGAGCGTGTCCATTCCCAGGTGACCGAAGTACATGATGCCATCAGCAGTGTGGCCGATTCTGCCGAAGAGATGAAACGCTCTTTGGAAAATGTGCGTCAACGCTGTCATGCAGCGGTTTTCGAGTCGGACACGGCCCGGGATCAGGCACGCGAGGCCGAAGCCGTCATGGAGAAGCTCTCGTTCTCAGCCCATGAGATTGGTGCGGTCATCGAGATCATCAATGGCATTACCGAACAGACCTTCATGCTGGCGCTGAACGCTGCCATCGAAGCGGCAGGAGCGGGTGAAGCCGGCAAAGGATTTGCCGTGGTGGCCACTGAGGTCAAGGAGCTGGCGCGTCAAACCGCCAATGCCACCCTGTTGATTCAAAGCCAGATCGAAGCCATTCGCGAACAGACCCGTGAAGCCAAAGAAAAAACCGATACCATTCATGATGCTGTGGAGCGCATCAGTGCGGCCAATGCCGCCATCAATCAATCCGTATCCGAGCAGAGCCAAGCCACCGATCAAATCGTTCAGGCAACGGGCAAGGTGGAGCAGGCCACGGCAGAGGTCAATCATGGGGCTGAAGAGTTGCAACAGGCTGCCAGCGAAGTGGCATTTGCTGCCGAACGGGCTGCCCAAAGCAGTCAGGAGATTGCCAACTCATCCGAACAGATTGCCATTCTGGCCCAGGAGATGGAAGATCGCACCTATGCCACGGTTGAAGCGGCTCAGGCCATTCAACAGGCTGCCGGTCGCACCGATCAACTGGCAGCCGACGTGCGCGCCAAGACCGACCACTCCTTGCAGGTCGTGGCGATCACACATGGCATTGTCAACCATTTCCAATCCATGGGAGATGTGGTGGGGGGCATCAGCGAGGCGCTGTATGCAGCCCAGGCCCGCATGGATATCGGCCCGGAGCCATTCAACATCCGGCGCATCAAGGAAGCGGTGTTGCGTCTGATGTACCGGCTTCATATGGCCATAACCACTCACGATCCCAGCCTGGCAGATCAGATCGCCGATCCACGCAGTTGTCTGGTGACCCGCTGGCTGGATGACGAGGTGCGCTCCCGGTTTGGCGCATTGCCGCTGTTTGACAAGATGGAGGCCACACATGACCAACTCCATAAAACCGCCATGGAAATATTGGAACTGGTCCGGAATGAGAAACCGGATGAGGTCCAGGATGCCTTTATGTTTTTCCACGAGCTGCGCAAAGTATTGTTTGAGCAGCTCAATCAGCTCTATCTGGGAGAGGTGGATGACCATTTCTCCCATGCTCCGCTCATCCGCTGGCGTGATTCCCTGTCCGTTGGCATTCAAGCCTTTGACATCGATCACCGCAATCTGATCGAGCGGATCAATCAACTGCACACAGCCATCCAGCAGCAGCACACCAAAGAAGAGATGCAGAGGATCCTGGAGGAGTTGATCAACTACGCCACCACCCACTTCACCCGCGAAGAGCGCCTGTTGGCAGATCATGGTTACAGCCATCTGGAAGGTCAACAGCAGCAACACAACAAGTTCTTGAATTATATCAAAGAACAAACCCATCTACTCCACAGGGAAGACTCTTTTGCCCTGGCATCCGAACTGTTGAAATACCTCAAGGATTGGCTGTTGCAACACATTCTCAAGCATGATATGCGTTACAAAGAGTTTCTGGTATCCAAAGGCGTCAAATAGTTGTGCCCCCGTTACAGGAGCAGAATCCATGTATTTTGTCATCATTGGCGAAGATGTCGTTGATTCTTTGCCGTTACGCCTGTCCGTTCGACCCGCCCATCTGGCCCGCCTGGAACTTCTGCGCGCTGAGAATCGTTTGTTGCTGGCCGGTCCTTTTCCCTTGTCTGAAGAGTCAACAGATGCACCGACCGGTTTTTCCGGCAGTCTGATCGTGGCCGACTTTCCCACCCTGGCCGACTGCCAAAGCTGGGCCAATGCCGATCCGTATGTGCAGGCTGGAGTCTATGCCCGTGTGACCATCAAACCATTTCGAAAAGTTATGCCGTAATGATCAATCCTGATCATTTTCCATTGAGTGAGCCTTTCCACCCGGAATGATCAGATCCGGCATGGCCATCAGGCAAGAGAAAAGATGTCCATAGCTCATGATCTGAACACACGACCTCCCTTACCGCTCTCCTCTCTGGCTCTTTTTCTGGCCTGGATGCTTGTTGGCCTCATTGCCACGCTTCCGGGTCTGTCCACAGAGCGTGTGACTTTGGTCCTGATTGCCCTGATTCCGGCAGGAGCTGCCGGGTGGTCCAGTCGACACCGAGGAGAAGCCCTGTTCTGGATCGCGTTGGCCGGTTTTGTTTGGGGTCTGGTTGCGGTCTGGGGCCATACCCTCCGGATCCCCGAGGCCACCCCTGCCTCCATCCCCGGCGTGACCATTCAAGCCACGGTGGCGGATCGCGAAGATCGCAACGACTCGGTGTTGCTGACACTCGACGGAATCACCTCGGAGAGTTGGAACCCATCCGGGCAACTGCGCCTCTCCCTGCATCACCAAACCACCCCCATCCTGCCTGGTGATCGCATCCGCGCCGAGATTCGGGTGCGCCCTTTGGGCAACAACACCAATCCCGGTGGTTTTGATTATCGTCAATACCAGCGCGATATGGGCATCATCGCCACGGCCACCACCAAACACCCGGTGGAACGGATCGACACCACGGATCAGTGGTTCTGGAACCGACTGCGCCAACAGATCGCTGACTGGATCACAACCACCCTGCCCCCAGCCCAATCCCCTCTGGCCGAAGCCTTGCTCCTCGGCAAACGGGGCCATCTGGATGGCTCCTTGCAAAATGCCCTGTACGCCTCCGGCACCTATCATCTCGTGGCCATCTCCGGTCTGCACCTGAGTCTGGTGGCCGGAACGGTCTTTTTCCTGATACGTCTGCTCCTGACCCTGATCCTGCCTCTGTCCAGACGTTGGGACATGAAACGTCCGGCAGCCCTGATCACCCTGATGCCAGTCACAATCTATGCCTGTCTGGCCGGCTGGTCGGTCTCCACACAAAGGGCCTATATCATGGTTGGGCTGTTTCTTCTGGCTCTTCTTTTCCGGCGTTACAGCCAAACCTGGCGCATTTTGACCCTCTCGGCCATTCTCATACTCTCCTGGCAGCCCGGTCAACTGCTGAATGCCGGTTTTCAACTCTCCTTTTTGTGTGTGGCCATCATTCTCTATCTGATCGACCATATGCCCCGCAGCAACTGGCAGCAGCGATTGCTGTTCAGTCTGGCCTGCACCGTCTCGATTGGCCTGATCACAGCCCCGGTTGCCCAATACGCCTTCCATCGCATCTCACCCTATGGGATGGGGATCAATTTGCTGGCCATCCCCTGGGTCGGAGAACTCTCCACACCACTCGGACTGATGGCCATGGTACTCCATCCCATCTGGCCAGAAGGTGCCGATGGTCTGCTGCGGATGACTGGTTGGACCCTGGAACGGTTTCGCGACGGGATTGAATGGTCTGTCACCTGGCCGGGTGCAGAACGGCGCACCCCCGGACCGTCATTGACCGGTTTGGCACTCTTTCTGGCTCTGGGTGCGGTAACGGCGTCACTTCGTCACACTGGCCGGTGGAGGTGGCGTCCAGGAGTTCTTGGTCTGCTGGCACTGATCGGTTTGGCCTGGCCCAGGCAAACCACGCCCGCTGACCATATGCGTCTGATCGTTCTGGATGTGGGACAGGCCCTCTCGGTCATAGCCAAAACGCCCAGCGGAGGATGGACCGTGATCGATGCCGGAGGGGCGGTCAGCCCACGCTACAATGTCGGAGAAGCCGTGGTCTCAGCCGCCTTGTGGCATCATGGCGTCCACAGTCTGGAACGGGTAATCCTCACCCACCCCCAACAGGACCACATCTCCGGCATGAATCAACTCCTGCACAACTTTTCCGTCGGAGAACTCTGGATCCCTGAACTTCCCAAAGAGCTGGAGCAACCCGTGGCCTTGACAGAACTGCTTGCCACGGCCAAACGTCTGCATATTCCGGTACGCCAACTGAACCAGCCAGAAACCATGCAAGATGGCACGGCTCAACTCCGGATTCTCCCGCCTTTGCCCAAAGAGCAGCTCACAAAACGCAACGACCTCTCTTTGACCATCGAGATTACCCATGGCCAACACCGCTTCCTGATTACCGGCGATATGGAGGCAAAACAGGAAAAATGGCTCCTGACCCAGAATGCCTTGCAGCCAGTCACCATGCTCACAGCCCCTCATCACGGCAGTCTCACCTCATCGACGCCGCATTTCGTACAAACAGTCAGGCCGGAACATGTGGTTTTCAGTGTGGGTCGGGAGAATCCGTGGGGCTTTCCCAAAGAGGAGATCCTGCAACGGTGGGGTACTACCGGAGCACAACTCTGGAGAACCGATCTGGATGGGGCCATGGCTTTTCTCAGCAATGGCCGTACACTCCAGGTAAGCCATTCCAGATGATCACAACTTGCGGTGCGACAGACAGGGGATGCGTTGTCGACAACGGCTGATGCGTTCCCGGTCCAGCGGTGCCAGGGTATAACCAACGCCATCGGCACATTGGGCCACAATCGACCCCCAGGGTTCGACAATCATCGAGCGTCCATAGGTCTGCCGCCCACCGGCATGCTGTCCCCACTGTCCGGCAGCCAGCATATAGGCAAAATTCTCAATCGCACGTGCCCTGACCAATGTCTCCCAATGGTCGCGACCGGTGACCACCGTAAATGCTGCCGGAAGCGTAAAAATCTCGGCATTTTGGGCTGTCAGGGCACGAAACAACTCGGGAAAGCGTAAATCATAACAAATCGTCAAACCGATACGACCAAATGGGGTATCCACCACCACCGGACGTTTGCCAGGCCGCACATGTTCGGATTCCCGATAGCGCGTCCCATCGCCAACATCCACATCAAACAGGTGGATCTTGTCATACCGGCCCCGCACGGAACCGGTATCATCCACCAGAAAACAGACATTCAACGCCTTGCTCGATCCGGGATCGGCCAACGGGACCGATCCGCCCGAGATCCACACCCGGTGACGCGCGGCAAAGGTTTTCAAAAAGGTGAGACTCGGACCATGAACCGGATCTTCGCGGGCAGCCCGTTTCTCCTCTTCGCTGCCGCCGAAGAATGAGAAATTCTCCGGCAACACCAGCAGCGTGGCACCCTGGCTGACTGCGGCCTCCATCAGGCGTTCGGCCATGGACAGATTGATCCCCCGGTCCAGACCGGAGTTCATCTGGATGACGGCACACAAAGGAGGCATCAAGGCACCAGCAACGGATCGAGTTTGCCAGCCTGATCCAAGGCATGCAGATCGTCACAACCGCCGATATGCTGACCGTTGATAAAGATCTGCGGCACGGTGCGCCGCCCACCGGCCAGTTTGACCATCTCGTCGCGACGCTCTGGAGTCTTGTCGAGATTGATCTCTTCAAAAGAGACCTTTTTCTTGTTCAACAACTGTTTGGCACGCACACAAAACGGACATACCGTTGTGCTGTACATCACGATTTCCGCCATCGATTGCTCCCAATAGATCCACTCATCAAGGTTCGTGCCGCACGCGCGCTGCACACAAGGCCACCACCCGGACCGCTCCCGCCTTTTTCAGGGCCATAACCGCTGCCCGCATGGTGGCGCCGGTTGTCATGACATCATCCACCACCAGAACCGTTTGACCTTTGAGCTGTGCCTTATGCACATGAAAGGCCCCACGTACATTCTGGTGACGTTCTCTGGCGTTCAAGCGGGTCTGGGGCCGGGTACTTTTTTGGCGCAACAAGATATCGGTCACCAGGGGGCGTTCCAACCGTTTGGCCAACTCGCCTGCCAACAGTGCGGCCTGGTTGTAACGTCGTCCGATCAGTCGCCAGACATGCAGCGGCATGGGAATGACCATGTCCACGGCTTCCCAGTGCAGTGCTGTGGCAAGACGTTCCCAGCATAGCTGACCCAATACCCTGCTTTGCTCTGGATGATCTGCAAATTTTACACTCAAAATGAGTCTGGCCGCCACCCCTTCATATTCAAATGCAAAAAAAGTGGCGTCCGCAGAATAGGCCGCATGCAGGCACTGGGCACATCCGGGTTCTGGACGCAACGTCGGTGCTCCGCAACGCAAACAGTAATTTTCCGGCAACGGGGTGAGGGCTGAGTGGCACTCCTGACACAACAACTCCTCTGACCCGATGCGGATTTGACAAGCAGGACACACCGCAGGGAACAACCAATTCAACACAGTCATGCCCCATCCAGCCATGTGACGCCAAGGGGTCAACATGATCGGATGAGACCGTTACCTTGACTACACGATGGTAAACAGGGTATGAAAATTGGCCAATTGCAACAATTTACGTATTTCCGGACGGGTATTGACAATCTGTATGTCCGCAGAAAGACCACCAGAAGTCTCGCGCAACAATAACAACATACCCAAAGCAGAACTGTCCATCCGTTCCACTTCCTGGAAATCCAGCTTATACCGGGTGCCGACGGGTTTGCCGCTGGTCGCCTGTTTGAATTCGGCGCGCACGGCAAAGCCAAACAATTTGGGAAGTCGGACCACCACACGATCCCCTTCCTGAGAAACATTCAGTGCCATCTTATGCCTCGTTTGTCTATTGTTTGCCTGAGTATTTGCGCTGCAACCAGGCAGACCGAGTTCTCACGGGATACTTTTCCACAACTGCAACCGGCTGTCCATGGTTCCGTGAGGTTCATTCGTGGCCAACATGGCCGACTCGTCAAGCTTCAATTGTGACAACGTGATGCTTGCCGCAATATAAATCTTACACTCTGTAGTGAGAAAATGTACAGGCAAAATTTGCAACCCATCACCACCAGGAATGGATTGCAGAGTTGATGGTTCTCGCTATAATGAAATTCAGTCCAACTTCTTTCCATTCAGCAGGATGATGAGTCCATCATGGAAACAGTCATTTCTCTGGAACATCGTCCTGTCGCCCGCCTGGATCCGCGTCGTGTCCGGCATGCCATGGGGCGTGCCGCCTGGCCGACATCAGACGATCTGCTGACCGCGATCCAGCAGCAGCTTGAAGAACGGCTGGCAGAAATTCCCATGACGCCATTGCGGATTCTGGAGCTGAGTCGTCAGCCTGGAGCCTTGACCAAGCCGTTGCAGGCGCGCTTTCCCAGGGCCAGAATCATCAGCACGGCACTGGCAGCCCCACCCAAAGCGCACACATCCGGATGGCGCCTGCCGTGGAAAAGCCGTCCATTGGACATCATT
The DNA here is from genome assembly GCA_011089965.1 of Magnetococcales bacterium. Lineage (GTDB taxonomy): Bacteria > Pseudomonadota > Magnetococcia > Magnetococcales > Magnetaquicoccaceae > Magnetaquiglobus. Next base: position 78,786 of record JAANAU010000001.1, read on the forward strand.
GGCGATCTGACGCGTCTGCCTTTTGCCGGACAACCATTCGATCTCGTCATTGCCCACATGGTGCTGCATTGGTCACCCGATCCACTGACCACCCTGCGCGAAATCCGCCGTCTGCTCAAACCCGGTGCACCAGTGCTCGTGACCACACTGGGCGCAGATACCTTGAAGGAGTTGAAAACCACCCTTGCAGAGATCGACCAGATCCGTCATGGTCGCTCCTGGCCACGCATACTGGAATTTCCCATGCTCTCGGAGTTTGGCGATCTCATGCAGCATGCGGGTCTGTCACAACCGGTAGTGGATCGGGATGTATGGTGTCCACAGTTTGCGGATCTCTTCTCCTTGCTGGAAGAGATGCATCGCATGGGGGCGACCAATCCTTTTCGACAACGTTCCAACACGCTCACGGGTAAGGGTTATTTCTCAGCAGTGCAACATTTGTATCGCTCCAGATATGCCCATGGGCCTGACTCCCCGATACCAGTCTCTTTGGAAATTCTCTATGGCCACGCCTGGAAAAAAGGATCCCCATGACCAACTCGTCCCACACACCCGATCAGGAATTCTTGAAAAATCTAACCGTCTTGTTCGTGGAAGATGATCCGGACATCCACCGTTTGCTGGATCGGGTGATCTTGCGGCATGCCGGCACCTTGATCACGGCCCACAACGGTCAAGAGGGTTATGAACTCTACCTTGCCAAAAAGCCTGATATCATTGTGACGGATATCCTCATGCCGACCCTCGATGGCTTGGCCATGACCGGCAAGATCCGGGAGAGCGACACGGAGATTCCGATCATCGTCACCACTGCCCACAACGACGAAGCCTATTTTTTACAATCAATTGATCTGGGTATCGACCGCTATGTACTCAAACCCACCCATCCGGAAATCCTGCTGAAGGCGCTATACCATTGCGCCCGCGCCCTCTGGCGCAGACGGGAACAGGAGTCGGCCAACCGCTATGTGCGCTTCATTCTGGATATCCAACCCAATCTGCTGCTGGTCGCTGCACATGGCCATCTGGAGTACATCAACCGCGCCTTCTTGAATCTGCTCGGCTACTCCAGCCTGGAAACATTCCTGGCCAGCGGCACCTCGTTGGGGGAGTTCCTGCGACATCGGAGCGGTGAACCCTTTCCCCCGCAGCCGGATGGTTGGATGCACGCCTTGTTACAAGTCGCCCGGGAGCATGGAATCGTTCAATTGCGCTGTCAGGAGTCGGAACAGAATGGATCCATTCCTTTTGCCGTCACCTGCAATGCCTTGCCAGAGTTGCAGAGGTATCTTTTCTCCTTTTCCGATGTCACTCATCTGGAAAAAGAGAAGAGACAACTGGAGGTTCAGGCCTTCACCGATGCCTTGACCGGGGTCTGCAATCGTGCCCGTCTGCAAGGAGTCCTGAATGTCGAAATACGCCGCTCCCAGCGCCATGAGATCCCTTTGGCAATCATCTTGTGCGATATCGACCATTTCAAACGCATCAATGATCAATTTGGACATCAGGTCGGGGATGATGTGTTGCGGCAGGTGGCACACCTGATGGCATCCAACATCCGCGCCGAAGACACCCTGGCCCGCTGGGGTGGCGAGGAGTTCATGATCGTCTCGCCGCAAAATGATCTGGAAAACATGCGGCAGTTGGCGGAAAAGTTGCGCGCTCTGATCGAACATACCCGCTTTCCAACCGTGGAGCGCATCACATGCAGTTTCGGAGTGGCCCAGCGTCAGGGTGAGGATACCATGCGTGAATTGACGGAACGGGCGGATCAGGCTCTGTACGCTGCCAAAAATGGGGGACGCAATCGCGTGGAGGTGATCGATCACCCCAATTGAACCGATGCCTCCTCCGGTACGCGCGCACTGACCACCAGACCCCGCGCATAAAGCGATGCCGGAGAGCCTGCCATCCGCCAGAAGGCCGTCAACTCCTCAGAATCGGACGCACGCTCTTTCCACCGACAATGGAGCCATTGAGGAAATCCCAAAATACGTTCGTACGCATGTTTGGGGGCTGGCCAGGCGCTCTGATGGAGAGTGATCTCATGAAATCCCAGCATGCGCAGGATCAAGTAAAGCTGGGGAAAGGACCAGGGGGTGACATGCATGTGGGTGCCTGGTGCAATCCGCCCCACCAGACAGGGAAAACTCGGAAAAAAACCGCGCAACAGATATTGCAACCTGGCTCCAGGATACCAAACATTGGGAGTGGAGACAATCAATAAACCTCCAGGACGCAAATGACGTTTGGCAGCCTGCAAGAACACCGATGGAGCATGCAGATGCTCCAACCCTTCGCAGGAGACAATGCAATCATACATCGGGCACTCTCTTGGAATACCCTCGTTCATGTCCGACTGAAAAAAATGACGATAATGAGCACCGGCCTCTGCCGCAAACAGATCCAATCCGTCGATGGCCACCTCTGCCGCACACGCCTGCCGCAACCATCCAGATCCCGAAGGGGCATCCAGAACCGATCCGGATTGCAAGGATCGCAATAAATCCAATACGACTGGTTGATAGGGTTTCATGGCTGGCTCGTTGTTTCCTGTCCCGAACACGTTGTTTCAATCGGTCCTGAATGGAGCTGAATCATTCACACCGGCCAACACCGGACACGGTTGCGGCCACTCCTCTTGGCCACATACAGTGCCGCATCAGCCTGATGAATCAAGCTCTCCAATGACAGCTCTTCATCCGATCTCATCTCGGAAACCCCAATGCTGATCGTGATCTGCAAGAGCGTTGTCTGATCCAGCAACACCATTTTCTCCAACTCCACCCGGCTGCGCAACTTCTCGGCGATTTGTCTGGCCGTCTCCAATCCGGTCTCCGGCAACAGAATCATGAACTCCTCACCACCAAACCGGGCAGCCAGATCAATCTTGCGAATCGAGGCCGTGGCAATCCGTGCCACGCCCTGCAAACACAGATCCCCGTTGAGATGGCCATGGGTGTCATTGACCGCCTTGAAATGGTCGATATCCAGCAACAACAACGCCATTGGCTCCTGATGACGGGATTTCCGGTCCATTTCCAGCCGGAACCGTTCCAGAAAACGGTTCCGGTTTGCCAGCCCGGTCAGGGCATCATGCATGGCCAAAGACTCGACACGCTGATGCGCTTCGGTCAAGGCATGGATATCCACATTCACCCCGCGATACCCCTGAAACTGACTGCGCCCATCATAAACCGGCTTGCCGTTCATGGCACACCAGACGGTTTGCCCGTTGGCATGGCGCAGTCGGGCCTTCCAATCCCGAAAGGCCACCTGCCCGGCAAATCGTTGACGCCAGAGTTCTGCCGCAGACTCTTCCTCCTGGTTGTCCGCTGGGTCCGGGTCGAACAGCACCTCATACGGTTGACCAATCAGTTCGTCACTTCGATAACCCAACACCCCTTCAACACCATGACAGGAGAGAATCTGTCCAATGGCGTTGGCCTCCCAGACAAAAATCGGGGAGTGCGCAATGGCCTCATCCATCATTTCGATGGCCAGGCGCGCTTCATCCTTGGCCTTTTTCAATTCGGTGACATCCATGGCTGCTGCCAGAAAACCCACCACCAATCCATCGGCATCTTTCATCGGAGAGATGGACAGGGTGACGGCCAGATGGGTGCCGTCGCGACGCACCAGGGTCCACTCCACGGATTCAACCTGCTTCTCTGCCACATAGTGGCTGAAGATCCCCAGACCCGGTGCCTTTTGAATAAAGGGCACCCCGGCCAGGGCGCTGCGTTCGATCAATTCGGGAATGGCAATCAGATCGGGCAACCGGCAGCGTCCCTTGACCTGCTCTTCCTTGTAGCCCAGCAGAATTTCTGCACCACTGTTGAACAGTTGCACCACGCCATCCAGATCCGTGACAATGATCGCCAGTCTGGTGGCGGCTTCCAGAACCGCCTGCCGTTGCGCATTGGCCTGCCGAAAGCGCCATTGCGCCTCTTCGGTCTGCTCGAACTGCTTGACCACCATCTCTGCGGTCAATTCCGCAGCCTGTCGGGCCACACGGATTTCCGAGCGCAGGATCTCATTCTCAGCAATCAAGGCGGCAACTTTACTGGCCATGCCTCCTCCCGTTCATGGTGCGAGAGCAGCAAACTGGCTGCAATAATCCACACAGCGGGTGGCAATCGCCTCGATGACCGCTGCTTTCGACCCGCTGGCTGCACCGATAATCCGGATGACTGGCACAGGACCGTCACAGACTTGAGGCAGAATGTGCATCAAATAAGGCAAACCCGCAACATGGTCAAATCTTCCATGACAGAGGTTTGCCACCTCCGCACGGGTCAACTCGATCACAGCTCCATGGTCGCCAAAACCGTTCAAGGTGTCCACGATCACCACCAGCCAGACCCCCTCAAACCGATACAGCAGATCAAGCCCACGGACACCGCCGTCGATCAACTCCGTTGCAGACGGCAGTTCCAGGTTGGACAACACATCAAAAACGCGCGGCCCGATATCATCCACAGACCACAATCGATTGCCCAAACACAGTATGCGCGCTCTGCAACCCATCGGGATCAGGAATCCCTCACGCCAACCGTGGCTGCGTACCCGCAGTCACGGCATGGACCGTACAGACCAGACACGGATCAAAAGAACGAATGACATGACCGGCTTCCACAGGATGGGCCGGATCCCGCACCGGAACGCCGATCAAGGCCTCCTCCCAGGGGCCACGCAGACCGTTGCCATCCCGGGGGGATCCGTTCCAGGCCGTGGGGGTGATGATCTGGTAGTGGTCGATCAATCCATTCTTCAAGCGTACCCAATGGCCCAAGGCACCCCGTGCCGCCTGAATCATTCCACTCCCCTTGCCGGCATGCAACGCTTCCGGTTGCTGATAGACCGCCCCTTCGGGATTGTGTTCCAACTCGATCAACCAGGCATCCATCACCGGAATCATGAAAACCGGCCTGACCAGACGGGCCAACTGCCGGACAAACGCCGATCCGCCCGTTTTTCCCACCAACTTGCGAAAGATCGGCTGATCGCTGATGAGCGCTTCGGCCAACGGACCGGTTTCCGGTGCAAATGGGCCGTAGCGCGGCGCCTTGGCCCACGAATAACGACCATCGTTCTCTCCTGGCTGGGGAGGTTGGGGTTGAGTGCGACCCTTGTATGGATGCAATCCCCCCTTGTACTCCTTGAACCAGGAACAGGCCACATGTTCGGTGATCCGTTCCGGATCCAACGGTTCCAGATTGCCCTTGCGAAAAAAACCGGACGGAACGAGTTGGGCCGCATCTTCCTGCGGATGAATCCCTGTCCGGCGGGGCAAAGGGAGTGATCCATAGGAAAGAAAAGCCCCATGCGCACCACCGATCCGATCCAAACCCAAATCCAGGGCAATCCGGACAAAAAAACCCAATTCACTCTCACGCCTGCTGACGCTCTGCTCGACCCACTCCCGCACATCCGTCACGGCATGCCAGGATTCCAGCACATCTCCAAGGATCCGCCGTTCATACCAGCGCCGATAGCCATCGAGAATGAACCGGCACAAACGCAACTCCGCAGCGCGTGCCGGCAGAACCACACCACCCGGCACCATGAAAGAGGTATGGGGCCATTGTCCACCCAGAATCGCAATGATCTCCGGAATTTTTTTGGTTTCACGGATCACCTCGATCACACTGCTCCCACGCATGGGGGCATAACGCCGGACAGCCTCCTCAAACCAGGGACGATCTGCATAGCAGGCATGGGCAAAATCGACCATGTACATCAGAATCGATTGCCGCAGATCGCTTTGCAAATTTTCCGCCATCAAGGCCAGGTTGCGCAGCCGCACGGCATTGTCCGGAATGGTGATGCGGGCCACGGCATCCAGGGCCATGGCTGCTGCCATCAGATGGGAGGTGGAACAGATCCCGCAAATACGCGGTGTGATCACCAGACTGTCCATGGCGCTGCGTCCCACCAACAGCGACTCAAAACCACGAAACATGGTGCCGGAACTCCAGGCATCCACAATCACTCCATCCTCCACCACCACCCGAATCTCCAGATCCCCTTCAACGCGATTCAACGGGATGTGGCACTGGTAGCGGGTCGGTCGATTTTTGGCCATGAATCGGGATTCCTTTTGGGATGATTCCGCAACGCAACCGTTTCATCACACATCGGTGATGCGTTTCTCCAATCGTTCCGGCGCAGCGGCAGCGGCCATGCTTTTATAGGCCATATAGTGCGCCCGACTGATCCCCTTGGGGAGTTCATTGGGAACGCCTTCGATGTTGCGGGTTTGGAAGAACGGATAGGAGTGGGGAAAATTGGGAGAGGTACAGCCAAAACACGGCACTCCGGCCCGGGTTTTGGAGGAACGCTGATTCCACAAGGTACGGTTGCAGGGACCGGGAACCAGGGGACCATGACATCCCAAGTGAAAAAACAGACAACCACGCTCGGCAAACGAGGACTCTTCCACGCGATATTCATGGTACTCATTGCGGGTACACCCCTGATGCACCATGATGTTGTACCAATCCAAAGGTCGATGCATCTCATCCAGAGCCGGAACCTGCCCCGAAGCCAGGGCCATCAGGGAACCGGACATCACCTCCGGATGACAGGGACAACCAGCCAGGTTGATCACCGGTGCCTTGAGGCGCGAACGAAACTCCTCGCCCAGCAGTCCGCCTCTTTTGCTGCGTTTGAATTGCAGCCCGATGGAGCCGACCACGCTGTCCACGCCCACTCCGCCATAGGCCGCACAGGTGCCCGCAGCCACCACATGACCTGCCTTCCCGGCCAGACGGCGTATCCACTCCAAACGCGGTTCGCCGCGCATCAGATCAAAACGTCCCGTGTTGTCCGGCCCGGTCAGTATCGAACCTTCCACGACCAATATATCGAGTGGTTTCTTTCCGGTTGAAATCTCATGCAAAATCTGATCATGCGTTTCGGCAGAGTGATTGGACAAGGAGGGATGCCAGAGCAGTTCGATTTCCAACCGGTCGAACAGTTGACAAAGATCCGGATCCTGGGCATTCAGGAAAGAGATCGTATCTCCCCCGCAGCCACCGCATTGCATCCAATAAAGTGTCAACCCTCTGTTCATGGCCAGCTCCCAAGGTGAAACTCAGTGGGGAAGAGTTGCGGGTGTCAGCCTATCGAATTATGAAACGATGTCAAGAAAAATCCAGAATGTTTCATGTCGTCACGACATCACCGGACAGCAACAGAAGATTCAGAAAAACCTCATGACCGCCTCTTGGAAAAAGAGGTCACAAGAGTGGTGGCACTCAACTCCACCCCTTGCACGGCGTTGCGGCCTGCCCGCTTGGCCAGATACAACTGTTCATCCGCCTGGCCAAGCAGCCATTCCAAAGTGAGCGCCCGCGTCGGGATGAGTGCGGCCACACCCAGACTGATGGTCACCCGATCTGCCACATCCGATTCCCGATGGGGCAACTCCAAACCCCATACCGCCTTGCGAATCCGTTCTGCCAAAGCCGTGGCACCTGCCAGCGGGGTCTCCGGCAGCACGCAGCAGAACTCCTCGCCGCCATAGCGCGCCACACAGTCGGTCTCACGCTCCAGACAGGATTGCAGAGCGTGCGCCACTTGACGCAACGTGGCATCGCCCGCCAAATGACCGTAACTGTCGTTGTATTTTTTGAAACAGTCAACATCAAGAAGAATAACAGAAAGCCATGAATTACCACGACGCACTGCCCGTTTCCACTCCAAAGCCAATGTCTGGTCCAGAAAGCGCCGATTGGCCAATCCGGTCAAACCATCCTGATGGCTCAAGGCGCGCAGCAGGTCGGTATTTTTTTTCAACTCCAGATGGGTTTTGACCCGTGCCCGCAAAATCAAAGGGTAGACCGGCTTCGTGATATAATCCACGCCACCCAATTCAAACCCGGTGGTTTCATACTGCTCCTCACGAATAGCAGTTACAAAGATCACCGGGATGTCGCAAATCGTCTCCAGCTCCTTCAAACGCCGACACACCGCATAGCCATCCATGCCCGGCATGACCACATCCAACAAAATCAGATCAATCGGCACGGTCTCAACCAGGGTAACGGCCTGTTCTCCGTGAGTGGCGACCAGCACCCGATACTCATCGGCCAATATCTGGCCCACCACCTCCAGATTGACAGGGTCATCATCCACCACCAGGACCACCGGTCGATTATCCGATCTCATGGATCACTCTCCAGTTGTTGCAAACAGGCCAAGGCACGCGGATAATCAAACACCGTCAAGGCCGACGCCATGGCATCCAACACACCAACATCCAGCCCGTGCGTCCGCAAGGCAGGCAGCCAGGTGCGCAACCGTCCGGCCATGGCAAAATCGTTGTGACGGAATCCCTCCCGCAGGATTTCACGCCACTCATCCGGGACAACCACCTCAGGCCCAGGCTGTAACGCGGTACGCATCCACTCCGCCATGTGCCGACTGGTCTGCATGAGCGGCATCAGCTCTTGTTGCAGGCGTTCCAGACCCACCACCTGTCGGAATCCGGCATCCGCAGCCGTCAGATGCTCTTCCAGCTCAGAGGTTGCATCCATCACGCCGACAGCAGCCAGGTTGGCTGCCACCCCTTTCAACCCATGCACCAACTCTTTGGCCCGGCTCCACTCTCCGTTATGCACCAGAGCGGTCAGATCTGCAAGCAACGTGTGATAGCGTTCATGAAAACCGGCAATCAAACGCATCATCAGATGCTCATTGCCAAGCATCCTTTCCAATGCCGCCTGCCGATCAATACCAGGCAGATCCTTTGGCAGATCTCCAGAATCGGCCACGGATGGCTCCAGTGGTTCCGGGTTGGCTACGGATCTGGCTGCCAGATCCACAGGTGCCCAACGCGCCAATGTTCCATAAAATGCTTTGATCTGGATCGGCTTGGTCAGATAGTCGTTCATGCCCAGACCCAGACAACGCTCCCGTTCGGATTGCAAAGCATGGGCGGTCATGGCCACAATCGGCAGTTCATTGATTTCAAAGTGGGTACGCAGAATCCGGGTGGCTTTGTAGCCGTCCACAATCGGCATTTGCAAATCCATCAAAACCAGATCAAACGATTCACGCCGTTCGATCAACCGCTTAAGCGCCTGTTGTCCGTCACAACTCCGTTCCGCCACCACCCCAACCCGGGAGAGGATCCCCTGAAGCACCTCCCAGTTGATGTCATGGTCCTCAACCACCAATACCCGCAGGCCAACCAGTTTCGGCACCATGCCATTCTTGAGGTCACACACCTGCCGTTGGTCATCCGCACGCAACCCATCCCACTCCCGCAAACGGGTCGGCAGAGACAATGACTGGGCAACAGGATGAAAATTGGCGGTAAACCGGAACACGCTCCCCTCAAGAGGGGTACTGTCCACAAGAATCGTACCCCCCATCATCGCCACCAGACGCCGACAAATCGCCAATCCCAGTCCCGTACCGCCATAATGGCGGGTGGTGGAGCTGTCAGCCTGACTGAAGGCCTCAAACAGCCTGGAGATCTGTTCCGGCTGCATGCCGATGCCCTGATCTTCCACGAAAAATTCCAAAGTCACACCCGAGGCATCGCTCTGCACCACCCGGATGCGATAGATCACCTCGCCCTGGTGCGAAAACTTGACCGCATTCGTTCCCAGATTGATCAACACCTGTTCCAGTCGCAACGGATCGCCGATCAACTGACGCGGAACCTGAGGAGGCACGTCAAAACAAACGGCCAACCCTTTCTCTTCGGCCTTGAAGGCAATCAGGGTTGCCACCTGCTCCAGCACCACATCCAGATCAAAGGGGATCTGTTCCAGCTCCAAACGACCCGCCTCGATTTTGGAAAAATCCAGAATATCATCGATGATCCCCAATAGTGACTGGGCGGCCATTTCGATCTTGAACACCTGATCCTGCCGCCTGGCATCCAGAGAGGTTTGACCAAGCAGATGGCTCATACCGATGATGGTATTCATCGGGGTGCGAATTTCGTGACTCATATTGGCCAAGAATTCACTTTTGGCCGCATTGGCCCGTTCCGCCTCCTGTTTGGCTTCCAGGATCGACAGCTCGTCCAGCCGATGCTGGATGATCCACCAGGCCCCTTCGAGGTAGCGTTCCAACTCCTCCTGATCCAGGGTGTCATAATCCGTCGATTTGTTGGCCACGCCGATCAAGGCCACCACTTGACCCTGCTGGATCAAGGGGATGCTCATGAAACGATCAATCTCCAGATGACCGGATGGCAAGATTCCCTTGGACAAGGTGCAACGGGCATAATCATTGACCACCAGACGCTCCTGCCGTTGCACCGAATCCCCAAACAGGGAAAATTTCTCATACGGCACTTCGATGATCGGTTTGTCCACCATCTGGCAGCGGGTCATCACCGCTTCGGACCAGGCGCGCACCTGAATCGTGGCACTGGCCGGATCCACGGTGGCAAAGAAACCGTAGGCACTGCCGGTCAACTGCGTGGCATCCGTCACCACCTGTCGGGCAAGATCGGTAACGGTCACATCATACATATTGTTGAGGTTCAACAATAGTTCCTGACGCAGATTGTCTTGCAGATACTGGCGTTCGATCTCTTTTTGTCGTGTGATATCGTGGATTTGAGAGACAAAATGTACCGGCTGGCCAGTCAAGTCACGGACCAGCGACACGCCCAGCAAGACCCAGATCTGCCCGCCCTTTTTGTGCAGATAACGTTTCTCCAGGCGATAGTGGGAGATCTCTCCTGCCAGGAGCTGACGCACCAGGTTCAGATCTTTTTCCAGATCATCCGGATGGGTGATGGTCTGAAAATCGGTGGACAACAACTCCTCTTCATCGTACCCCATCATGGCGCACAGCGCCTGATTCACCTGCAACCATTGGCCATCCAAAGAGACCAGGGCAATCCCGTGGGTTGCGGTTTCAAAAGCCCTGCGAAAACGCTCTTCGCTCGTGCGCAGCTCCGCTTCCATGGTCGCACGATCCGACACGTCCCGAGCCAGAGCCACCACATAGGCCCGTTCGTCCACAAGAACCCAGTTGACACTCACCTCCACCGGAAAAAGCGACCCATCCTTGCGACGTTGCAGCCCAGGATTGGTGACACTTTTCAGCTCGCGCAACATGGTCACCAACAACGGCCACTCCCGGGAATCGGCAAAATAGGTGTCGATATCCACCGGAGTCAATGCCAATAGCTCCTCGCGTGTGTACCCCAACGCCTGACACGCCCGTTGATTGACATCCAGAAAACGTCCTGAGTCCGGATCCGCGACAAAAAAGGCATCCTGGGTTCGATCCAACAGGGTTCTGAACAGGACAATCTCCTGTTCACGGCGTTTGAGTCTCGCAAGCTCCTTGCGCATCTCGAATTGCCGGAACAAGACCCAGATCATGATCAATGTCGGCACCACCCCCAGAATCCAGACCGCCGGCATCCCCATCAATCGTCATGCTCCTCGCGTTTGCCATGCGATTTGGAACGTTCCGACTTGTGTCCCTTTTCGCTGTCACGCGGGGCATCAAGCAGCGGAACGGGTGTGCCAGGGGGCAATCCGTCACGCCAGCGGCCAGAACGCCACAACTGTTTGGCATCATCTTCGTTGGCATTGCGATGACAGAGCACGCACCGCTCGAAATCCCGTATTCCCTCTTCCAGATGCTCTTTGCGGATCTTTCCCTGGTTGTGTTCGTGACACCCATAGCAGGTGTAATTCTTGTAATCATCGGAGGGGTGACACGTGACACACTTGACATCATGATCCCGATCCAGGGCAAACGACTGGCGATGGTCGTAGGTGGCCGGTTTCCAGGCGGTCAAGGTGTGACACCGGCTGCATGGGGCCGTGAGTTGTCGGTGCAGCCCATCTGTCGGGGTTTTCGCCTGATGACACTCGACACACGCCGCACGCTGGCTGGCACTCAACAGGTCATGATTGAAACGGGCCGGTTTCCACCGTTCGGTCCCATGACATTGGGAACACAGATCGGTCACCAGGCGGTGCATCCCATCCTTGGGTCGCGCGTGACAGGCCACACACCCTTCACGCGTGGCTGCATCGAGCAGTTGATGGGAAAAACGTTGCACCACCCGATATTTGGCCACACCAACATGATCCCCGTGACAGGCAACACAATCGTAGTCCGTCAACTTTTGATGAAACGGAGTCTTGCTCTTGCGCACGGCCAAAGGTTTTCCTTTTGTGTTCAATACACCAATAGAGTCTGATTTATGACATTTCAGACACTTGTTCGACGTTGCTCCAGCAAACCAGTCGTGACAGGCAAAACAGTCCCGCTCCAGGCTGCGGTGTCCCGAAATCAGGGAACCAGGTGCCACCATCAGATGGGGATAAAGCAGTACCAACAGGGCAATGAGTGCCAGATTGATTCCCAGGATCCAAGGGACCAGTCGTTTCATCGCCACCCCCAAAATGCCAATACACTCACGATGTGACCAACCGCCAGGATGGCAAAAACCAGTGAGACCGGAAAGTGGACGATGCGCCAGCGATGCATCAGGTCACAGGCCACCGCATCCCAGAACACCTCTTTTTCCACCTCGACCTCAGACAACCCCTGACTGACGAACGCCTGCTTCTGGGCCGCCAGATGACGACGCGAACGGTCCAGAAGATAACGCCCCACCAGACCGCTGATCACATTGACCACCATGGCCAAGGTCGCCAGCCACGGGAGAATGGCATGAAAATGGACTCCGGCATGGATAAAAATCATCAGGCTTCCCGCCCATGTGGCCCATTCGTGCCAACGCAACAAAACGCGCGGATTGCCGACAGAGATCTTCTTCCGCTTGCGCGCCGAATAGAGCAACGAGATAACGATCAACAGGGTGCCGGGAATGCCCAGATAGCGACCCACCCACACCAATCCAAACTGATGCAACAACAGATCGCCCAACAGTGTTGCCACAAGGAGCAGACCAAACCGGAGGGCAAATGGAAATACCTCAGCACGCCACAATGACGGATTCATGGATGCCTCTCTTCAGCTAAAGCGTCAAGGTGAGATCGGTACGCGGGCGCGTTACGCACAACAGACAGGTTCCCGGATCCGGGGTGAAATCGGGATTTTCCAGATATTCCACCTCACCTTGCGTCACTCCGGTCTGGCAGGCCCCGCACGCCCCGGAGCGACACCCAAAGGGGGCATCGATCCCCTGTTGTTCGGCAAACTCCAACAAAGTGACAACATTGGTATCCCATAACATTTTTTTCCCTGAAATACGAAACGTGACCATCTGCTTGGCCCGTTTGGGAGGAGTAGCGACCTTCCTGACCTCTGGGGAAGGCTCTTTTGACCCCATGGATGGACCAAAATTCTCGGTATGGATCTGTTCGGGCAACACGCCCCATCCGGCCAATGCAGGCCGCAACGTATCGATCATGGCCGTGGGACCGCACAGGAAAAAATGATACGGACGCAAGGCCAAACGCATCCGCAACAAGGTGATATCCACGCGCCCGGCATGGTCGAAGTCCTCCCTGGCCTGGGTGTCTGCGGCGGACTGGCTGTGACACGCCAAATAACGAAAACCAGGATGGTTGTGTGACAACTCCCGCAACTGTCCATGAAAGGCCCGTTCGCTGGCGTCGCGCACCCCATAGAAAAACCACACCTCGCGTTGGGGTTCCTGAGCAAGCTGGGTCAGGATCATGCTCACAAGGGGTGTGATGCCGATGCCGCCAGCGATCAAGACCACCGGAGTCAAACCCGGCTCCAGAACAAAGCGGCCAGCAGGTGCCAATACGGAAAGCACATCACCAACCTGCACATGATCGTGCAGATGATTGGAAGCCACACCACCCGGCACCCGTTTGACCGAAATGCGATAATGACGCAAACCAGGCCGATCCGATAATGAATAACAGCGACTGACGACCCGTTTTTCACCAGTGGCAGCATCCGGGACCGAAAGATGCAGGGTCAGAAATTGTCCGGGCAAAAAGGCGGGCAACACACCTCCATCCACAGGGAGCAGTTCAAAAGAACAGATGGAACCGGCATGATCTTCCAGATGTTTGCGCGCCACCCGCAAGGAGCGCCAACCGGACCAACCCACATTTCCCGAAGCGACCACCAAAGGGGGGACTGCCGGTACGGGTTCAACCCTGCCCGGATCGAGGCGCTCCAAACGTTGTTGCAACTCCTGATAGCGCAACCAGTGACGCCAGAAGGCCCAACCAGCCAGCAGCACAAGCTGCAACCCGATACCAAACGCGATCCAGAATACCAACTTGGCAACAGTCATGGTCACTCCTGCTCAGATCAGTAATTGAATGGCCTTCTTCAAAGTGTCCAGCTCAATCACCGCCTCCTTCATGCGATATTTGCGCAGCAATTGTTCCAAACGGCCAATTGCGGCACCGATCTCTCCCGTCCAACCCATGGCCACCATGGATGTCACCAGAGGCAGACAGGGACGTGGCCGACTCTGTTGAACATGGGGGTACATCTCTTCCACCAAAGCGAGCAGAGCCTCCGGTTTGGGGGCGGATGATCCCCCGGTGCCCTGTTCTGGCCGGTCACGCACCAGGCAGGCACACCCCTCCTCCACTACCGCCACCACGCTGCGCAAGGCTTCGCTCAAACGGACCAATCGCTCCTGTTCCAGAACCAGGCCACGGGTCAAGTCGTGTTCCATCTCCTGACACAACTCCTGCAAGACCGCGGCTCCAATACTGCCAGCCACCCCCTTCAAAGTGTGCAGCAGCCGCGTGGCCAAGGCGGTTTCACCCCTCTCCAGGGCCAGACGGATCTCACGATCACTCAGTCGATGCCCCTCCAGGAAACGGAACAGCAGTTTCACATACAGATCCCGATTGCCTGCCAGCCGGGTCAACGCACCCTCCCGATCCATCCCGGGCAAGACCGGCAATCGGAGTTCAGGTGGTTGTATGCCTGGCGTCGAGGTGGCAGGAGCTGCCAGCAGGGCTTCGGCATCCGGACAAAGCAAACGGACCAGAGTCGAAAACAATCGATCCACATCGACAGGTTTGGACAGGTAATCGTTCATGCCATTGGCCAGGCACTGCTCCCGTTCACCGGTCATCACGTTGGCCGTCATGGCGATGATGGGCACCCCCTGCCACTCGGGCATGGAGCGAATCCGCCGGGTGGCTTCATGGCCATCCATGACCGGCATTTGCAGATCCATCAGGATCACCAGATAAGGACCATCTTCCAAGACGCGCACCGCCTCGGCACCATTTTCGGCAATACGTACGGTCAATCCAGCCAACTCCAACAGATCCTTGGCCACCTGTTGGTTGAACTCATTATCTTCGACCAGCAGGATCGGCTGGGCAGCCACGCTGCGCAACATCTGCCCATATGCCTCGACCGGACGGGTCAAGGTCTTGGCTGCCAGTTTCGCCACCTCCTGGGCACTGGGCAGCGCAAACCAGGCCGTAAAGGCAAACTCGCTGCCCTGACCCAAGGCACTGTGTACCTCAAAACCACCCTGCATCATCTCCACCAACCGTTTGCTGATCGACAGTCCCAACCCGGTCCCGCCATAACGCCGGGTGGTGGAACTGTCGGCCTGGGAAAAGGATTGAAACAGTCGTCCCTGCTGTTCCGGGGTCAAACCGATTCCGGTATCCCGGACCGCCAATCGCAATCCGATCTCCTCTCCCCGTTTGGCAGTGAATTGCACCACAACCGTCACTTCCCCTTTGGAGGTGAATTTGACCGCGTTGCTGGCCAGATTGGTCAGCACCTGTCCCAATCGCAACGGATCCCCGATCAGATGCTCCGGAACATCGGAATCGACCCGGACCACAAACGCCAACCCCTTTTCGCCGGCTGGCAAAGAGACCAGTGTGGCCACATGCTCCACCACGTCCCGGACCCGGAACGTGGTCTTCTCCATTTCCAACCGACCGGCCTCGATCTTGGAAAAGTCCAGAATATCATTCAAAATCCGCAACAGGGATTGGGCAGCCCGTTCGATCTTGCGCAGGTAGTTCTCCTGCTTGGGGGTCACCTCGGTATGCAGACACAAGGCGGTCATGCCGATGATGGCATTCATGGGGGTACGGATTTCATGGCTCATGTTGGCCAGGAATTCGCTTTTGGCACGATTCGCCTCTTCGGCTGCGGCCTTGGCTGAACGGAGTTGGTCATCGATCTCCCGCCGTTCCGTGATGTCCTCTTTGATGGCAATGAAATGGGTGATCACCCCATTGCTGGCGCGCAAGGGCGAAATCGATACCGACTCCCAGAACAGCTCGCCACTCTTCTTGCGGGTCTGGAACTCCCCGTGCCACTCCTGGCCTTGCAGAATGCTGGCCCACAACTCCCGATACTCTTCATCCGGGGTATGACCGGATTTCAACATCCGGGTATGCTGGCCGATAACCTCTTCACGGCTGTAGCCGCTGTTGAGACAGAATTTCGGGTTGACATATTCGATCACACCGCGCAGGTCGGTGATCACCACAGCCACCGGACTCTGTTCGATGGCATGGTACAGCTTCTGAAGCATCTCCTCGGCCTGCTTGCGCTCGATCACCCCCGCCAGAGTGGTGGTGACCAACTCCAGGAAATCCTCCAAAATCTCCTCGCGTTGCGTGCCGTCGCGCAGATTCAGATCCAACACCCCCAACAGCCGTCCACCAGACTGAATCGGCAAACAGACATGACCATGCGGACTCATATCCTTCAACCGGATCACATGCCGCTCATCCAGATGGGAGGCAAAAACCGTCTCATTGGTTTTGGCAGCCAAACCACACAAACAGGTTCCATAAGCAACGCGGGCACAACGCACCTGCAACTCCGGATGCATGCCCACGTTGGCACTCAGCAACAGACGCTCACCACCGGGATCTTTCAGAAAAACAGCCCCTTTCTGCTCAATCGGCAACCAGGAAATGGCCAGAATCCGCTCCAAAGCCATGTGCAGGATCACCGGAAGAGGTTCGGCAATCAGGGAGATCTCCAACAGCTCATTGATCACGCCTTTGATGCGATCCGCATTTTCTGCCTGCTCTTTGGCCTGGACAAGCTGTTCTTCGGTCTGTTTCAGCCCGGTGATGTCATGGGCAAGCATGACAAACCCTTCCAGACGTCCACGTTTGGAATGGATCGGGGTCAAACCGAACTGTTGCCAACAGATATTCCCGGCTGTCTGGCTACCGTTCTGTTTGGGACGCACCGACAACAATCCGCGCCAGGAATTCCCCTCTTCAATCGCCTGCCGGATACCTTCCCGTACGGCTGATTCCTGCAAATACCCTTCGATCTCGTGCAGGCTTTTGCCCACCACATCCGAGGAACTCCAACCCGTGGTCTGGGTGAAACCAGGGTTGATGAATTGAATGGCTCCCAGCGGATCAAGGGTGCCAATGGCATCCCCGGACGAATCCACCGCCTGTTGCAGACGCCGTTGACGGGTAGTGGCGACCTTCAGACTCCACAACACCTTCAAGAACATTCCCAACAGTCCAAGTGAAACGCCCAACAACATGACTTGATAGATCAGCGCCGTCTTCTGACGTTTGAGATAATGGGCATAGGAGATGCGCAGCAGATTTTGCCACTTCTGAGCCATGGGCAGATGGATGATCTCGTCCAACAATTGATCGGTGCGTGGCTTCCAGGCCAGAATCAGCCAGACATCATCCACCACATCGGTAAACTGTGGAAAACCCACCATGTTGGCCAACAGACCCTCAATGCGACGCAACACCTCTTCATTGTCATGGCGGTTGAAAAAAAGCATCATCTCCTGCAACAGATTCAGAAGTTCCCGAACGGCCCCATGATCCAGCTCCCCTTTCATCCCCTGCTCAATCATGCGCACGCGATCATGGATCATCAGTGGCAGATGGGCCATGGCATTCTTCAACAGGGCATGACCGGTCTTGAAACGCTCGATCCGATCCAGCTTGCCACGCAGCTCCAGCTCCAGAGCACGCCATGCCTCCAGAAAACCCAACCCATCTTCTTCCTGGAATCCCACCTGATCGCGCGCCTGTTGCAAGGCGTTCATCACTTCACGCTGATAGGTCACGGTATCGTCATAATGGCTCAAGATCCCAAAGCGGATCAGGACCAGTTTCTGATTGAACCCGGTCTCCAGATTGAGCACCCGGTTGACCACCTCCTCCAATCGGTCGTGATGGCTGCGATCCATATGGGAGTGGGAGGCAAACCAACCCATGATGACAGCAATCAGCACCCCACCCAGCCAGCGCAGTTGTTCGATCCCCTTCATCGGCAGTCACCATTCGTCTCGCCATCCAGGGTGAACAAAAAGGATACCAACAGGGTGCGTTCTTTCGGGGTGATGGTATAACCCAACTGACCACGCGCCATGATGGTCACCGCTTCATCCAGAGTTGCCACACTCCCATGGTGAAAATAGGGGGCCGTTCGTGCCACATTGCGCAATCCTGGCACCTTGAAAGCGTGCCGATCCTCGGCCACACCGGTCACGACAAAACGATCCAGCTCTCCGGGTTCGGACGCGACCTCTTCGCCTCCCCCCCCAAGAATGCCAAAACGGTGAAACATGTTGCCACCAATATTGACACCCTGATGACAGGAGATACACCCAAGTGTTTTGAAAAGTTGATACCCTTCCTTTTCTTGTTTGGACAGCGCCGACTCATCCCCGCGCAGATGGCGGTCAAAACGGCTGTTGGGCGTGGTCAAGGTGCGCTCGAACGCGGCAATGGCATTCCGAATATTTTCGGCATGAATGCCTCCGCGATAGACGCGGGCAAACTCCTCGCGGTACTGCGGTTCCTGCGACAACTTGCGCACCACTTCGTTCCAGTTGGCACCCATATCCACCCGCACTGCCTCGTCCACCTGTTCTTCCAGAGTCAACACACGACCGTTCCAGAACTGGGCGAGATTGAAAACCGCATTGAACACGGTTGGCGTATGCATGGTGTTGAGAGTACCGTCAGCGCGCGTGGAATGGGGTATGCCATCCATGCCCCACTGGTCCAAAGGATGGCAGGTTGCACAACTCATGGCATTGTTGGCCGACAGACGCACCTCATGAAACAGTTGCCGTCCCAGACGCACCTTGGCACCATCCTCCATCCGGCACTCCGGAACGGGCAAAATCGGTTCGTTGAGCAGGGGAACAGCCCAGGCCGCTCCCTGCCCCCACCAGAACACAAGCATGCAACCAATCCGGAGCCAGCCGGACCGGTCAACGAAATTCCACCACATGTTCATCCACATCGTGCTCTTTCCAATTTTCCCGTACTTCGAGAACGCCAGGCAGAATGGAGACAAACAGCGGCACCAGGTTGGGATCAAAATGTGTTCCAGCACCATCGCGCAACAACTGCACCGCTTTTTCAACCGGCCATGCCTCCTTGTAGGGCCGTTTGGTGGTCAGCGCATCAAATACATCGGCAATGGCAACGATCCGTCCCACCATCGGGATCTCCGCGCCCACCAGACCACGGGGATAGCCGCTGCCATCCCACTTTTCGTGATGGGTCAAAGCCACGATACGGGCGGTCTCCAGCAACATGGAGTCCTGCTTGCCGATGATTCCGGCACCAATCTCCGGATGATTGCGCATCACGTTCCACTCTTCATTGGTGAGACGCCCCGGTTTGAGCAGAATCAGATCCGGTATGCCGATCTTGCCGATGTCATGCATGGGGGCAGCCTGAAACAGGGTTTCCGCATCCTTCTCCTCCATGTTGGCAGCCAACGCCAACAGACGCGAATAGTGACTCATGCGAATGACATGCAACCCGGTTTCATTATCCTTGTATTCCGCAGCCCGACCCAATCGCCGGATGATCTCCAGACGGGTCTCTTCCAGCTCCAGATTCTTGATATACAGCTCGGCTGTACGTTGACGCACCCGGTCTTCCAGAATCTCGTTGCTGCGCGCCAATTCACGTCGCGCCTTTTCGAGTTGCAGATGGGTCTTGACCCGCGCCAGCACCACGGCTGGCGAGAATGGTTTGGTGATGTAGTCCACAGCCCCCAGCTCCAGACCGTAGGTTTCATCCTCGGTCTCTTGTTTGGCCGTGACAAATATCAAAGGAATATTCTGGGTGCGCGGATCGGCCTTCAGACGTTTGCACACCTCATAACCATCCATATCCGGCATCATGACATCCAAAAGGATCAGATCCGGTGCCCGCTCCGGGATATCTTCCAAGGCGGTTGGACCATCCAGAGCGACACTGACCTCATAGGTATCGCCCAACGTTTCCAAAAGAATATCGATATTGGTCTCCGTGTCATCCACCACGAAGATTCTGGACATCTGTTCTTCAGACATGCAACTCCCCTTTTGATCCAAGAACAACCGCCCCTCATGGTGAGGCGGATACGGAATCCAAAGACAACAGGGCATTCAGCTCCTGTTCGGCCTCACGAAAACGGTATTTGCGAATCCATTTGATCAGGTTGGCCACCCGTTCTTGCTGATCGGGAGGAAGTTCCACCTGTTCCAACTTTTCCAACACCGGCTGACACAATTTGGGCTGACGCGCCCTGAGCGGTTCCTGCAAGGCATGGAACAGATCCATCAGCGCATCACGAGGCAACACCGCCTTGTCCGGGTTGCGCCCCTTTTGTTCCCCTCCGGAAGGAACCTCGGGCAACCCGGCCAGAGCAACCAGCAGTGGTTGCAGCAGATCCTCAACCTGAGTCATCAGCTCCGGAGCCATCTCCGGAGAACTGGTCAAACCATGTTCCAACTGTTGAGCAGCAGCCCGCAAGGTTTCGGCACCCAGACTGCCGGCCAATCCCTTGAGGGTGTGGGCCAGACGCACAGCCTGGGTCGTTTCCCCCTGATTCCAGGAGTCGCGCAACCGTTCGATGGCCCCTTGTTGGTCCACGGCAAAGCGGCGCAACAGACGCCACAACAGAGCACGGCTGCCCGCACAGCGTTGCAAGGCCACTCCCATGTCGATGCCTGCAATCTCCGGAGGCATGGGGGTCTCCTCTCCTGCCGGTGGTGCCGTTCCCTCCTCCACGACAGGGTGGACAGGAGCCGTGACGTTTCCATGGATGATCCAACGGTACAAGGTTCGATAAAGGTGTTGCGGGTCAATGGGCTTGGAAACATGATCGTTCATCCCGGATTGCAGACTCTTTTCCCGGTCTCCCACCATGGCGTTGGCTGTCATGGCAATCACCGGAAGATCCAGATGCAGCTCCTCCCGAATCCGTCGCGCCGCCTCATACCCATCCATGACCGGCATCTGCACATCCATCAACACCACATCAAACGACTTGCGTCGCAGGATCTCCAGGGCGTCAGCACCGTGACCCGCCACCTCCACCACCACGCCAACCAACTCCAACAGATCCACAGCCACCTGCTGGTTGACCACGTTGTCCTCGGTCAGCAGCACCCGTTTGCCGGTCAACTCGCGAAAACCGACCAATCCGCCCTGCTCTTTCACAATATGGCGCAACTGCCGGTTGGACTCCACCCCGAACATCTCTGCCACGGCATCGAACAGCAGTGAGGCAGTCACCGGCTTGGACAAAGGTCGGGTCTCCGGCAGGCCACTGCACCACTCCTGCATGTTGACCATCTCCGGCTGCGGACAGAGCAGAATGGCCGGCACCCGTGACAAACCCACCCTGGAACGGATCTGGCGCAGCCACTCCACCGCCTCCCGACAGGCATGATGGGGATCGATCACCACCAGATCGGGTTTTTCCAACCATTCCAATGGAATTGGATTCGCACTACGCTCTTTGCACACCCGGAAGGTCAAAGATGACAGCAGCTCCATCATGATCTCGCGACCACGCTGGTTGTCCATGGCCAAACCAACCCGCAAACCGCGCACTTCCGGTGCAGGTTGGAACAGCCCCTGATCCTCATCCATCACCCCCATCACAACCGTAAAGAGAAATTCACTGCCCACTCCGGGTTGACCATGAGCCGTGATGGTGCCTCCCATCAGTTCCACCAGGCGGCGACTGATCGCCAGGCCAAGTCCCGTTCCTCCAAACTGACGCGTGGTCGAACTGTCGGCCTGGGTGAACGATTCAAACAGATGAACCACCTGTTCCGGTCGAATCCCGATGCCGGTATCCCGCACCGAAAAACGCAACTCCACCTTGGAACCGCGTCGCACCACCAACTCGACCCGCAACTCCACCTCACCCTTGGCGGTGAATTTGACTGCATTGCCCAAGAGATTCAACAACACCTGCTGCAACCGCAACGGATCGCCACGCACCTGCTGCGGCACGCCCAAGCCACGAGAACAGAGCAGTTCCAACCCCTTTTCATGAAAGCGGGGTGCCACCAAAGTGGTGGCGGTCTCCAACACCTCGTCCATGCGGAAGACCACCTCTTCCAATTCCAGACGACCGGCCTCGATCTTCGAGAAGTCAAGGATATCATTCAAAATCCGCAACAAAGCCTTGGCAGAACCATGAATCTTGGCCACATAGTCCTTCTGGCGCGGGGTCAGCTCGGTACTGAGGGCCAAGTGGCTCATGCCGATGATGGCATTCATCGGGGTGCGGATTTCATGGCTCATGTTGGCCAGAAAATCGCTTTTCGCCCGACTGGCTGCCTCGGCACTGCTGATGGCCGCCTTGAGTTGCTCTTCGGCGGCCTTGCGGGCCGTGATCTCCTGAAACACCCCGACCGAGCCGATGATCCGTCCATCCTCCTTCAAAGGCACGGAGACCAGGGAGATGGGAAAGGTTCGCCCTGACTTGTCGGTAAAATACTCCTCTTCCGAACGAAAAATCTCCCCGGCACGGTTTTTCAACCAGATCGGACATTCGTGCGGCATCAAAGGCCGTCCATCAGCCAAACGATCATGAACGGTATTGTGAAACTGACGCCAGGTCATCTCTTCCCGGGACCAACCCAACAAACGTTCGGCCTCGCGGTTGAAGAAGGTGCAATAGCCATGGGCATCCAGGGCATAGACCCCTTCGCCCATGGATTCGGTCAGACTCTCCAGAAATTTACGGCTGGAGCGCAACTGCTCTTCCATCGCCTTCTGGGCCGTGATGTCGGTACGGATCGCAATGTATTGCACCGGCTTGCCATTCTCATCCAGAAACGGCACCACCGTGGCCGCCACCCAATAGAGCCGTCCATCCTTGGACCGATTGCAGATCTCCCCTTCCCACACCTCCCCGGAGCCAATGGTTTGCCAAAAGAAGCGGAAAAATTCCGACGGATGATAACCAGAATTGACAATACGATGATCCTGGCCCACCAGTTCATCACGATCATAACCGCTGATTTGACAGAACTTGTCATTGGCATACAGAATACGCCCACCCGTATCGGTCATGCTGACAATGGCATGCTGGTCCAAGGCAAACTTCTGACGGGCAAGCTGGGCATTGGCTTCATGAAGACTGCTTTGGGCACGCAGATAATTTTCGACCAGAGTGGCCATCAACACGGTCAACTGTTCAACGCTGGCATCATCCTCGCCCAACTCCTCCTGACCGGACAATACCAGCAACCGGTTGGCCGTGGAGCGCAACGATTCGATCACCCGCAAGCGACGTTTGGCATCCGTGCGCAGTTGTTCATTGATGCGCGTCAACTCTTCGGAACTCAATTGCAGGCTGCGGTTGCGCAACTCCAGATCCCGTTCATGCTGATCGTAGCTCTGTCCGACGCGGGCGCAGAACTCCTCCAGACCGGCAACGATCTTCTCCGCCCCCGAACCGGGGCGATCTGCAATCAAGGGACGCAACTCCTCCATGGCCTGGGAGAACTCCTCTTCCGACAGGCCGAAAACGCGCTTGATCTGCCTGGCCAATAACCGGTGCATGGGATTACTCGACTTCCTCAGCCAGATAGGTAATGGTCATGGTTTGATTGTGCAGTTTGCAATCGGTACTGGACGAAAACGGACTGATTTCACCATACGAGTAGAAACCGGTCACCATCGTTCCCGCAGCCAGAACATTGGCCACCCCTTCCACCTCTTCATCAACATGATCGCCCATCACCAGCTTGCGACCCACGCAACTGACCAACACGGCCAACCCGGCCCCGCATTCAGCCACCATGTTTTGTGTGGTTTCGGCAGCCTCTTCGGCACCACTCACCAAAGCATCGGTGGAGGCGTGCATCAACCGCAAGAACCCCTGGGGATCGATGTCTCCAGCCAGGATCAGACTGCCCGCCTCTTCGTCGATCCCCAGAATGGTGCGGATCAATCCCAACCGGTTGTGATCTTCTCCCAGCATCTCGAACGGAAACAACAGCCCGGAAGCAGGCAGATCCTTGGCATAGTCGCCCAGATATCTTTTGTAGACATTCAAGGCCGGTTCATCATCCAGTTCATACAAAACATTGCCCATGCTGCGTGTGACCCGACGCGCCGGACCAAACGGCTCCCACCCCCCATAGGAACCATAACCGATGCGTACCGCCGGTCCGTAAAACCCAATACCAACCAGCCCCACATCACTCACCCCCTGATCATCCAGCACCCACGTCTGCTGAAAGGCTCCCCCATCCCCGGCCAACCCGCCGGTGATGGCCACCCCAGAGCGTACTGCACCGGTAATTCCCTGAATCACGGCACTGCCATTGACGGCCAATCCCTTGCAGAACAACAGCACACCACGCAGATCCTCGGCATCAAGCGCCTGGCCGAGGTGCTCACCCATGCGTTGCGAATCCTCCATGGCGTTGATCCGTGCACTGGCCGTGCGCAATCCGCACCGCTCGAACCGTACCGCAGTCACCACGCAAGCCCCTTCATACACCCGTTCCCCTGCAATCTCTCCGGCTGTTGAACAACCGGCCAGATGAGCCGTGGGAAAGGCCGTACGCAAAACAGCATGCAATCCCGATTGGGCCAAAGCGGTTGCCGATCCAAACACCAATACCAGATTGGGGGCGATTTCAACCAAAGAGTGCAAACCCTCTGCTTGCACCACCCCATCCTTGAACAGCTGTTGACGGATTTGCATCACAAAAACTCCTTCCTGAAGTAATATATCTTAATTTTCCGATCCACTTCCCGGCATGTCTTCCTGCAACCACTGCTCCACCAACTGTTCGGCCTCTTTCAAACGATACCGGCGGATCAACCGGGACAGCTCGGCAGCCCGCTCATGCCATGCGGATCCCAGCTCGAATCTGCCCAACCGTCCCAGCATCTCCTGACAGCTTTTGGGTTGCCGTGCGCGCAAGGGTTGCTCCAGATCATGCAGGAGGGTCTGCCACTCCTGCAATCCACAGAGTGGTGGGGTTGCGCCGTCAGAGAGGCATCTGATCTCTGGATTCGCCTCGGATTGATGCGGCTGTTCGGCAACCCGTGTCCGGGCTGTCTGATCCTCGCGCAGCAAGAGTGTAAACCAGAAGCAACTCCCTTCACCTGGTGTGCTTTCAACCCCGATCTCTCCTCCCATCATGGTGACCAGCGCCTGGCACAAGGCCAGGCCCAGACCTGTTCCCCCATGTCGCCGCGAGGAGGAGTCATCCCCCTGGGTGAAACGGTCGAACAGATGATTTTTTTGTTGAGGATCCAGCCCGATACCGGTATCACGCACCGCGAAACGCAGCAATATCTCGTCATTCCGACGTTGGGCCACACTCACCTCGACGGTCACGCTGCCGTTGTCGGTGAATTTCAAGGCATTGTCCACCAGGTTGAACAGAACCTGCTGCAACCGTTGAAAATCTCCCACCAGACCATCCGGGGTATCGGCCTGACGCTGGTAGAGCAACCGCACGCCTTTCTCTTTGGCCCTGGCCTCACATGGGGGGGCGATTTTGCGCCAGACATCATCCAGACGAAACGGGACCAACTCCAGATGCAACCGGTTGGACTCGATCTGGGAGAAGTCCAACAGATCGTTGATCAGACGCAACAGCGCCTTGGACGAAGTATGAATTTTGGTCAACAACTCCCGATGTCTGGACGCCAGATCCCCCCCTTGCAACAAAAGGTGTGTCATGCCAAGAATGGCATTCATGGGGGTGCGAATTTCATGACTCATATTGGCCAAAAAGGCACTTTTGGCACGATTGGCGCTTTCGGCCTGATCACGGGCATTGGCCAGGTCGCGATAGAGAGAGGAGAGACGAAACCGCATCCCCTCCATGGCCAAACCCACCCGACCGATCTCATCCGTACCCAAATCTGCAACCGGAGTGGTGAAATCCCCGCCTCCAATGCGGGTGCTGACCCTTTGCAACTGACGCAAAGGCATGACCACGATCCGCTGCAAGGCGTACAACATGGACAATCCGATAACCAGAAGCGCACCCAGAGTGACCAGAACAGTCATGATCAACACTTGATCGGTTTCGGCATACAGTTCCGCAAGCGGCACCAAGGCGACCACCACCAACTCCGATTCAAGGATTGCAGCAACCATCAGATAGGGAGTATGATTCCAGGTGATCACCATCTTATCCAGTGCATCACACCCCTTGCGTGCGCACCGTTGCATCCCTTCCGGCAGATAATGCCCCACCAAAGCAGGTTGATGGGCATAACGCACCCGCCCACTCCCATCAGCCACGACAAATCCTCCGGTCCGTCCCACCGGGGTGCGTTCAACCAGTTCTTGCAGAAAGGTGGGCCACATGCTGATGGCCAGATAACCCCGGATACTTTTGGACTCATCTCCAGATTTGATTCCTGCCCGACGGGGCGGATAAATGGCTTGGCCAGCCATCACCACCCATTCACCATTATCCGGATGGGTGAGCATGCCATGATACGGTCCCAATGGCAAACGGGTCAGTGCCTGAAAAAACGGTGTCGTTCCCTCCTCTTCGGAACGGTTGGGCAGCTCGAAGCTGGTCACCCGGGTATCTTCAAAGCCGTCCGGCATAAGCAGTCGCACCTCAAAATAGTCCTGGATCGCCTGCTGAAAACCGGTGAACAGCCGGATCAATGTCGGCTGCAACAAGGTATAACGTTCCTCCTCGTCCGTGGTATCGAGATATTTTTCCAATATCTCGGAACGGGTAAAAACCTCCAGATGGGAGTGCAGCGTGGCAAACTGATGTTGAATGGCCCCTTTGGCCTGATCCAGGGCATTGCGCAACTCGATGCGCGCCGTGGCCACGCGGGAATCCCGCAATTCATCATAGGCCAAATGACCCAGGATAATCAGAGAAACCACCAGCATCGGCAAAATCAGCAGCATCAGACGGATCTGCACATTGGTCCTGACCAATCGCTTCAAACGGTCAGAAGGAATCGGATCTGCTGTTTCTGCCATTCCTGCCATTCCTGCCATCACTTCATCAAACGGGAAACGATGTCGTTGATACGACGTTGGGTACGCGCCCCGACCAGCCGAACCGTTTCTGAATGGGAAAGCAACTCTTCAGAAGGAAAAATGTTCGGATTGTTCAAATACTCCCTGGTGGCCTGCTGCAATGCTGCACGGTTGGGAGTGGCGAAATGCAAAGATTCGGCATTGCGCACAGCCATGGCCGGGTCAAGCAGAAAATCCAGAAATGCCAAAGCCAGCTCCCGTCCCCCCTTGCCTTTGCCCAAGGCCAGATCATCCACCCACAAGACCGTGCCTTCACGGGGTTGGACATAACGGATCGACGGGTTGAACTCCTGCAATTTCAAGGCATCGCCATTGAAAATCATGGCCATCCACACCTCCCCTGTCACCAGAGGGGCTTCAGCGTTCAAATCGGTATAGCGATAGGTTTTGACATGAGGTTTCTGCTCTTGCAACAGGCTTTCGGCAGCGGTCAATGCAGCGTTATCTTCGGTATTGACCGAATGACCCAAAGCCTTCAGCGCCATGCCAAGCAGTTCCCGATCCGACTCCAGAGCCTGAATGCGACCACGTACCACCTCCATGGGACGGAAAAAGTCCATCCAACTGGCAGGTGGCGTGGGCATCAGATCTTCCCGATAGGCCAGACCCATCGTGCCCCAGAAATAGGGAATCCCCAACAACCGGCCCGACTCGTCCGGTTCTGCGATCCATCTGGGATCCAGATGTCCGAAATTTTTCAAAGCAGCCTTGTCCACCGGCACCACCCAACCCTGTTTGACGTAAAAAGGGAGATGAAGACGGTTGACCACCATGAGATCAAATGATTCGCCACCCTTTTTGACCAGAAACTGATCCCGTTCGGCATCACTGTCAAAAAAGACCTGACGCACCTTGATCCCACGCTGTTTCTCAAACGCTGCGATCACCCCGCCATCCAGATAGTCCGGCCAGTTCAAAAGCGTCAACTCCGGACGTTTTACCGACTCGGCCCGGACCAGATTTGGCGCGAGCCAGGAGGCAGCCACAAGCCCCATTCCATGCATCAACACCTGCCTGCGATTCCACATCAGCCCACCCTCCCCGGCATTGACATTCACGGTTGACATACAGGTATCTCTTCTTCTATCAATTTACATCAAGATCTGGTTGCTTTCCACAGTCATCTTGCATATTTTGCAACAGAAGGGGTACATCCATTCTGAAGCAACTGCACCATTCCGACCTCCTGCCAACCGGAGAATCTCCATGATGTATAAAAAGAGTATCGACCTGCTCAAAAAAGCGGTGGCTGATGAACTCTCTGCCGTTCATCAATACATGTATTTTCACTTTCATTGTGACGATCAGGGACTGGATCTCTTGGCCGGGTTGTTCCGTCGCACAGCCATTGAAGAGATGATGCACATCGAACGACTGGCAGAAAGGATTCTCTTTCTCAAGGGCGATGTGGAGATGAAGGCCTCCCATGCCACAGAGTCGATCCAGGAGGTCAAAGAGATGTTGAAAAAGGCCAGAGAAATGGAAGAGCAAAGCATCCAGGATTACAACAATGCAGCCCTGGCATGCGGCCCTGACTCGGTCACCAAAAAGCTGTTCGAGTCTCTGGTCATGGATGAGGAGCGTCATTATCGCCAATATGATGATGAAAACGGCAACATCAAACGCTATGGAGACGACTATCTGGCCCAGCAATCCATGGAGCGCAGCCGCAACATTGCCCAGGCTGCGGCAGCCATCACCCCCAAAGGCGGGGCATAACCTCTGCATGCGGCATGTGCGTTACCGAAAACCATACAGGCCAAGGCAGCTCTCCTCTCAAACCGCCTCCAAAGCCTCCATCAAGGTAACCTCTGGAATCATTGGCACCGTGGTGCGCAAAAAACGAACAATGGCCGTGACATCCTCCTCGCTGACCATCGGGGCCTGGATGCGGCGCAATTCACGTCCGGGCGCGATGAACAATCCATCGCCCTGACCAAGCAGATTTTCTGCCCCTCCTTCGTCAAGAATCACCCGGGAATCGAGCTTGGAGGTCACCTTGAAAGCCAGACGCGCCGGAATGTTGGACTTGATCAAACCGGTCACCACGTCACGGGTGGGACGCTGGGTGGCCAATACCAGATGGATCCCGGCGGCCCGGCCCATCTGTGCCAGACGCACCAGAGGCTCCTCAATCGCTTTGCCGCTCTGCAACATCAAATCGGCCAACTCATCAACCACAACCAGCACCACAGGAGGAGGCAGAGGTACCGGATCCAGGGTGCCCCCACGTCCGACCGCGTCACTCCGTTTGGTCTGCCATCCCTGAAGATTGCGCACGCCCAACCCATTCATGCGTTGATAACGGGACTCCATCTCCCCGGTCAACCACTGCAACGCTGCCAAAGCACGACGCGGCTCGGTCACCACCGGGGCCAACAAATGGGGAACACCGTCATACAAGGAAAATTCATTACGTTTCGGATCCACCAGCAGCAGACGGGCCTGCTCAACCCGCGCGCGCAACAACACCCCGCACAAAACCGCATGCAACAATACCGATTTGCCAGAGCGCGTGGTGCCAGCCACCAGCAAATGGGGCAGCAACTCCAGATTCTCCAGAACCGGTTGTCCACGCGCATCCACACCCAACGGCATCAGCAACGGCAATACCGGTTCCACCCCCATAGCACCTGTCAAAATACGCCGCAAAGGCACCACCGCCCGTTGCCGATTCGGGATCTCAATACCGATCACCCCATCGGTGAACAGAGGATCAATCCGCAAACCCGGACTGGACAACGACAAGGCCAGATCTGCCTCCAGACCAGTCACGCGCGTCACTTTCACGCCCGGGGCCGGATCCAGTTTATAGGTGGTGACCACCGGCCCCACATCCGCACCCACCACCTGCCCCTTGACATTGAACTCACCCAAGGTCCGCTCAATGGCACGCTGCATACGCTCAACCGCCTCCGCATCCTCCACCGATACGGGCAGATCATCCAAGGGCAACAATGATAATGGTGGAGCAGGCACCAGGGAAGGTCGGTCCTCTTCCCGGGTGACCACACCATAATGGTCAGCCAGTGCTGCCAATCCCCCGGCAAAACCTTGTCCCAAGGTGTTGATACGCCAGGAACCATCCTTGCGATACAGCTCCAACAACAAAAGTGCACGCTCCTGATGGGCAAACAGGGCTGCCTGCAATACAAATCGAGCTGTAACCACACCCTTTTGCATCAGGCATACTTCTCCTTCTTCCAACCGGGAGAAATCATACGGCTCATCCAGCGTGACCACCACCACCAGGGCAGCCAAACTCTCCGGCAAACGTGCCAGAACCAACTCAAACCCCAAACCATATCCATGGGGAGCTGCCAGAGCGATCCCGGTGCATGGACTGACCGGCTGATTGAAAAAAATCGCATACCGGTCGTCGCTGGCCTTTTTGTCGTCATCCAACCCGAAGCAGACACAATCCACTGCCATGCCTGGTACATGAATCCCCATCCCGATCACAAATGGTGCCGCGATATCCACCAATTGTTCCAGAGAAAGACGTTGACCGCGTTCCAGTTCCATGACCACACAATCCCATCAACAATAAGTATCCATGCCAATCAGAACAGATCAAACAAGGTGGACATGCCGGAAGCCTTGATCAAACCGCTCAACCGGGGGGAGAGATTGACCAGCGAGATCTCCGCCTTGTCGTCTCCGGCATGTTTGCGCAATTGAATCAACATGCCCATGGCCGAACTGTCCATCATGGTGACATCAGAAAAATCGACAATATAGTGCGTATTCGCCGGATAGCTGTAATAAGATTCCCGAAACTGCTGACGCAAAGCGTGATTGAATGGTCCCTTGACCGCAATCCGCACCTCGCTGCTGCTTCTTTTCACCACCACCTTGCCGGTCGCTGTACTGGTATTCATGATCATTTCCCCTCACAAATATGCAACAATCATTTCTCTTCTGCCAGACGCCGCGGCAAATTGGCCTGATAGATGGGTAACACTTCCGGAAGAGTGGCCTGATTCTGGGTAATGCGGGTATCGTCACTGGGATGGGTGGAAAAAAACTCCGGAGGCACCTGCTTGCCCTTGTGGGCCACCACCTTGAACCTGGCCCACAAATCCACGGCCTTGTGCGGATCGTAACCAGCCAAAGCCATGAAATGCATACCCATGCGATCCGCCTCAGACTCATGCAGCCGACTGTATGGCATCAACACCCCATATGTGGCAGCAGCCCCAAAACCAGCCGCCAACAGCTTGACTTTTGCCTGGTCTGCCGCTGAACTGCTTTTGGTGACCGCCCCAGCCGCAACCGATGAAACCGCTGCCCCAGCCGCTGAAGCGAGCATTTTTTGACTGGCCCTTTCGCTCCCATGCTGGGCTATGGCATGCGCCACCTCATGTCCCAGCACCGCTGCCAATCCCTCTTCATCGCGCGTCAACGGCAAAATCCCGGTATACACCACGATCTTGCCGCCCGGCATGCAGAAGGCATTCGGGGTTTTGGCATCATCCACCAAGGCAAACTGCCACTGGTATCCGTGTAATTGTCCGGCCAGATTGTGCTCGGTCATGTAGCGTTCAACCGCATGCTGAATACGCCTGCCCACCCGCTGCACCATCTGATCCTCGCGCGTCCCCTGGATGATGCGCGCCTGTTGCATGAATTCCCCATACGCCTGGCTGGCCTGCGCCATCATCTGGTTCGGGGGAATCAACGCCAACTGCTGACGCCCGGTCAAAGGGACATTCTGACACCCTGTCAAAACCAATACAGTCAGCCCCAATATGGTCACAACACCGAGTCTCGATGGCATGGTCACTCCTTGGAAAATCCATGAAAGAATTGGGTTGCACGTTGATCATCTTATCATGTACTCGCTGACTGCGACAATGTAAGGATTACAAATTCAAAATAATCAGAGATGGTGACTTGTCCAGGCCACTCTGATAAGCTCGCTCCATGAACGAGATCACCCAGCCTCATGACCGCTTTATCAGGCTGCTGCTTTCCGACCCGGAAAAAGCGGGAACTCTGTACAACACCATCTGCTCTCCTGACATCCCGGATGGCGTGGCTGGCTGGTAACAGCCAACTATGATGCCAGCCATACTGGCAAACAAGTGCGGATCAACACATGAAACCTATGCGTCACAAATTTGGCCAAACACCAGACCGGTTGACGGAAAAAATGAGGGCAGCAAATCGTATACGATGAACAACGCGACTCCCAAAATCTGTCACCATTGCCATCTGGACATACCTGCTGCCAGCCTGATTCAAGACGGTGAACAGGAGTTCTGTTGCACCGGATGTCAGCTGGCTTGGCGCATGATTCATGGCATGGGGTTGGAGGAGTTCTACCAGCGTCGGGACAGCCACAATACCATGACTCCCCCGATCCAAACCGAAATCGCATCGATCCGCTCCTTCGACGATCCGGAGTATCTATCCAGCCTGACCCGCATCGTGGACAATGGACGGGAGGTGTGTCTGTTGATCGATGGGATCCAATGCGCTGCCTGCGTGTGGTTGAACGAACAGATGTTGCGGCGTTTGCCTGGCGTAACAGAGGTGTGGATCAATTTTGCCACCCATCGTGCCCGGATACGTTGGGATCCGGCGCAACTCCCATTGTCAGAGATCATCGCCACGATCCAGCGCATCGGCTATCGTGCCGAACCCTATGATCCCACCCAAGGTGAGGAACGACGCGCCCGCAAAAACCGGGATCTGTTGGCACGCTTGGGAGTGGCTGGATTTGGGGCTGCCAATGTGATGTTCATCGCCATTGCCCTGTATGCCGGATACTTTCAAGGCATGGATGCCAACGCCAAAAATTTTTTTCACTGGGTAGCCTGGTTTTTGGCCACTCCGGTGTTGCTCTACAGTGGTCACATTTTCCTTCGGGGCGCATGGAACGGCCTGCGCGCCCGACGCCTGACCATGGATCTGCCGATTGCCATTGGTGCCTGGGTCACCTATGGCTACAGCATGTTCGTCACGCTGCAAGAGAGTGGCGAGGTCTATTTCGATTCGGTCACCATGTTTCTGTTTTTTCTGCTCTCCGGACGCTATCTGGAATGGATCGCACGTGCCAAGGCCGCCAACTCCATGGAACGGCTGCTCAATCTGGAACCACGCCAGGCTGTGGTACTCCGGGGTACAGAGACACTCTGCGTACCCGTGCGTCAGGTGCAGGTCGGAGACCGGGTGCTGATCAAACCGGGGGAACGAATTCCGGTCGATGGCACCATTGAATCCGGCACCACCAGCGTGGACGAATCGATGCTGACCGGCGAAGCCCTGCCTGTCACCCGTACCGCTGGTCAACCCCTGGTGGGCGGCACCTTGAATCTGGAAGGGTCCGTCATCCTGCGCGTGGAACGGGTGGGAGAAGAGACCGCCCTGGCGCGCATCCTGCGTCTGGTGGAAACCGCTCAGGCCGAACGTCCCCCCATCCAGGGAGTCGCCGACCGGGTGGCAGCCCGTTTCGTGGCCATTGTCCTGGTGCTGGCTGCTGCCACCCTGGGGTTCTGGTTGTGGTACGACCCAACTCAGGCACTGACCAACAGTGTGGCCGTGCTGATCATCACCTGTCCCTGCGCTCTGGGACTGGGGGCACCTGCGGCCATGCTGGTGGCCATGGGAACCGCAGCCCGTATGGGCATTCTGCTGCGCAGCGGAGAAACCATCGAACGGTTGGATCGGGTCACACAGGTCGTGATGGATAAAACCGGAGTGCTGACCACCGGTCAACTGCGTGTCGAACGTCTGGTTCCCGAAACGGGTCAGGATGCGGTTGCGCTGTTGAGCCGGGCCGCAGCCGTTGAACAGCACTCGGAACATCCGGTAGGCCGCGCCATTGTTCGTGCTTTTTACGAAACCTGTCCCGAAACTCCGCTGGCACCGGCTACCAACGCCCGCAATGTCCCGGGTCTGGGCATGGAAGCATGGTTGGATGATGCATGCATCCGGGTGGGAAGAGTGGGATTTGTGCTGGAAGCCCCCTCGGCACCACCTCCCCCGCCCGATCTGGATCAGGCACTGACCTGGAGCGCATGCAGCCAGGATGGCCGACTGCTCGGCTGGATCGGGCTGGGAGACGGCGTCAAACCCGAAGCACATTCCATGGTGGCAACACTGCACAAGCTCGATCTGCCGGTTTTGATGCTCTCCGGAGACCGTGCCCCGGTAGTTCAGCAGGTGGCACACGCAACCGGAGTCACCTTGGCAGAAAGCGAACTGCTGCCCGAAGACAAAGCACGCATCATCGCCGATTTGCAAAACGCCGGAGCCGTGACTGCCATGGTGGGCGACGGGGTCAACGACGCCCCGGCTTTGGCACGTGCGGACGTTGCCCTGGTCGTGGCCAATGCCACGGATCTGGCCGTGGCCTCTGCGGATGTCATCCTGTTGAACCGGAATCTGCACGCCGTGGTCCACGCCTTCACCCTGGCGCGCCGCACCTTGCAGATCATTCGCCAGAATTATACATTTTCACTTGTGTACAATCTTCTGGCCATCCCGATGGCCATGGCAGGCTGGGTGTCACCAATCATTGCCGCCATCTCCATGCCGCTCTCCAGCCTGGTGGTGATCATCAACGCCTTGCGTCTGCGTCATGCGGAGTCGAACACACCATGAATACGATCTTTATATTGTTACCTTTGGCGGTTTTTCTCAGTCTGATCGGCCTGGTTTTGTTGATCTGGTCGGTCAAGCGAGGACAGTTTGACGATCTGGAGGGGCCGGCCCATCGCATCCTGTTCGAGGATGATGCGGCCCTGGTTCCAAACCAGAAAAAACAACCAAAAGACAAATAGTACCTGTCTCATGAAAATCTGCCACACCTCAGACTGGCATCTTGGCCATCGCATTCATGGACAGACGCGACACGAAGAACATTTCCAGTTTCTGAAATGGCTGATCACCACACTGCGTCAGGAAACGGTCGATGTCTTGCTGATTGCCGGGGATCTGTTTGACACCACCACGCCCAATACCCGCGCCCAGGAGCTGTATTATCGTTTCCTGGCCAGCGCCAGTCAGCATGGATGCCGCCACATCGTGATCATAGGGGGCAATCATGACTCTCCGGCATTTCTGGATGCCCCAAAACGACTTCTGGCTGCATTGCAGGTCCATGTAATCGGAGCCATCGGCACGGATCCGGAAGAAGAGGTGCTGGTGTTGCATGCGCCCGATGGCCAACCTGAACTGATTGTATGTGCCACCCCTTTTCTGCGGGATCGGGACATTCGTCTCTCTGAGGCTGCCGAAAGCATGGAAGAAAAAAGTCGCAAATGGATCGAAGGGATCTGTGGCCACTATACGCGCGTGCTGGAGATTGCCATGCACAAACGTCGCACATTATCCACCACGCTTCCGCTGGTGGTGATGGGTCATCTGTTTGCTTCCGGAGGTCGGGTATGCGATGGGGATGGGGTGCGTGAACTGTATGTGGGCACGCTCGCCCAGATCCCGGCAGGAATCTTTCCCGTCGATGAGGTGGATTATCTGGCCCTGGGCCATCTCCATCAGGCCCAACAGGTGGGAGGGCAGCCCAACAGACGCTACAGCGGCACCCCTCTGCCCATGGGATTTGACGAAATCGGTCGCCAGAAAAGTGTCAGCATGATCACCTTCCAGGGACGCCAACCCTCCATTGAGCTGCGGGAAATTCCCTGTTTCCAGGAACTGCATCGCATTCAGGGAGACCGCACACAGATTCTTGCCGAGGTCACCCAACGAATTGCTGCCAACAGCCAGGCCTGGCTGGAGATCATCCATCAAGGACCAGGATTGATCGGAGATCTGCGCACCCGGTTGCTGGATCTTGCCGCTTCGAGCAATCTCAAGATTTTGCGCATTCGCGATCACCAGTCTGCCCTCACCTCCTTTGAGACCGATCAAGAGCTGCATCTGGAAGAGCTGGATGAATGGATGGTCTTTGAACGCTGTCTGGAGGGCCACAAGATCCCGGAACAGGAGCGGCCCGGATTGCGTCTGGCCCATCGGGAGATTGTGGCCGCGCTATCCGGACAGGAGCCGGACTGATGCGCATCTTGCAGATTCGACTTCAAAACCTGAACTCACTCGCAGGCGAATGGTATATCGATCTGACCCATTCCGCCTATCGGGCAGACGGGATTTTTCTGATCACCGGCCCGACCGGAGCCGGCAAGACCACGCTGTTTGATGCCATTTGTCTGGCTCTTTACGGTGCCACTCCCCGTCTGGGCCGGATCACGCGCACGGACAATGAAATCATGTCGCGTCTCACCGGCTCCTGTTTTGCCGAAGTGACCTTTGAAACCCCGGATGGACGGTTTCGTTGCCACTGGAGCCAGCACAGGGGGCGACGCAAGGCCACTGGCGAGTTGCAATCCCCTCTGCACGAAATCGCGGATGTTGCCACAGGCCGCATCCTGGAAGAGCGTTATTCCGGGGTGGCGAAAATGGTGGAGCAGATCACCGGCATGGATTTCGACCGTTTCACCCGTTCCATGCTGTTGGCCCAGGGTCGATTTGCCGCTTTTCTGCATGCCAACAGCGGAGAGCGTTCCGCCCTGTTGGAACAGATTACCGGCACCGAAATCTACAGCCGCATCTCCAAGGAGGTGCATTGGCGCCGTGGGGAGGAGCGGCGTCAACGGGATCTGCTGGCCACTCAACTGGAGGGGTTGCGACTGCTGGAACCTGCCGAAGAGGAACGTTTAAGGCGTGCTTTGGCTGGAGAACGTTTGGCTGCCGAAGCCTGCACCAACCGTCTGTTGGAGATCGAACAGGCGCTGTTGTGGTGGAACGAGATCAAACAGCTTGCCGAGGAGTTGCAACGCATTCAGGGCCAGATGACCGCCTGGTCACAACGTTGGGAGAGGCTGACCCCGGAACGGGAGCGGTTGCAGCGCGCTCAACGTACCCTGGAACCCCGTGCCCGCCACGCTCTCTTGATCCAACTGCGTCAGGCGCAACAGGCGGATCAGCAAACGTTGGAAGGGCAGCGTCCACTCACCGGATCGGCCCGAATCGCTCTGGTCAAGGCCGAGCAAACCCTGTCAGAGGCCAAAACAGACCTGGAGCACCTCAAAAAAGAACAAACCATTACCTGGAATGCACTGCGTTTGACGCGCGCTTTGGATGTGCGACTGAACGAGAAGAAAGGGCCGCTCCAACAGGCAGAGCACGAATGGACAGTACGGCAACAGGAGTCACGCACCCTCCACACAATACAACAACAAGCCCAGACACATCTGGCAACAACTCTTCAGCAACAACAAAAAATCGCAACGGCACTGGCCCTCTACCCGGCTGATCAGGGGCTGGTGGAGCAGGAGACCGGGATCCAGGCCCACCTGAAGTTGTTGCACACCTTGCGCACCCGCCGGGCTGCACGAGTTCAGACCGCACAGAGCGGCTCCACGCAGGTGACAGAGTCGCAAAAAACGGTCACCCACCTCGAAGCTGCCTTGACCCGGGGACGTGCCCAGCTGGAGGAGATGCTGGCCCAACAGGAACCGACCTTCTGGCGCACCACGTTGAACCGACTCATGGAGCGACAACTTCGGTTGGAACAACTGCGTGAACTGCTCACCACCCGCCAGGCCATGCAGAACGGTTGCAACCAGTGGCACGTCCGCCATCAGACCGCTCTGCGCACCCTGGCAGAGCAGGAACAATCCATTCCGGAGTCAGAGGCAACCCTGCTCGCACTGGAACAGGAACGGAATGGGCTTGAGAGCCGTCTGGCCGTGATTCAAGAGATCCAGGGATTGGCCACGGCGCGGCAACGTTTGCAACCGGATACCCCTTGTCCGCTGTGTGGTTCCAAAGAGCACCCCTATGCCACGGAACAACCACCTGTGGTTCATGCCACCTTGACCGCTTTGCAGAATATCCGCGCCGCATGGCAGCAGCAGCAGGAACGGTGTCAGCAGGCCCGTCTGGCTTTGGCCCACACCCGCCAGGAGTTGCACACCTGCGACCAACGTCTTCAGGAGTTGACGCGCGATCTGGCTGGCCTGGATGAAGCGTGCCAACGCCAGTGTCTGGCACTATCGGTGGATCTGCGCACCCCTCTTTCCCGGGATGGCGTGGAGGGGTTGATCCAGGCCAACCGTCAACAACTGGAGCATGCGGGCGTTGTGGTGACGACACTCGACCGGTTGGAGCCGGAGTTGCTCAAAGGTCAACAGCAACTGGAGGCCGCACGCCACCAACTGGACAGCCACAGCCGTGAGCAGGTGCGCCTTGCGGATGAGATCCAACAACTCTCCACACAGGAACAATCGATCTGCGCAGAACTGACACCAAAGCTGGCGATTTTTGGTTTGACCTTGAACCAGGTCGAAACACTGGAAAAACTCTCTGCAATCTTGACAGAACGACGCAAACGGTGGATCAAACTGGATGCACAACAGAAGGAACAACAGGAGGCCCGCAACCGTCTGGAGTGGGAGATCAACCAGCGAACACACGATCTGAATCGTCTGGATATGGAGTCACGGATCAAAGAGAGGCTCTGCCAGGAGCTGGGCCAGGAGTGGCAACGTTTGCAGCAGGAGCGAAATGCCCTGTTTGGAGAGCGCGATCCAGACCAGGAGGAGCAACGTCTCTTGCAAATCATGGCCGATGCCGAGAATCGTCTCCAGGCCCGCATGGAAGAACGCGAGGCGGCCCAACATCATCTGTTGCGACTGGAAAGCCAATGCAACGAACTGGAGCGTTCCATGCAGGGTCGCATGCCGTCACTGATTGCCGAGGAGGCGGCACTGTTGACCGAGCTGGTCCGGTTGGGTTTTGCCGATGAGGCCGATTTCTGTGCGGCCTGTCTTCCGGAAGAGCAACGCCAGGCGCTGCTGAATCAGGAACGCCAACTGGCCGATGAAGGGACCGCCTTGCGTTCTGTCCATCAGGCCAAAACCGCCCAGTGGAACGTTATGCAGGGCAGGCGCATCAGCGATCAACCGGTTGAGCTTCTGCAACAGGTCAAACACCGTTTGTTGGCTCGCCAACGGTTGATCCAGGGAGAGATCGGGGGAGTCGAACGTCTATTGGTCGAAAATCACGCCCTGCACCAACAACGGGCCAGTCAGTTGGACGCTTTGGAACGTCAGCAGCAAGAGTGTACACGTTGGGAGATGCTGCATGGCCTGATCGGATCCGAGGATGGTAAAAAATATCGGGAGTTTGTCCAGGGGTTGACCTTTGAACGGGTCTTGGGCCTTGCCAACCGGCATTTGCGTCAGATGACCGAACGGTATGCCATGGTCCCGGATCCAGGTCAGCCATTGCTCATCCGGATCATCGATCAGGATCAGGCCGGAGAGGTCCGGAGTGTACGCAATCTGTCGGGAGGCGAGACCTTTCTGGTCAGTCTTGCGCTGGCCCTGGGTTTGTCAAATCTTGCAAGCCAGAAAATTCGTGTCGATTCCTTGTTTCTGGATGAGGGGTTTGGCACTCTGGATGAAGAGGCTTTGGAGATTGCGCTGGAGACCTTGGCTGGCCTGCGTCGCACCGGAAAACTGATCGGGCTGATCTCCCATGTCCCGGCTTTGCGCGAGCGGATCGCCACCCGCATCCGGGTCACCCCCCGTTCTGGCGGCAGAAGTGAGCTGTCAGGACCGGGTTGTACCAAGCGGTAGGGAGTCACTCCCCCCAACGCAACTTCTCGCGCAGGATGGTATAATGGTTGCGATCCGGGGCATGCAGCACCCGCAACGGATGGGTGGAACGCCGCACCCGTATTTCATCCCCGTCCGACAACGGAAAACCGGCCTGTCCATCCAGGGTCAACAGCCGATCCAGACCATTGGCGGCCAGGGTGATGCGTGCCGTGCCGGTTCCAGGCACCACAATCGGACGGTTGGTCAAGGTATGCGGACAGATCGGCACCAGCAATATGGCGTTCAAGGCCGGATGGATGATCGGTCCGCCTGCCGACAAGGCATAGGCTGTTGATCCGGTGGGGGTGGAGACGATCAGTCCATCGGCACGGCTGGAAAAAACGAATTGATCGTCCATCGAAACATCAAACTCCATCATGCGGGCCAACTCTCCCTTGTGGACCACCACATCGTTGAGTACCCGACACGCCAGGGGCAGCTTGCCCTGTCGCACCACCTCCACGGACAGACGCATCCGCTCTTCAATGCGATACTCGCCCGCCAACACCTGCTCCATGGCATCGAACATGCCATCCCGGGCCGTATCGGTCAAAAACCCCAATCGCCCCATATTGACGCCCAGGAGCGGAACATCCACCTCCTCGACCGCCCGGGCAGCTGCGATGAAGGTGCCATCCCCACCCACGACCACCACCAAATCCTGTCCTTCCGGAAGACGCTCCTGGGACTGACGCGCTGCACAACGGAGCGGAATCGAGGCTGCCGTGGCAATTTCACTGACCACGGTCACAGCGCGTCCCCGTTCCACCAGCCATTCGGCCAGTTGACGGGTGGCTTCCAGCGCCCGAGGGTCTGAACGTTTGGTGATGATTCCAATCTGTCGCATATCCATTGCCTGCCATTCCATATTGCTATGCATGCGTGGTTGATCCTGAATGCCGCTCACCCCATGGCATCTGTGCTCTTGCTCCGGATCCAGGGTTGGTCTTAAACTGACACATTTACGCAAAACCGGCTCCAGATACAAGAGTCACTGTTGTGCCGATGTCCGATCCCAAGGGAGTGATGTATGGAACCGTTACCCGATCTGCAATCCCAACCCGATAACCGACGTCTGGCCATTGATCGCGTCGGCGTCAAAGGAATCCGCTATCCCATCGTGGTCAAAGATCGCAGCCGTGGCCTGCAACGCACCGTGGCATCGATCAACATGTATGTCAATCTGCCGCACCACTTCAAAGGCACCCACATGTCCCGCTTCCTGGAGGTGCTGGCCGAACACGATGAAGCCATCTCTGTGGACAGCCTCCCGGACCTGTTGGAAAAAGTCCGCGAACGACTGACTGCCGAAGAGGCCCATATCGAACTGGAATTTCCCTATTTCCTGCGCAAGTCGGCCCCTGTCTCCGGGGCTGCGGCATTGATGGATTACCAGGTGCGTTTCATCGGCACCCTGGGCAACCAGGGCTACCAGATGATCCTGGAAGTGCTGGTTCCGGTGACCACCCTGTGCCCCTGCTCACGGGAAATCTCCGAACGGGGTGCCCACAACCAACGGTCGCACGTCACGGTGCGGCTGCGCTTCAACCGCTTTGTCTGGGTCGAAGAGATCATCGAACAGGTCGAAGCCAATGCCTCCTGTCAACTCTATCCGGTACTCAAACGTCCAGACGAAAAATATGTCACCGAACGGGCCTACGACAACCCGCGTTTTGTGGAGGATATGGTCCGGTCCGTGGCTGCGGATCTGGAAAACGATACACGCATCTCCTGGTTCTCCGTGGCTGCGGAGAATTTTGAATCCATTCACAACCATTCTGCCTACGCCTTTATCGATAGCGGTCGGGAGCCTAAATCATCATGAGATTCCGTGTCAGTCTGATCCCCACCCTCAAGGAAGCGCCGGTCGAGGCCCATACCGTCTCGCATCGCCTCATGCTGCGTGCCGGATTGATCCGTCCATTGGGATCTGGCATCTATACCTGGCTGCCGTTGGGACTGAAAACGCTGCGCAAGGTCGAGAACATCGTCCGGGAAGAGATGGACGCAGCAGGTGCCCAGGAGGTGTTGATGCCCGCTGTCCAACCTGCGGAACTGTGGCGCGAATCAGGCCGCTGGGACCATTATGGCAAAGAGCTGTTGCGCATCCGCGACCGGCATGAACGGGAGTTCTGCTTCGGACCCACCCACGAAGAGGTGATCACCGATCTGGCGCGCCGCGAGCTGAAATCCTATCGCCAGCTCCCGGTCAATTTCTATCAGATCCAGACCAAATTTCGCGACGAGATCCGCCCCCGCTTTGGCATCATGCGCGGACGCGAATTCCTGATGAAAGATGCCTACTCCTTTGACATGGATACCGCTGGCCTCGAAGTGACCTATCGCAGCATGTACGACACCTATGGACGGATCTTCAGACGCTGCGGTCTGCGTTTCCGACCGGTCGAAGCCGACACCGGCTCCATCGGCGGATCGGCCTCCCATGAGTTTCATGTGTTGGCCTCTTCGGGCGAGGATGTGATCGTCTCCTGCTCCCACTGCAACTATGCC
Source organism: Magnetococcales bacterium (assembly GCA_011089965.1). GTDB lineage: Bacteria > Pseudomonadota > Magnetococcia > Magnetococcales > Magnetaquicoccaceae > Magnetaquiglobus. The sequence continues at coordinate 121,166 of JAANAU010000001.1, forward strand.
GCCAACCTGGAAAAGGCCATCAGCGCCCCGCTGCTCGCCCCGCCCAACCCGGAGGGCGATGCACCCATGCGACTGGTCGAAACCCCGGGCCAGAAATCGATCCAGGAGGTCAGCACTTTTCTGAAGGTGGAGACCCGGCGACTCATCAAGACTCTGGTGGTCGAAGGGGATGGCCAGGCCTGCCTGTTGCTGCTCCGGGGAGACCACGAACTCAACCCGATCAAGGCAGCGGCAGCCTTGGGGGTCCGGAATCTCGTCATCCCCGAGGGGAGTCGCATTGCCGAGTTGACCGGAGGTCTGCCTGTCGGATTTATCGGACCTGTCCAGACCGACCTGCCGATTGTGGCCGATTACGCCCTGGAAGGAACCAGCGGCATGGCATGCGGCGGCAATGCCCCGGATCGCCACTGGATCGGGGTCACGCTGGGACGTGATCTGCCCACACCCCGTTTTGCCGATCTGCACAATGTGGTCCAGGACGACCCCTGTCCACGCTGCGGCCCTGGTCTGCTCAGCCTGGATCGCGGCATTGAAGTCGGACATGTCTTCAAACTGGGCGACAAATATTCCAAAGCCTTGGGGGTCTCCGTACTCGACCCGGACGGCAAGGAGCGCACCCCGATCATGGGGTGTTACGGCATTGGCGTTTCACGCATCGTGGCTGCGGCCATCGAACAGAACCACGATGACAACGGCATCATCTGGCCCGTGGCCCTGGCCCCCTTCGAGGTGGAGATCCTGCTGGCCAACCCCAATGAACCTCTGGCCCTCCAGACCGCCGAAGCCCTCTATGCCGAATTGCGCTCACGCGGCATCGGTGTCCTGCTCGATGACCGGGACGAACGGTTGGGGATCAAGTTCAAGGATGCCGATCTGCTCGGCTGCCCGCTGCGTGTGGTCGCCGGAGGACGCGCCCTGAAAGAGGGCAAGGTGGAACTCCAGATCCGTCGCACTGGTGAAGCCATTCCAGTGGAAATCCCTCAGGCCACCGCCACGATTCTCGAACGGTTGCAGACCCTGCTGCACGCGGAGTCCAAAGGGTGACGGAATATCCGGACCTGACACGTGCTGCCCAATCCCTGCGTGCGGCCTCGGCGCTGTTGATCACTGCCGGGGCCGGCATGGGGGTGGACTCCGGTCTGCCTGATTTTCGCGGACAAACCGGTTTCTGGAACGCCTATCCTGCCATTGCCCGCCTGGGACTCTCCTTTGCGCAGATGGCCAATCCCCACTGGTTCCAACGGGATCCGCGTCTGGCCTGGGCCTTTTACGGCCATCGCCTCAACCTCTACCGCAACACCCAACCCCATGACGGCTTCACACAACTTCTCAAAATGGCCGCCACAAAACCTGCCGGAGGCTTTGTCTTCACCTCCAATGTCGATGGCCACTTCCAGAAAGCCGACTGGTCCGAACAACAGGTGGCCGAGTGTCACGGCTCGATCCATCACCTCCAATGCACCCGCCCCTGTTCTCCAGCCATCTGGAGTGCGAACGGGATCACACTCGACATCGATCCCGAATCGTTCCGGGTCACAGGCCCCATGCCCACCTGTCCACACTGCGGGGCATTGGCCAGACCCAATATCTTAATGTTCGGGGATGGCAACTGGATCGAACACCGCTCCGCCCAACAGGAACAACGCCTGCACCAGTGGCTGACCCGTCTGCACACAGAACGGCAACCTCTGGTGATCCTCGAAATCGGTGCCGGACATGCGGTTCCCACCATTCGTGTCAACTCAGAGTCGATTGCCGCACGCCATCAGGCCCTGCTCATCCGTATCAATCCCCGTGATCATGACCTGCCCCATGCCCGCCATGTTGCCCTGGCATGCAACGGTGCTGCCGGGATCAAAGCTCTCTGGCAGAAACTGCACGATTGATTTGCATATCGATCTTTTTTATTGTATCATTTTATGAATTGATTTTCATTTCCTGATTGATTGCCAGACCAAAAAGGGGGGACGCGCCATGGCCAAAGAAGTCAAACGCAAAGGTGTGGTCTGCAAGAACGAGCATGACACCCTCCTGGCCATCAAGGTCGCCCTGCTGACCCAGATCTCCAACGAAGCGGCATTAAGCAATCAGGTGTTCTGGATCTTCGACAATCTGCCCAACATGCACAACTATGATTTCAAATCAAAAAAGTGCGAAAAATGCAAGGGAAAGGATTGCGAGGCCTTCAAACAACTCAGAGATATCAAAAAAATGGTCAGCGATCCCGGTTCGGTCAAACAGGGGATCCACAAACTGACCAATCTTTATCAAATCCCCTCTCCACCATACGATCTGTAGCTCACGGGGCATCAAACCGCATGGCACAAATCCGATTGCGCCCGGAAGATTTGGCACTGTAAAGCTGTTCATCGGCCTGAGCCACCACATGCAACGGGGAACGACCGGCAATGCAACGCACGGTGACCACCCCAAGACTGGCTGTGACATGTTTGGCCACCGATGATTTGGCGTGCGGGATCTCCAGGGCATGAATGCCGGTGCGAATCCGCTCGGCAATTCTCAGTGCCCCTTCGTGTCCGGTTTCCGGAAGAATGCAGACAAACTCCTCACCGCCATAACGCGCACCCAGATCCGCAGCGCGCGTTATGGCCTGCAACACCACCCCGCCAATGCGACGCAAACAGTCATCTCCGGCCAAATGGCCATAGGTATCGTTAAATGCCTTGAAATGATCGACATCAAACAGAATCATGGAGAGCAGCCCCCGGTTGCGCGCCAGACGGGGATACTCCTTCTCCAATACCAAATCAAAATGGCGTCGATTGGCCAATCCGGTCAAACCATCGGTCACTGCCAACCGCATCAGCTGATCACGGGCATGTTTGAGTTCAATCTGATTGCGCACCCGGGCACGCACCACCGGCGGACTGACCGGCTTGGTGATATAATCCATGGCCCCCAGTTCCAGACCGCGAGCTTCATCATCCACATCGCTCATGGCCGTCACGAAGATCACCGGAATCTGCACGGTTTCCCGCTCTTCCTTGAGCTTCAGACATACCTCATATCCATCCATGCCGGGCATCATGACATCCAGAAGGATCAGATCAGGCTGGGCCGTACGCGCCAGCTCCAGCGCCCTGGCCCCATCTGTGGCAAACAGGATTTCGTAACGCTCCTCCAGGATATCGGTCATAACCGCAATATTGATCGGCTCGTCATCGACGATCAATACGGTGCCAGGCAGTTCCAGATTCATCCACGCCCCTCCTGCTGAGTTTGCACAATACGGACGATCTTATCCAACTCCTGTTTGGCTGCCGCAAAATCCAGGCCATCCACCGCAACCTGCATGGCCTCCAGCTCCGAATCACAGCCCGTTCCAGCAACCAGTGCCCGCCAGACCGGAAAATGCTTACGAATCGACATGCTGTTACGCTCCAGCAGCAAACCGATCTCATCGGCCAACGCGCGCACCTCGGACCACGGCACTGCGCGCCCGGGGCCACCCGCAGCCATCACCGGTCGTTCCACAGGTTCGACATCCAGTTTCCGAATGGCAGTCAATGCCCGGGACATGGACTCTTCCAATAAATTCAGCAGATAAGCAAAATCAACGGCTCCCTCCTGCTGACGACACGCCATCTCCAATTGCCAGGCGGATGAGCGCACCTCTTCGGCCCCCAAGGTCGCTGCCACTCCCTTCAACGCATGGGCCAGATGACAGGCGGCATCCCGCTCTTCGTGCGCCAACAGATGACGCAACCGGCTGACCGTCTCACGGTTCTGCATGGCAAAGGCCTTCAACAATTTTCTCAACAATAGTGGCTTGCCATTCACCCGGGTCAAGGCAGCCTGCACATCAAATCCACTCCCCAACTCAGGCACCAGGGTCTGCTCCAATACCACCGGACGGCTGGGCGTAACAGGAGGCTCCACATTGTGCGGCTGAATCCAGCGTCCCAATACCACACCCAATACCGCCGGTTCAATCGGTTTGGCAATGTGATCCACCATGCCCGCCTCGAAACAGAGCTGCTTCTGACTCTCCATGGCATGGGCAGTCATGGCAATGATCGGAGGTGCCCGCTCACCCAAAGTGGCACGTATGCGACGTGTGGCCTCCAGACCATCCATCTCGGGCATCTGAATATCCATCAGAATCGCCTCGTAAATCCCGGGACGGGCCATCATGGCCTCCACGGCCAAACGACCATTGCCCACCACATCCACCACCATACCCAGCTCGCCCAGCAACTCCTCGGCCACCTGCTGATTGATCTCATTGTCTTCGGCCAGCAATACCCGCGTACCCCGCAATTTGGGGCCTATGGGCGACATGGTCACCTCGGTCTGAACAGAGGAACCGGATGCAGACTCCCTCTGCCCGCGAAAAACCGAAACAATCGCATCAAACAAAACCGACGCCCCCACCGGTTTCATGAGGCACGCCCGCGCCCCCTCCTGTTCCGCGCGTCCGATCAACTCTTCGGTGCCAAAGGCCGTGATCAGAAAGATGGTGGGGTCTTTCACAAAACGCGGCATCAAACGGATCTGGCGCATGGTCTCGATCCCATCCATCTCCGGCATCTGCCAGTCCATCAACACCAGATCACACCGCTCACCGCGTGCGGCCATCTCCTCCAACAGACGCACCGCCTCCTGGCCACTGGCAGCCAATGTGACCGGCATGGACCAGTGTTTGAGCAAATCCATCATGATCTCTCGTGCCGAACTGTTATCATCCACCACCATGACGCGAATTCCAGACAGATCGACCCAATGGTCCAGCTTGCGGGTCACGGGTTGCATGGGCGTGGCACTTTTGCCAAAACGGGCGATAAAGGTAAAGGTGCTGCCAATACCCATCCGACTCTCTACGGCAATCGTCCCATCCATCAATGCCGCCAGCCGGTTGCTGATGGCCAATCCCAACCCTGTGCCCCCGAAACGGCGAGTCATGGACATATCGGCCTGGGAAAACGACTGAAACAATTGCGCCATCTGCTCTGCCGACATGCCGATACCCGTATCGCGCACCGCAAAGGACAACGTCACCCAGTTGTCCAGGCTGTCCACAACACTGACCGCCACCACCACTTCCCCGCGCTCCGTGAATTTGATCCCGTTGTTGACCAGGTTCATCAGGATCTGTCCCAAACGCAACGGATCCCCAATCAGATCCCGTGGCACATCTGGCGGAACCGAAAACAGCAGCTCAATGTGTTTCTCGGCAGCACGCAAGGCCAAGACATTCGATACCCCATCCAACACCTCATCCAGATAAAAGGGAATCTGCTCCAGACTCATCTTGCCGGCTTCAATCTTGGAAAAATCCAGAATATCGTTGAGAATCCCCAACAACGACATGGCCGAATTGCGGATCTTGTGCAGATAATCCCGAAACTTTGGTGCCGGATCGTGCTTCAAGGCCAGATGGCTCAAACCGATGATCGCATTCATCGGGGTACGGATCTCATGGCTCATGTTGGCCAGAAATTCACTTTTGGCGCGGGTGGCCTCTTCCGCCTCCAGCTTGGCCTGATGCAAAGCCTGGCTGACCAACCTGTTTTCCGTGATGTCCACGGCCAATCCGACAAAATTGCGCACTTCACCCTGCTCATCCCGGATGGCGCTGACCGCCACATCCACCCACACCAGATCCCCGGTGCGCGTGATGCAACGTTTCTCGATCCGGTATTCATTGCGTTCGCGACGCACAATCTCGCCAATCAACTCCTGCTCTTTCTCCAGATCCTCTGGATGGGTATACCGTGCAAAACTCATCCCGATCATTTCATCCGGGGAAAAGCCGATCAATTCGGCAAAACTTTTATTCAATTGCAGGAAAAGGCCACGCGCATCGGAAAACGCAATACCGGCATTGGCCCGCTCGAAAATGCTGCGAAAACGCAGTTCCGAATTGCGGCGCGCCTGCTCCACCAGAACCTGATCCGTGACATCCTGGACCGTGCCCAAAGCCACCTTGGGTTCCCCATGGTCATCAAAGGTGAATTCGGCCTGTTCTCTGACCCAGCGGATCTCCTCGTTCACCAGGATCCGGTGAATGATGTCATAAGGCGCACCCTGCACCGCTGCCTGCCAGGCCCCACTCACATCCGCGCGATCCTTGGGAAAGATGCGTGACAAGAAACGGTCGTAACTCACCGACTCCCCAACCGGAATCCCGAAGATCCGGTAGCTCTCCTCGGACCAGGTCAAGACTCCGCTCGTCAGATCCAGATGCCAACTGCCAATACGCGCCACGGCCTGCGCCCGTTTCAGGGTCTGCTCGCTCTTCTCCAGGGCCAACTCGATACGCATCCGCTCGGTAATGTCGCTGACAATCCCGTTCCAGACACTCTCCCCATCGGCCAATGCTTTGCCCGTGGACTCGATCTGCAACCAATGCACCGCACCACCGAGAATGAATCGACCTTTCCAGAAAAATGCCTGCAAGGTACGCCCGGCCCGCTCATTGGCATCCAGAAAAGAAACACGATCCTCGGGATGCACATGATCCATCAGGCGGGAGGCATCGCTTAATATTTCCGCAGCACTCAGCCGGAAGATCGCACAGAAACGGCTGCTGACATATTCAAAATATTTGGCTCCATCGCATCCCATGCGAAATTGATAGACTCCGATGGGAATCCGCTCGATCAGTTCATTGTAGCGATCCTTGCTCTGTTGCAATTCATGCGTACGCTCGGCCACCCGCTGTTCCAGACCGGCATTCTGGAGTGCGATCTGTTGTTGTTTTTCATCGATCTGACCCATCAGCCGGTTGAAGAGCTGCTGCAAGGTGTGAATCTCGGCAATATTGCCCTTTTCCAACTCGATGACCCCCCCGCGCCCGAGTTCTGCCAGACGAGCCACCTGATCGGCAAAACGGGCCAAAGGTTTGGCCACCAAAGAACGGATCAACAACCACAATACCAGCATCAAAAAGAACATAAGGGATGATACTGAAAAAACAATTCGCAGAATGGTCTCCTTGAGACCCGCCATGGCCTGGTGATCACTGGAGGCAATGGTCAAGGTTCCCAATGGCCGGTTGACATCCGACTCCCGCACCAGATCCCGCCGGATCATAAGATCCTGGGACGGTTTCTGCCCGTCCGGGGAGCGCCAGACCACATGCAACTCCCCCTTGAGATCACGAATCTCCACATAAACTACCACCGGATGGGTGGCAATGCCATTGGCCAGGGCCTGCAACAGATGGCCCTGATAATCCCAGATCGCCGAGGCAGCCCCGGTAGCAGAAACATCCGCCAGGGAACGCAAGGTGTGCCGCACATCATCCCGTCGGCTATGATACTCCACAGCCAACTGGATACCGGTCAGCACTGCGACAAAAACCAGAAATGCCACAACCAGACGGTGCAACAAAATCCGCGCCAGCGAACGGGTGGCCTGACCGGCCTGAACAATCGGTTTCATGAGCATTCCATATCTTCAATATTCCAACATCCGTTTGGCCTCGACTTCCGACACGTACCGCAAGAATATACGGTGCAAACTCCCATCACGCCGCATCCCTTCCAGCAGACCGCGCCACTGCTCGGCATCCACGGCATCAAAGCGGCTTTTGGCCAGAATCAACCCATGGGGCACCCCTTTTTCATCCGGGGTCCAATCCTGGATCTCCACCTCCTGTTCCATCTCCAGATCACGCAGATATTTACGAAAGACCGGAGGCTGGGAGAACATGGCATCCACCCGACGATCCTTGAGTTTCCGGAAAATGGTCAACACATCCGGATTTTCCTGCACCCGGTCTGCCAGCCGCAACTGATCCAGCCAGCCATCCTGGTCCACGCCGTGTTTGAAGGAGCGCACCACACCAAACTGCAACCGGGGTTGCTGCAAGAACTCCCGCGCCGAACCGACCTTGCCGGTCACATCTCCATGCACCAACGCATAATTCTTGATGATCAGATAATCGGCAAACCAGGCAAACCGGTCACGTTCGGCATTGCGGATTCCGGAGACGCTCATGTCCAGCTCTCCCGAGGCCAGGTCCGCCCAGATGCGCGCCCGGGTCATCACCTGGGTGGAAAAAGCACAACCGCTGCGCCGGATCAACTCCACCACCACATCCTGGTCAATTCCGATCCCTTTATCATATAAATAACCATATTCATAAAATGCCAAACGAATCGGCTGCTCTCCACATTTCATCTTTCCGGCCCAGCCATCATTCCAGGGAAGCAACCAAGCCAGGCATAACAACAGAAAAAACATGCCTGGACCAACGGCCCTGTTCATTTCGACCTCCATGTTGTTGACGATGGCCCGTGACCATGGCGGATGAATCCACGCCAACCACTGCGGACGTCGAACAGATAATGGTTTGTTAATATTCATGAGATGGAATTACAGCCTCTGCCACTCTCCGTCAAGGGAAGATAACGATAACCTTGCTGAAGAATCCCCCAACCCGCGCAAAAAATCGTAGCCAACCAGTCCGTTGAACGATAAAATTCCTCCATGATCTCTATTCCTGGTACAGCAGATCCATGAGCGGGATCTCAACCCACGGAGCTGATTGACATGAGCAAACGTCGTCTGATCACCTTTGACTGGGCACTGAAACGGCTGTTGCGCAGCAAGGCCAATTTTGAGGTTCTGGAAGGTTTTCTCAGTGAGTTGTTGGATACGGATATAAAAATCATCGACATCCTGGAGAGTGAAAGCAACAAAGAGGATGCCCGGGACAAATCCAACCGCGTGGACTTGAAGGTCAGAAACAGCGCCGGGGAGTTGATCCTGATCGAGTTGCAATACGAACGGGAATATGACTATCTGCAACGTCTGCTCTTTGGCATTGCCAAGACCATCACCGAACATGTGAACCAGGGAGAGGCCTACACCAAAGTTCCGAAAGTCATCTCCATCAACATCCTCTACTTTGATCTCGGTACAGGCCAGGATTATATCTATGTGGGTGCCACGACCTTCAAAGGGATGCATACCCAAGAAGAGTTGATCCTCAGCGACACGCAAAAAGAGTTGTTCCAACGCCAAACCGTCCAGGAGATCTTCCCGGCCATCTATCTGATCGTGGTCAAACGGTTCAACGCCGTGGCCAGAAACAGCCTGGACGAGTGGATCTATTTTCTGAAGACCGGAGAGATCCTGGAAGATTTCACGGCACGCGGCCTGGAAAAAGCCAAAAATATTCTGGATATTCTGCACCTCTCCGGTGCCGAACGCCAGGCCTACGAACAGTTCCAGGAGAGCCTGCGCACCCAGGCCAGCATGGTGGAAAACACCTGGAGAGCTGGAAAACTGGAGGGAAAAAAAGAGGGACTGGAGGAAGGACGCAAGGAGGGGCTGGAGGAAGGACGCAAGGAGGGGCTGGAGACCGGCGCACGGATTGGTCAGGCCAACCTGCTTACCCGCCAACTCCAACGCCGTTTCGGTCCTTTGCCCGACTGGGCCACCACCAGGATCTCCCAGGCCGACACCAAAGCACTGGCCGTGTGGAGCGAACGGATCTTTGACGCCGACTCATTGGATAAGCTGTTGACTGCCCAGGAGTCATAGCAGCCGGATGGCTGCCACATAAAAACACAGGAAAGAGCGCACACATCCACCTGACAGGTGCGCTCTTTCCCGCTATGGGTCAATCACCCCAACGACACCGGACGCAAGGTGGCCAGAGAGGCTGCGATCTTCTCTTCCGGATAAGCATAATCCTCCAGATCTCCGGCAAAATACCGGTCATACGCTGCCATGTCAAAATGACCATGGCCAGAGAGGGTGAAGAAGATCGCCTTGGATTCACCGCTCTCCTTGCACTTCAACGCCTCGTCAATCGCCACCCGCACCGCATGATTGGATTCCGGAGCTGGCAAGATCCCTTCGGAACGGGCAAACAGTACACCGGCCTGGAAGGTGGCCAGTTGCGGTACAGCCACTGCCTCGATCAAACCCAGATGGCACAAATGGGAAACCAGAGGGGAGTCCCCATGATAACGCAAACCACCGGCATGAATGCCCGGCGGAATGAAATCATGACCCAACGAGTACATCGGCAACAAAGGCGTCAGCTTGGCCGTATCGCCATGGTCATAGGCATACCGCCCTTTGGTCAGGGTCGGGCAAGAGTCAGGCTCCACGGCCAACAGACGCACGGAACGCCCTGCCGCCTTGTCCATCAAAAACGGAAAGGCCGTCCCCCCGAAATTCGATCCGCCACCACAACAGCCGATCACCACATCGGGAAAATCATTGACCTTCTTGAACTGCTCCCGCGCCTCCAAACCGATCACGGTCTGATGCAACACCACATGATTGAGCACCGATCCCAACGCATAATGGGTATCGGCACGACTGGCCGCATCCTCCACCGCTTCGGAGATGGCCAATCCCAACGAACCCGGAGTGTTCGGATCCTTCTCCAGGGCAGCACGCCCGCTCTGGGTGTGGGTGGTCGGACTGGAAAAAACCTCAGCCCCCCAGGTCTCGATCATCGAACGCCGGAACGGCTTCTGTTCATAACTGACCCGCACCATGTAGACCCGCACGGTCAGACCAAACATGGCCCCGGCCAGAGCAATCGATGATCCCCATTGACCGGCCCCGGTCTCGGTGGTCAAACGACGACACCCCTCCAACTGGTTGTAATAGGCCTGTGCCACTGCCGTATTGGGCTTGTGGGAGCCAGCCGGACTGACCCCTTCATATTTATAATAAATGCGCGCCGGAGTACCCAATGCCTGCTCCAGACGACGGGCACGATACATCGGTGCCGGACGCCACAGCCGATAAATCTCACGCACCGGTTCCGGAATCGGAATCCAGCGTGTCGTGGAGACCTCCTGTTCAATAAGCGCCTGGGGGAAAAGCGGAGCCAAGGCATCCGGACCAATCGGCTGACCATCCGGCCCCAACGGAGGCGGCATGGGGACCGGAAGGTCGGCAGCCACATTGTACCATTGGGTGGGAATATCTGCTTCGTCGAGCAAAATCTTGACAGAATCCATGGCAACACATCCTTGATTGAGGGTTTTATTGACCACTTTACCCCAAACCGCCAGCCCGGAACAACCCTGTCCCACAAAAAACCTGCTTGTCAGCCAATGATCAAACCGCTACACTTCAATGAAGCACAGGGAGAGCGCAGGAAAAAATATGGAGAAAACGATGCCTTATCGTAACATCATCAACCGGCTCATTGCCGGTTTCAAAGGGTTTCACGCTTATTATTACGAACAGCGCGGAGAACTGTTCGAGTCCCTTGTCAAAGATGGCCAACGCCCTCCCATCATGCTGATCGGCTGTTCGGACTCCCGCGTTGACCCGGCGATCATGTTGCATTTTGAACCAGGCGATGTCTTCACGGTCCGCAATGTGGCCAATCTCGTTCCCCCCTATGAACTGGGTGGCGCCCACTCCGGAGTGAGTGCAGCCCTGGAGTTTGCCGTGCGCGATCTCGTGGTCAGCCACATCGTGGTACTGGGACACTCCCAATGCGGGGGGATCCACGAACTGATTCGACTGGCCCACCACCCGGTCGATGACAGGGAATTTCTGGGTTTCTGGGTCTCCATCGGCAAAGAGGCAGTCGAACACCTCCAGGCAGAATTTGGTGACCACAAACCGATCCCTCCCGCACAAATCGAACAGGCCACCATTGCCCTCTCCATCTCCAATCTGATGACCTATCCCTGGATTGCCGAACGGGTGCGTCGTGAACGCCTCCTCCTGCATGGCTGGTGGGCGGATCTGGAAAACGGAGAGTTGTGGGGACTCAACCATACTATCAAAAAATTTGAAAAGTTGTGTTGATATCATGCGTAAAATAGTCGGTACTGCCTGGATGTTCTTCGCTCTCTCCTTGGCATCTGGCATGGCAGATGGAGTACCAGGTTCCAGCCCGCAATCCGTATGGTCCAAAGACCCCCTCCATCCAGACACACGCTTTGCCGAAGCTGAACCAGGCACGGTCATGGACCGCATGACTGGTCTGGTCTGGATAAAAAATGCCAACTGCTGGGGAGCCATCTCCTGGGACCAGGCGCAAACAAAAATCACCGCTCTCAACCAGGGCCACCAAACCTGCCCAGGCTACTCCTCCACAACGATCCAGGATTGGCGCCTGCCATCGATACAGGAGTTGCAAACGCTTGTCACCAGTACGGGAACCCCTCCCGGTCTTCCTCCCGGGCACCCCTTTACCGGTTTTGCCTCAGGTTTCTATTGGGCATCAGATCCCAGTCCGGACTTCCATGAAAATGGCTGGGACGTATCCATGGCCGATGGCACGGTCTACCATGACTTCAAATCCAGTACGCACCTGGTCTGGCCTGTGCGTGGCACCCCTTCCGGAACCAAATAAAACCCATCATCAATCCGTGCCGCCTGTTCTGTATGTCTATATTTATCATGCAAGCAACCGTTTATCTATATTAATAATAATTATTATAACTAATATTTACGAGAACAGCTCCTGACCGACAGATTACAAAATAATCTTAAGCTATTGATGATACACAAAAATACAAAAATAATATGTAAAAATTTTTTTATCTTGACATTGCCTCTCTGAATCGGCATCACATGTACACAATCATCCCCCATTGTACGCCTTTGCCAATTTCGGAGAATCTACATGTTTCAAGTGCGCATTCATGGTCGTGGCGGACAGGGCGTGGTCACGGCAGCCGAGTTGCTCTCGGTTGCGGCCTTCCTGGAAGGAGCGCATGCCCAGGCGTTTCCGAGCTTTGGTTCCGAACGCATGGGCGCGCCGGTGGTCTCTTTCTGTCGCATCGACAATAAAGAAATCCGCCGACGCGAACCGATCCTGAACCCGGACGCCTTGATCATCCAGGATCCCACGCTGTTACGCTCCGTCGATGTCCTGTCCGGTCTCAAACCCGATGGTTTTTTGTTGATCAACACATCCAAAGACAGCACCGCACTGGGTTTGGCGGATCTGGTCGCCACCCTGCCGCCAGATCACTATGCCGAACTGCCTGCCACAGAGCTGGCCTTGCGTTTTGTCGGACGCCCGGTCCCCAACGCCCCCTTGATTGCCGGATTTGCCGCCATGACCGGAAAAATCAGCCTGGAATCGGTCGAGGCCGCCATCCATGAAAAATTTCCTGGAAAAATCGGCGATGCCAATGTTCAGGCTGTGCGCAGCGCCTATCAAACCATTCGTGAACGGTGCGCCAGCCGCGCCTGAACCGGATCATTCCATTTCATACCTTTTGAGGAGATCGGCATCATGCTTAAACAGATGGAAGGCTCCCGCGCCGTAGCCGAAGCAGTGGGATTATGCCGTCCGGAGGTGATCTGCGCCTATCCGATTTCGCCCCAGACCCATATCGTGGAAGGGCTGAGTGAACTGGTCAAAGAGGGACGGATCGACAATTGTGAATTCATCAACGTGGAATCGGAATTCGCCGCCTTGTCCGTGGCCATTGGCTCCTCGGCAGCCGGGGCGCGCAGCTATACCGCCACGGCTTCCCAGGGATTGCTCTACATGGCCGAAGCGGTCTACAACGCCTCGGGACTTGGTTTGCCCATTGTCATGACCATCGGCAATCGCGCTCTGGGTGCCCCCATCAACATCTGGAACGACCACTCCGACGCCATGTCCATGCGCGATTCCGGTTGGATCCAGTTGTTTGCCGAATCCAATCAGGAAGCCGTGGATCTGCATATCCAGGCCTTTCGTCTGGCTGAAGAGATCAGTTGTCCGGTCATGGTCAACATGGATGGCTTCATCCTGACCCATGCCTATGAACGGATCGACATGCCGCGTCAGGAACAGGTCGATGCCTTTCTTCCCCCTTTTGAACCCATCCAGATGCTCGATCCGGCCCGCCCGGTCTCCATCGGTGCCATGGTTGGACCCGAAGTCTATGCCGAAGTGCGCTACTTGGCCCACTACAAACATCTGCAAGCCTTGGAGCGCATTCCGGTCATTGCCGAAGAGTTCCAGGCCCGCTTTGGTCGTGCATCCGGCGGGTTGATCCGGCCTTATCGCACCGAAGGGGCGGAATTGATCGTACTGGCCTTGGGGTCGGTCAACGGAGCCATCAAGGATGTCGTGGATCAAATGCGCGCCGATGGACACAAGGTCGGATCCATTACCGTCTGTTCGTTTCGTCCCTTTCCGCTGGATGCCTTGCGTCAACTGCTCCAGGGGGTCCGACGGATCGTGGTTGTGGAAAAGAATCTGTCACTCGGCATTGGCGGAATTCTGGCCAACAATGTGCGCATGTCGCTCCGCGGGCTGGAACAGCCGGTCTTTACCGTCATCGCCGGACTGGGCGGACGCCCCATCACCATGCACGGACTCCAGGAGTGTTTTACCAAGGCACTGGCAGGCACTTTGGAGGAGTTGCATTTCCTCGATCTGGATTGGGAGATCATCCGGCGCGAGTTGCACCATGCCCGTTCCGAGCGCCGTTCCGGACCCGTAGCCGAAAATATGTTGAAATTACGACTCCAAGGTCGCAGCGATGTCTAGGGAGATACAGCATGTCTGACGAAAACGCCCCGGAACAAAAAGTCAAATTCTATCAAAAAGGCACCTATACGGTCGGCAACCGCCTGGTCAATGTCCGGCAACGCTCGGTGCAGGCCAGCATGGATCGCAGCAACTCACTCACCTGCGGCCATCGCGCCTGCCAGGGGTGTGGGGAGGCGCTCGGTGCCCGCTATGCCATCGATGCCGCCATGCGTGCCACCAACAATCAACTCATTGCCATCAATGCCACCGGTTGTCTGGAGGTGTTCACCACACCCTACCCGGAAACCTCCTGGCAGATCCCCTGGATGCATTCGCTGTTCGGCAATGCCGCAGCAGTGGCTGCCGGAGTGGCTGCCGCCATGCGGGTCAAAGGACTCAAACAGGTGCGCACCATTGCCCAGGGCGGAGACGGGGGCACCATGGATATCGGCTTTGGCTGTTTGTCCGGCATGTTCGAGCGTAACGACGATGTGCTCTACATCTGCTACGACAACGAAGCCTACATGAATACCGGCGTGCAACGCTCCAGTGCCACCCCGGTGGCTGCCCGCACCGCCACAACCCCTGCCATGGGTGCCAATCCCGGCAACAGTTTCAATAGTGGAAAAAATCTCCCGCTCATTGCCATGGCGCACAACATCCCATATGTCGCCACAGCCAGTGTCGCGGCACTCCACGACCTGGAGGCCAAAGTGACCCGTGCCATGAGTCTGCATGGTGCCCGCTATCTGCACATCCATGTTCCCTGCCCCCTGGGTTGGGGTTCAGCACCCCACGATACCATTCAGGTGGCCCGCCTGGCGATCAAAAGCGGACTGTTCCCTTTGATCGAAGCCGAACATGGCATGGTCACAGCCACGGTCCCGATCCGACAACCGGTTCCGGTCACCGACTATCTCAAACTGCAAAAACGGTTTGCCCACCTCTTGCGCGGAGGCGAAGAGAACGCACGCAAACTGGCCGCCATTCAGACCATTGCCGACAACAACATCAAACGGTTCAACCTGGTCCGCAAGGAGGCTCCCCGTGTATAAACCCTTTGCCATCACCCTCGATGTCGGCTCCAGTCTGGTCAATCATACCGGTTCCTGGCGTACCGAACGACCGGTCTTCGTGCATCGTCTGCCCCCCTGCAACGCCGCCTGCCCGGCAGGCGAGAACATCCAGGGTTGGCTTTATCACGCCGAAGAGGGCAATTATCACCTGGCGTGGCAGGAGATCATGAAAGAAAATCCCCTGCCTGCGATCATGGGACGCTGCTGCTATCACTCCTGCGAACGGGCCTGCAATCGCACCCGACTGGATGAAACGGTCGGCATCCATGCGGTCGAGCGGTTTCTGGGGGATCAGGCCATTCAACATGGCTGGTCTGTCACCAAGGCACCGCCAGCCCATTGCGGCAAGGTGTTGATCGTGGGATCCGGACCAGCCGGACTCTCTGCCGCCTATCACCTGTTGCGACTCGGCCACGAAGTGGAGATCCGGGAAGCCGCTGCCAAACCGGGTGGACTCTTGCGTTACGGCATCCCACGCTATCGGCTGCCCCGAAAAGTTCTGGATGCAGAAATCGACCGGATCATCCAGATGGGCGCGGTCTTGCGGCTTTCGACACCTGTGACCGATCTGTTGGAGGTGATCCGGGAAGGCAATTTCCAGGCAACCTTTGTCGCCCTGGGTGCCCAAAAGAGCCGCTGGGTGGATCTGCCCAACGATGGCTCCATCCCGATCAGCGATGCCATCCAAATGCTGCGCTCTCTGGAGGACGAAATCGCCCCTTCCCGACTGCAAGGAAAGCGTGTGGCTGTCTATGGGGGTGGCAATGTGGCCGTGGATGCAGCCCGTTCAGCCATCCGTCTGGGGGCCGCAGAGGTCACCATTCTCTATCGCCGCTCCCGGGAGAAGATGCCAGCTCATTCCTTTGAGGTCAAAGAGGCGGTTGAAGAGGCGGTACAACTGAAGTGTCTGCGTACAGTCGAAGGGATCCAACAGGGCCAGTTGGTGCTGGAAGAGCGGGTCTTGACCGACGGCAACGAACCGTTGCCTACCGGACGCCGTGAATTCATGGCGGCTGACCTGCTGATCCTGGCCCTGGGACAAGAGGTCGATACCGATTGTTGTCTGGCAGAACTGCCGGAGATCAATCTGCTGGCTGGCAATCTGCAAGTGGATGCCACCATGATGACCGGGCGCGATGGCCTGTATGCCGGTGGGGACATGGTGCCGTCCGAGCGCAACATCACAGTGGCTGTCGGACATGGCAAGCTGGCAGCCCGGCATATCGATGCCCGTTTGCGCGGCACCACCTATACGCCACCTGCCACAGCCAAACCTGCCACCTTCGAGCGGCTGAACACCTGGTATTTTGCCGATGCCCCTTCCACCCATCAACCGGTACTGAGTCTCATTCGCCGCCAGTCCGGTTTCGAGGAGGTATTGGGGGATCTGGATGAGTCCAACGCGCTGTTTGAGGCCCGGCGTTGTCTTTCGTGTGGCAACTGCTTTGAATGTGACAACTGTTATGGTGCCTGCCCGGACAATGCCATTGCCAAACTGGGTCCAGGGCGCGGTTTTGCCATCAAGTATGACTATTGCAAAGGGTGCGGATTGTGCATTGCCGAGTGTCCTTGCGGGGCCATCGAGGCCGTGCCGGAAGAGATCTGATCAACTCAAGATGGCCCGTGTCCTGTGCGCGGGCCATCTCTCACCCGGTTACGATCTCCACCATGCCCAACTGCTCCCGATCTGCCTGATACTGTTCATCCAGCCAGTACCCCAATCCAATGGCCCAATCGAGGTTGTCCGGTTTCTTTTCGATCTCCCCCAGCACCCGTTGGGTCACATGCAGGGCCACACTCATAAAGCCATCTTCGGCAAAGGTGTCGGTGATGACTTGAAAAAAGGTCAAATCGTTCCAGAAGATCTCCTGTCTGGATCGATTCATGCCCGGCAGCTCGCCGATATGCAAGCGCAGCACAGCCATGCAACGCTCCAGTTGTGCCGGATGGGTGGACAACACGGCCTGTCGCCAGGCAAAGACCAACATCGGCACCCGGTGACGGTCAAACTGACGGCGTTGCCAGAATTGATGGGGTCGCAAGGCCAACAATTGATAAAACGCTTCATCCGGTCTGGCTGCCAAAAGTCGCAGCAAAAGTGTCACAACGTCTCCAGGGGAACGTCGCTGACGCTTGTGCAGATTCTGGTTCCATTCCGCCTCCAGGCTGGCGGGTGTCATGGTCATGAGCCAATCCCTCCATACAACCAGGAGCAAATGAATACCGAAGTCACCACGCTGGCCAGATCGGCAATCAAGGCCGCAGCCAGCGTATGACGCACACGCCGGATGCGAATCGCCCCATAATAGACGGCCAGGACATAAAAGGTGGTCTCGGATGAGCCTTGCAGGGTGCTGGCGAGAATTCCGACATACCCATCCGGTCCAATCGCCGGATTTTGCAGCAATGAAGCCAGATATCCCTGCGCTCCGGAACCGG
The DNA here is from genome assembly GCA_011089965.1 of Magnetococcales bacterium. GTDB lineage: Bacteria > Pseudomonadota > Magnetococcia > Magnetococcales > Magnetaquicoccaceae > Magnetaquiglobus. Next base: position 139,118 of record JAANAU010000001.1, read on the forward strand.
ACAAGGGGCGCAACAGGGCCATGGTCAAAGCATCCGGCGGCAGACCGAACTGAGCAGTCCAGGGGCCGACCATTCCGGTGAAATAACCCAGTGCGCCGCTGGCCCGAAACATCCCGACCGCCACCAGAATGGCCACCAGATAGGGAATGATGCGCACCCCCACCTCAAACCCTTCGCGTGCCCCTTCGACAAAGACCTCATACACCCGCACCCCACGCACATATCCGAACAGCAACATGCCCAGCACCAAAGTCGGCAACACCCATGGGGATATGGCCCGGCCATAGAGAATGGTGACCGGAATCAAGGCCACCAACAGGGTCATGGCAATCACGGTCACCCACAAAGGATAGGGAGATGTTGCGCTGGTTTCCAGAGTATCCGCATCCACAAAGGGGGCAGATGTCGGTTCATTGACCAAGGTCTGTCGTTCGGCACGCACCGTGACCGGCCAATAACGTTGCAGCCATTTGGCGGCCATGACCGCCACCACGGTGGAAACCACCGAAGCAAACAGCGTGGTGGCCAGGATCGCTGCCGGATCAATCGAACCCGCCGCAGCGCGCAAGGCAATGACGCTGGTCGGAACCAAGGTGATGCTGGAGGTATTGATTGCCAAAAACAGGGCCATGGCATTGGTTGCCACACCTGGAGCGGGATTGAGACGTTCCAGTTCATGCATGGCGCGGATGCCAAAAGGGGTGGCCGCATTGCCCAATCCCAGGGTATTGGCCGAGAGGTTCAGAATCATCGCCCCCATGGCCGGGTGATCTGCCGGGACATCCGGAAACAACCGCACCATCAACGGACGAATCAGACGGGCCAGCATGGTCAGCAGTCCACCCGCTTCGACCACCTTCATCAACCCCAGAAACAGGGCCATCACCCCCACCAGGCCGATGGCCAGAGTGACCGCACCATTGGCCCCATCCACAATGGCGTTGGTCAGGATATGCATCGGGGATCCACCTTCGCCGCCCGGAATCCACATCCATTCGCGCAACGCCGTCACGCCAAAGGCCACGGCAACCAATACCAGAAAAAACAGATTCATGCGCGCCGCCGCGACTCATACTCAACGGTTTGAAGATCCAGGGAGCGCATGAGCGCCCCCATGGACCAATCCAAATGCGGTTCAGAAGTTCTCGAACTCATCATCTCCAGACCGCGATGGTGCAGGCAGAGCACGAACCTCCGCTGTACGAACCGGCAGGCTGGCAGCAGCCCGTGTTGTCCCACCCCCTTTGGCTGCCATGGTACGGGAGCCGGTCTGGAAGAATCCCATGCTCTCTTGCAAACGGGTAGCCTGACCGGCCAGCTCATCGGCAGTCGCGGCCATCTCTTCACTGGCACCAGCATTGATCTGAATCACCCGATCCAATTGCTGAATGGCCATATTGACCTGGCCAGCCCCCTGGTTCTGCTCCATACTGGAAGCAGCGATCTCCTGAACCAACTCGGCAGTGCGTTTGATATCCGGAACCAGCTTGTTCATGATCTGACCCGTACGCTCTGCCACCTCCACACTGGAAGCAGACAGATGACCAATCTCCCCAGCCGCCATCTGACTTCGTTCTGCCAGTTTCCGCACTTCGGCAGCCACCACCGCAAACCCTTTGCCATGCTCACCCGCCCGCGCGGCCTCAATGGCCGCGTTCAAGGCCAACAGATTGGTCTGACGGGCAATCTCTTCGATGATGGAGATCTTGCTGGCAATCTCTCTCATCACACCCACAGCCGCCATCACCGACTCTCCACCCTCCTGGGCAAAACGGGCTGCCTGCGCAGCGATCTTTTCCGTGGTCTGGGCATTGTCGGTATTTTTCTGAATCGTAGCCGTCATCTGCTCCATGGCTGCCGAAGTTTCTTCAATGGATGCCGCCTGTTCACTCGCCCCTTGCGACAGATTCTGGGCGCTGCTTGATGCCTCGCGACTGCCATTGGCCACGTTCTCGGCAGCCTGAATCACATCTTCCACCACATGACGCAAACGCTGCACCATATCGTTCAAGGCTATGGACAAACGTCCAGCCTCGTCTTTGCGGTGGATATCGCAATCACAATTTTCATCCAACCTGCCCTTGGCCACCTGCTCTGCAAAACGGATGCTCACCAGAATCGGTTTGGTGATGGAACGACTCATGAACAGGGCCAACAACAGTCCCACCACAACAGCCACGATGGAGACCACAACCACCACACTGCGCACCTTGTGCGCGTTTTCGATCATCTGGCTTTCAGACAGGATCTTCTCTTTGGCCAGATCGTTCATCTTGTGGAAGTGGGTTTTGACATTCCCCAGATGAACCTGGGTCTCTTCCGTAAAGATCTGTTCCGCCTTGGCCTTGCCCGCCAGATTGATCCGGGCGCGTTCTTGCATCTTGGCCAGGGTGCCGCGCACCTTGTTCAGGGCCGGGATCACCTTCTCTTGATAATGTTTGGCAGCAGCAGAGGTATCACCAGCCACCAGAGCCTTTTTGATCGCCTCCCCTTCCTGGTGCAAAATCCGGTGATCGGGTTCGATCTCGTCCAGCATGCGGGCCAACTCCGCATCCGAGGCGCGCATCTTTTTGCCCTCGTCCCCGTACATGAATTTGCCCAATCCGCACTTGGTGGGATCGAGTTGTACGGTCAAATCCTTCTGCGCTTGCAGAATCGCATCCTGCACCTTGCCAGACCAGACCAGATGATCCACTTCACGCTGGGTCAGGAATTCCGGCAACTTGGGATCCGCGCGTTGAAATACCTGTTTGATCTTGCTGGCCGAGGCGTGAAGATGTTTGTGCGGCTCTTCCATGGATGCCAACATGGGTTGCAACTCCGGAATCAACTTCTCTGCCTGACTCCGTCCCTCCCCGTAATACCATTTGCCAAAAGCACACTGGGTATGATCGAGCTGCACTCCCATCTCCGTGGCCTTGTCATCGCTGATGAAGGCGCTGACCTTGTTGGCCCAGTTGAGATGATCCACCTCCCGTTGCAGCAATTCACCGCGCAACTTGTTGCCCGCCACCACCTCCGTACCATCGGCCACCATGTTGGTGATCCCCTGCAGGGACCAGACAGCCACAATCATCAACAAGATCAGAACCGATCCAATACCGACCAGTATCTTTTTTCCCAGGCTCAAATTGTTCCACATCGTCGCTTTTTCTCCTCCTTGGTTCAAGGAATGAACGGCGCACCAAACCGTTGTGTGGAAAAAACCTCAAAACGTGCTCCCTGTTTCCAACCATCGGCGGGCAAACCCGCCTTGAGAGAGAGTTGTTGCAGCGTCTCCTCACGATTCCAACCCTGTTCGGTCGCCACATTGGGCAGAAATACCGCCCGCCGACCGGATTTGGTCATGACCACCCCATGTCGCCCCACCTCGAACTCCTCCACTGCATCGATGGGACGCAGAGGCGTCAAGACACTGATTTCCAGATCCAATCCCGCCAACTCCTGAGCAGTCACCGGTCGAAAACGGCCATCACGCAGAGCTGCGCTGATGCCATTTTCAATCACCGCCTCATAAAGCGGCAACAGAGGATCGATATGGCCAATACAACCGCGCAATCGCTCACCCTGACGCACATTCAACGTGACAAACACCCCGCGTTTCTCCTGCCAGGCTGGTGTCAAAGCCACATCCTTGACCAGAACTGCCGGATCCACAGCCAGTGGTCCCTGCTCAATGGCAATCCGGATGGCCTGACTGGCCAAACGATGCAGCCCCTGCATCTCCTCCAGGTTGAGTTCACCGCTGGACACCTGCTGCGACCAGGGGTTGGGATCTTCGAAACGGGCGGCCAGATAGCTCACCGCATTGCCATTTGTTTCGACCGGTCCGCTGGTGGCATACGCTTCCAGGATGGCCACGCTGTTCGGGGTCATGAGATGGGCCAGAACCGCCATGGGACCGAATGCACAGGCGGTGATATTCGTTTTGGCCTTGTAGGCAAACAGTCCGCGTACATCTCTGGCCTTGAGCAGCTCCCATGCCCCCAGATCCAATGCCCGGATCCGTTCCGCAGTCTGGGCATCCGGAGCAAAGGGCTGATAATCATAGGTTGGCCCATAATGGGTAAAATCTCCAGAGACCACCAACAGCGTTTCCGGATCGAGCAACGGACGCAACGCCCTCGCCAGACGGGCACTGCCCGCTTGATCCAGCCTCCCCACCAAAAGCGGCACCAGTTGCCATCCCGGCTGGAGCAGATGCTGCAACCACGGCAATTGCATCTCAATGGCGTGCTCCTTGCGATCCACCCCGGGAATCCGCGTCACATCCCCAGAGAGCAGCAAGGCTTCGATTGCCGACAGATCCAGCGGGATTTCACCCAGAGGGGTGACGAAATGGGTGGTTTCCGGCACGGCCATACCCGGAAACGCCCCATAATGAGACGGTCCCATCACCACCACCCGCCGATACGTGCGGCCCTGCAACCGGTAAAACCCCTGTGCTGCCGTTGCCCCACTGAAGCGATACCCGGCATGAGGAACCAATAAAGCCCGCACCGGCTGGCCTACCGCCGCATCTGCCGGAGCCGTCATGCGGGCCAGGGTCTCTGCCAGATAGGCCCGCAATGGCCCAGACTCTCCAGGATACCAGGAACCAGCCACGGCAGCCGGTCGGAGAACCGGCCTGGCCGACTCCTGCGCTGCCTGCACCGAATCTGCCCAGGAAAAAAAGAGCACGCCCATGGCCACCCATACCTGTACGATTCCAAATTGGAACATGGTCTCACCCCGCCAAGGTGTCTGCACGTTCACATCTGGCCTGCTGCAAAGGCAATGGACGGGTTTTGAAAAAACCGGGAGATTGTACGACGATTTCGGCTCTTAAGATCAACCAACTTCCCAACAGCCCAACCGATTGCAGAAACCTGCGTCGTCCAGGATGAGATGCTGTTGAGGCGGGTTGATCCGGAGTGATGATTCTCCATGGCGCTTTCATGCCCAGACCCCCGCAATGGCTTGCCGACAGACAGGACACCGTCCATTTTCCAGACGATTCTCCTGTATAGTGAAACCAAATCGACGAATCAGCAAGGTATTGTCACGCGGACAGCGGGTCTCCTCCCCGACATTGCCTGCCAGATTGCCCACATAGACATGCTCCAGACCGGCAGACAATGCCTCGGTACGGCATTGGATCAGGGTTTCGGCAGGGGTTGGAGGAAGGTTTTGCATCTGATACATGGGATAGAAGCGACTGAAATGGAGGGGTGTCCCGGCTCCCAGATAACGACGGATCCAGACAGCCATCTCCCGCACCCGTGCCAGATCGTCATTCAGACCCGGGATCACCAGATTGGTGATCTCGATCCAGACATTGGCCTCCTTCATGATCACCAAAGCGTCCAGCACCGGTTTGAGTGTGGCCCCGCACACATCCCGATAAAAACGATCATCGAACGCCTTGATGTCGATATTGGCAGCATCGATCCACGTGGCCAGGGCGCGCATCGGTGCCCGATTGATATATCCTGCGGAAACCAGGACATTTTTCAACCCTTTGTCACGCGCCACCTCGCTGGTGGCACGGGTGTATTCATAAAAAACCAGAGGCTCGGAATAGGTATAGGCAATCGACTGGCACTGTTTGTCCATGGCCATGGCCACCACCTCGTCCGGAGGAGCCTGATAGACCACTTCCATCTCTTCCGCACCACGCTGGGAGAGTTGCCAGTTCTGACAGAACCGACAGTGCAAATTGCAACCGGCAGTGGCTATGGAAAAGATCGACGTGCCGGGCAGAAAATGAAACAACGGCTTTTTTTCCATGGGGTCGATATGGATGGCCGATGGGCGACCATAGGTCACGGCCACCAGTTTGCCATCCAGATGAACCCGCACCCGACAATCCCCGGCACCCCCTTCCGGAATGACACAAGAGCGCGGACAAAGGGTACACTCCAACGCACGCATGGCCTGTCACCTCTTGCCGCCGGTTGCCCAACGCACCACGAGATGGCCCAAAGGACCAGCCAGATACAGCATTGGCACCATCCCCCATTTGGCCTTTTTGGCATAATAGATCGGGGTGACAAACCGTTTCCAGAGTGCGGTTGTCCGCCGCAGCGTCAATCCCACCCGTTCCCGGAAAGAGGGATCCGGAAATGAACGCGGATAACCACACTCACACAGGGTCTCACCGGCGATGAACTCAAACAGGCGCTGCTCATCCTCTGGCATGGCACGCCGCCACTTTTCCCGATTGTCCACCCGGACCGGACCGCGCAACAGGTCATGTGTCCCACCGGTGGAGAGGACTTGTGCCGTCGGGCTGTCGGTCAGACGCATGGCCCCTTCCGGTTCTGGCAAACCCAAAAAACGGGCCACGGCCTGCAAGGTCTCTTCGGGCCGGGTCAGCAGGGTCTCATAGCGGATCTCCAGATAAGAGGCCGGATGACGCACCCCCCAGGCCCGTTTATCGGTCACATGCCGACTCCACAACCAGGCTGCCTCACCCAAGGTGGCTGGCCCCCACCAGGATTGCCGCCAGGAGAGGGCCACATCCCGACCATCGCGTACCATATGGATCACCTTCAGATCAGGCAGGTGACGCTGCCAGATCTCCAAAGGGAGTGATTCATAGAAAGAGCTGTTATCCACCCATCCAACTCGACCGCACTTCCGGGCATAGGCGGCAAACACCGCCCGGACCATCTGGCCAAAACTGCTGAAGTGACGCTGCAATTCGGCCTGCTCGTGGCGTACGGCCAGCAAGGTGACCGGTTCCAACTCGGTTGCGGCCTTGCCAGGATAGTTGCGGGTGACCAGGATCTCCTGAAACGCAAAGACCGCTGCCAACAGGCGCTTTTGTTGGGCCGGTTGGGACAAATCCCCCCAAAGCCACAAGAATCGATCAAAATAGGGAATGAAATGGGTCTCCAGAGGTGCGGCCAAACCCAAGCCCGCCTCCAGCATGGCCGTGAGCAGGGTGGTTCCGGAACGGTCACATCCGACCACAAACAGCGGCTGGCCATTGGGCAACTGGGCGTCTGACATTACCTTCTCCTCAATTTTTCATTTTTTTCATGTTGTTATATCAAATTCTCCACAGGATGTGCAACCATTTTTTTACTGGTCAAATCCCCTGATCAACTCAATAATGAATCCTGTGCGTTTACGGATCGATTCCAGGTGATATGACAAGAATCCCATGCAGCCAAAATTCGGCGTTCTCCTGATCCTTTTCCTGTTGGGGACAAGCTCTGTTGGTCTGGCAGCAGAAGCACCGCACCGTGCCAGGCTGATCGACCTGGATGGAACCGTCGAATTCAACCCGGAAGATGCCACCACCTGGCGGGAGGCCAAAGTAGGCCAGGAATTGCGCACCGGGGATCACATCCGCACCGGTCCCTTGAGCCGGGTCTCCCTGTTGATGGCCGATGAAAGCCTGATCAAACTGAAAGAGAGTACCGATCTGGTGATCGGCGAAGTGGCTCCCAGCAGCGTCTGGAGTCTGGAAGAGGCCAAGGCCGAACAGCCCCCTTCGATTCGATCCGAATTCCGGTTGCAAAAGGGCGGAGCGTGGTTTTTGAACAAAAATCGCGAAGTGGCGATCCAGTTCAAAACCCCGGCAGCCGAAATCGGCGTGCGCGGAACCGAACTGGTGGTCCAGTTGGATGGCCATGATGCCATGCAAGTCACCGCTTTGGAAGGAAGCGCCCAGATCCAGAATCCTCATGGAGAGCTGGTGATCACCAGCGGCGAGGAGGCCGTGACCCGCAGCGGAAGCGCCCCGGTCAAACAAAAAATGTTAACCACCGAAAACGCGGTACAATGGTTCATTGCCGTCCCTGCGCTGTTGGCCACCCGGAATCTGCAACAAAAAAACCAAACCGCCGCACAACAGGCCAGCTTGCAGGAGGTATGGCGTGATTTCCAAAGCGGTGCCCTGGTGCGCGCCAGCCAAACCCTGGCCGCCTTCACGGCGCAATACCCCCAGGATGCAGTGGGTTGGCAGTTGCGTGCCTTGACCGCCTTGGCCCTGGACCGTCGCGAAGAGATGGAAAGCGCAGCCCGTCAAGCCACCACGACCGGCGCGGATGCAGCCAATTCATGGATCATCCACGCGTATGTCCAACAGGCCCTGTTTCAGTTGGATGAGGCGGAACGGTCGATCCGACGGGCGTTGGCCATCGAAGCGGACAACATCACGGCCCGCGTGGCCCTGGCCCGTCTGCAATTCGGTGGTGGACGCACGCAGGAGGCGCTGACCACTCTGGACCAGGCGGCACCAGAGGTCATGAACACCCATGCCGAGGGAAACAATCTGCGCGGATTCATGCTTTTGGCTCTGCGCCAGGAAGCCGGGGCGCGGCAACACTTCCAGCATGCCATCCGCATCGACTCCACCCTGGCCGAACCCCATCTGGGCCTGGGCCTGATCCATATGCGGCAAGGAGAGACGGCGCGTGCCTTTGAAGAGATCACCACTGCCGTATTGCTCGATCCGACCCGCTCATTGATGCGCAGCTATTGGGCCAAGATGCTCTATCAGGTCGAACGTCACCAAAAAGCCCTGGATGTCTTGCAAATGGCCCGCATGTTGGATCCCAGAGATCCCACACCCCATCTGTATGAAGCCATGATCCTGCGGGATCTGAATCTGCCCACTCAGGCGATCCAGGCCATCAACCAGGCCATGGCCCGCAACGACCATCGCGGGGTGTACCGCTCCCGCTTCATGCTGGATGGCGATCTGGCGGTCAAAAATGTCGATCTGTCCAAACTCTACAACCAACTGGAACTGGACGCCTGGGCCAGAGGCAAGGCCATTGCCTCCACCCGTCAGGATTATACCAACTCTGCTGCACACCTGTTTTATGCCGGCTCCCTGACCGATGAAGAGGGACGCTCCTGGGCGCGCAATACCGAAACCCTGCTGGCGCGCCTGCTGCAACCTGCCAACCTCAATACTTTCAACTCATTCAATCAATACACGTCATTTGTCGAAAAACCCGGACTCCGGTTTGATCTCTCGGCCACAGTGGGCAATCACAAGACCTTGAACCACTATGCCGTGGTCTCCGGTGCCGTACCGCAACAGGATCTGGCATTCCAGGCCGGTCATTTCACCTCCAACACCGATGGCTGGCGCTCCGGGCAAGCGGATCACACCCGCTCGCTGGTCGGCTATCTGAAGTGGGATGGCATCCAGGATGGCAGCGTGCTTGTGGCTGCCAGTTGTACCGGACTGGAACAATCCGGTGTCGGAGAACGTCGGCATGAGATCGACGCACCACCTGCACCCCGGGATGCGCTGACCAGCCGCTCCTATCGTTTGGAAGGAGGATATCATCACCATTTTGGTCCCGGTTCCGATCTGTTGCTCCATGCCGCACGCATCCGCACACCGCTGGAGATCCAAAACGTCTCCGGTCTGGATTGGGCGGATGTGGATGGAGTCAACCATCTCTATGACTGGCTGCACGGAATCGGACAAATCAGCGACTATCATCAAGTGCAGGGGGAGTATCTGTACAAATACGGGGCGCATCAATGGTTGGCTGGAGCCATTCACTATGCTGGCACCATGGCCTACAACCACGATACCTGGCTTGAACTCTATGGACCGGTCGAATTCGGCACCTACCCCTGGTCCACCCTGATGGCCGATCAAAAGCGCACTTTGGAAACCTTGTTTGTCCAGGACATCTTTCAGATCACGCCATCCTGGATCCTGGAATCCGCCATTCATTTCGACTACATGCGTACCGGCAACCTGGAAAGTCAGACCACCTGGAGTCAATCCCAATGGAGTCCACGTCTGGGTCTGATCTGGAGTCCGGAAAAAGAACATACCGTACGACTGGCGGCCTTGCGCTCCCTGTTGCCTTTTTACAGCGACCGGCTGGATCCGGCGGACATTGCCGGGGTTCCGATCCATCGCAATGGTGCTGCCGGTTCTGTGACCGACGAAGCGCAACGGGTGTGGGAATATGCCACGGATCAGGGGATCTGGTCCACCGGACTGTTTCGTGCCCATCGTGAATTGCCTGAGATCCACGCCACCGGCAACCGGTTGATCTGGGAAAGCGAAATTCAAGGGTTGGAGTTGCAGCACAACCGGCTGTTGGAGTGGGCACCCGGTTTGGGCCTGACGGCACGCTACCGGTTGCAACAGATTGAGGATCCCCGTGCCGAGTTGGCCAACACAGTCAACCGCGACGAACATCTGGCCGTGCTGGGTCTCAAATGGGTGGATGCCAGCGGCTGGTCTGCCAAGGCCAAAGAGAGCTGGCGTTGCACCGATTTTGCAGCCCAACGGGCCAGCGAGCAGATCTGGATCACGGACCTGGAATTGAACTACGAATTTCCCAAGAAGTGGGGGGTGTGGCAACTCAAGGTCAACAATCTGTTTGACCAGCGGTTCAATTGGGTGACCGATCCGTTTGTCTTGCAGGGTCGCAACCCGGCACGGGAGATCTTGATGACCATTGACATGACATTTTAATCATATTCAAATATCTCAAACCCTGCATTCAGGATTCGTACCAGACAGAGTTCATAATGTTGCGATCATTTTTTCATCTCAAAAGAGCAAACGTCCTCTTCCGCAGAATCTTCGGGATTCCTGTTCATTTTTATCTGTTTCTTGCAGTCTCGGTGGTTTTGGTACTATGGATTGTTTCGATTGAGCCTGCATTCTTCAGATCGCTGCTTTCCATGGTATCCATGGAAAATCTTATCCATATCCCAACAGCATTGCCCAAGCCCCCAACAACAACACCCAATACAACCCGCACAGATCCATACCGGCATGTGCTTGAAATTCAGGAACTGATCGATCTCCATCTGATTCCCAATCCAACAGAGCTGTCCCGGGAAACGGTCAAAGAGCGCAGCCAGGCGTTGGTCAACCATTTCAGAACTGTTCAACATGACCACAGCATGCCAACAGAAGCGGAAATTGAAAAAACGATCAATAGATTCATCCAATCCATGGATAAATATGGTTATTACGAACCTCCAAGAGTCCACCCCTTTCCAAACAACGACAAATCAACTTATGGTATTGGAGTGCAACTTTTTGTCACAAACAATCAAATCATTCTGGTTCCGGCAAAAGGAGGCAGTGCCGATAAAGCCGGGTTATCGGATGCAGTCATACTCAAACGCATTGAAGATCAACCCGTATATGCTGATCCATCTGACAAGGCCATTGCCAGGTTGGATGAGGCATTGAAGAAAAAAACCATCAAGATAAGTATAAAGAGATTTCGCGCTCAGAATGAAGAACAGTTTAAATTGCAAAAGAAAACCATAAACAATCCTTCCACAGAAACACGCACACTATCGAGCAATGGAAAGCAGATCCCTTATTTACGCATCTTGAATTTTTCGACAAAAACAACGCATCGAGAAATCACACAATATCTTGCAAACACCTGGGAAAGCCCATTGCCAATCATCCTTGATTTGCGCTATTGCACCGGAGGGGATCTGTATGAATCATTGGATGCCGTATCACTCTTTGTCCAGACAGGCACCACTTTGATCTACACGGAAGATGTGCATGGCGGACAAACCGAGCATCAGGCTTTGTCTGGGGAGAAGAAATACTTGAATGAGCGCATCGTTCTGCTGGTTGGCCCCCTGACAGCCAGTTCCTGTGAGATTTTTGCTCAGGCCATGACCGCCGGTTCAGAACCGGGAAGAGTGCGTTTGATCGGTGGCAGAACCTATGGCAAATGTCTTGCGCAAAAGAGTTTTCCACTCTCCAATGCCGGACAGCTTGTCTTGACGAACCTAAAGGTGCTTTCTCATCCAGACAAGAGCTATTGCCCGCTTGCGCTCCAGGATCCGAAGTTGCACGTCACGGAAGAGGCCCTATGGGACATGCAAACCATCGAGGCATGCCTGCCATTCGCCCTCTCCTCCAATCCGCAACGTGGCCACGACTCTGAAGCGCATGCAAGGTGCAAACCCCGTGATCAGAACGGAATCATCACCCGATAGATCTCAAAGGCAGCTCCTTCAAATCCTTTCAGAACAATTGGATGCGCACTCTCATACATGACTTCTATTGTCATACGTCAGGTTCTTTCACCCCATCTACGACATTAGGGTCATGATTGTCCATCAATTCAGGCCGAGGTGCCGCATTGGATATTTTCTGCCGATGCTTTGGCGTCTGGTTTGACGACTCGAACTGTTCCCAAGGGAATGTCGTACGCTCTTCCGGGTTTGAAGCCACCCTGGGAGACTTGCGGATCTCACTGTCGAGCTGATTGACCAGCGAATCAAAACTGTGCATGATTGCAGCCGGAGAAAAATTCAACTCATCTTGATTCTGAACATAGATAGTCTTCTGCAACTCCTCAATAGTGAACTCTCTTTCCTGATATTCCTGATTCAGTCTCTCCTGGGCAATCAAACGGATATTTTCCTGGGCTGCAAGCTGCCGATCATAACTTCCCAACAATTCATTACTTTTCTTCTTTTCAATCTCCAATGCCATACTGATTTTCATTTCTCTTACTGCCTTCATGGCCATGCGTTTTTTGCCTTCAATGTCCGCATCATCTTTTTCAACGACTGTCTGGAGTTTGCGCACATTGAAAATATTGACACTGACACCATAGAGCTGACATATATGATTACGAATTTTCATTGTCATCGAATTCTCAAATCTCTCTCGCATGATGATACCATCCATGATTTGCGCTTCCGTCATGGTTGACAGTATCGTCATCAAATGGGTTTCGATATCTTTTCCAATCTTGTTCATGTCAAAGTTGCATTCCTTGAATCGATACCAGCCCTCCTCATCCACTCCATTCACAGAAAAATCTCCACAAATCGGCACGGGATAGCTCCCCTCCAAAGGAAAAACCTCAGCCTGGAATGAACCGTGAGATTTCAACAGATCAGTCAATTTTCTGGTCACTTCCGACTCTTCTTGACGCACCTTCACATCAAGATCAGTCGCTTTGAATTTTTCCGTCAATTTTGCTATGATCTCTTCCACCAGCTTTGATTTGATGGATTGTTTAGTTTTGTGATCAATCACATCAAAACTCATATAATATTGCTGAGGATCAATATCGCGCATAAACCCATCTATTGTCTCTCTTGTCAGGTTTGCAATATTGCGCACAATGACACCAGAACCCTCTATCTCCTGTTTTAATAGAGGCTTAACTGTAGATAAATCAATAAGCTTTCCTGTTATCAACACCCCTAACCTTGCCGTAACCTGTGGTGATGCTGTTTTGCACTCCACATCATCCAATTCAAAACGAAATCCCTCCAACAGCTTTTCCGGACCGGTCTCGGTTTTGGTCACCAATGGATCGATTTTGTATCCGATCTTTTCACTCCACTCACTCATCTTTTTTTTGATGTCTGTGGCAATGGTGGAAAAACCGGTCAAAACATCCTCATAGGTTTTTTTGTACAACTCTTGTTTAACAGCATAATCAATTTTTTCATTGAACCAACTGCGCAGATCGGGAGCGCCAGCCAATCTGTAACGTGCATAATCCACCAGATGGGCTTGCGCCTGGTTGATCACCTCCACCGGTTTTGGAAATTCAATCAGTTCAACACTGACTTTATGCTCCAAAGAATCATAAAACTCCTTAACCGGACGTTCTTCAATCAACCGCAACCGGAAATCCAGGAGGTTCCGTCCTCTTCTCCGGTTCAAAACAGTGTTCAAATGATCCTGAGTTTCTCTGGACAGTTCACCGTTTCTGACCTTGGTAAAAAACTCCTGTGGCGAATAACTCTTCAGGAGGTAATCCTGCAATGCAGCCTTCAGCAAATCCTCATTGGATAAGGAAGAGCGACAACTCTCGATCCGTGCCAGGTCGATTTTTTCAGGTATCCAATCACTGGAAGCAGACAAGGAAAAAAACTGTTCTTCATGGAAATCACGAATTTTGACTGGTATCTTGGAAATATTGTAGGTTTCTCTTTTTTGCAGTTGGCTGTCATGGGGATAGATCAACCAGATTTGCATCTCCAACCCGGCCTGTTCGCGGGCCAAACTGGCGCACCTCTGGGCAATCTGGTCACGCCTGACAGAAAAATTTTCCAGGAAATCCTTCTCATTGCCAGACAGAGTCTCTTTCAGCCACCTTCTCAACAGGCGATCCACTTCCTGTCCGGGAGTCGATGGACTTTCCAACTGCCTGAGAAATTTCTCCTCCTGACCTTCGATCACATAAGCCTGGTAGCGCAACATCAGCCCAAGCTGCAATCCCGATGCAGGATCCTGCACCGGGTTCTCCATGCCCGTGCGTGTAGCCGTATAGCTGAAACCCGTGGGAAATCTTATCTGGTAATGGAGCAAATGCTCTTTCTTCCAAGGGTCACCCGAAAAGAGACCTGGCGTAAAGATTTTCTTCTCCCGTTTATCAAAATGAATCACTTTCCAACCGGAGATTTCCGCCTCGTTCACCGGTCTGAAAAGATATTGAAACGTCGAATGAAACGGGTGCTCGTTGCTCATGTATGGCTCCATACCACAATGTTGTGAATAATCGGTCAATACATACAAGTTTTTAACCAGCCATGTTGCCTTCTTTAAGCCGATCAATCAATCGGCGCATGGATTGGATGCGAAAATGAATATCTTTTTTATCCTCACCCGATGATATTCCAGCATGATATGTATTAAGAATATTCAATATCACACGGGCCATATCGAGTGGCCAGTTGCGTAACTCTCTGCTCTCATCTTCTCTGACCATCTTTGCCAGATTGGCCACGAAACGATAAAAAAGCTGCAATTCTTGCGGACGTTTCGGTTGGGTTAACGATGCAGGCGTCTCCAGAAGGCTGACATGCCAATGCGATAGAATCAGCATGATCCAACAACGGAACATCTGCTGCATATCCTGTTTAATTTGATTATGAAGAAGCAGAAAAATCTGAATATGAACCGTTCTGTTGATCACAGACGCATTGCTTATATAAAGCGTCAGTAAAATCTCCACCATCTCGCTTGTAATCTGAACCTCTGCACTATCACTTTTTGCCAGATACGCCATGATTTCATTAATATCTGTTACCAATTGATTATTAAAATCCGCTTCCAGTAATTGAGCCATTTCTCGTCGATTGCATAATGCCGCCAGGAACTCGATGGACACGGCAATGAAATCAGAAAAGGATATCTGATTGAATATGACAGATCCAGCCATCAACCAGGATGGCAATCCAGACAATCTGGCGCCATCTTCTCCACATTGTTTATGATTGAAAATGGATAATGCCAATGATCTTTTCTGTGCTGAAGAGGGCTGATCCTGGAAAAACTCCTGGATCGCCTGCCGAAACATCCATTCAGAGGCAAAAGTCTCCATCATGGATGGCTTTGACGATCTGTGACTGTTTGCAGGAATCCTGCTGCAAATTGCATTGATGTTTTCAATAAAATCATTAGGATGCCTGCTGACATATCTTGCCAGATCTCCTATTGCCTTTTCTTTCAGCGCATCATCATGTCCAACCTCGACCAGATGACAATACCACTTGACCGGATCAAACTCTTTGGATGAACCACTGTATTGCAACAGTTTCAGCATCACATCTTGATCCAACGGATTGTTTGCCAGCGTGTGCAGCAGTCGATTTGTAATGGATTTCAGCCTGTCAACTTGAGTCGTGAATTCCAACAATTTTACAATTCGATATATTCTGTGATACTTCCCGGAACTGGCATCTGTTCGCGCGGGTTCAATCAAAGAGGAGAGCCTTTTAAGAACCTCCTCATCCGGCACACTTTCTGCCCACTCTCTGAACAACCGGGTGATGTTGCCAACAACTCTTTCTGAATCACCACTATCCTGTACATGACTGGCCCATATTGTTTCAAAAGCCTGCTGTGAGAAATTGGGCCTTTCTGTTTCAAAAAAGTCTGAGAGTTCCTGGAAAATCCAAGAGCTTGCAAAACATACATATTTGACTTCAGACTCTTTTTTGTAATCAAGCTTGCACATCATGAAAAAAGAGTCCGGATTCTTTCTCCATTCTTCGAGACAGGAAACTGTTTTGGACGTTGAGCGCACTCCTTTCTCTTTCTTCTTCTTTTTCCTGGAGGTGCTGTTTTCATCCTCAGGAGTGGCAACCTGTACCGTGACATCGGTCAACAAGCGTGCCACTTGAAGATTGAAATCCTCCAAAGTCAGATTGGTAAATTTGGCGGCGACAAAACAAATCGCCCGCATGACCACCTGTTCCGGTGTTTCCGCACTCCTCAGTTGCTGCACCAGCCTCTCCATGGCATCACTCTGGGAAGCCGATTCCCCTTTGGGACGACTCTCTTTAGGTGCCTTGTCCGCAGAGACCCAGCTCTGGACTTTTTGTGCAAAAGTTTTATTGTTGATCAAATCCACCACAAATGCATAAAACTGATCATCTTTGTTTGCCCAGTTTGCTTGACGCCACTGTTCAACATGGGAGTGTATATTATGATCAATACCTTCTCTTGTCAGCAAATAGGACAACCAATCGACGTTCTGAATACTTCGATTAAGCTGTGTGTGCGTTCTGCGATACGATCTGTTGACAATTGCCGGAGAACCATAACAGACAACATGCATATTGGAATGGATCAGATCGGTAACCAATGCCGTCTGAAAAGTCAGATCATCCAGGCGCAAATTGGTCAAAAAGCCTGGATCCGACTCCAAATCGATGATCAGCGCCTTTCTGGTTGAATTGGCCAACTTGGAGCATTTCGTAAAATCTTGCAAGGTCATATTTGTTTTTGTAATCCTGGCAAAATGGGCAATAAAAGCCGACTGGTAACCCAAACGTTGCAACAGGCAAAAAGCGCTGTCTCTCAGACACTCCTGATCCGGTCCTGCCAGAATCATCAAACGAGTGGTCATGAGAACCTGCTCCCAATCTCCCAAAGCGTCTGGCTGCCAACCAACAAAAGAACGTGTCAAACTCACAGAGGACAAACCTGTTTCCCAGGACTCCACATCCCGGGCCGAAAAAGAATCGGCGACCCGCTCATCTGCCCCTTCAAAGCCTCTGAAAAAATTGGTTATCTCGATTTTCTTTCTCATTTTTCCCTGATTGATCGTGCTTCTTTTTCCGGCTGTGGCAACCCGACCAGGATTGGATCCTCCATTATGGATGGAGGCGGTGGAAGATCCTGTTTTCTGCCCTTCCTTCTCTTTCGGCTTCTCGCCAGCCATCTCTGCACCTTTCTCAGAGGGTGGTTCATCCCCTGCTGTCGAAGAGGTCTGATCTTCCGGTTGTGCAGAGAAGACCTCTGTCCCGGGATCCGGTTCCTGATGTGAAACAGTTGGTTCCAGGGGTGCCGATTCAGGTGGGGGTGTTTCGTTGTTCAGCGACTCTGCAACTGTTGATTGACCTGCATCGGATTCGGACATCACCATCATCTCCATTGTGTGGCAATAAGCAACATTCTAAAGTTACATGATACAATTTGCATCAATAATGAGATTATCGTAATTCATCAAAATAATATCAAGGCAGAAATTATATGCTTGCGATCCTATTCAAGCTGCATGATAATGTCAAGTCATGGGAATCGCCCTGGACAGTTTGGATCAAAACAAACTCATTTCATTGGAATACCACGTCATGATATGCAGAGACTCTTCAGGACAAATTATTGAAATTATTACAGATCCTGACAAGCCCCAAACCGGTGTGTTTCCAATTGCCGGACGTGATGACCGAAGGGCAACCCTCCTGCCTGCACTTTCCACAGCTCAGGAGGCAGTGCTGCATGATTGGCATGCACGCATGCAAAACATGCCGGATGATGTGGATGGCGTGATCTTTGTCGGACCACAAAGCCTGCTGTACGATCCGGAAACGAACCAACTGTCAGGGTATATTATCAATACCTATTGGGATACATACCCGCTTGCAGATTGCATCGTCCATCCGGAATCGGCAACAATCCCCCTGAGCCTGGAAGAACGCTACGCAGCCGCCTGGAAAATGACCCGGGCCGTGCAATATCTGCATGCACAAGGCTACGCAACCACACATATTTCATTAAATATGTTATCTATTGATGCCAATAAAAATAATATTTACTGGCTTGAGTTTCATGATTTACAACAAAATTCTTCGGTCCCACCATCCGATCCCGACAATCCGGAATCCAACGATCTCTACAATCTGGCCACCACCCTGTTTCAACTCTTGATGCACGGCTTCCATCCCTTTCAGGGTCAATGGAATTTCCGCAAAGGTCCAGAGCCGCCACGATCCACCCTGCAACTGTGTGGTCTGCTGCCTTATCACCCGCGTAACCACCAACGCATCCAACCCCCTACGGATGCGCCCGACTACTCTACCCTGGCAATTCCGGTTCAAAAATTGTTGAACATCGCCTTGACCCTGGGTGGACGCCACCCAGACCAGTGTCCAACCACTCAGACATGGCTGGATACCCTGCATGAAGCCATTCGTCACCCTTATCGCAAAACAGTATTTTTGAAACTGTCACGCAGACCAACCCTTCCAGCCCTTCCAAAAGGGTGCCCGCTTGATGAAAACTATTTACCATATAAAACTTATGGAATTGCTGCACTGTTGATTGCAATACTCGTAATTATATTTAAAGTGTATTATACGAACAGCGATGAAAAAATAATGGTAACGGCACAAATCCGGGATGCCCTGCAAATATCTACTGAGGTTGGATCAAGAATCAATCTGGTATCCTCAGCAAAGGACAAACTGATGATCTCTGAGCAGTTGGTAAGCCAGAATTCTACACGATATGTGCAATTGAGAGATCAAGATATGGTCACACTCAACGAGCAAAAAATAAAACTGGAAAAAGAATTGAAAAAATATCGTGTGGTGTTGCAACAGATCCATACAAAAAAATCCGATCTGTGGCAACAGGCCATCCAATCGATTCGTCAAGAAGCCCACGAACCTCCTGTGCAGGCACGCTTGAATCTGTTGGAAAAACATTTGAAGGAATTCGGCAGGAATATGGAAGAGATCCACTGGCTGGATCACACCCAAAAAGATTTCAACAAGATCATGGAAGAGATCAGTTCCCAGGATGCTCACAATACGAAAAAACCCTGATTATGTATAAATATATCATACACATACCCAACCCTTGAGGAGATCATGCCATGTTGATGAAACGATGCACCATCCCACTCTTGACGCTCTCTCTGCTGGCCGGAGGTTGCGCATCGACCAATACCACTCCTGGTCAACCCGCTTCCCAGCAATCCTCCAACACAGATACCACCACCATGCAGGGCGCTGGAGCTGGTGCGGTCATCGGTGGGGTCATCGGAGCCATACTCGGAAAAGAATCAGGGGCAGCCATCGGTGCTCTGGCAGGAGCAGCCATTGGCGGAGTCCTGGGCAATCTGATCGGAGACATGCAAGAACAACGTCTGGCACGGGAAGACAATATCGAAAAGCAAATTATGCAAACTCGTGAAGTCATTACCGCTGCCAATCAATACAATCAAGAGTCGCGCGCCGAGCTGGATCGCATCCTGGCCGAATCCAAACGCCTCCTAACCAACAAAAAGAACGGAAATCTGAAAAAAGATGATATTGAGAAGCACCTTGCATTCCTGGATCAAAAACAAAAGTCAAGCAACGACGCTGTAACCTCCCTCAAAACCGAATACAATGCCAAAAAAGAGTCATTGGATTATCACAAAAGCCAACAACAGCCCGCACAAAACAATCCACAGATCGCCGAAATGGAAAAACAGTTGGACTCTCTCCAAGCCGCCATCCAGGAAACCAGTCAGAGCGACACCCAATATGCACATCTGAAAAGCATCTGGCGCTGATTTGAAAGGAGTGGCATGAACATTTTTCAAAGTTGCATGCGCATCATGATGTGTCTGATGCTGCTGTGGCCATTGTACGGCTGCTCCATGACACCGGATCCCAACAACGCACCTGCCCAGGGAGGATTGCTGGAAGGGATCATGGGAGAGTTACGCGGAGACTACGACCTGCGCGAACGGTTACGCCGGGAGCAACTCGGAGCCTTGCAACGCGAATCGGCAGAAATGGCAGAAAGAAACAGAAAGCTGGATGAAGAACGTCAGAGCAGGCAGGCCACACTCCGAAATCTGGAGCAGGAAGTCAGCCAATTGCAAGGCAGCATTTCTGCACTCTCCGGCAAGCTGCAACGACTGAAAAACACAACCAGACAAAGCGAACAGGAGCTTCTGGAAACCAAAGATCTGATCCACCAATTGGAAACCCAGATCCATCAGCAGAAAAAAAACAGCCAGGAAGCTTTGGACAATGCCTCTCAGGAAGAAAAAAGGCGTTTCCTTGAGCTTCAGGAACAACTGGCACGTACCGAACGGGAGTTCTTATTGCTCCGAAAACGCCAGGAGATCGATCTCAAAAACTGACGTCGACTTTCTCCCTGCTGACTGCTGACTGCACATGTTCAACAGCCGCCTTTCTCTATTCATGAACACAAACCGGCGACTGTAGAACATGCATGCAGACAAGAAGAAAAGAATTGATTCCTGGTCGTGTTCCCAATGGAGTGGTCATTAAGCAGTCCCGATGTGACTTGAAGGTGTGAAGGCCATGTTACGCATGGTGGCATCCCTGCCAAGATGCCTCCTGCCGCGAATCTGTCGGAGGTCAATAATTGTCTGGCGTCCCAATACCGGTCTATACTACACTCCATGATTCATGGAGACCAGAACCAGCCGGAGGGGTGCATGAGTCAGACACCTGAGAGTTTCAATCAAGGGGAGTGGCTGGACCAGGCCATGATGCAGGCCATCCAGGCCGATCAGTTGGCAGCCCTCTCCATCTCCGAAAGCCGCAAACAGGCTGAAGAGATCCTGCTGAACGCACGCCATCAGGCAGCCGAAATCGAAGCGCGTCTGGACCGACGCATGGCGGTTTTGCAAAAAAGCCGCGCCAAATCCCTGAAACGACACCTGGAAACCATCAAACGCCATCAACAGCGCGCTGCACCCTTTCAGCTCGAACCACCCGCCAACCTGGATCCACCGGGGGCAGCCAGACAACTCGCGGCCTGGCTGACCGGGGCCGATGGATAGCCAACAACCATGGGCACCCCTGCTTTTGCCACGCTTCAGGCACGCCTCCAGGCCCGTCACAGCGCACGCCTCGATCTGAATCAATGGAACCGGCTGTCGGCAATCACGGCCCTGGAACCATTTCTGACCCAGGCGCGCTCCACACCCCTGGGTCTCTGGTTGCAGGGGGTGGATCCCCATGGGGATGTTCATCAGCTGGAAGTTACCCTGCGCGATGTTTTTCGCAAACATGTGGCTCTCATCGCTGGCTGGAGCCTGCCATCCTGGCACCCTGCCATCCACTGGGTGGCGACCTGGCCTGATCTGGCCATTGCCCGACACTACCGGCGATTCGGTGCCACCCACCCCTGGATCGCCCGCATGGAGGGGTTGGAACTGTTGGAAACCTCCCCTTCCGGTCACGACCTGTTAACCTGGTGGCTGAACCGCTGGCGCACGCTCTGGCCCACCCCGCCAACCCGCCATCCCCACCTGGAAAAGTTGATCCAACTGGCACAAGCCTGCCAGGAACAGGCCGATGACCCCTGGTCAGAGTGGTCCCGATTGCGCACCTCCCTTGAGTTGCTCTTTCGACGCCAGGCCATGGAACCGGGTGCATTGTTCATTCATCTGTGGCTGACCGGCCTGGAGATCTATCGCCTGCGGGGGGAGTTGAGCCGCCGACTGCTCTTTCCTCCGGAGCCGTGCCCATGATGGCCCGCCCTCAACCTGCACGCTGGATGCGTCTTCTGGCTGTCGAGGAGGATCTGCCTGCGGCTCTGATCACTCTGGCCCACCACGCCCCGGTGGAACCGGAACCTCTGTCAGGTGAAGACAGAACGGTTTTGACCCCGGAAATCTCTCACTGCCTGCAACGCTTCGAGGCTTTGGCTCACGCCTGGCACACCTGGTGGCCCACCGATCTGCCCGACACCCCGGAGGTATTGGCCCCCCATCTGCCGCCGGTGGAGCTGCTGAACCAGGCATTGACTGCTCTCGAAGCATGGCAGTTGGTCAGCGAACCCCTGATCCGCCAGGAGCAGGCTGGTCGCACCCATCTGGCCGAGTTGGAGCTGCTCCTGGAACTGGCGCAAGCTCTCGACACCCCCTCACTGGATCTCGGACACATCCTTCACCCCCCCTCCTCAACCCAGACTTTGCGGACAGCCCTTTTTGTGCTTCCTCTGAACGCAGAACTCACGACCTGGTCACCTGACGACACTTTGTTGCGACCTGTCTCCGGCCACCAGCACCGCTTTCTGTTGGTGGTAACCACTGAAAAGATCTGGGATGCGCTTGTCACCCACATTGCCAACCTGGAAGGTCGTCCACTGCTCTGGCCCGCCGGATTATCGGGCACCGGCGACCAGCTCCAGGCCGCCATCCAGACAGACATCACCGCATGTCAGGCTGACAACATGCGCATTGCAGAGCTTCTGCACCGGTTGGGGGAAGAGCATCAGGTCGCCCGCTGGATCCGCGCCGTACATCAACGGCAATGGTATTTTCAGGCGATCCGTCAGATCCGCACTGGTCACACCCTGGCCCAACTCGGTGGCTGGGTCGCCCCGGAGTGTCAGGCTGCCACCTTGAATCACCATCTCCAGAAAGGGGGCATACGCGCCTTGGCCACCCTCTCCGACCACGGACCGGGAGATCCACCGTTGCTGCTGGTCAACCCCTGGTGGGCGCGCCCCTTTGAACTTTTTGCCCGCCTGCTCGGCATGCCCAACCGTTACGAAGTTGATCCCAGTCGCCTGCTGGCCCTGGTGGCTCCGCTTCTGTTCGGCTACATGTTCGGCGATGTCGGCCAGGGGGCTGTACTGGTTGCCATCGGTTTTCGCCTGCGCCGCCACTTCCAGGCAGCCTGGCTCCTGATCACAGGCGGTTTGTCCGCCATGTTCTTTGGTCTGCTCTTTGGCAGCCTTTTCTGTTCCGAATCCATTTTGCCAGCCTTGTGGCTCCATCCCACCAGTCACCCCCTGGATCTGCTCCTGCTGCCGCTGCTGTTCGGCATGGGCCTGATCCTGACCGGATTGGGATTTCAGGGAGTCGGGGCCTGGTGGCGCGGTCAAGGGCGTCACTGGCTGCATCATGACGGAGGTGTCATCCTCTTGTATCTTGGTACCATACTGACACTGATCACACCAGATGTTGGTCTGATTCTGGCACTGGCAGGCATCCTGTTGTTCATGTTTGGAAACGGCTGGCATGCTCCGCGCGCGCTGCCGGGACGGCTGGCCCATCTGCTGGAAACCCTGTTGCAACTCGGCGTCAACACCTTCTCCTTTGCCCGCGTCGGGGCGTTTGCATTGGCCCATGCCGGACTGGGCCAGGCCGTGGTCACCCTGGCTGACCTGAGCGGGGGTGGTCTGCCCGGCCTGATGGTGATGGTTGTCGGCAACCTGCTGATCCTGACCCTGGAGGGGTTGGTGGTTTCGGTCCAGACCACCCGTTTGATTCTGTTTGAGTTTTTTGTACGTTTCCTGGCTGGAGACGGACGCCCTTTCCGTCCCCTGCCACCCCCGGAATAACCCATGACATCTTAGAATCCAACACAAAGGAGCGGCCCATGTCGCCTCGCACCAAGATTGCACTTGCTTTGACCCTGTTCAGCGCCGTCATGGCCATCGGAGCCAGCATGGCTTTCTTTGCCTCCCCGGCCATGGCGACCCCTCCAGCCTCTGGAGGCGCAACCCTGGATCCGGGCATGGGCTTTCTGGCTGCTGCTTTGGCCACAGGTCTCTCCTCCATTGCTGCCGGTTTTGCCGTTGCCCATGTTGGCAGCGCGGCCATCGGTGCCATCACGGAAAAACCGGAACTTTTGGGCCGGATGTTGATTCTGGTCGGTCTGGCCGAAGGGATTGCCATTTATGGTCTGATCATCTCGATCCTCATTCTGAATCGTCTGGGCTGATGTCTGCGTTCGTCTTTATCGGCGATGAAGTGAGTGCAGCGGGCTGGCGTCTGACCGGCATGAAGGTGATCACCCCTGAGCCTGGCCAGGAGGCAACAACGGTCACAGCCATTCTGGCAGAGGCCACCACCGGGTTGGTATTGCTTTCGGCAGGTTGTGCCAGCCGGTTGCCTGTTGGGTTGCTCGACCGCTTTCTGGCATCGCTGACTCCTGCCACCTGGGTGGTTCCAGAGGTTCGCGGTCTGACGCCCCCCCCGGATCTGACGCTCAAGGTGCGTGCGCGTCTGGGGATGCAACCATGAAGACCGTATTGGATGACATGCTGGCTGCCATTGCCCGCCACAGCCATGACGAACAGGAGCGGATTCTCACCCAGGCCCGTCAGGAGGCAGCAGCCCTCATTGCCAACGCCCATCAACAGGCACGTCAACGCATGCGTACCTGGGTTGCGAACGAGCGTCGCCTGCTGAAGCAGACCTTGCAGAACATCCATGCCCAGGAAGAGACCGAACAGCGCAACCACACCATGCAACGGATCAATCGCCATCTGGAAGAGGCGCGTCTCCTGCTGGATCGAGCACTGCTGGAACGTTGGCACAACCCACCCCAACGTCAACTCTGGATCGAGGCATTGGTCATGCGCGCCCTCCAGATTCTGCCGCCAGGGGAGTGGGAGATCTGCCTGCCTCCGGATCTGGTGACCGATGCCGGGATGGAACCTTTGACCCAACGCATCATGACCGCCGGTTTACCTGCTCCGCGCCTGCGACCTGATGCGCGTATCATGGCGGGCATACGTCTTGGCTGCCAGGGGGTATGGCTGGATGGCAGTGTCGCTGGTCTGCTGGCCAACCGTCCAGCCATCGACGCGGCTCTATTGGCACTGATGCATAACCAGGGAGGTTCCGTCGTATGAACCAGGCCGCGATTCGCTGGATCAGTGGACCGGTGTTGCGGGCCGTCACCCGGGATCCTTTCACCATTCAGGAGGCGGTCCTGGTGGGTGGCAAAGGAATTCTCGGCGAAGTGATCCGCATGCAAGAAGATGAAATCACGGTGCAATTGTTCGAGGATGGCACCGGACTGCGACCTGGTGATCCGGTCACCGGTCATGGACTCCCTCTCTCGGTGCGCCTGGGACCAGACATCCTGGGCAACATCTTTGATGGCTTGCTGCGCACGCTGGGTGGCGAAGAGCGGGATTTTCTCCGGCCCGGACAGATGGCACTGCCCGTCGTACACTTCCACTTCACACCACTGGCCGAACCCGGACGCATCCTCAAGGGAGGGGATCCCCTTGGTTCCGTGCAACCTGCCAACAAAGCGGGCAAGGAGCAACTGATCCTGATTCCCCCGGACCGCGCCGGAGAAGTGCTCTGGATCGCGCCGGCAGCCGAATATGACACCAACGCCACCCTCTGCCAACTGCGCGATCATCATGGACAGACACAGACCATCACCATGTGTCACTTCTGGCCGGTCCGGCGTCCGCGTCCGGTGGCCAGGCGACTGCCGGTCGGTCCCCCGTTGCTGACCGGACAAAGGGTGCTGGATACTCTGTTTCCCGTAGCCCGTGGTGGCAAGGCCATGGTGCCAGGCGGTTTCGGAACCGGCAAAACCGTATTGCTGGAAACCATTGCCAAGTGGTGTGATGCGGATGTCATCGTCTATCTGGGATGCGGAGAGCGCGGCAATGAGATGGCGGGGGTACTGGATGAGTTCCCGAAACTGGAAGATCCGCGCAGCGGTCGTCCGCTCATGGAACGGATGGTGGTGATCGCCAACACCTCCAACATGCCGGTGGCCGCCCGCGAGGCGAGCGTCTATACCGGCATCACCGTGGCCGAATATTTCCGCGATCAAGGATTGAAAGTGGCACTCATGGCCGATTCCACCAGCCGTTGGGCCGAGGCGTTGCGCGAGGTATCCGGGCGATTGGGAGAGTTGCCGGGCGAGGCCGGTTATCCAGCCTATCTGAGCACACGTCTGGCCGAGTTCTACGAACGGGCATCCCGGGTCATCACCTTGTCAGGCAAAAACGGCTCTTTGACCGTCATGGGTGCGGTCAGTCCACCCTCCAGTGACTTTTCCGAACCGGTCACCATTCAAACCAAACGCTATGTCCGCAATTTCTGGGCTTTGGATCGCAAACGGGCGCAAGCGCGCTTTTACCCGGCCATTGACCCGATCACCTCCTATTCGGAAGATGCCGACAGCCTGGCTGCCTGGTGGAGCCAGGAGGGAGCGCCAGCCTGGGCCATACAGCGCCGTCGCCTTCTCACCCTGCTGGAAGAACAGACCCGTTTGGAACGGATGGCACGCATTCTGGGCAAGGATGCCCTGCCTCCGGGACAACGGCTGACCTTGCTCTGTGCCGAGTTGGTCAACGACGGATTCTTGCGACAATCGGCCTTCTCGGTCAAAGATCGCCACGCCTCACCACGCAAGCAGATCCGCATGCTGGCGCTTTTGATTCGTTTCATGGAACGGGCCGAAGCAGCGGTGACCAATGGCCTGAGTGTGGAACGGATCGCAGCCCAACCGATCATGCGCCGTCTGCAACGCATGGGCGAAGAGATCGATGATACGGAACTGGAACGGTTCGATGAACTGGATGCGCTGCTGGAGGCCGATTTTTCGGCTCTGGTCGGAACCGACGGTCAGGAGCAACAACCATGACGATCCAGGCAGATCTCTATCTGGAGCAGGCAGTCACCCGCATTGAAGGACCATTATTGTTTGTCCGCCGTCTGGTGGAGGTGGGACTCAACGATGCGGTCGAGGTGATCGGCATCGACGGACGCACCCGGTTGGGGCGCGTGGCAGCAGTGGACGAAACCGTCATGACCATCGAAACCCTGGACACCACCTCCGGACTCTCCATGGCCGGAACCCGCATCCGGCTGATCGGCGAACCGGTCACCTTTGCCTTGGGACCGGGCATTCTGGGACGGGTTTTTGATGGCGTGGGACGGGTGGCCGATGGCGGTCCGCCTGTGGCTGCGCAAATCAAATCTCCCATCGACGGGGCGATCATCAACCCCTTGCGGCGGGCCAAGCCCGAAGATTTCATCGAAACCGGCATCTCGGCCATCGACCTGTTGGACAGTCTGGTGAGGGGACAAAAGTTGCCGATCTTTTCGGCGGGAGGTTTGCCCCACAACCGTCTGGCGGTCGAGATTGCCCTGCATGCCCGTTTGCGTTCGACCCGGGACGAACCTTTTGCCATTGTTTTTGCCGGCATTGGCGTGCCGTATGACCAGGCCGAACGGTTCCGACGCACCCTGGAAGAAGGGGGGGCATTGGGCCATACCGCGCTTTTTCTCAATCTGGCTTCAGACTCCAGCGCCCAACGCCTGCTGACCCCCCGTTTTGCCCTGACGGCAGCGGAATATCTGGCCTATCACGAAGGACGGCATGTCCTGGTGATCATGACCGACATGACCAACTATTGCGAAGCCTTGCGCGAGGTGTCGGCCAGTCATGGGGAGATCCCCAGCCGCAAAGGGTATCCCGGTTACATGTATTCCGATCTGGCCACACTCTATGAGCGCGCCGGACGGATCCATGGACGTGCCGGATCCGTGACCCAGATTCCCATCCTCACCATGCCTGCCGACGACATCACCCATCCGATTCCGGATCTGACCGGTTACATCACCGAAGGACAAATCACCCTGGACCGCAAACTGGATCGCGCAGGCATCCATCCGCCGATTGGGGTGTTGCCGAGTCTCTCCCGGTTGATGAAAGATGGCATCGGTGCCGGTTTCACCCATCCTGACCATCCGGCCTTGGCCAATCAGCTCTATGCCGCCTATGCCCGCACCATGGGAATACGCCTGTTGGCCGGTGTGGTCGGAGCCGATGGGTTGACCCGGACAGACCGACTCTTTCTGGAGTTTGGAGAGCGGTTCGAGCACCGTTTCATTGCCCAACCCGATGGCCCGCGCACTCTGGAACAGAGCATGGCCCTGGGTTGGGAACTATTGAAACCTTTGCCGGATACCGAGTTGTCGCGTCTTTCGGATGCGCAGATCCAACACCATCTGCGCGCAGGAAACTGAAACCCATGGAGATCACCCCCACCCGCAGCGCACTGCTGGAGAGCCGGGACGAACGTGTGGTGATGCGGGAGGGGTATCGGTTCCTCGACGAAAAACGGCTGCTGCTGGCTGCCGAAATCATCCGCCAGCACACCCGTTATCTGGAGCTGCACACCCGTTATCTGGAGCAACACGCTCGGGCCGTGGCGCTCTTGGCCGATTGGATTGGCCGATGTGGTCTGCACGACGTGCAGGTCAGCCCGGTTCAAGAGTTGACCCAGGCCCAGATCACCGGTCAAGCGCAGAGTTTCTTTGGGGTCATGCTGCGCGATGCGCCACGGCTGACTCTGCACGACCCGGCAGAAAAAAACCGCTGTGCCCAGGCGTTCACCACGCTGCTCGCTCAGGGAAGCGAGCTGGCCACCATCTCCGGCAATCTGCACCGCCTGCTTGCCGAATACCAACGGACCGAGCGTCGCGCCCGGGCATTGGAAGATGTCATCCTGCCCGAACTGGATGGGGCCATCCATGAAATGGAGATCCGCCTGGAGGAGATGGAACAGGAAGATGCAGTCCGGGTACGATTGCAACGCTGACCGCAGATCTCACCGACTGGATTTACGCATCTCGCGAGAATACCACTCCATGGCCTCTGTCTGGTCAAAGGGAAGATTATGACGCTTGATATATTCAAGATAACTTCCAGCCTCCGGATTGCTCTCCAGATGTTCATCATTCATGCCCAAACCCTGGACCAGATCCAGCAGCCGATAGAGATCCGGCAGCCAGTTGCTCCAGTAGAGCGCCTTGAACTCCTTGGCAATCGTGGGGTGGTCCGGTCGATAATTCTTGTTCTTGATCACCGTCATAATCAGGGAGCGTGTATCTTCCGCGCCTGCCTGATAGCTCTTTCCGCCATAATAGAGTCCGGCGATCACGCCACCCACGATCATAAGGATCCCCAAGGGCTTGGCAATGGAACGCATCGCATCCCAAAAAGTCAATCGGTCGCCCGAATAATCGATGTGGCGATCCGGAACCCTCAAACCTTTCTGTTTGAATCCTTTTTCATACATGACCCGCACTGGATGGTCTTTGGGCAGGCGTCGGATATTTTCCGGCAATCCGGCCTTTTTCTCTTCGCGGGCGAACTTCAGTTCTGTGACATTGATCTTTTCAATGGGTTTGGACTTGCCGCGTTGCAGTTCCTGTTCCCGTTTTTTGCGGACCTCTTCCAGTTTCCCGGCCAGGACGATCTCTTCTTCTTGACGCAATTGATCTTGCAGCAATCCAAGCTGTTCGGATGATGGTGGCTGCTGTTCGGGTGTCAGATCCGCTGCTGGAGTTTTGGCCTTTTGGGCCTGTTTCTCCAATTGAGCGCGTTTTCCGGGAAGATCAACCATCTTGGATCCTCTCTGATTCCGTTCTTGTCACGCCTTGCTGCACAAAGCAGGCGATCATCTCCACGTGCCGGGTCTGCGGGAACAGATCCACGGGACGCACCAGGTCCAACTCATACCCGCCACTCACCAGAATGGCCGCATCGCGTGCCAAAGTCGCCGGATCGCACGACACATAGATCACCCGCGCCACTATCGGTTGTCTGGCCAGTTGGCGACAGACAGCCTCTGCCCCATTCCTAGGCGGATCCATCACGACCAGATCCACAGACTCTGTCCACGGCAGTTCCGCCACCCCCTCCTCCCGGAACAAATCCAGACGACTCCACACCACCCGCTCCATGAAACCATGGCGACGGGCATTCTGCTGCGCCCGTTGCAAGGATCCAGGGATCAGATCCACACCCAGCAGTCGATCAAACTGACGGGCCAATGGTGCGGTGAAATTCCCGATCCCACAAAACAGATCCCACACCATGCCCCCTTCTCCGGCCAGTTGCAGACTCTCCTGGACCAGCCGTTCATTCTGCCAGGCATGGGCCTGCACAAAATCATCCGGGGTGAACAGGATGGTCAAGCCACGCACACGGTACTCCAGTGCCTGTTTTGACACCAACGGACGGGGTGCCGCTTTACCCACCCGCAGCCAGACCTGATCCAGACCTTTCCAGTCCGCCAAGGCGCGCATGCTCTCCTTATCGGCGTGGGTACAGGGTCGCAACAGACAAAAAACCAGACCCAGGCCATGCTCTCCGGCCACCACTTCAACGGCATTGACCGCTGCCCGGCACTCAAGCCGGGTGATCGCACTGCGCAACGGTTCCATCCAGGCTGCAATGCGTGGATCCAGTACCGGACACTCCGACAGGTTGACCAGATCGTGTGAACCATGGGCAAAAAAGCCCAACAACACCTGCCCACCATCCCAACGCACCTGAAAAGTGACCCGACGCCGATAGCCATCCCTCTCCCGGGCCGGAATCAACGGCAACAGCACACGGGTTGGATCCAGATGCGCAATGCGCATCAACGCCTCCCGGACAAATCCCTCCTTGATGGCATCCTGCATCTCTGGCGGGATCCGACGCATTTGACATCCGCCGCACTGAGCGGCGTGCCGACACCCCGGATCCACGGTTTCGGGACCAGGGGTCACAACACTCTGGCATTTGACCATCAGATGGTGGCGGTGTTCCGAGACGATCCGACCCAAGATCCGATCTCCTGGTGCCGTACCCGGTACAAAGACGACCCGGCCATCCAGACGTGCCAAACCCATTCCGCCCGGCACCAACTTCTCGATCACCAGTTCAATTTCGTGCATCGGTTTCATTCCTGACATCAATCTTCCCACTTGAGCGGTTTGTGCAATGTGCCACTTTTATCAAACGGGACCGCGCCCAGGAATGGAAGTTCCACAAATATTTTTCCAACCAACCGATAATCAACCACCGCCTCGCCTTTGCGCAACAGAACGGAGAGCTGTTTCATGGCCTTCATCAACTCGGTTGAGACCTCGACATCAAATTCCGCCGATCCTTTGGCCGGGATGGTAAAGAATTCCGATGACTGACCGGTGGCAAAACTCATCCCTTGCAGCTCCAGACGACATTCGATCCCACCAATGGGCACCTCAATCGTGTTGGGGTTGTCCACCCGCAACCGGACCCGGAAGCGCGGTGCCCATTTGGAATTTTTTTTCTCGCTCTGATGGATCTCCAACAGGCTCAATCGCGGGTGTTCCAGTTTCGGACCGGTCCAATCGGTCAAGCCGACACAACCCGAAAGCAACAGACCCACCACCCCCATCAACAGCCAGGCCCAACCCGGTCGACGATATGCATGAACCATGTGCTTCTCAAAACCTCTCCAAAAAGGGCAGAACGCTTCATGCCATTCTACCGGATGAACAAACCGGTTGTCGACCTGCCAGAAGTGGGATAAAATCACACTTTCAGGAATCACGCCAATCCGAAACCATCACCTTGGGATGCCATGCAGGAAACCTCGCCCGGATCCTCCCCAACCACCCCCGGTTTTGTCCGTTTACGCGGGATTGTCAAGTCCTATCTGGAAGAGGATGGCACACGCACACCGATCCTGGAAAACGTGACCGCAGATTTCCCACGCAGCACCGTGAGCGCCATTGTTGGACGCAGCGGTTCCGGCAAAACCACACTGCTGAATCTGATGGCCGGACTCGATCAGCCGGACCAGGGAGTGGTCGAGATCGACCGGTTCCAACTGACGGCCATGAATGATACGGCCACAACCCTCTTCCGGCGTCGTTCCATTGGTTTCATTTTTCAATTCTTCAATCTGTTGCCTTCTTTGACCGTTCTGGAAAATGTCCTGTTCCCGCTGGCTTTGAACCAGGCCGATGATGCCATGGGACAACAACGGGCCTTCGAATTGTTGGAACGGGTGGGGATTGGTAAGCGAGCACACACATTTCCCGACCGATTATCCGGTGGGGAGAGACAGCGGGCTGCCATTGCCCGCGCTCTGGTCCATCGCCCGCTGTTGCTCCTGGCCGATGAACCCACCGGCAATCTGGATCACAAGACCGGTCGCGATGTGATGGCCCTGATGACCCATCTGGTCCGGGCAGAACAAATGACTTTAATCATGGTCACCCACAGCGAAGCGTTTGCCGCCCAGGCTGATCTGTTGTTCAGACTGGAAGAGGGGAGATGCCTTCAGAAACCTGAACAGCATTAAGATCCGAATCAAAACCTGGCGCATCGACCAACAGGATGGCAAACGAGCGTCCGTGGACCCGGGAAGGTTTGCCTTTGACTTTTTGTTCTCAGGTCATCATATTCGGTTGGGCCACGAGCCAGTCGCTTGCACCAACCGGTAAGGATTCTCAGGAAAAGAACATGGAACGGCGCCACGGAAAACCCATTGACATCGGTCAGTTCAAAAAGCCGGTTCTGCATAATCTGCTTGGCCATCTGGATAAGATTCGTGGCATCGTTTCCTATCTGGCCAGCCACGAAACCCCGATCCATCAACAATCCTGCCATGTGTGCGGCTCACGGGAAGCAGTCCCACGGGTGGAAATCCATCAATTCACCTATGTGACCTGTGCAGAGTGCGGTCTGGTGTACACCTCCAGGCGCTACAGCGATGAGGCGATTCGACGTTTCTACGCCACCAACCGCTATTGGTCCGAAGTGACCTATGCCAACCGCGAAACCTGCCATTATCGACGCGACCAGGTTGCCAAACCAAAAGTTGAATTTGCCGAACGCCATCTGGGCAATGAACGCGGAGTCTGGGTGGACGTGGGTTCAGGGATCGGGGATCTGGTGAGCGTTGTCCAGGAGCGCGGTTGGCAGGGTGTCGGTCTGGAATTGAGCGCCACATCTGTGGCATTTGCCAAGGAGGTGTTCGGGGTGAACCTGGAACAGACGACTCTGGAGGAGTATCTGACCACGCACCCGGAATGGATCGGCACCATCCAGGTCGTTTCCCTGATTGGCGTTCTGGAGCATGTGACCGATCCCATGGGATTGCTGGCAACCGTCCAGAAAATATTGGTTCCCGGTGGTGCTGCGCTGATTCAGGTACCCAACGCCAACTCCCTGGCCAGCATGGTACAGGAGGTTTTTCCAGACAATGTTTTTCGTCACATGAGTCCCATCGAACACATCATGCTGTTTACCGAACCCGCTCTGATGCGTGCGCTGGAGTTGAACGGCTTTGAACCGATTGCCTGGTGGTTTCATGGATTGGATATTTATGAACTGCTGACCAATCTGGTGATCAGTCATCATGATCGGATGCGTGATTCCGCCTTGTACCACACCCTGCTGGCGACCATGAACAACCTGCAACAGGTGATTGATGATCAGGAACTCTCGGACCGGATCATCTGTCTTGCCCGGAAAAAGATCACCCTGCCCAAGACGTGATCCGGTTATTGAACAAGTTTTTCGATATCCGCCGGGGTATTGATGGTCAGCATCCGGGCATTTTTGTCAATACGCTTCATCATGCCGGCCAACACCTGACCAGTACCCAATTCCACAAAGGTATCCACTCCCAAGTTCAGGAGGCACTGCATCGATGCCTCCCAGCGCACCGGGGCCGTGATCTGCTCCACCAGACTGGTGCGAATGGCCTGTCCGGAACGCAAAGGTTCAGCCGTGACATTGGCAATCACCGGACAGACCAGATCGGCAATCGGTTGTGCGGCCAGAACCTCTGCCATGATCCCGGCAGCTTTGCCCATCAATGCACAGTGAAAAGGGGCGGACACGGGCAACAGGATACAGCGCGCCTTGACCTCTTTGGCCAGGGCCATGGCACGCTCGACAGCGGACAGATGGCCGGAGATGACCAGTTGTACTGCCGTATTGTAATTGGCCGGAGCACAGACCCCGCCGGTCTCATCAGCAGCCTGACGGCAGACCCGTTCCACCTCCACCGGATCCAGATTGAGGATGGCAGCCATTCCCCCTTCTCCGGGAGGAACTGCTGCGCGCATGGCCTCACCCCGTTTGCGCACCAGACGAATGGCGTCCAGGGCGGAAAAACCTCCGGCAGCCGCAATGGCCGCATATTCCCCCAGGGAGTGACCTGCGACATAATCGGGCTGGATACCGGTCTGGGCTGTGACCTGATCAAAGGCAGCCAGACCGGTCAAAACCAGAGCGGGTTGAGCGTTTTCGGTCAGGCGCAGGTTCTCTTCCGGGCCATGGAACATCAGCTCCTGCAAGGAAAAACCCAACTCGGCATCGGCTGCGGCAAACAGCCCGGCACCCGTTGCCAGCCATTCCCGACCCATGCCCACGGTCTGGGAGCCTTGGCCCGGAAACAAAAAAGCAATCTTGCCCATACCCGACTCGCTCCGTACTTAAACCGCACCCATTTCGGGATGCGTCGTTTATGTCAAGGGGGTCCAGGGGCCAATGGCCCTGGTGGGGTTTGGGGCAACGCCCCAACAAAACAAATTCTACATTCCAAAATGGTTTTGGTTTAGCTGATGATCCACCCGATTTTCAATCCGCCGTGGAAGCTGCCTGGGATGAGGCGATCACCGAGGGGCAGATGTTTTGCGAGGTGGCGGCGTGCGGGTTGCGCATCAACTCGGACTTCAGGGAGTTCAACTCGATGAACTCATCGGCCTGGCGTCGCAGTTCATCGGCAATCATGGGCGGACTGGTCAGCAGTGAGCTGACCACCGAGACGAATTTCCCCTGATCCTGGATCGCCTGCACCACGCTGCGGAAATCTCCATCGCCGGAGAAGAGGACCGCATGGTCGTAATGCGGGGCCATTTGCAGCATGCCCACGGCAATTTCGATATCCATGTTGCCTTTGATCCGTTTGTGGCCATTGACCGGATCAGTATACTCTTTGATCGGTTTGGTGATGACGGCATAACCGTTATAGGCCAGCCAGTCCACCAGGGGACGAATGGGTGAGTAGTCCTGATCATCGCCCAGCGCCGTGTAGTAATAGGCGCGCATCAAACGGCTGTGGCTCTGGAAGTGGTGCAAAAGTTTTTTATAATCGAAATCAAATCCCAGCGAGCGGATCGCGGCATAGAGGTTGGATCCGTCGATAAAAATAACTGTTCGTTCATTCGGATGAAAGGTGATCGGCATGTGGTATCCCGCATAAGCCAAAAGGGTATATGAAGGATCCGTGGAGATCGCGAGGCAGGTATGCAGCAATCGTAAAATGAAATCTTTGGAGCGGGAGAAGGGATTCGAACCCTCGACGTCAACCTTGGCAAGGTTGCACTCTACCCCTGAGTTACTCCCGCATGGAAAAACAATTTTACGCTCTTTGTCCTCAGAAGTCCACGAATCAATAGACTTGCAAAATCGTGTTTCATCGTGTTTCAACCGTGAGGACCCTGGAGGCCGGGGTGGGATTTGAACCCACGAATGAAGGTTTTGCAGACCTCTGCGTTAGGCCACTTCGCCACCCGGCCGGACCATCCGGCATGATCAAACTGGAGCGGGAGAAGGGATTCGAACCCTCGACGTCAACCTTGGCAAGGTTGCACTCTACCCCTGAGTTACTCCCGCAAACCATGTCGTCTTTTATAACAAATTATCACGGTTCAAGTCAAGGCCGACTGAACGCGGAGACGATCAAATTTTCGGGTGGATGGCCGGCCAGGCAGAGACCAGATACAAGAACCCGGACCACAATGAAAAAATGATGGCCACGACCAGACACAACAGACCAGGAATTTGAAACGGGATCCCGAACAGAGCGTCCTGCACCAACAGCATGATGATTGCGGTCATCTGGAAACCGGTCTTCCACTTGCCCAGAGACGACACTGGCACGGTCATCCCCAGACCGGCCATGCGTTCACGCAGCGCCATGATCGTGATCTCACGCGCCAGGATGATCAAAACCAGCAACAAGGGTGCCCGCCCCAAAGCCAACAGCAGAACAATGGCCGAAATCACCAGCAGCTTGTCGGCCACCGGATCAAAAAAACGCCCAAAATCGGTTGACAGCCCGGAACGACGGGCAATATAGCCATCGGCCCAGTCGGTCAATGCTGCCAGGCTGAAAAACAGCGTCGAAAGAATCAATCCCAGACGATCCGGCAAAAAGGCACAGCCGATAAAAAAGGGGATCAGAATAATCCGCGTGGCAGTCAACAGGTTGGGTAGGTTCCAGACCATCAATCCGATCTCAACAAAGTTTCAAGTACACTCTTGCAGGAAGTGAACAATGGTTGCAGCCAAGGCCGACGAAATGCCTGCCACAGAGGTCAGTTCAGCGATGCCCGCTGCCCGAATGGCGCGCACCGATCCAAAATGACGCAACAACGCCTTTTTTCTGGCCGGTCCCACGCCAGGAATCTCATCCAGCACCGAACGCACCTGACTGCGTTCCCGTTTGCTGCGATGATAGGTGATGGCGAAGCGATGCGCCTCGTCACGTATATTCTGAAGCAAAAACAAAACCGGGGCACGTTCCGGGAGTATAACCGGTTCCGGGCGTTCCGGCAAGAACAGGGTTTCTTTTCCGGCATGCCGCTCCGGCCCTTTGGCCATGGCGCACACGGCCACCCCACTCACCCCCAACTCTCCCATCACCTCCAGCACCGCCGAAAGCTGTCCTTTGCCCCCATCCAGAAGCAGCAGATCCGGCCAGTCATCCTGCCGACTCTCACCAGGACGAAAGCGCCGTGCCACCACCTCGGCCATGCGTGCAGTATCGTCCACAGATGCCGGATCCTGAATGGCAAAACGACGGTACGCCCGTTTCATCATCCCTTCCGGACCAAATACCACCATGGCAGCCACGGCGTGGGCATCCTGGATGTGCGATACATCCAACGCCTCGATCCGTTCCGGAACCTGGGGCAATGCCAACAGCTCCGCCAGTTCAACCAGTCGCTGCCGGTTGGCTGCCCGTCCACTCAGACGACGCACCTTGGCGGTTTCGGCATTGGTGACCGCCAGATCCAGCAAACGCCGCTTCTCCCCGCGTTCGGGAATGCGTATCCGCACCGCCCCACCCCGCAACCGGCCCAAGGTGGACTCCATCCACGCCTGCTCTGCCAAGGGAAGATTGATCAGGATCTCCGGGGGGGGCAAAGGGGTCTCCACAGACTCTCCAGCCTCCCCCTCCTCGGGTGGTGCATAAAACCAGGCGATGAACGCCTCCAGGGCCTCGACAGGTGTACACTCTTCCGTATTTTCAGGAAAATGGGATTGATTGCCCAGATTGATCCCATCCCGCACAAAAAATACCTGAATCGCTGCCGGTCCCGGGGTGGTCGAAACACAAAACAGATCCAGATCGGTCCCGGCCTGCAAATTGGCACGGCGCTGACTCTGCAACTGTTCAATGGCCCGAATCCGATCCCGCAACCGGGCTGCGTCTTCATAGTGCCGCCCTTCCGCAGCCTCCCACATGGCGCGTGTCAGCCGGTCGGTCAACTGCCGATCCCGCCCTTCCAGAAACAATACAGCCTCGCGGACCATTTGGGCATAATTTTCCGCATCGGTCAACCCCATGCACGGGGCATGACAACGTTTGATCTGATGCTGCAAGCAGGGCCGCTTCCGACTGGAAAACTGCCGATCCTCACACTGGCGCAATGGAAACACCCCTTGCAACCAACGCAACAGCTCACGCAAGGCATGCACATTCGGATAAGGACCGAAATAGCGTTCCCCGGCCCGACGCGGCCCACGATGCAACGTCAGCCGGGGAAAAGGATGATCCATGGTCAAACGCAACCAGGGGTGGGACTTGTCATCCTTGAGCAAGACATTATACGGCGGTTGCCAACGTCGGATCAGATTGGCTTCCAGGATCAAGGCATCCTGCTCCGTGGCCGTGACCACAATCGCCACATCGTGCGCCTTGGCCAGCATGGCCAGAATGCGCCGCGAACAGGAACCATGAAAATAGGAACTGACCCGTTTCTTGAGCGACTTGGCCTTGCCGACATACAGCGCCTTGCCCTCTGCATCCAGAAAACGATACACACCCGGACTCTCCGGCAAGGAGTCCACAGCCGTGCGCGGAACCGAAGTGACCAGACCGCTCACAAAATTCAAACCAAAGATGACCGACGCGCACGCACGATCAAAGCCAATCCGATGAACACCATCGGAAAACTCAACATCTGACCCATGGTCAGACCACCGGCCATCAGACCCAAATGGGCATCCGGCTCCCGCACCAGCTCCACCAGCAGCCGCGCCAACCCGTATCCGGTCAGAAACAGCCCGCCCAACCATCCGGCACCACGCCGTTTCCCGCCCACGGCCATCATGACCGCCAGCAACACCACCCCTTCCAGTCCAGCCTCATACAACTGACTGGGATGACGCGGTTCCGGTCCCGCTCCCGGAAAAACCATGCCCCACGGCAGATCGGTCGGTCGCCCCCACAACTCCCCATTGATGAAATTGCCAATGCGCCCCAACAACAGCCCCAATGGGGTCACAACCGCCAACAGATCCCCCAATACCAAAAACTCCATGCCATTCTTGCGGGCAAAATAAAAACAGGCGACCAACACCCCCAGCAGACCACCATGAAACGACATCCCCCCCTCCCAAACCCGGAACATGGCCATAGGATGGGTGATATAATACTCAAAGTGGTAGAAGAAAATGTAACCCAAACGTCCGCCCAGGATCACCCCCAACAACACCCCCATGGTCAAGTCGGCCAATTGTTCTGAGGTGACCGGCAATCCCTGACGTTTGGCCTGCCATTTCAACAGAGGCCAACCCAACACAAAGGTCAAGGTGTACATCAGACCATACCAACGGATGGCCACCGGACCGATCTGCAACAAAACCGGATCGAATTGCGGAAAAATCATCATCGCGTGGCATGCCAGTTGGGGGCTTCGGGATAGCTGCCCAGGATCTTCAGGCTGCTCGTAAAAAACGCCAACTCCTCCAGGGCCAAGCGACAGCGTCGCTCCTCGGATCTGCCCTGAAAATCCAGATAGAAATGGTACGACCAGGGGGTTCCCGGCACAGGTCTGGACTCCAGACGGGTCAGATTCACCCCGTTGGTGGCAAATCCTCCCAGACATTTGTAAAGTGCTGCCGGAATATTGCGCACTTCGAACACCAGACTGGTTTTGCACTCCACCTCCTTGGGCGGAACCTGGCGCTCCTTGACGATCTGCAAAAAACGGGTGGTGTTCAGATGGCTGTCCTGAACATCCCGGGCCAGAATCGTCAGATCATAAAGTTCGGCACACAGTTCGGCAGCAATGGCCGCCTCGCCAGGAGTCCCGCGCGCCGCCAGATCCGCTGCCGCACCCGCCGTATCATAAACGGCATTGCACGCCCAACCATGTTTGCGAATAAAACTCCGACACTGGGCCAAGGCCTGGGGATGGGAATAGACCGCGCGCAAACCGTCAATACGCGCACCGGGAGTCCCCAACAAACAGTGGCGCACCCGCAAATAATACTCACCCAGAATATGCAATTGATAGACTGCCAACAGATCATAACTGTCACTGACCACCCCGGCGATGCTGTTTTCCACCGGAATCATGCCCACACTGGCCTCACGTTCGTCCACAGCCTGAAACACCTCCTCAAAGGTGCGACACGGAATGGTCCGATAGCCGGGCAGACTCTCCCGGCACGCCTGTTCACTGTAGGCTCCACGCTCCCCCTGGAACGCCACGGTCTTGGGTGACGTCATGACCGCCCCCCATTGCGACCGCTCCCCAACGAGACAACACGCCGCTGCTCCTCGCGCCGGGCACGAAACTCCCCGGCACGCGCCACCAGATCCAACAGATCCTGAGAACGATAGGGCTTGGTCAAAAACGCATCCATTCCCGCCTCCAGACAGTGCGCACGCAGTTGCTCCTGAACATGACCACTCACTCCGATAATCGGCATGTCCGGGTCGGCCTTTTCCTTGCCGGCACGGATCCTGCGGGTGGCTTCAATGCCATTCAGACGCGGCATCTGCACATCAATGAACACCAGATCAAAACCTTCACACAAATGGGGCAACGCCTCCTCGCCATCGCCCGCCGTGGTGACCGCATAGCCGGCTGAGGTCAACACATGCTGACCAAGCAGCCGATTGTCCTGATCATCCTCAACCAACAAGATCCGGATCATGGATCGCTCTCGATCAGGTTCCACCTTTTCCACGCCAACCGCCGAGGATAACGAACTGGCAGACCCGTCCCCAGCCTTGGAACGTATGCATGGAATCTCAAAGGTGAAGGTACTCCCCTCTCCCACCCGACTCATCACCCGCAACTCCCCCTGCATGCACGTCACCAGCTTGCGACACAAAGCCAGACCAAGCCCGGTCCCACCAAAACACCGGGTCGTGCTGCCATCCACCTGAGAAAATCCTTCAAAAATCATCTCCAGCCGATCTTCCGGAATCCCGATCCCGCTGTCTTGCACCTGGAACGCCAATCGCTCCTCTCCGACCATGTTCAC
The DNA here is from genome assembly GCA_011089965.1 of Magnetococcales bacterium. Lineage (GTDB taxonomy): Bacteria > Pseudomonadota > Magnetococcia > Magnetococcales > Magnetaquicoccaceae > Magnetaquiglobus. Next base: position 179,426 of record JAANAU010000001.1, read on the forward strand.
CCGCAATTCCACACCTCCATGTCGGGTAAATTTGACCGCATTATTCAATACTTGAACCAATATCTGACGCAACCGCACCGGATCCCCCACCACCCACTCCGGCACCTGCGGCTCCACCACCCAATTCAGGGTCAAACCCTTCAACTCCGCCTCGACTGCCATTGTGGTGACCGCATGTTCCACCACCTGATGCACGGAACAGAGCGTTTGATCCAGATCCAACCGGTCGGCCTCCAGTCTGGAAAAATCTAAAATATCATTCAACAAACTCAATAACGACTCCGAAGAGCGCAACACGATCTCCAACAGCTTTCTCTGGGTTGGCTCCAGGTTGGACATCAACACCAGATCGGTCATGCCGATGATGGCATTCATCGGAGTGCGGATCTCGTGCCCCATGTTGTCCAGAAATTGGTTCTTGGCACGAATGGCCGCTTCGGCCTGAATCCTGGCTCTCTCCAACGCCCGACCGTGGGCTTCCAGTTCGGCGGCTTGCTTGCGTATCAGTCGATTGCGGCGATCCAGTTCCAAAAAAACCCGCACCTTGCTCCGCAGAAACTCTGCATGAAACGGACGTACCAAATAATCGACCGCACCCAATGCATACCCACGGGAAATCGACTCCAGATCATCATGCACCGCTGTGACCAGAATGACCGGAGGTCGTCGTTCCGCCTCCATGTCGGCCATGCGCTGCAACACCTCAAAGCCGTTCAATACCGGCATGTGCAGATCCAACAGCACCAAGGCAAACTCCTGCTCATGCAGACGGTTCAAAGCCTCTGCCCCATTGATTGCCAAAATCATCCGGGCACCGAAATCCTCCAACAACGTGGCAGAGAGTTTCAGGTTGGAAGGTTGATCATCCACGATGAGTATGGCTGACTTCATGGACATGATGCTTTTTTATCCTTGTCGAAGCCGGACATGGGACAACTCCTTTGGGAGATTTTTTCACACCAGAAGGTGCCCACAATTTTCATGAATGTCAATGGAAGGGTATTGTCAAACTCTCCAAGGTCACGCTGAACCAACACACTTTCCCGGATGAACGGAATATGCGATGATGCGGGATGATCCCAATTATTCGCCAGCACGGAGCCTTCGCACGATGTTAAATGCCATTCGCCGCAGCGCCCAGTCCATTGTCATCAAGGGTCTGCTTGTTCTGTTGACATTGAGCTTCATGGCCTGGGGCGTGGAGAGTTACATCAATGTCAACGCACAACTACCCGTGGTCGAAGCCTCTGGCTGGAACATCGGTCCCCAGGAGTTCAGCCAGGCCCATGATGAAGAGTTCGAACGGCTCAAGGAACAGTTCAATGGTGCCCTGGACAAAAAAACTGCCGACCAGCTCGGTCTGAAACAACGCACGCTGCAAGCCCTCATCAATCGCCACCTGATTCTGACCGCAGCCCGCGACCTGCGTCTGACCGTCTCACCCAACACCTTGCGGCAACGCATCAACTCCTCTCCGGCCTTTCAAGTCGATGGCCAGTTCAACAAAGAACAGTATGAACGGATCCTGCGTCAGAATCGTCTGACCCCAAAAAGCTTTGAAGCGCAATTGCAGGCCGACATGGTCTCGGATCAGATCCGCCGCGCCATCACCACACCCATCGCCATCCCCAAGGCACTGCGCAACGACATCTACCGCATGGACAATGAGCGACGTGCGATTGTCACCCTGCAACTCGATCCCAAAGAGCTGGAACCTGCCATCCAACCTGCGGATGCCGAGTTGCAAGCCTACCGGGATCAACATCCCGCCCCATTCATGACCAAAGCCAAGGTCAAACTCCGCTATGCCCTGCTCACTGCCGACAGCGTACGCGACATGGTCAAGGTGAGCGATGAAGAACTCAAAGAGTTCTATCAGGACCATATCCGGGAATACCGCAAAGAAGAGAACCGCCAGGTCCGTCATATCCTGGCCCGGATCGATGACAAGAACTCCGCAGAAGTCGCCCAGGAAAAGATCGCCAAGGCCACAGCCAAACTCAAGGCCGGAGAAACCTTCGAGAACGTTGCCAAAGAGCTGTCGGATGACGTTTCCGCTGCCCAGGGCGGCGATCTCGGTCTCTTTGGACCCGGCGTGATGGTGCCCGAATTCGACCAGGTTGCCTTCTCCCTGGAAAAAGGCAAAGTCTCGGATCCGGTCACCACCCCCTTTGGCATACACCTGATTCGCGTGGATCAAATCCAGGCCGGCGAGGTCAAACCCTTGGAAAACGTCTCTGCGGAGATCCGTGGCCGCATCGTGGAACACAAGGCCAAAGATCTGGTTTACGAACGCTCCGTCACATTTGAAGACCAACTGGCAGCCTCCGGCAATCTCAAGACCATTGCCAACGACCTGAATCTGCGCTATCGGGAGACCGACTTCCTGGCCCGGGATGAACCAGGACTCAGCGGAGTGGAGCTGGATGCCAAATTCCTGGAAACCGCCTTTTCCACCCCCAAGGGAAGCCTCTCGCCCCTCGTGGAACTGGCCAACGGACAATTCCTGGCCCTGGAAGTGGTGGACCGGGAAGAACCGTCTCCCAAACCCATGGAGCAGATCAAAGAAGAATTGACCAAAGCCACCATTGCCGACAAGGCCAGAAATTCCGCGCGCCAAATCATGGAACAGGTGGTCAAGGCACTGGGTGAAGGAAAATCCATCGATGAATTGAAGGCCATGCATGACAAATTGCGTGTCGTCACCCCGGCACCCTTCCTGCGCACGGGCGCAGAAACCGAACCAGGAGCACGCATACGCGAAGCGGCATTCAAACTCCATCCCGATAAACCCAACCATGGGGAGATCCTCGACGAGGCCGGACACCTGAGTGCCATACGTCTGGTGCAGATCCACGAGACCACACCCGACCAGGCCAAAGAACCCGACCAGGAGTGGCTGACCAAAATGGAGCGGATCATGGGACAAGATCAGCTCTTCGGTTATCTCAACGGACTCTGGTCACGCGCCAACATCCGGGTCCACCAGGAAGTGCTGGATCGTCTGTAATCACGTTCCCATACAAACTTCCGAGTCTGCAACCATGTCGCACACCCATTTCCAGGTCGTGGTGATCGGAGCCGGTCCAGGCGGATACACGGCGGCATTTCTGGCTGCGGGACAGGGCATGCGCACCCTGCTCGTCGATCCAGACCTTCCCGGAGGCGTCTGTTTGCAGCGCGGCTGCATTCCCAGCAAGGCCCTGTTGCATGCCGCACGCATCATCTCCGAAAGTGCCCAGGCCACCCATATGGGGATTCACTTCCCCCCCCCCGCAATCGATCTCGCCAGGCTGCGCACCTGGAAAGAGGAGGTGGTCACCCGTCTGACCTCGGGTCTGGCCCAGCAATGTCAACTGCGCGGCGTGACCCGCATCCAGGGTATGGCCCACCTGCTCTCTTCCCAACACATTCGGGTCGAATCTGCCAACTCCCCCCCCGCAGACATCACTGCCGAACGGATCATCCTGGCCACAGGTTCCACCCCCACACCCCTGCCCGGAGTGGATTGGCATCTGCCCGGTGTCATGGACTCCACACGTGCCCTGGCCCTGGAGACCATTCCCGCCTCTTTGCTGGTGATCGGCGGCGGCAACATCGGCCTGGAGTTGGGATCGGTCTATGCCGCCCTGGGATCCCGGGTATGCCTCATCGAAGCCGCAGACGGGATCCTGCCCGGTGCAGATCGCGATCTGGTCCGTCCTCTGGCCGCCCGTCTGACCAAAATCTTTGCATCGATTCAAACGGCCACACGGGTCATCGGAGTGGAACCCCTCACCCGGGACCGGTTGCGCGTGCAGGTCGAAGATCAAACCGGACAACAGACCACCCATGAGGTGGAACGGCTGCTCGTGGCCACGGGTCGCATTCCGATGTGTGCCATTCCGGGACTGGATGCCACCCAGGTCACATGCAATGCTCATGGAGCCATCGAAGTGGATGCCGGCATGCGTACCGCCGACCCGGCCATTCTGGCGATTGGGGATGTGACAGGTGGACCCATGCTGGCTCACAAGGCCGCAGCCCAGGCCCGGATTGCCGTTGCCACCCTGATGGGAGAACCTCCGCCGCGCCGTTTTCCCATCCTGCCCGGCGTCACCTATACCGATCCCGAAGTGGCATGGGCCGGACTGACCGAAACCCAGGCACGTCAGCAGGGGATCCCAGTACGCGCCGTCCGCTTCCCCTGGGCCGCTTCTGGTCGCGCCCACACCCTGGAACGCACCGAAGGGGTGACCAAATGGATCCTGGAACCGGATACCGGACGCATTCTGGGGGTCGGCATCTGCGGGGTTGGCGCTGGCGAGTTGATCTCGGAAGGGGTGCTGGCCATGGAGCAGGGCCTGATCATCCAGGATGTGGCCCACACGGTCCATCCCCATCCGAGTCTGTCCGAAACCCTGATGGAGTCTGCCGAGATCTTCTTCGGTCAGTGCATTCACTTTCATGCCCCCCCACGCAGATGAATGACCGGCTGCTGACGCTCTTGCCCCCGCTGCTCTGGACTGTTCTGTTGGCCGCCTCACTGATCTGGAACCATTGGAGTACCGGACAGGAGATGCAGGCCATGGTCCAGGCATTTGCCCGGGCATTCAGTGCCGAGGTGATCAATACCCATCTGTGGGCTGCCCGCCAGGAAGGGGTGTATGTCCTTGCCCGCAAGGAGATCCAACCCAATCCCCATCTGGATCCGGCACAACGGGAACTCACCACTGCCCATGGCCAGCGGCTGATACAACTCTCCCCAACCCAGATCTCCGGACAGATCGCAGACAGCGCCAGGTCTGACCAGCAGGTGCGCTACCATTTTGTGGGATTGCGCTCCCCACATCCGAATCACACCCCGGATGCCTGGGAACAACGTCACATGCACCGTTTTCAACAGGCCAGTGACGAGCACCTGGAACTGATGGACGATACACCGATGTTTCGCTATCTGCGACCGTTGGTGGCGCATGATGTCTGCCTGCCCTGTCACGCCCATCAGATCAAACAGGCCGGAGAAATCCTCGGAGGCATCGCCTTGTCGATCCCAGGCTGGAGTCAGGTGGCCACACTGCGGGCCTCGCGACTGACCTGGTGGTCGTTTCATGGGGTGATCTGGCTGCTTGGTCTGTTGGGCATCGGATATTTCCGCCGCTATCGCGAACGACAGCTGCGCTTGTTGGAATACAGTCGTCAGGCGGTTTTGCTGGAAAAGGCGGCGGCGGAAGAGATCACACAGGAAAAAAGCGAACTTCTTGGACAACTGCTCAGAAAATCATCGAAACTATCAAAACAAAACAAAGAGCTGGAACTTTTGGGCCAAATCAGTTCCGTGACCAACCGTCTGCTGGTGGGTGCCTTGGAGTCCCGCTCCCTGATGGAACATCTGCAAGAGGCCATGTCGTTGATTACCGCAACGCCCTGGTTTGGCTTGCTGCCGCAAGGTTCGATTTTTCTCATGGACGAGACAGCCGGAGAGTTGGTGCTGGCAGTGCATCACAATCTTGCCGAACCGTTGCTGACCTTGTGCCAGCGCATACCGCTGGGACACTGCTTGTGTGGACAGGCTGCCGAAAGTCGCGAGGTTCTCTTCACCAGACAGATTGATTCACGCCACACCATCCGTTTTGACGGCATGGAGGAACACGGACATTACTGTCTGCCGATTCTCTCTGGAGAAAGGTTGCTTGGCGTACTCAATCTGTATGTCCAACAACACCATCAACCCACCCATGATGAAGCGAGCTTCTTGCGTTCCGTCACCAGTACGCTGGCCGGCATCATCGTGCGGTCCGAACAAAACGAACAACTGGCCGAAGCCAAACGTCGCGCCGAAGAAGGAACGCGCGCCAAGAGCGCCTTTCTGGCCAATATGAGCCATGAGATCCGCACCCCGATCCATGCCATTCTTGGATTGGGACATTTGCTGGAACAGACCCATCTTTCGGATCAGCAGTTGGATTATCTCAACAAGATCCGTTTCTCCTCGCATTCGTTGTTGAACATCATCAATGATATCCTGGATTTTTCCAAGATCGAGGCCGGCAAACTCGCCCTTGAGACCGTACCGTTCCAGTTGGATGAGATTCTCAGACATGTGGTCGGACTCATGGAACACAGGGCACGGGAAAAGGGGTTGTCCATCATGGTGGCCATTGCCCCGGAGTTGCCTGGTCTGTTGCGCGGGGATCCTTTGCGCCTGGGACAGGTGTTGACCAACCTGCTCAGCAATGCGATCAAATTCACCACATCCGGCGAAATTGCAATCTCTGTGCAGCCCTATTACTGCTCCGACAATTTTGTCGTCCACTGTTTTTCCGTGCGCGACAGCGGAATCGGCATGACCCTGGAAGAGCAGTCGCGGCTGTTCCAGGCATTCAGCCAGGCGGATCTGTCAACAACACGCCGTTTTGGGGGTACGGGATTGGGTCTGGCGATCTGTCGGCAGTTGGTGCGCATGATGGGGGGACGGATCTGGGTGGAAAGCAGCCCGCAACAAGGGAGCACTTTTTCATTCACTGCCGCATTCTGGCGACAGGAGATGCAAGGTCGCCCCTCCACCACTCCTGGAACAACCGTATCAGACTATGACACCCCAACCGGGCTGTCCATCACCCTGGACCAGTTGCGCGGGGCATCGATTCTCGTGGTCGAGGATAACGAGATCAACCAGCAGGTGGCTCTGGAGATCTTGAGCCAGTGGGGCATGACCGTGACTTTGGCTGGCGATGGTCAGATGGCGGTTCGGGAGGTCGCCAACGCCCGACAACCTTTTGCCATGATCTTCATGGATGTACAGATGCCGGTCATGGATGGGTATCAGGCCACACAGGCCATTCGTCAACTGCCCCGGGGACGCGACATCCCGATCATTGCCATGACCGCCCATGCCATGTCCGGAGATCGGGAACGCAGCCTGGCCGAAGGGATGAACGATCATCTGGTCAAACCCATCGACGTGGAGCTGCTGAAAGCGTGCCTGTTGCGGTGGATCAAACCCTCTGGTGACCAGCCTGTTGCCCTTTCACATGCCCAGATTACGCAGGAACCTTCCGACCTGCGCCTGCCCGCCATATTGCCAGGGATTGATCTGGATAGCGCCCTGCGTCGTTTGGGGGGCAATCATGCCCTGTTGATCAAACTGCTGATCGATTTCTGTCGCGCCCATGGTGATTCCGGAGAACGTTTGCGTGCATTCCTGGCCAAAGAAGAGATCGAACCCATGCGTCGGCTGCTGCACACCCTTGGCGGGATGACCGGCAATCTGGCTGCACGCACTCTGCATGAGACCATCCAGACATTGCACGACGCCATCAAGCAGGGAAAAAACAGCTCTTCCATGGAGCCATTACTGGATCGTTTTGATCAGGACTTGCGTATTGTCCTGGAATCGGCTTTCCTGCTGGAAAGGATGTTCGTGACATCCCCCATGCCTGATGATTCCGCATTGCCGGAACATGATCCGGATCCAGACGTGGTTGTTCCACTGCTTGTCGAGGCCATGGATCAATTGCGTTCCAACAATCTGGCGGTAAAACGGTTGATTCCGCTGATCCGTGAGGCTCTGCCGGGATCGCGTTTCCAGAATGCGTTGCACACTGTGGAAACAAGTGTGCATCGACTCGATTTTGCCGCTGCCATCCCTTCCCTGGAGGCGATTGTCCAGGCGCTGGTCCCGAACGTATAACGATGGGTGATAGGCATGAAAAAAAGTCGTGAACAACCGGTTGTCCTGATCGTGGATGATGAGCCGATCAATATCGAGGTGTTGGAAGAGATTCTGCGTCATGACTATGTGGTGCTGTTTGCCACGGATGGCAGAATGGCCCTGGAGATGGCCATTGCCCAATCACCGGACTTGATTCTGCTCGACATCATGATGCCGGTGATGGATGGGCACGCAGTCTGTCGTCAGCTCAAATCCGATGAACGAACGCGGGCCATTCCGGTGGTATTTGTGACCGCCATGTGCGGCAAAGAGGACATTGTCGAAGGGTTGCGGCTGGGAGCCTACTACTACCTGACCAAACCGGTCGATCCCCCGGCAATTCAAGCCGTGGTTGCTGCGGCCCTGCACGAATATGCCACCCACCGCGCCCTGCGCGAAGAGGTCAAAAAGACCGCCAGCACGTTCGGATTGCTGGAGAGCTGTCGTTTTCGTTTTCGGACCATTGAGGAGGCCCGCTCGCTGGCCGTGCTGCTGGCCAACGCCTGTCCCGAGCCGGAAAAACGGGTTCTGGGATTGACAGAGCTGATGGTCAATGCCGTCGAGCATGGCAACCTGGGGATCACCTATCAAGAAAAAAGCGCCTTGCACAAACATGGGGAGTGGGCATCAGAGGTGGAACGGCGGCTCAGCATGCCACACTATGCCACACGCAGCGCCACCATCGAATTTGCCCGCGAAGGTGCCATCATCCATTTTCTGATTCGGGATCAGGGAGATGGATTTGATTGGCGCACCTTCATGAAGATCGATCCGGAACGGGCTTTTGACTCCCATGGCCGCGGGATCGCCATGGCCAACATGTTCAGCTTTGACGAGATCCGCTATCAGGGTAAAGGCAATGAGGTTGTGGCCACCCTTCATCTGGAAGGGATGGTTGCATCCTGTGATCCATCAACCGACCTGTGATCCGGTGATGCCGGCAAAGACCAGCCTGGGCATGATGGTTTCCCCAATGCGATCCACACGGATGCGCGCCAGAGAGGCATAGGGCACCGTGATACGGGACAGATGCTCCAAAGGGGTCAGAAGTACCAAACTGAGCAACACCCGGATGACCCCACCGTGGGCAATGATCAGGATGCGTTCTCCATCGATACGGGTCATGGTGTCGTGCCAGATGGTGTGCAGGCGACTCTGGACATCACGCAGATGATCTCCGCCCGGCGGCGGATTCTCCAGAGGATTTTTCCAGAAACGGGTGAGCTGCTCACGATCTTCGGCCATGATTTCTGCAGAGGTCTTGCCTTCCCAGGCACCGAAACTCATCTCACGCAGCCCTGGAATGATTTCCGTATGGATGTGCAGCTGTTGACCCAGGGAGGTGGCAAATTCGGCGCAGCGGCGCAATGGGGATGAGAGAATCCGATCCCAGGGACCATGATCACGGGTGGTGGCCCACATGGCCTCCCACCCTTCCGGGGCCAGGGGATCATCCAGGGTGCCCCGGTATTTGACACCGCCCACTGGTGCCCCATGTCGCAAGAGGTCAATGACCAGACCGGTTTCGCCGGGACGATTTTTATAATCTGGAGGAATCATTGTGGCGGCGGCAATGTATGTTTCAGGAGTGAGCAGGCGGCACGGATGATCGGGAAAGCAGCCAGGGCACCGGTTCCTTCACCCAGACGCATATCCAGATGGAGCAAAGGGCGGCTGTTCAGACTGCGAAAGATCGGATATTGACCAGGTTCAGCGGCGTGGTGTCCAAAAAACAACCAATTGTTGAGCGTAGGATGCAAGGTGGCTGCCACCAGGGCGGCCACTGACGAACAGAAGCCATCCACAACGGCTGCCATGCCAACTTGACCACATGTGATGTACGCCCCGCACAGTGCAACCGTTTCATAGCCGCCCAGACGTCTGAGCACATCCAGCGGGTTGGAGAAGAAACGGGCATGGTGATCGACCGCCTCTTGAATCACTTGCGCCTTGACAGCCAGAGCTTCCGGGGAGATGCCGGATCCAGGTCCGGCAATGGATTCCGGAGGAATCCCGAGCAGGGCACAGACCAGGGCGCCTGCGGAGGTGGTACGACCAGAACCCGCCTCGCCTCCGATGAAGAGCCGACATCCGGCCTGATCCGCACGCAGTACAGCATCGCGGCCTGCACCCAAGGCAGCGAAGAGCTGCTGTTCGCTCATGGCGGGGGTGGTGCGAAAATCGGTTGTCCCTGGACCGATCCGTTGCTGGATCAAACCAGGCAGGGGTCCAGGATCACGGGCCAGCCCCAGATCCACCACCTCGTAGCGCAAACCCAGGCTGCGGGCCATGACGGCGCTGGCACTGGTTCCACGCAGGCAATTGCGCAACCACATGGGCGTGACATCTTCGGAGATCCCGGCCACGCCGGCATGGGCCACACCATGATCGGCAAAAAAGAGGGTAATCTGGGCCGGGTCAGCCTCCGGATCCATGCGCTGACTCATGGCGGCCATGCGCACCGCGATCTCCTCCAAAGCACCCAAGGCACCAGGAGGCCCGGACAAACGGGCAAAGTGGTCCTGTGCCGCCATGGCCATGGGCTTGGAGACCGTTTTGACCGGTTGATGCAGCCAAGAGGTGAACACGAAGCAACTCCAGCGAATCCGATCTGGAACATGAAAGGGAGATCTGCACGGGATATAATAGCGGCACTTCCTGAAAAAGGCCAGTGGTCACACAAAGGGCACTGGGAGAGCAGCCCGGGATCAAACACCCAGGATAAATCCAGCAAACACAATCCCTCCAAACCATTTGTTCGACAAAAAAGCGCGCAGGGCCATCTCCGTGGCCCGATGACGAATCCGATGGAGTTGCCACAGACCGTGCAGCAGGGCGGTCAATACCAGAGCATCATAATAGCCGTTCAACGCCATTCGTTGGCCGATGATCCAGAGCAGCACCACCGTCACCAGATACAAGAGACCAATGGCCGCCAGATCGAAACGTCCAAAAAAGATCGCTGTGGAGTGGACGCCAACCTTCAGATCATCCGCACGATCCATCAAGGCGTAAATGGTATCAAATCCCATGGTCCAGGTGAGGGCTGCCAGAAACAACAGCCAGGTCTCCAGGGTCAGGGTCTGCGTCACCGCCACCCAGGCAATGGGCACCCCCCAGGCAAAAGCCATCCCCAAATGCAACTGTGGTACAGGAATGAACCGTTTGGCAAAAGGATAGGTCAAAGCGAGCAAAGCCCCGGCCACACAAAGGGCCAGGGACATGGGAGGCAACAACAAACCCAATACCAAGGCAACGGTCAATAAAAAAAACAACAAACGCCTGGCTGCCCCCAACGAAATGCGACCAGCGGCCAAAGGACGATTGCGGGTCCGGGTCACCAAAGGGTCGATGTCGCGGTCGGTGATGTCATTGGCAACACATCCCGCCGAACGCATCACAAAGGCCCCCAAAGAGAAAATCACCAACAATGACCATGAGGGACGGCCCTGGCTGGCCGCAGCCAATCCCCACAGTGCGGGCCACAACAACAGCCAGGTGCCAATCGGACGATCCGCCCGCATCAACAACAAAGACTCCCGCAGCCAGGGAATCGGCACATGCCCAATCCAGGTATTCATGACGACAGATCCATCAAAAACAGTTCCACAATGCGCCCGCACACCTGACCTGTCACCAGGAAAAGCGAACGTCGTGCAACAAACACATGATCGGATTGAAATCCTGCCCGCCTGGCCAATTCGGGCGCATGACAAGCGGCCAGACATACATGCAACCGTTCCACCGATGCATCACGGGCCAGAAACAACGTTCCCAACGGCTCCGCACCCTGTTCAACAGCCCGACGAATCTCCACAGAGAAGCTGGACAAGGCCAACTCGGAATGGGCAAACACCCAATCGTTGACCCCCAGAGTCAACCAGGCATGACGCACAAGCAGAGGTTGCGGCGCAGGCAGCCGATACTCCGGCCCCCAAACCTCCCCGTCATCCGCTTCCAAGGTGCCACAGGATTGATGCTCCAAACGCACCCGCGATGCAACTCCGGTCAGATCCTCCAAACGCCGGGTCAACGAATCCGTGCTGGCCAGCATCACCTGATAATGCCGGGCAATCGACAGATCCGCCAATACGGGAAACGGGGATGGCGTCAACCAGGGGGTGATAAACTGCAAAGAAAAGGGCAACGACATGGCTAGCCAGGGGCGTCAGTCCAAACCGGGTGGATGAGGGTTGCACGGCTGTGGTAAAAAGTATCCTGGATTGAGGCAACAGGGCAATGCACGCCAACATCTCTGGCATGCTGTCCAACGTTTTTTTTCTCCTTTCTTTCGATAATCGCCATGACACCACGCATCCATGTACCGCAACTCTTGCAACAACATGCCCGCATTGCCCTGGATGACCATGAACGGCACCGGCTGCTGCGCACCCTGCGCCTGCATGTGGGAGATGCGATCATTCTGTTCAATGGCGACTCCGGCGCATGGCAGGCGCGCATTGTCGAAACCGGTCCACCCTTGCAGGTCGAACTGGTCGCTCGCATACCGGATGCCCGTGACGCCGCACTCGCCGTCACCCTGATTCTGGGATTGACCAAAAGCGGTGCGATTGAGCTGGCCGTGCAGAAGGCGGTCGAGTGTGGGGTTGCACGTCTGATCCCCCTTTTGACCCGTTACGGGGTGAGCCGTCCGGATGCCAGACAAAGCGAAAACAAATCCCGACGCCTGCAACGGATTGTCATCGAGGCTGCCCAACAATGTGGCCGCACCCGGGTTCCGGAGATCCTCGAACCCGCGACCTGGCATGACTTGCCCGGCTTGCTGGATCCAGGACCGCGCCTTTTGTTCTGGGAAGAGGCCGAAGATGTGCAGGCGGTCCGATTGCGCACGCTGCCCCATCCGGGAGCGGCGGTCACACTGCTGATCGGGCCGGAAGGGGGACTGACAGCAGAAGAGGTAACCCATGCGCAAGAACAGATGGGGTTTGTGACGGTCTCATTGGGACCGCGCATCCTGCGAGCCGAAACAGCGGCCATGGTCACGGTGGCTGCCTGTCAACTGTTGTGGGGAGACATGGGATGAACAACTGGCGTGCCTGGGCCGGACTGCTTGCAATCTCTGGATTATGCGTGCTGTGGCTCCTGGGCAGCCCGCGTCAAGAGCAGGAGGCAACCCTCTCCGAAACCCGTCTGCTCATGGGCACCCTGGTCTCGATCACCACCTGGGGTCACACAGAAGATGAATCAACCCGCGTCATGGAGTTGGCCTTTGCAGAGATTGACCGGGTGGAAGCCATGATGAGCCGTTTTCTGCCTGCAAGTGCCGTAACGCACCTCAACAACGCACCGCGCGGAGAGAAGATCTCCGCACTTCCCACGGAACTGCTCCAGCTCATCCGCCAGGGACTTGAGATCGGGCAGATGAGCAAAGGTGCCTTCGATATCGGCCTGGCACCGTTATCCGATCTGTGGGGATTTTCCCGGGAACCGCCACCCGAAGCCCCGCCACCTGCATCCGATCTACAGCACTGGTTGACGTTGCGCGCCAACCTGCCAGATGCCGCCATCGAGATCACGCCGGATCACCAGCTTCGACTGGCCAATGCAGCGGTAGGGTTGGATCTGGGTGGCATTGCCAAAGGCTATGCCGTGGATCGGGCCATGGAGACTCTGTTGGCCAACGGTGTCACCAATGCCTTGATCAATGCCGGAGGAGATATGCGCCTGGCCGGTTCCAAAGGGGACAAACCCTGGCACATCGGTCTGCGTGACCCGCGTCAACCAAACGGAGTGGTGGCGGTCATGGATATCCACAAGGCGCGGGCGATCTCAACTTCGGGTGACTATGAACGGTTCTTTCTGGCCAACGGGGTGCGTTATCACCACATCCTGGATCCCAAAACCGCAGCTCCGGCCCGTTCCGGACTGATCTCGGTGACCGTTCAGGCTACCGATTCAATGACCGCCGACGCCTTGAGTACCAGCCTGTTCGTGCTGGGCGAACAGGAAGGATTGAAACTGTTGCAACGCTTTCCCGACTGCGAGGCATTGTTGATCCGTGAAGATGGCAGTATGGTGCAAACCTCAGGATTCATCGCCACCCGGAGCAGATCTCCATGAGACTTTTGACCTTGCTGGCACGCACCACCACGCCCGGGGATCGGGTCACCATGGCCCTCTCCGGCATGGCCATCGTCGGTCTGATGCTCTCCACCCGTGGCGATCCGGGACAACGCGGGGTCATTTACCGGGACAATCGACCGCTGATGACCCTGACCTTGAACCAGGACCAAAAAAAAGAGGTCTCCGGCAAACTGGGTGCAGTGACCATTCAGGTGGAACAGGGACGGATCCGACTGGTGGAATACAACAGCCCGCGCCTGATCGGCACCCGTACCGGCTGGATTCAGGAAGTGGGACAGATCAGCGCCTGTGTGCCGTGCGGTATCCTGATCAAGGTGGAAGGGGCACGACCCAAACAGCCACCAACCGTCGAATTTGACGCGGTGAGTCAATGAATGGGCATTTGACGTTGTCACCTTTGCGTCAGGATCTGCTGATTGCCTATCTGACTGCGGCTGCCGTGGTGGCCCATCTGCTGGAGGCTGCCCTGCCCGGAGCCGGTCCCTGGTTCAAACCGGGCGTAGCGAATGTGTTTGCTTTGGTCGCATTCTTGCGTCTGGGTTGGAAAGCGGCAGCGGCTGTGACCCTGTTGCGCATTCTGACCAGCTCCATGGCCTTGGGGATGCTGTTCACCCCTGGATTCTGGTTGAGTCTGGCTGGAGGATGCGGAGCAATGGGCGCTTTGGCACTGCTGCGCCTGCTGCCCAACAGACTCTTGGGACCGGTGGGCATCTCGCTGTTGGCAGCCTTGGCCCACATGGCCGGACAGATCGTGATGGCCTGGGTGTGGATCATCGGCCATGCCGGAATCCTGTCGCTTCTCCCCTGGTTTCTGGCTGGATCCTGGTTCTCCGGGATCGTGAATGGCGTATTGACCTTTCTGGTATTGGAGCAACTTGATCGCCATCGCGATCTGCTGACTGCACCATGAACGATACCGTTCCCGACACATCTGACCCGGATGCGCCTGCTCCCCGTCCATCCCATTCCCGTTTTTTCTGGTTGGCCCTGACGCTCTCCATCCTGGTCCATCTGCTGGTCATGGTACGTTTTGAATGGAGCAGCCGCCATGAACCCCTGACCCCCCCTGCGGCCATGCCAGTGCATCTGGTTGAATGGCCGGTGGCACCCAAACCCTCCGAACCACCACCCCAGCCCGTGGAACCGCCCCCACCGCCTCCGGTTGCCGCCGAACCCCCTCCTGCGCCACCTGTCGCCCCACCTGAACCACGCGGGGTGCGTCCCAAGGCCAAACCGCACCAGGCCGACCCACCAAAACCCATGACACCTGGACAGAAAGAAAACCGAAAAAAAAACGAACCCCAACCTTTGAACCTCGCACCATCGTTGAACGATCTGACCCGCTGGGATCATGAGCGCACCCAACGCAGCCGCGAGGAGCTGTTCAGGGCACAGGAGGAGACCGTCAACCTCGACACCCCGAAACCGCGCTACACCACCTATTTTGCCCGACTCAAGGAGCGGGTCCAACAGGGTTGGATCTACCCGGCAGAAGCCAAACGGGCCGGGTTGTCCGGCACACTCTCCTTGCGTTTCACCATTGAAAGAAATGGCATGATCACAGACATCCGCGTGCTCAACTCCTCTGGAGTCCCGATCCTGGATGAAGCCGCTTTGCAGGCTGTACGCAATCTCTCGCCGTTTCTGCCCCTGCCAGAGGATTGGGAGCTGGAACGACTGCATGTCAAAACCATCTTCGAATATGTTCGTGGCGGCTTTCAATGGAAGCGTTGAACGATCCGGCCATCCGCACGCTGTTGGCCCAACGTCTGCTGGCCCATTATCAGCACCACGGTCGCGATCTGCCATGGCGTCACACCCATGACCCCTATCGCATCTGGTTGGCTGAGATCATGTTGCAACAAACCGGGGTCAAGAGTGTTGCGCCCTATTATCAACGATTCCTGAATCGCTTTCCCACGCTGGCCGATCTGGCCAAAGCACCTTTGGAAGCGGTGTTATCGCTCTGGCAGGGATTGGGCTACTACCGCCGTGCGCGCCATTTGCATGCCGCCGCCCAACAGATGATGCACGACCATCAAGGTACTCTGCCCGATCAATACGACCGGTTGCTCCGGCTGCCCGGCATTGGACCCAGCACTGCCGGGGCCATCCTGGCCATTGCCTTTGGACAGGATCATGCGATTCTCGATGGCAATGTCCAACGGGTTTTGGCCCGGCTGTTGGCACTGGAGATGCCTCCAGATTCAACCTCTGGCAAAAAAAGGCTTTGGGAGGTGGCCCGACTGCTGACCCCAACGGGTCAGGCCGGATTTTATGCCCAGGCGATCATGGATCTGGGGGCTGCGGTATGTCGTCCGCGTCAACCCGACTGTCCGGTCTGTCCCTGGTCTTTCTGGTGTCAGGCCAACGCCTTCGGGCGTCCGGAAGCGTACCCGGTCACGAAATCCCGTGTGGCCAAACCGCACAAATATCAGTTCAATGCCCTGATAATCCGACCGGATGGCACCCTGTTGCTCCTGCCAAACGACCATTCCGAGCTGTTGAGCGGTCTGTGGCACCCCCCGGGGAGTGAGTTCGTACTCTCCCCGACCCCACCGGATCCAGAGGTTGTGCGCCAATGGGTCATGCAAGAATTGGATCTGAATGTGGCACTGCCCGTCATGCTCGCCCCGGTGCATCATATCTTCACCCACTTCCGCCTGACCGTTCACCCCATGCTCTGCCTCTGGCAGTCAGGAGAGATGGCCGCAACCACCCCCCATCGCTGGATCGATCCGATCAACGATCAAACCACGCCCATCGCCACCCTGCACCGCAAGGTGTTGCAGATCATCTCAAATCGGCAAAAGGCGCCATCGTGACCCGATTTATTCAGGTTGAAACCTCAACCCGATGCGAGCGCCGCTGCTGATCCGCACTGTGACATGCAAGCGCAGGAGATCGGGTCCAACCGCAGGCAGCAACAGATCCTCCGGAATCGCCAACAGCTCCCCGGCAACCAGGGCGCTACGGATGGTTGCATCGGCAGAGGCATCCTGTCGAATGGCACCACTTGCACGCCACACGAAACGGCCCAGCCAATTGTGAGGCATGGCATTCGGAACCACACAGCGCAACGGGCGGTAACAGGCTGCCATCAACAGCCAGAAGATCCGGGGGGTGGTCTGATCAAACAGCAACAAGGCCGGACCGCTGGCCGGGATCAGCTCTGCCCCCGCCACCTGGAGCCGCAACCGACCACGCACCACCAGCCAGACCAGAAAACGCATCAGGAACTCCGGCAACAGGCTGTAAATATAGAGGGCCACGGCAGCGTTCCCAAGGGCGGCAATGGCGAAGAGTTCAGGAATGGTGAGGCCATGCCCCAGCAGGGTGGCAGCGGCCAGGGCACCGGCGACCATGAACAGGGCGTTGTAGATGTTGTTGGCAGCGATCATGCGGGCACGACAGTCGGCAGGGGAACGTTGCTGCACCAGGGCATAAAGCGGCACGATGAAAAAACCGCCAAAGGTGCCCAACAGGATGAGATCAACCAGGATGCGCCAGATCTCGGGGCGGGTGAGCAAAACCATAGCCGAAAGGAGCGCGCCAGCAGGGTCGCTCACCGCAGGCGAGGCCCAAGCCAGATCAAGGCCGAACAGGGTCAGACCCAGAGAACCGAATGGCACCAATCCCAGCTCCACACGGCCAGCGGAGAGGCGCTCACAGAGCAGCGAGCCGATGCTGATGCCGATGGTGAAAGTGGCGAGCAGCAGGGTGACGGCAGACTCGTCACCCCCCAGCACATTGCGGGTATAGGCCGGAAACTGGGCCAGAAACAAGGCACCATAAAGCCAAAACCAGGAGATGCCCAGAATGGACAGAAAAATCGCACGCTGCTGACGGGGCAGCAGGAGATTGTGCCAGGTTGCACGCACGAAGTTGAGCTGGATGCGCAGGGAGTCATCCGGGGGCGGAGCAGCCGGAATGGTGCGGCTGGCCAGATAGCCGACAATGGCAATGGTCAAACCGGCCACGGTGATGAGATGGCCGCCCGGGTCGTGACCGGCCAGAAGGCCGCCCAACAGAGTGCCGACCAGAATGGCGACAAAGGTGCCAGCCTCGATCAGGGCATTGCCACCGATCAATTCCGAATCGTGCAGATGCTGGGGCAGGATGGCGTATTTGACCGGTCCAAACAGGGTGGAGTGACCGCCCAGCAGGAAGAGTCCAATGAACAGCACCTCGATGCGATGCAGTGCAAAGCCAAGCCCTGTCACCAGCACGATGAGGATCTCCAGCAACTTGACCAGGCGGGCGAGCCGGGCCTTATCCACCTTGTCCGCCAATTGACCGGCAGTGGCCGAGAACAGAAAGAAGGGCAGAATGAAAATGCCGGCTGCCAGGTTGGCCAGCACCTCGGGAGGCAGAGTGGTCCAACTGGAGGCATGAAAGGTGAGCAGCACCACCAGAGCATTCTTGACCACGTTATCGTTGAGAGCACCCAGAAACTGGGTGATGAACAGGGGCAAAAAACGGCGGGAGCGCAACAATGCGCTTTGGGTGGTGTGGGGATTCATGCAGCAGCACTCCGGTCGAAGAAGGAACGGGTCTCAAAGATGCGCGCTGGCCACCGGTACGAGCCGAAACGCAAGTGGCGTTTGAGTACAAAATCGAACAGCAGCGGATGATATCCCCGCAGTGCCCGCAACAGCGGCACGCAATCGTCATCGAGCAGGCCAGCGCGGGCCAGGCTGGCCGGATCGATCAACAGCGGAATACCCGGCAGAGGATAATCACTGCCGTTGAGCAGCCGGTCATGCCAATCGGTACGTTCCAGCAGGGTACGCAACAGCTCAAGTCGGCGGTTGCGCTGTGTGATGGCCGACAGATCGCCGTACAGCCGTCCATGATAATCAGGATGATCGAGCAGACGTGCAAAGAGTTGAAAGCTGGTCACCGGTTGACCGCCATGATCCAGATCCTCATCCTTTCCCAGGCTGGCACAGTGGGCCACAATCACCCGCACACCGCTCTCCAGGGCAAGACGCAAGCGCAAAGGATTGCCCCACCTCGGCTGCCGCGTTCCATGCAGTGCCTGTTCAGCTCCGGCATGGGTCAGCAGTGGCAGATCCAACCGCGCCAGCGTGCGATAAAAGGGCAGACAGCGCGCATCCGCCGGATCGATGCCCATGGCTGGCGGCAACCATTTGATCGCCACAGCCCCTTCTGCACGAGCCTCCTCCAGCGCAGCACAGGCATCTGCGCGGTAGGGATGAATGGATGCGGCCCATGCCAAACGCTGCGGAAAACTCTGAGCCAACTGTCGGACATACCCATTGGGAATATGACAGGCCGTGCGTTCCGGCAACGGAGAGCCATGATGATCATGCGCCTGGTCCATGGCCAACAACAACAGTTTGAATCCATCAGGCAACTCGTTCACCAATGCCAGCAGTCGTTCCACATAGCGGGCATCGACCTGTCCTGGCGGTGCGGTGGAGACTCCGGCACCGTTCTTATAGAACACCATTTGCAGCCGTGGCCAAGGATGCCACAGACTCTGCATGGCCGGAGCGATTCGAATGCCGCTCTCTCCATCGCCGATGCCGCCCAGATGGACATGCATGTCCCAGCAGTGATGAGGATCGACCCCCTCCCAGGCTGCCTGCACCAGCGGATGGTTGGCCAGCCAGGTCGGCAGGCCAGAGAGGCAGGGGTTCCAGAAACGGTCCCAGACCACAGACCGCAAAGGAATTGTACCACCTGGTTGGGCTGAGGAAGAGCCATTCCGGTCAGCAGTCATCCCCATTACACCTCCTCTGCCAGCCGCTTGAGCGTCACATAATCGGTCTTGCCCGTGCCCAACAGCGGCAGGCTGGCCAGCGGCACGATCTTGCGTGGCACGGCCAGTTCAGCCACTCCCAGCTCGCGTGCCTGCTGCTGCAACCGCTCACGGGTCAGAGTGGCATCGGTGGTGAAGAGTACCAATGCCTCGCCACGGGCCACATCCGGCTGGCTGGTGGCCCCGTGAGCAAAACCCGGTGCTGCGGCCTGCGCCACCCGTTCCACGGTCTCCAGACTGACCATTTCGCCCGCCACCTTGGCAAAACGTTTCACCCGCCCCACAATATGCACAAAGCCATCAGCATCCACCTCCACCACATCCCCGGTCTCATACCAGCCCGGACCGCACTCGGACTCGGGCGGCTGCAACACCCCGGGCGCATCCACTTTCAAATAACCGGCCATTACATTGGGTCCACGCACATGCAACATGCCGCCGCGTTCAATGCCGGACACAGGCAACAGCCGGTACTCGATACCCGGCAGCAGTTCACCCACACTGCCAAAACGACAGGCAAGCGGGGTGTTGGTGGCCAAAACCGGAGCGGTTTCGGTGGTCCCGTAGCCTTCCAGAATGCGCAGACCAAACTTTTCCGACCACAACATGCGCACCGGATCGGTGAGTTTTTCAGCACCAGCGATCACATGCCGCAGTTTGAAGAAATCATACGGATTGGCAAACCGGCCATACTGACCCAAAAAGGTGCTGGTGCCAAACAACACCGTGCAGTTGCGATCATAGGCCACCTCGGGAATGAGGCGGTAGTGCAACGGTGACGGATAAAGAAAGAGTCCACTGCCCGAAAGGATCGGCAACAAGGTTCCGGCAGTCAGACCAAAGGCGTGAAAGATGGGCAAAGCATTGAGGAAGCGGTCATTCTGCGACAGATCGATCACCGCACGGATTTGCGCCAGATTGGCCAGCAGCGCCCGATGGGGCAGAACGACCCCCTTGGGTTTCCCCTCGGAACCGGAGGTGAACAGCACCACGGCTGCCGTTTCCGGTGTTGCCGGTCGCTCAAAGGCGCGAGGACGCCACAGCGCATTGCCCAACAGCCAGAGTTTGTCACGCCAGTTGATCTGTTCACGCAACTCCTCCAGATAAAGCAAACGGACATTGCGCAAAGTAGCCAGCCGTTCGGCCAGTTTGGCCTGTTCGACAAAAGCGTGGGAGGTGACAATCACCGACAGAGTGGCGGCATCGCATGCTGCCTGCAACGCATCGCTGCCCGAGGTGTAATTGAGCATGGCCGGTATGCGCTGACGCGCGGTCAAACCAAAGATCAATGCCACGGTCGGAGTCAGATTGGGCAGCAGCAAACCGATGCGTTGCCCCTCGGTCACTTCGGGAGTGGCCCGTTCCACCAGTCGGGTGAGCATGAGGGTCATCTTGAGCAGATCCTGGTAGGAGTATTCGATCTGCTTGAGATCCTCGATCAGACGATAGCCGCGCCCGTGCAAGGCGATGGCGTCACACAGTGCACCATAAAGGGTTTGGGATGGACGGGCGGCGAAGGACATCTCCTGCATCAGACGACGCAGATGTTCCCCGGCCAGACGGCGGCGTTGGCGCGCCATGGGGGCTTCCGGCATGGGGATGTGCGTGGGCGGCAGAATGGTGAGGGTGACCTGTGGCAACAGCCGACGGGGTGCCTTGCCAGTGAGACGGGAGAACAGACTGTATTCCGTGCTAGCCAGATGGACCCGCAACAATGTGGCACCGGTACGTGCCGCCACAAAAGCCGGACCATCATAGATCTTCATCATGCTGCCGGTGATGGTGATGCGTCCTTCCGGGAAGATCATCACCGGCTGTCCGCTTTCCAGCAGACGGATCACCTTTTTCATGGTGAGCGGACTGGTCGTATCGACGGTCAGATAATTGACCTGGGAGAGCAGCAACCGGAACCAGCCGGAGCGGGCAATGCTGGTGTGGACGATGAACAGCGGCTCCACCGGCAGAAAAAGCCCCAACAACAGCCCATCCAAAAAGGAGGCATGGTTGGCAACGATCAGCACTCTGGAGGTATCGATGGGCTGATCCCAGCCGGTGACACGAACGCGAAAAAGCCGTTGGATGAGCCAGTGCAACACGTGGCGAATAAAGGCGCGCATGGGCGGATTCTCAGACAGGCTGGAGTTTGACGGAATTCGACATGATCATATGTCTAAGAACGTCGATATGTAAAGCACAAAATTTCAGGTGGACTCGCGAATGTGATCCATGACATTGCCAAAGACGATCAACAGCCAGTTGCGATCAATCCAGTACCAGACCTCTTTGCCGATTTTTTCCGAACGCAGGATGCCAGCCTCACGCAACACCTTGAGATGATGGGAAACCGTGGAACGAGAAAGGGTGGAAACCTCGGCGATCATGCCCACATTGAGCCGTTCGCCAGGATCAAACAACAACAAGATGCGTTGGCGGTGTTCATCACCCAAGGCGGTGAAGACCCGCGACATGGCGCGCCAGTGTTCGGGGATGGTGAGGCGGTAGTTGTTTTTCATATCGAAAATGGTAGCATGATCGACAGGTGCATGTCAATGTGATTGCGCCTGTTGCCAGGCACCGGCAACGCGCTCAAAGAGTTCCGGCCAACCTCCGGTCCGGGTCTGTCGAAACAGTCGCATCGACGGATACCAGGGAGAGTGTTCGCCATCCAGCAGCCAGCGCCAATCCGGGACATGAGGCAACAACAGCCAGACCGGTCGTTGCAAAGCGCCCGCCAGATGGGCCAAAGAGGTATCCACGGTGATGACCAGATCCAGGGCCGCCACCATGGCAGCGGTTTCGGCAAAATCGCTCATCTGCGGGGCAAGATCGGCGACAAACAGGTTTTCTGTTCCTGGCAGGGGTTGCCAACGACGATCCATCTCCTTTTGCATCCGGAACAGATGGACTCCGGGAATCCGGGCAAGTGCAGAAAAATATTCCGGGAAACAGGAACGGCTGCCATCCTGGGGATGGGAGGCCCGCCCGGCCCAACAGACCCCGACAGCCGGACGATGCGTACCGAAAAACCGGTTCCAATCGTCCACCCGCTTCCGGGAAGCAGCCAGATACGGCATGCGCCCTGGCAATCGCTCCTGATCGATCTTGAGAATGCCAGCCAGACTGGCTACAGCCACAAACCGGTCCTTTGGCCCTGGTTCCAGTTTGACTCCCAAAGGGAAGAGGGAGACTCCAGGCGTCAGGCATTGAAACAGACTCCACAGCTCCTGAGGAGTTTCCAGTACGATTTGAGTTGCGGAAAAGCGGCTGACCAGTTCCGGAACAAAGCGGACCATCTGGATCACGTCTCCAAAACCCTGTTCCGCCAATATCAACAGCCGACCTCCGGACAGCTCTTCACCCTGCCAGCGGGGCCGATCCAGTGTACGATGCCGGAAAGCCGGCACATGAAGACGCTGCTCATACCCCGGCCACCCGTTCTGAAAATCACCACGCAACAATCGACACAAGCCGATGTGATAGTCGGCCAGAGCCGGGACCGGATCCACAGCTCTGGCCTGGCGAAAAACGGCCTCGGCAGCATCCAACCGGCCCTGATCATGCAAAGCCTTGCCCAAACCCTGCCATGCCTGCGCCTGACCAGACTCATCGGGATGGGCAGCGGCCAGACGGAAATGGGCCTCGGCCCGACCGGCCTGACCCAGGCTCAAAGACCACACCCCGGCCTGCAATCTGGCATCCCAGGCCTCCGGTACGATCAACAACCAACGTTCGATCCGCTCCAATGCCTGGATCAGATCGCCGGATCGATAGGCAGCCACAATCTCTGCGTGGAGTTGAGGAGGAATCGGCATCTGAACGCTGGCGCTCACCCGGATATTGCACGAAAAACGGTGGAGACACCTCTTGAATTCCTTTATAGTCAATACACAAGACACGATTTTCAAAGGAGATGTCACCAAACAGATTGTACCGGACAGTTGTTTGCATTTCCAGTCTGCAAACGTCGGAAAGTGGAAGCCGGATTTCAGGGTAAATCCGGCGAGGGTAAAATCTTTCCCGCACACGGCACAGCACTGAGAAATCCTGAAAAAACAATACAATTGTCTTGACCGGAGTTGCCATGATCCCGCATACTTGACTCCATGCGGCGATGGATGCGGTTTCCATGGAGCGCATGGAGCCGTGTTGAACATCCCGATGTGATATCCAGCCATGACCCACGCCTCTTCTTCCACGCACAAGACCCGTTGGCACTGTTTGTTGGGCAAGGTGCTGGAGGAGCCGTTGACGCGATTGGGAGTGACGGTGCAAACCGAGGTGGATGTGACCAGCGCCTCGCCACGCGCCGACATCATTTTGTTGCGTCGGGAGGGTGCGGAGTGGACCGAAGAGCAGAAAAGCTGGCTGGCGGACGGATTGCGGGATACGAATGCACGGGAACTCTTGATTGAATTCAAGTTCAGCCAGAGTCTGAACGAAGAGTCGATTGCCCAGCTCTTTGTCAATGATCATCTTTACCGTATCAAGCAGAAACTGGGAGAGGATGATCTGGCCAGTTTTCTGATTTCGTCCCAGACCCCCCGTGCGGCTTTGTTGAAGTCGCATGGTTTCAAGCAGGTCGGAAAGCCCGGGGTTTACGGAACGACGTATCCGCAGTTCCGTCGTTTCCGTTTGATTTTGTTGAATGAGCTGGAGGATGTGCCCCACAATGCCCCGGTGAAGAGCTTTGCCAGCCGAAAGAGCGAGTGGCGCAAGGGATTGGACCGGATGTTGGCGCGGGGTTTGAGCCAGGTTTCGATCCATTTTGAACATTTCTTCTCTGGAATCAGGAGTGTACGCATGAAAGGTCTGATGGATGACATCATGCAGGAAGCGGATCAACACGGCTGGACACCGGAATCGGTGATGGAACTGGGTCGGTTGACCTGGTTTGAGGCGATGATGAACAACATACCCGAGGAGAGACTTTTTCAGATCCCCCGAGCGATGGAGATCCGCCAGGAGGGACGCGAAGAAGAAGGCCGAAAAATCGTTCAACGCCTGTTGACCCGTCGTTTCGGCCCTTTGCCGGAATACGTTATGAACAAAATCGCCCATGCCGATGCGGAGTCTCTGGAACGCTGGGGGGATCGACTGCTGGATGCGGGTTCCCTGGATGAGGTCTTTGCCACCGATCCACCGGTTGTGACCCATTGATCTCCGCTTCTTCCACGCACAAAACCCGTTGGCACTGTTTGTTGGGCAAAGTGCGACGCGATTGGGGGTAACGGTGCGTTTCCTGATTTCGTCCCACCCCCCCCGTGCGGCTTTGTTGAAGTCGCACGGTTTAAAACAAGAGTATTTGCAATAAAATCAATACTGGCCAACCGGTTCCATGGGGATTATACTGCCCCCCATCGCCACACCAACCCACTCTGCCCTGAGGTTCATGCCATGGAACCGGCCCGTTTTTTTCCACACATTCTTGTGCTGGCCTTGGTTGTGACCGCCTGCTCCCAGGAAAAAAACGAGAACAAAGCCAACCCGACACCAGCTCCGGTATTGGTCTCAGTGGCCAATGTCATCCAGAAGAGCGTACCTCTGACCATCCAGACCATGGGCAATGCCGAAACCTGTCATGCGGTCACCATCAAATCCAGAGTGGATGGTGAAATCGTCAAGACCCACATCCAGGACGGTCAGGAACTTGCCCAGGGGGCACCGCTGTTTGATCTGGACGACCGCCCCTTCCAGTATCGCCTCCGACAGCTCAAGGCCAATCTGGAACGCGACCTGGCTGTGCTGGAAAATGCCCGCGCCAAAGAGCAACGTCAGGTGGTACTCAACAAGCAGAAAATCGCCTCGGAAGAGACTTTGACCGCCCTGGTGGCCAGCCGTCAGGCAGCTGAGGCGAATGTGGCCGCAGACCGCGCTGCCATTGCCGAAGGGGAGTTGCAGTTGGGCTTCAGCCGCATCACGGCCCCGATCTCCGGCATGGCAGGATCGATCCTGGTGCAATCAGGCAATCTGGTGAAGGCCAACGATACCGCATTGGTGCTGCTCCAGCAAATGGATCCGATCTGCCTGACCTTCACCGTGGCCGAAACCCACCTGACAGCCATTCGCACCAACCACTCCCAGACCCCGCTGACCGTAACGGTATTTCCCAATCGCGAAACCAGCGCCCCAATTGCCGCCACCCTCTATGCCCTCGACAACAGCGTGGATCGTCAGACCGGCACCATCCGTCTGAAGGCCAAAGCACCCAACAAGGATCGTCGCTTGTGGCCCGGATTGTTCGTCACTCTCTCGATCCAGCTCAGCGAACGCCCGCATGCCCTGGTCATTCCCACTCGCGCCCTCCAGACCGGCTCCAAAGGATCCTTTGTCTACCGTGTCAAATCCGATGACAGCGTGGAAAACAGCCCGGTCACCATTGCCAGCGAAGAGCAGAACGAAACCGTCATCACCTCAGGTCTGAACCCGGGGGATCGGGTGGTCACGGTCGGCCAGTGGCGTCTGAAACCGGGTGCCAAAGTGGAACTGTCCGCCAAGGACGATCCAAACCCGGACAAAAAGTGATCGCGCCATGAACATCACCGGTTTTTTCGTCCACCGCCCGGTCACCACGGTCTTGACCATGCTCGGGCTGTTTTTGTTTGGTCTGCTCGCCTACCGTCAACTGCCGGTATCGGCACTGCCCACCGTCGATTATCCCCCCTTGCAGGTGTCGGCCACCTTGACCGGCGCATCTCCGGAGACCATGGCCAACTCCGTGGCCTTGCCTCTGGAAAAGGAGTTTTCCACCATCGCCGGTCTGGAATCCATGACCTCAACCAGTGGTCTGGGGACCACGCAGATTTCGTTGCAATTCACTCTGGAAAAAGATATCGATGCCGTGGCCCAGGATGTCCAGGCAGCGATCTCGGCAGCCCAGCGTCGCCTGCCCAACAACATGACCACACCACCCTACTACCGCAAGGTTAATCCGGCTGATCTGCCGATCTTCTATCTGGCCCTCACCTCCGAAACCCTGCCCCTGACGGAAGTCTCGGAGTTTGCCGACACCACCTTGTCGCAACGCATCTCCACCCTGCCTGGCGTGGCCCAGGTGAGCATTTATGGTCGTCAAAACCCCTCGGTGCGGGTCAAGGTCAATCCCCATGCCCTGGCTGCCCACGGCATAGCCCTGGAAGAGGTGGAACAGGCGATCCAACAGCACAATCCCAATCTGCCCACGGGTTACCTGTTGAGCGCCAATCGCATGCTGGCCCTGGAAACCCCGGACCGCGCCCCGGAGGCCAAAAGCTACCGCTCCATCGTCATCGCCCAAAAAAGCGGCGCTCCCTTGCGTCTGGAAGATGTGGCGCGGGTGGTCGATGGACCGGAAAACGATCTTCAGGCTGCCTGGCACAACAACACCCGAGGTGTCGTACTCGCCATCCAGCGGCAACCCGGATCCAATACCATTGCGGTTGCCGATGCCATCCGCGCCATCGTACCCAACCTGCGCCAGCAACTGCCGGCTGCCACCAATCTGGAGATCCTCTACGACCGTTCCCAGAGCATCCGGGAGTCGATCCATGACGTGCAGTTGACCTTGTTGTTTTCGCTGGTCCTGGTGGTGTTGGTGATCTATCTCTTTCTGGGTAATGCCTCGGCCACGTTGATTCCCAGCCTGGCCTTGCCGATCTCTTTGGTCGGGGTCTTTCCGATCATGTTGGAGTTGAACATGAGCCTCAACATCATCTCTCTGATGGCCCTGACCCTGTCGGTGGGCTTTGTGGTGGATGATGCCATCGTCATGCTGGAAAACATCTCGCGCCACATGGAGGAAAAAGGATTGTCACCCTGGCAGGCCACCTTGATCGGTGGTCGTCAGATCGCCTTCACCATCGTTTCGATGACCCTCTCGCTGGCAGCGGTATTCATCCCGGTGTTGTTCATGGGCGGAATCCTGGGCCGTTTGCTGCATGAGTTTTCGGTGGCCATCATGGCGGCGGTCCTGTTGTCCGGGGTGGTCTCTCTCTCGCTCACCCCCATGCTCTGCTCACGTCTGCTCAAACCCCACACCCCGCAACCAGCCAACTGGCTGATCCGGGGGAGCGAGGCGCTGTTTCTGGCCGCAAAACGCGGCTATGCCGTCACTCTGGACTGGACTCTGCACCATCGCCGCCTGGTACTGGCACTGTTCATCCTGATGGCAGCCTGGTCGGTCCAGGTCGGCAACGACATGCCCAAAGGGTTCATGCCCAGCGAGGATACCGGTCAACTCTTCTGCATCACCGAAACCGAACAGGAGATCGGTTTTCAGGCCATGGTGGAGCGACAACGTCAGGTGGCGGCCATCATCGGGGCCGATCCGGGAGTCAGCACCACCATGTCCTTTATCGGTGGCGGGGCCGTGCAATCGGCGCTCAACAATGGTCGCATCTTCGTGCGGCTCAAACCGCGCTCCGAAAGACCCCATGCCGATGAGATCGTCAAACGGTTGCGTCCCCAACTCGCCCAGATCCCGGGCATCAAGGCCTTTATCCAAAACCTGCCGGTGATCCGCATCGGCACCCAATTGACCAAAAGTCAGTATCAATTCACACTCCAGGCCACAGAGACCAGCGAACTGTTCCCCTGGGCCGAAAAGGTGGAAAAACGGCTGCGGGAGCTGCCGGGGTTTTTGAATGTCACATCCGACATGCAACTCGCCAAACCCCAAACCCTGATCGAGATCGACCGCGACAAGGCCGCAACCCTGGGGATCACGCCGGAACGGCTGGAAAAGAGCCTCTATGCCGCCTTTGGCCCCAAACAGATCTCCACCATTTATGCCCCCGGCAACCAGTATGCCCTGCTTCTGGAGGTTGATGATCCGTTCCGTACCGATCCATCCATGCTCTCCCTGCTCCACATCCGTGCCAGCAACAACGCCCTGATTCCACTGGACGCCATTGCCCGCATCTCCCGATCAGTGGGACCAGCCACCATCTCGCATCTCGGACAACTGCCGGCAGTCACGTTGTCATTCGATCTGACGCCCGGACTCTCTCTGGGACAGGCCATCGAGGCCATCAACCAGGCCAAAGAGCAGATGGGCATGCCCGCCACCATCACATCCAGTTTCCAAGGATCGGCCCAGGTGTTTCAATCTTCCCTGGCGGGCATGGGATGGCTGTTGGGTCTGGCGGTGTTGGTGATCTATCTGGTGCTGGGCATGCTGTATGAGAGCTACATCCATCCTTTGACCATTCTGTCCGGTCTTCCGGCTGCTGGTCTGGGTGCCCTGCTGACCTTGAAATTCTTCGGCATGGAGTTGAATCTGTACGGCTTTGTGGGATTGATCATGCTGATTGGCATCGTCAAGAAGAATGCCATCATGATGATCGATTTTGCCATCGAGGCTGGTCGTGACCATCACATGCCCCCGCTGGAAGCCATCCGTACCGCTGGTCTGGTCCGTTTCCGTCCGATCATGATGACCACCATGGCGGCCCTGGTCGGCACCCTGCCCATTGCCCTCGGCATGGGCGCAGGTGGCGAAGCGCGTCAACCCCTCGGGCTGGCCGTGGTCGGAGGGTTGATCCTCTCCCAATGGCTCACCCTCTACATCACGCCGGTGATCTATCTCTATCTTGAGAAGATCCGGCCCGGGATCGATCCAAAGCCTGCACACCCATCCGCACTCATCCCAACAGAAACAGATGAACGCCCATGAATAACAACCCCTTTGTATCCGGAACCCATCCTGACGTAAACTGTCTGTTGGTCTATTTCATCCTTATCCATGAACCGAGGAAACAACACCGTGTCTGACTGGCAGATCCACTCCTGGAAACAATTCCCGGCGCTTCAGCAACCCGATTGGCCCGATTCCCAAGCACTGACCGAAACCTGCAACACCCTCTCCCGTTATCCCCCGCTGGTCTTTGCCGGTGAGGTACGCGCTCTGAAGGCCCATCTGGCCAAGGTGGCCAAAGGTGAGGCATTTTTGCTGCAAGGCGGCGATTGCGCCGAGTCCTTCAATGATTTCACCGCCAATTCGATCCGCGACAAACTCAAGGTGTTGCTGCAAATGGCGGTAATCCTGACCCATGGCATCTCCAAACCGGTGATCAAGGTGGGACGCATTGCCGGCCAGTTTGCCAAACCCCGCTCCAGCCCGTTTGAAACCCAGAACGGGGTTTCGCTGCCCAGCTTTCGCGGCGAATCGGTCAATGATCCGGCCTTTACCGAAGAGGCCCGTCAACCAGACCCGTCCCGTCTGGAACGGGCCTACTTCCAGTCGGCCAGCACTCTGAATCTGCTGCGGGCCTTTACCCATGGCGGTTTTGCCCATCTGAGCCGGGTCCACACCTGGAACCAGGATTTTGTCGCCAACAGCCCGCAAGGGCAACGGTATGCCCACATGGCCGATGAAATCACCAAATCCCTGGATTTCATGCAGGCCATTGGCCTGAATGCCATGAACAGCCCGGTGCTGAATGAGGTGGAATACTTCACCAGTCACGAAGCGTTGCTTTTGGAGTATGAAACTGCGCTCACCCGGCAGGACTCTCTCACCGGGGATTATTATGACTGTTCAGCCCACATGATCTGGATCGGCGAGCGTACCCGCCAACCCGATGGGGCGCATGTGGAGTTTTTGCGAGGGGTGAAAAATCCGCTGGGGGTCAAGATCGGACCCAAGGCCTCTGTGGATGAACTCATACGGTTATGCGACAAGCTCAACCCCTTGAACGAACCGGGTCGTTTGACCTTTATCGGTCGTTTTGGTCACGACCAGATTGCCCGTGCCTTTCCGGCTTTGCTGCGCGCCATCCGCAGCGAGGGTCGCGAGATCATCTGGAGTTGCGATCCCATGCACGGCAACACCTATACCGCACCCACCGGTCTGAAAACCCGCGCCCTGGATCACATTCTCAAAGAGTTGCAGCAATTCATTGCCATCATGCAATCCGAGAATGTGTGGCCAGGAGGGGTCCATTTTGAATTGACCGGTGACAACGTCACCGAATGCGTCGGCGGCTCGCACGATATCCGCGAAGAGCAGTTGACCGAACGTTATGAAACCACCTGTGATCCGCGTCTCAACGCGGCCCAAAGTCTGGATGTGGCTTTCCTGGTGGCCGAAGCCTTGCGGGGGGTTCAGATCCGTTAACGTACGACCAGCTGCCCGGCATCCGCAACAGGGTCGGACGCAGACACTTGCCACCCTTGGGAAAGAGTGGTGCCGCGATTTGGGTCGCCTGGAAGTTCATGCTTCACCTCCAGCCACCGGAGATTCCAGGCGCGCCCAACCGGTCCGATGTCCCACCCCGGAGATCCCGCGACCAAAACCGAACGACCAACCGCGCCAAGCGGACGGATTAGGATTGGTCTGCTGTTCCGGGGCATTGACAAACCCTCTGGCAAGCAATCCATTACTAAAAGCGTTTCTCTTGCAGTCACGCATTTCTATAATCATTGCAATAGCACTCCTCATGCATGGATAGCGGATTGGCCTACCAAATGTCAATGGCCAGAAATGTGGAATGAGTCGTCAACATTCCTTGGTTGCGTTGTGACGCAGCATCGGATTAAAGAAATCCAGAAGAGCGTCATACTGCTGCCATCCTATGCATGCAATCCATCTGCCAACATGCATTAATTGTTGATCTATTTGTTTTTTTATTTAAATATCAATTATGTATCCATACATATCCAGATGACGGAATCATGACCTGTCAAAAAAGGCAACACCCTCCAAACCGACACGCAGTGGCGCTGGCGGCAGGCCGGAAACGTGACGCGCCCAAATGGCCTCAAAAGCCCGCTCCAGTTTGCGGGCAAAGGCAGATCCGGAAAAAAGATCGGAGTGGACAACCCGCTCTTGCAAACGGGAGCGTGCCTGGACACGATACGTATCATTGCGGGCCAGATGCAGGGCAATCTGAAGATAATGCTCCCGATCCCTGGCAATCCACTCGGGAAAGCCCAAAGCATTCAAAAGCGAAGCCCCAACACGACCGGCAAAAGTGGTGCCTGGACAGGTGACGACCGGACAACCGGCCCACAAGGCATCACTGGCCGTGGTGTGGGCATTGCACGGCAAGGTGTCCAAAAACAGATCGGCCAGGTGGTAGCGCGCCAGATGTTGATCATACGGCAAGGTCGGGGCAAAAATCAGCCGCTCCGGATGGATGCCGAACCGGGCTGCATGGTTGCGGACATGGTGTTGAGCCACACTGTTGAAGGCCAACAACCACAAGACACTGCCCGGTACGGCCTGGAGCAGTTGCAACCAGATCATGAAAAAATCAGGGGTGATCTTGACTGTCTGGTTGAAGCAACAATAAACGATCCCCTGCTCCGGCAGACCATGATCGGCCCGGCCTGTTGACCATTCAGGCCGCAGACGACGACTGTCATTGACCTGATAGGAGCCTGGCAGATAAATGGGAGATTCGGCAAAATGGGAGATCTGTGCCATGGGCAGCACCACTTCGTCGGCGATCACATAATCCATGAACCGGCCCCCCATGGTGCCGGGATAGCCCAGATAGGCCACCTGGAGCGGGGCAGGCCGCAAGGCCAATATGCACGGGCGGGCATCGCGGGTATACCCTTTCAGATCCACCAGAATGTCAATGGCATCGTCGGCAATGCGTTGCGCCACATCGGCATCATGCCACTGACCACACTCTGTGAACCGATCCAATCCCCGGATCACATCCGCCCGCAAGGCAGAGCCATCATCCGGGCCGTAGGAATAACCGATCAGCTCGAATCGTGAACGGTCATGGGCACCGAACAGCTCTCTGGCCAGAATCACGGTGGCATGTTGATGAAAATCTCCGGACAGATAACCGATGCGCAACCGCTGATCTGCGCTGGATCTGGCCCGCACATGACGGACAGGCGTCATGGCATGGGCCTGATGTGCGACCCGCCGGGCAAAATGATCGGCACAGCGCCGCATCTCGCCGGGATCGTGACACAGAAACAAAAACGAAAACGGATTGATCTCGTCGTGATCGCGATGCATCTGCACCACCAGACGATGGATCAAAGGATCCAGACCTTCCCAATGGCAAGCCTGCTGTTTCTGGTGGATGAGATGCATCAGGGCCTGGGTATGATCAGGGTGCTGGCGCAATGCCTGCTGGAAAGCCGGAATCGCCTCCTCCACCGCCCCCAGACGGACCAGGGCAATACCCAGATTGGTCCAGGCAAGATGATGACGGGGATTCAGGGCCACACAGCGACGATAGGCAGCGACTGCCGGAGCAAAGCGTTGCTGATCCGCCAGAATGATGCCCAGGTTGTTCCACGCTTCGGCATGTTCGGGATTGAGCTGCAACGCCCGACGGCAGGCCGCCTCAGCCTCCCGGGAGCGATGCAACTGGTTCAAGGCCATGGAGAGATTGGTCCAGGAGTACAGATGGGTCGCATCCTGCTCCAGTTGACCACGATACGCTGCAACGGCCTGTTCCAGACGTCCCGCCCGATGGTGGTTCAGGGCAGTGTCAAACCGGTTCATCACCGGGTCAGCTCCCCGATCCTGCACAGATGATGCCTCTCACATGAAGCGTACTTTCCAGCCCGCAGAAACCATTGGTTCCGACTACTGCAACAAAATTTTCATCTGATGCAGGATCTCTTCAGGCCGTTGCTGGATCTGTTCCAAGGAGTCGGCCAGACAGAGTTCCACCTCCGTGGGACCGATGGCTTGGATGAACAACCGTTTCTCTTTGATCTGGCCCGGACCAAAGGTGATGCTTTTCTCCTGCAACTCCTGGGAGCCGCGCGGCAGATTGCCCATGCCGGCCTGGGGAGAGTTGGAATAGAGCAGGACAAAAGCCCCGCGCGTGGGCACACCCAATTCGCGCCATTCGCGATAGGGACCGTTCTGATGCAATACCGGCTGGAAATAGCCGCTGTTGAGACGCCCGACAAAGATCCGGAACGGCGCCTCGCCGGTTTCGCACGAAGGTGTGGCATTGAGCGCCAGCAAGGTTTCACCTGGAATCAGCTTCAACAGACCGATGGCCACGCCGGTCTTGGCTGTGGGACGATACGGATTGTCCGGATCCCCGACCGGCGGACGATGGACAATGAAACGCGGAAAAGCCACCGCCTTTTGGATCTCTTCCAGGGCGGTATTCTTGGCAATCCCTTCGGGAGGAGGACACCATTTGAACATCTTGTTTTGCAACATGGCAGCGAACAATGCCTGCACCAACAAGGCACGACTGGCATTGCCGGCCTGAAGGATATGCACCTCGCGCGGGGCGAGGTTGCGATCCTCAAAGGCGCGTTTCATGGCAATGAAAAAGCGGTGAATCCCCTTGCCCACCCGCCTGACCAGAAAATGGTTGATCTGATCCCGGTCGATGCGAAACATCACCGGCACCTTTTCCCGGCCACGGTTCAACAACTCCAATTGAACCTCCAGTATGGTATCCGGTTGGGCAACCGTCATGGTGCCGGAGGCCAGTGCAAAATTCTCATCCACCAGATATTGACTCAAGGCATCCGCAATCCGGTCCGATTGGCGACGGGCACTCTTTTTCTGGGTTGCATCGCCCGGCGGATCTTCCAGATCCCAACGGAAATTCTCCCACATCTGCCGCACCTTGGCATTCACCAATGCCGTATTGGTCTGGGCCACATGAGAGTTGTCGAGAAACAGCTCATGACCTGGAAACTTCTCTGCTTCAGGTGGCATGGAGAAGGGCAATTGATGTTCCCGACACAGCTCCAGATTTTGCTTGAAGGCCAGAAAAGCCAGATTGGCCACCAGGTTCTCGCCACCCAGATACATGTCACCACTGGCTCCAAACCGTTCGATCACCCGTTCATACCCCTGTTCGGTCTCCTGGGGGGTGGGCAGGCGATAGAGGCCAAAATCAAAATCCGTACTGCCCCCACCAAAATCAAACACTGCATACGCCGTACCGTGCAGCGTTGGGGCGATATCCAGCTCTTCCAGGGCACAGGCGGCATAGGCTGCGGGTTCGGATGCCTCCTCTGTGACATGAAACCGCTCCATCAGCGGGCTGGACATCAAAGACTCCGGCAGACTGCGCATGATGCCCCGGGCGAACGCGGTACGAATGGTCCGTTTGATCTCACGGGGATAGGTGACAGGGAAGGTCATATAATACTCCAAGAACAAACCATTGGAGCGATGATTGATGAAGAGTCCCAGATAGTAGGCATACAGTTCAATGGGGTCAAAAGGATCCTCGCGCGTCACGGAGATCGATTGTCCCCGCACCGGCATCGGGGCATCGGTGGCGTTGATCTCCACCTCCTGGCCGGTATTCTGATCCGTAATGCGGCGTGACCGCTGATCCGGCGGCGACAAGGGCCATTGCTTGATATTGGTCAGCATGCTGGCCACAATGCGTTGATTGGCCTCATTCTCCCGATAGTTTTTCAACGCCTCATGAGAAAAGTGGAAATCGTCCCAACGGGTCAAGGGCTGATGGGCATCCCCGGTCCAAGCCGCCAACAAACGCGGCAGATGGATGAACTCCAACACCGTGGGATTCTGGTAGTCGGCAGGGGCCGGTTTGCGGAAGAAATCGGGCATGCCGACCCGCAACAGCGTGGTCTTGCCATTTTCCCGACAGGCAACCACCGTGGAACTGGTCCCGAAATCGATGGCAATCACCCCTTTATGCACATCCAGCTCCGGATTGCGCGCCTCCCAGGGCGGATCCAGGGTCATTTCGATCCATCCCTTGCCCGTGGGTGGAACCGGCTGATACAGCTCCCATAACCCTTTTTCCATATCCAACAGGTAAGACGGCTCCAGGATTGGCAGACGCGCCCGGATCCAATCCCCCTCCAGCAAACGGTTCTGCAAGGCTTTAAGAGAAGGGAGTGCCGGTTCCGAGGTGTTACGGCTCTTGTCGTTCAACTCCTTGGTCATCAGATAGAGTTCGTGCATCTTGTCACCCACCCCGGTCACATCCCGCGGGATCAGGCCATTGCTCAGGATGAAAGAGAAAACGTCCCTTTGCGCCACGCGATGAATCGGCAACACCATCCATTGCGCATCGACCCCATTGCTCTCCCCGGCCACGCCGCCAAAGGTGCAGGTGCGATACCCTGGTCCTGTGCCGACCGGATCGTGGGAGAGGAAGGTGGCCCCGCGAAACTTCTCATGGCTGCGGAACAGCTCCTCACGCGCAATGGAGCGCAACTCCTCGATGGAGGGAACTTCCCAGTGCCGGAAGGCATAGATCTGCAACCGTGCCACATGCTGAAACATCAGATCCGGCGTGGTGGTGAACTCATGCAGCAGCCACAGGCAGTTGAGCTGATTGTCAAAATGGAGCTTCGGCTGCTTGATGAACGAAATGAAGCGTTGCCGTGTCAGCAGGGCAAGGATCTCCTCGCGCAGGTCACGCAACCTTTTGCGGGCTTGCGGGTCCACCTCGTTGGGCAAACGGGGGACCAGACGATTCTCGCGCAGACGAATGCTGTAAACCTTCATGGGAGACTCCAGTGGCGCAACGTGACAGGTTTGTAAAGCATATTATGACACCATGAAACAGGCCAGGCACAAGGCGCCAGGATCAATGCGACTCAGCGCCCACATGGATCACCTGAAAATCGGGCCAGATCGGTTTCACCCCGGCCAGGATCTCCCAGACGGCCCGAATCGGATCCCCATGCTCTTCACTGGCCAACATGGCCTCTTCGATGGGGAGACGGTACAGAGGCCATTCACCGATATCATCCAGAAAACTCTTGGCAAGGGCAAAGGCCCAACAGGGCAGATCTGCCCGATCCTCCAGATAAGCCACATAGCGTTGCCGATCCTCCTGCGGGCCATCTTCGGTGACCACGACCCAACGTGCCTGGGGAGACTCCATGATGGCTGCCAACCATTCCGGCGGGTGTTCCCGTCCCAAAGCCAACCAACGGTGCAGGCGTCCGGAGGGCGGCACCGTGGTTTCCTGATCTTCCGGGTTCAGATCTTCTTGATATAATTCTCGCACCGGCGATACTCCTTTTGAATCCGCTCCATCAGCAGCCGACACTCACTCCAGTCGTTGTTCTTGACCGTTTCTTGCAGTTGCACGCAGAGCTGAGACATCAGATGCGCGCCCATATTGGCGCTGGCCCCTTTCAGCTCATGGGCATTCTCGTCCACGGCAACGGCATCTTTGATCTTAAGATTTTTCTTCAGCTTTGCAATGATCACTGATGAGGAAGAGAGAAAGGCCTCGACAAACTCCATGAGCACTTTGGGATCGTGTCCAAAATGGCCGCGCAGAAGATCGATGGAAAGCGGCGGCAAGGTCTGGGCTTCGCTGGCATCCGGTGTCGGAAATTGCGGCAACACCCGATGAGGCAGCCACTCATTGAACAGCTCGGCCAGGTCCTCGATCCGGATCGGCTTGTGCAGGGTGGCATCCATGCCGGAATCGAGGCAACGCTGGGGATCCCCAGGCAGGACGTTCGATGTCAGGGCAATGATCGGAATGCGCGTACGATTTTCGGAGCTTTCGAGTTGACGAATGGCCCGGGCTGCCTGCAAACCGTCCAGAATCGGCATGTGGCAATCCATGAGAACCATGGCATAGGTGCCGGACTGAATGGCATGCACCGCATCCCGGCCATTGGCCACGGTATGGACGGAGAGTCCCAGCCGGTTGATCTGCATCTGGGCCACTTTCTGATTGACCGCATTGTCTTCGGCCAACAGGATTTTGCGCTCACTGCTTTCGGTGCCGGTGACATGGGTGGCGACCTGGGGAGTGATCCGTTCCGGCGGTTTGGGAGCCGGTTCTGTCTGTTGTTCCGGATTGAGCAGGGTCAGCAGGCGATCCAGGAGTTGATGACGGTGCAAAGGTCGGGTCAGATGGGCCATGAAACCCACCTTGCGCGCCTCTTCAAACCATTTCTTTTCGTGGATGCCGGTGATCAGCAACAAACCAACCGGCGGAATGGCAGGATCTTCGGTGATGGCGCGTCCGAACTCCAGGCAGTGATCCAAAGAGAGCGGGGAGGTGGAGAGCAGCAGCAGGTCACACGGGACACCTGCCCGCGCCTCATGCCGGAGATAGGCCACGGCCTCTTCCAGACTCTCCACGGCTGCCCCTTTCATGTTCCAGTTGAGCAGGTGATTGAGCAGGATGGTCTGGCTGGTCTGGCGGGGATCCACCACCAACACCTTGACCCCGCGCAACCGCTCCAGCGGGGGAGCCGAAGGGGCATCGGTACTCTCCCCAGCCATCGAAATCGGAAACGGCACCGTAAACCAGAAAGTCGATCCTTTGCCCCGACGGCTGGTCATACCCATCTCGCCGCCCAACAACTCCACCAGACGGTTGGCAATCGACAGTCCCAACCCCATGCCTCCAAAAGCCCGGGTCGAGGAGCCATCCACCTGGGTGAAAGGCTGGAACAGACGATGCCAGGCGGTTTTCGGAATGCCGATACCCGTATCAGTGACGGCAAAACGGACCATGAGGGGTGACTTGGTCTTGGCTGTCAGCCGCGCCTGAATCACCACCTGTCCTTTGCGGGTGAACTTGACCGCATTGGCCACGAGATTGACCAGAATCTGCCGCAACCGGGCCGGATCACCCATCAGGATATTGGGCAGTTTCGGACTGACATCGGTCAGAAGTTCCAGATTTTTCCGTTGCGCCTGGGAGGACATCAATTCAGCCACCTCTTCCACCACCTTGATCGGACTGAACGGGGTGGCCGAGGTCTCCATCTTGCCCGCTTCCAGGCTGGAAAAATCCAGGATGTCGTTGATGATGGTCAGCAACGCCTGGGCGGATTCGCGTAATGTTGTGGCCAGCTCTTTTTGTTCTTTGTTCAGTTTGCTGTCGAGCAGCAGATCGGTCATGCCGATCACGCCATTGATCGGGGTACGGATTTCATGGCTCATATTGGCCAGAAATTCCGACTTGAGCCGGGCGGTCTCCAGAGCAATGTCGCGGGCGTGACGAAGTTCCCGTTCCCACTGCTTGCGCAGATTGAGATCCTTGAACAGGGTGAAGCTGCCCACCACCCGGCCCTGCTCCAGGATCGGGGCTGCCTTGAGGGAAACCGGAATCAGATGCCCGTCGCGATGGGTGAAGACATCCTCCGAGGCGTAATAACTCTCTCCACGTTGGACCCGTTGCAAGATCGGGCACTGCTCGGTGGGGATGCGTTCACCCGAGGCGTTCTGAAAATGGATCAGCTCATGGGGATTGCGTCCAAGCAGCTCTTCCTGTTTCCAACCCAGGAGCTGTTCGGCAACGGCATTGAGAAAAGTGACGCGACCCTCTGCATCCAGAAAATACAAACCCTGTTCAAGATGGGCAGAGAGTTGCTGAAAGAGAGAGGTTCCCGACAGGTGCGCAGGCAATGGATTCGTTCCGGACAAAGGGGGCACAGGATAGGGGTTCATCCGGTTTTTATATAATAATCCGCACTCAAAGCCAATTATTTTTTCGCATCAACCTCACGTAACGCCGCCAATAGTGTTTGCAGATCCTCTGGCGGATCGACGGAGAAAATCATCTCCTGCAAACGGGTCGGATGGAGAATGGTCAATTGGGCGGCATGCAGCGCCTGACGACGAAACGCGGTCACAACGGCCCGGCTCTCCTCTGGCCAGGTTGACGGGGGATGAAAGGGGCGGGCATAAAGTGGATCTCCAAGCAAGGGATGACCCAGATGGGCCATGTGGACCCGGATCTGATGGGTGCGTCCGGTTTCCAGGCGGCAGGCAACCACAGTGAAACCGGCACAGGTTTCCTGGCGTTGCCAGTGGGTGATGGCCGCACGGCCATGACGGGGTTCAACCGCCATTTTCTGGCGCTCCCGGGGATGGCGACCAATCGGGGCATCGATGGTTCCGTGGGTTGCAGACAACAAACCGCGCACCACAGCCAGATAGCGCCGTGCTGCGGTATGGGCTGCGAACTGGTCAGCCAGATGCAGATGGGCACGGTCATTCTTGGCCGCCACCAGGAGTCCGCTGGTCTCCATGTCGAGCCGATGGACAATCCCGGGCCGGATGGCCCCGCCAATGCCGGAGAGTCCACCCGTGCGTTCCGGTCCGCCACAGTGGTGCAGCAGGGCATTGACCAGCACCCCATCCACACGTCCGGCCCCGGCATGCACTGCCAAACCTGCTGGCTTGTTGATCACAATGATGTCATCATCTTCATACACCACATCCAGAGGTATGGCCTCGGGCCGGGCAGCAATGGGTTGGGGGGCCGGAATGCGGATCTGAAAAGATTCTCCGGCCACGGCCTTGTCATCGGCCTGGGGCAAGGATCCGTCCAGGCGTGTGACAGCCCCCTCTTTGAGCAACCGTTGGATGGCTGCCCGGCTCAATTCCGGATCAGCCTGGGCCAATGCCCGGTCGAGCCGTTCACCGGCCAAAGGAGCGGGAATCGTGATCAGACGCGACTCGCAGGGTGTGGAGTGACCATTCATGGCTTATTGGGAGTGAGCGGCAATGCGGGCAGTCAAATTTTTCGTCATTTTCGGAGCAGTCATGATCCTGGTCGGATTGGGGGCGCTGGTGGCCCGGCTGCATGATCGAACCACCTCTGCGCACAACCCCGCCCCAACCCCTGATCCCACCCTACCCATCGAAGAGACCCTGCATCTGCCCACCAATGCGCAGGTTGCACAGGTGGTGGGCATGGATGCGGGTGCAGTCATCTGGATCGAACAGCCGCAGGGAGCGGGTCAACTGCTCTTTTTCTCTGCCCAGGGCAAACTGAAACGGCGCATCACTCTGACACCCGCAGATCCGCCAGCCGCACCCCGTAGCCCAAATAATTGACCTCGGCCTTGCCCACGGCCAACTCCCAGCCATCCTGCAAGGGGAGATAGCGCATTCCGGTCACATCCCGCATGCTGATGCCGCACTGGCGCAGCCAGCGTCCCAAATCCGAAGGACGAATGAACTTGTCATACTGATGTGTGCCCTTGGGCAACCAGCGCAGCACGTATTCGGCTCCGACAATGGCCAGCAACCACGCCTGAACCGTCTTGTTGAGTGTGGCAAAGAAAAACAACCCGCCCGGCTTGAGCAGGGTGGCACACTCGATCAGGAAGGTGGGCACATCCGGTACGTGCTCCAGAACCTCCATGGCCATCACCACATCAAAGCCAGCAGGGCGCTCCTGAGCCAACTCGGCCAGACTCTGCACCCGATAGTTCACCTGGGAACCGCTCTCCTTCTGGTGAGCACGTGCCACGCCGATAATGGTTTCGGAACGGTCGATGGCGGTTACCCGGGCACCGAGGCCATCGATGGATTCGGACAGGATCCCGCCCCCACATCCGATATCCAGCACTTCCAACCCTTCCAACCCCCAGCCCGCCGCCTGCACCCGTTGCCGTATGTATTCGGTACGCAATGGATTGATGCGATGCAAAGGCCTGAACTTGCCATCCGGATCCCACCATTCACTGGCCATCCGTTCAAACTTGGCGATCTCTTCTGGATCCTCCGTGGACATGGACTCCTCCCGGATTGCTGACTGTTCTGCTCATGAAGATGCATTCAATGGCCGAAGATACCATATCACAACCCGGACAGCTAACCCTGGCACACGATTTCTGACCGGATGGTGTCAAAAAATCCGGCTCCGAGTCCGGTACAGGATTTGCTTGCAATATGCCCAACCCGGAACAACAACGGGGCCTACTCTACTAGAATGTTGATAGATAAAGACTTAGTGATTACTTCTCAAGATTCACCAAAAAAATCTGAATAAAGGAGAGCAGAGGGCTATGTTTGATCGGCGCACGATGTTGAAGGCCATGGCCATGACCGTGGGCAGCATTTGTCTCCCGACTTCCGTGGCGCATGCCGCCATGGAGTCGTTCAATCGCACCTCCAAACGTGGCGTGGTGATTGCCATTGATCCGGGCCATGGGGGTGAAGATCCAGGAGCCATCGGTCGCAGCGGGTTGATGGAAAAAGAGGTCACCCTGGCTGTGGCCAATCGGGTCGCCAATGCCATCAATGCCGTTCCCGGTTTCACGGCCCGTCTGACCCGGACAGGCGACTATTTCGTACCCCTCAACCAAAGGGTCTCTCTGGCGCGCAAATACCAGGCTGATCTGTTCATCAGTCTGCATGCCGACGCCTTTCACGTCAGTTCTGCCCGTGGCGCCTCGGTCTACTGTCTTTCCGAACGGGGCAAACCCTCACCGGACAAGGCCATCCGTCTGCTGGAACGCCGGGAGAACAACGTGGATCTGATAGGTGGCGTTGATCTGGATGAAGTGGCGGATCAGGAGGTCAAGGGTATTTTGATGGATCTGTCGCAACGCGACTCCTTGAATCGCTCCTTGCTGCTGGGCAACAACCTGCTGGCATCGATCTCCAACACCCCCCCTTTGTCACTCCATTTCAAAACCATCAAACAGGCCGGTTTTGCCGTCCTCAAGGCACCTGACATCCCGTCGGTACTGGTCGAGATGGCCTTTCTCTCCAACCGCGAAGAAGAACAAATGCTCCAGCAACCCTACCACCAGGAGTCGCTGGCCAAGGCCGTCACCCAGGGCGCGCAACGTTTTGCCCGGGCATCGGGACTGGCTTGATCCGCAACGCTTTCCGGTCGAAGTCGGAGTCAGACTTCGACCGGTTTTCCCGGTTTCACACTGTACGCAAAAAGGGATAACGCACCATGAAACGGTGCATGTCCAACAACAGAATCGGTGTGTCCACCGTACGCGCATCACGCTTTGGATGACCAACCGCAGCAATGAAGTCAAACCGATTGTTTTCCAGATCGGCAGAGAGATTCTTTTCGATCTTGAGCAAACGACCAAAAAAATTGATCTTGTCGGTCGCCATGGCAAAACGGACCCCACCGACATTGAAGACGATCACATACTCCAACAGATACAAACGAATCTGCTCCTTGACCCCATCAAACAACTCAATCAGGCGCATCAACAATCCCCCTTCGGTCATGTGGATCAAATGACGCGCTTCGTCCGCCCGTCCGGCTTCCAACAGACGGGCAGCATCCACGGCAACCTGATGAATCTGACGATGGGGATCGTCAAAATATTGCATATGGGCATTCAGATTCAGATTGTCGGTCTTGAAGGTTTTGTACCACTGGCCAAAGGCACACAGATCCGGGTTCATCTGCACAGTGATCGGTTTGTTGCCGAACACCTCCTGTTTCAACTGTAAGACCCAGTTGATATGATCCTGTTTGCGCAACAGCATGGTCTGGACCAGCTCCTGGGTCTCTTGCAGCCGGGTGGACTCCCCGAAACAGACGCGCAAATCGAACAACGGAATGCTCTCCCCCTGATACACCATCAATCCACGCACTTCGGGAGGCATGCCCGGCATGACCGTATACCCCGGCAGATCGAGAATCGACATCACCGCATGATGCGCCACCCCATAACGCCGCTGGTTCAAGGTGAAAACCAGATAATCGGTATCTGTACTCGACAATTCAGCCATTCCCAGGTCGCGTCCCAATCCCTGCCCCTGTCTCACGGGTCATGAGGTGCAAACGGTTGCATCAACATGCCGTCATGATAGAACAACTGCTTTTGATTCAGCAAGTCATGACACCCGACAGAAAAAACAGATGAGGTCGCTACCCGCACCGGTCCTGGTCACAGTGGGGCAATGGCGGTTCGGCAACCGAAATGACCTCCAACGGGATCCAAACCTCTCTCCCGCCGAACAAGGCATCCAAAAAAGCCACGGTCTGACTGTAAATGCCCCGATTGCCCCGTTCACGCGGACCGGCGACGTTCAGAATCCGGATACGTTGGCCATACAACCAGGTGCGCATCTCCTCCAGATCCGCGTTGCGGTTCAGATGCACCAAACGATGCACCTTCTTCATCGAACGCGCCAGTTGAACGGTGAGCAATGTCCCGCCGGTCAACTCCCCTCGATAAAAGATCAAGGCACCATCGCAATCCCGCATGTTCCAGAACGTACGCTGTCGATACTCGGAGCGTGGTGTTTCGCGCAATGGATAGTGCGCCTCAATCGGCCCGTCATCGGCTTTGCGCCCCTTGGGACACCACCCACCCACCGGCATCCCATGGGCCATGGCGAAATCCAATGCTGCCCGGTCCACACCGGTTTGCCCACCTGAAATTATCTTGATATACATTGTATCCTCTCGACGGATGGGATTATTCTTCAGATAATACACCCGCCTCAAACTTTTTTCAAGTCCGGCAATGCTGGCACTTAGCGATTTTCTGGTGTATGCTGTGTCATCTTTTTTCCGCATCAAAAAAAACTCGTTGGAGACCTGAATCATGGATATGTTAAGCGACGATGAACTCATTGCCGAATTGAAAAAACGGTTCGACCAGACCAAACAGGCCCTGTACGATGTCAAGATGATCAGCAAAAAACTGGAGGATGTCAATCACAAACTTCAGTTGTCAGAACAAGTCAAAAGCAATTTCGTTTCACATATGAAGAACGAAATAAACAATCCATTATCATGCATTCTCGGCCTTTCACAACAGCTTGTTTCTGCCAGTTCTGATCCGGCCATGGTGACCAATGCCGCAGCACTGATTTACAACGAAGCATTCAGCCTGGATTTTCAACTGCGCAACATTTTTGCAGCAGCCGAACTGGAGTCTGGCGAAACCACGCTCCAGGTCTCCATGGTGGATATCAACACCTTGATCTTAAGCACAATTGAGTCGTTCCAACACCTGATCCAGGATAAACGGCTGACCATTGAGTTCACGCCCCAAGGTGATGAACGCAACCGTCTGCTCTTCAAAACCGATGCCGAGCGGTTACGTCTGGTCTTCACCAATCTGCTCTCGAACGCCATCGAATTCAACCGCGAAGAGGGTCTGATCACCATTCAGGCCGCCCAACTGGATGATCTGTTGACCTTGACCGTCTCCGATACCGGTGTCGGCATCGACATGAGCCAACTGCATCGCCTGTTTGACCGTTTCGTGCAGGGTGAATCGGGCATGCGCAAAAGCCACAAGGGACATGGTCTGGGTCTGTCCATTACGCAAGCCGTGCTGGATCTGATGCAGGGTACGGTCTCGGTCAATTCACAGGAAGGGAGCGGTGCAACCTTTACCATTTCGGTTCCAGAACTGCCATCGGATGCAGAAGCCGATGCCTTTT
The DNA here is from genome assembly GCA_011089965.1 of Magnetococcales bacterium. Classification (GTDB taxonomy): domain Bacteria; phylum Pseudomonadota; class Magnetococcia; order Magnetococcales; family Magnetaquicoccaceae; genus Magnetaquiglobus. The sequence goes on from JAANAU010000001.1 coordinate 224,075, forward strand.
CAGTCGATGGCAATGAGTTTCTGTTTGGCGACGATGATGGAGCTGAGGCTTTCTGATCCATGACCACAACCGGCAGCGACCCATCCAAGCCCTTTCTGATGCCCGGCGCACTGTTTGCGCAAAACGGGGCTTATATCATTACCACGGTACTGGGTTCGTGCATTGCGGTCTGTCTGTGGGACCGGGTGCGCAAAGAGGGCGGCATGAACCATTACAAACTGCCGCTGTGGAACGGTGATGGCCTGCCCTCCCCCAAATTCGGCAACATTGCCATTGCCAAACTGATCGAACGCCTGGATGAAATGGGATGTCAACGCCGGAATATCGTGGCCAAGGTGTTTGGGGGCGGAGCGGTGATCAAAAGCACCTCAGGCCTGTTGAACGTGGGGGAACGGAACATCGAGGTGGCAGTGGACTATCTGGCCCGGGAGAACATTCCCATCATTGCCTCGGACATGGGAGGGGATTACAGCCGCAAAATCATCTTCCATACCGAAGACGGCTCCATTCTGATGAAAAAGGCCGCACCCAGTTGATGATACCTCAAACCGATGTGTGCAGTGCCCGGAGTATGGGTTGATCCAGATCGCGCCGCGTTGCGGCATAACCGATGGCCGCCACCAGAACCGACCCGCCCAGCCAGATCCCCACTGTTGCCACAGGCAACCACTCCCTGGAATCATCGAACAACACCGTGATCACCCCAGAGGTCACGCCATGCCCCACCAACAACCCGGCAAACGTGGCAATACCACCGATCAACCAGGATTCGGCCCACGCCACACGGGTGAGATCCTGCCGTGTTGCTCCCAGCAGCCGTCGGATGGCCGCATCCCTAACACGCCGCCGTCGCATCAAGGTGACACTCACAGCCAGAGCCGTCAACCCGGCAACCATGGCCAGACCTCCAGCCAGTCGAATCGCCCCGATCAACTGTTCGAGCAACATACGCGCCTGAAGCAGCACCTGACGCGCAGAGATCACCGACACATTGGGGAAGTGCGTCACCAAGACAGCCCGCAACGACTCCTCCTGCTCCGGAGCGATCACCAGAGTGGCCAGATTGGAATAGGGCGCACCCGCCAACACGGCAGGCGAGAATATGACAAAGAAATTCAACCCCATGTCTGACCAACGCAGATCCCGAATGGAAGTGACGGGAACCTGGATCTCCGTACCCAGAATGTCAAAGGTCAGGGTATCACCCAATTGCAGGTTCAACGCCTGCGCCATCTCCCGTTCCACACTGGCCTCAAGGGCCTGGGGACGACTCCACCACTGACCACGGATCACCCGATTGCCCACCGGCACCTCTTGTGCCCAGGTCAATACATATTCACGCTGGAAGCGCCATGCCTGGGGATGGCTCTGCAACCACTCGGGAGTCACCGGCATCCCTTTGATGCCCTTGAGCCGACCACGCACCACAGGCGTCAACCGCAACGCATCCACCGGGAAACGGGCGGCCAGTTGCTGCAACGGCTGCTCCTGATCCGGTTGCACATCGATCAGGAACAGACCTGGCACGCGACCAGGCAGACGGGACACCAATTGACGGTCCAGGTTGTATTCCACAAACAGAACCGCACATAAAACCCCCACCCCCAATCCCACCGAGACCAGTGATCCCATGGTGCCTGCCCCGCGCGCCGTCACCGAACGCACTGCCTGACGCCATACTGGATGGGATGGTTGCCAAAGGTGCAACAGTGCTACAGCGCCTCTGGCCACCAGAGCCAACAATGCAAAAGAACACAGAACCCCAACAGCCAACAACCCACCCCCTTTCCATCCGGCCTGCCACCCCAACAACCCGGCAGCCAGACCGGTCATGCCTATGGGCACCCCCCAGCGCCACTTCCAATGGATCCACTCCAGCCCCCCATCCCACTCCACAGAGCGGAACAACATGCCCGGTTGGACACTCCGGGTACTCCAGAAGGCACCGAATGAGCTGATCAGCGCCACCAGCACACCAAAACCAACCCCGGACAGTGCTATCGGCCACAGAGCCATGCGTGGCCAATCCACCGGCCACACACCCAACAGCAGAGGAAACAGTATCCCGATGCCCGCTCCACCCACGGAAGCAGGTGCAGCAACCATCAGAACGCGCAACAGAAAGATCCCCATCACCGTACGATGTGCAGCCCCGAGAGAGCGCAGGATGGCAAGCTGGTTCCGGTTTTCCCGGGCGTGGGCGGCCATGGCTCCAGCCATGGCATATCCTCCGGTCAACAAAGTCAAGAGGGTCATCAGATGCAAAAAAATGGCAAACCGGTCGATAAAACGACGCGAGGCCATCAAACTCTCTGCCGGAGTAACGACCCGCACGGATGATCCGGCAGCCAACTGCTCCAACTGTCGGACCACAGTGGAAAGTTTCTCCTCCTCGGGCAGACGCACCAGGGCCACATGCTGCACCCGGCTGCCAAAACCCAACAGACCGGTCTCCAGAGCGCGCGCCCTGGAAATGATCAGGCGCGGTCCCCAACGAAAAAAACGAACGACACGATCCGGTTCCTTGAGCAACCGATCCGTCACGCGCACACGGGCCTGACCCAGTTGCAATACAGGATGGGCGGAGCTGCCAAGACGCTCCAACACCCCCGACTCCACGACAGCACCATCTTCATGCAGGGCCACACTCAATGGCTTCCCGGAGGCCAACAACAATTCACCACGCACCGGATGTTCCGGTGCTGCGGCCAGAACCTCCACCAGCACCACCCGCTCCGGGTCATCTGCCCGCACCATGGCAGTGAATTCGAGATTTTCCGCCACCCGCCATCCGGGTTGATGCAAAAATGCCCGCATCTGGTCCGTAAACGGATGCATGGATTCCAGCCGCACATCCGCTGCCAACATGGCCCGGCTCTCCTGATCCACCCCGATGCGCAAAGCGTGCGCCGTGGCCACCACCCCGGCAGTCGTGGCCACTGTCAACAAAACGGCCCAACCAAAAGCCAGAAAATCCCGATACGCACCGCGTATCCCCCGCCAGGCAATCACCCAGATCGCTTTCATGACCGCATCATCCGTTCCAAACAAACCCCCTGCCCACAGTGGGTATGGAAAATTTTGTATTTTGCCGCTTGACCTTTGCCACGTCACGGATTATAACTGCCCACCAGTTCCACAGTATGCGCTCGTAGCTCAGCCCGGATAGAGCAATTGGCTACGAACCAATAGGCCGGAGGTTCGAATCCTTCCGAGCGCGCCAATCAAGAAGATAGAGCCACTCGCAAGAGTGGCTTTTTCGTTTGGGGTAACGCGGGGGTGACTTTTTGAATTTCACCCCGGCCCGCGCCAAGTCATCCTCCATATCCAAACAGGGTTACGACAGATCCAGACTGATCACGCGACGGATCTCATCGGTCTTGAAACCCAGTGCCATCGGGGTCCGAACCCCTGGAAGGGTGATGACATCGTAGATCTCGTTCAACATCCCTTCAAACCGCAGCCAGTGTACTGCGTCACCGGTGCGCAGATCAATCACCTGGATCCCGCAACGCGGCTGGGCGTTCCGGGCCTGGAGCATCGCATCGAGCGGCAGACCGGAGAAGGTCCGGTTGTGGCGCGGCAGCGAGGTTCCCACCAGGGCAAAATCCCCATGAAAGTGCAACCCGCGCAGATAACCGGCACAGAAGGTCACCGGCTCGAATCGTCCGCTCTCCGGTTCGATGTAGCCGAACTCCCCGGAACCGGCATTGAGCAACCAGAGTCGCCCATTATACCAGCGTGGGGAGTGGGGCATGGAGAGTCCACGGGCGATGATCTCATTGCTGGCCACATCCATCACGATCCCACCGCCGGAACGCAACTCGCGCCAGCCGTCGGCCACATCCGACTCGCCAACGATGGTCACAAAGGCCGAAGCGCCATCCTTCATGGCCAACCCGTTGAGATGGCAACGATCCTCTGCGGCGAGTTTGCTGATGAAGGGCGGACGCCACAAGGGCTTGAAACTGTGGGTCTGGCTCAAGGTGGCCAGACAGCCGAACAGGGTGTTGACGAAGACCAGACGCCCCGCGCCATCCACCGCCATGTCATGAATATCCAGATCCCCGGTGGTATACCCCACCTGGGGCACATAAAGCCGGTCATACCCATCCTGCCGTTCCCCAAACCGGAACAGATTCTCGAAACGCCACACCTGATAGAGACTGCTCAGGTAGAAACCGTTCTCCGTGGCACACATCCCCATGCAGCGGTTGAACGTACGCTCAAAGATCGACAGGTTACCGTTCTCCTTCAAACCGATCAGGAAGAGCTTGCCGATCTGATAGGTGGTCAGAGCGATGGAGAGACGTTGCTCGTCCAACCAGGCGAGCATCTGCCGCGAGGTGGTGATCTCCATCTGGGGGGATTCGGTCGAGATACTGTAATCCATGCGTTGCATCCGTAGGCTGGAATGGGGGGACGACTCCGGTCCAGGAGCCATAACAGGGGGAGTGGGAAAAGCGATCCGGAGGGCGTGACGGTCGATGGTCAGAACCGGCGGTTTCCCCCCGTGACGAACGCAACCGCAATCGTTGTGCCATGCCCACCTCGAACACTCCCATGAAATCGTCTCCTCCCCGCCCTCTACTCCTAATTGATTGGGGGGTCAGTGTCTCGCTTATCATTGGCACAGAGGGAATATCCATAAAATCCATAAAAAATACCCGCATCTCTTTATGCACCGCACCATTGCTTGTAAAGTGGTCCATGGGAGCCATCATGCTCCCAATACCCCTTGCCTGAACCCATCCACGGAACCAAACAAACCATGCATTTATTGCTTGCCGCCCTGGAAAGACAAACGCTCAAAGTCAAACTGATCTTTGGATTCATCAGTTTGCTGCTGATCATCCTGGGAATCGGACTGGACAGCCTGCATAACCAGACCATCCTGAATGACAGCATCCAACTGATCCACGATAAAGGCATGATGGGACTCTCCAAAGCAAAGGATGCTCAACTGAATTACACACTGATTGGCCGCACCCTGCGTCAGGCCATCATTGCCACCGATGCCGAAGGACGGGAACTGGCGCTGAAACAGCTCTCCCAAGTCCGCTCACAACTCCCAAAAAATATCGATGACATCCGTACCCGACTCATCCAGGACGAAAATCAGACATCGCTGGCTCACTATGAAGAGGCCCTGGCTGCCTATATGCGCGAAGTGGACAAGGCACTGCTGCTGCTCAATGCCAATCAGATTCCAGAAGCACAAATCCTTGTTGCCTCTCATAAATTTCAGGATGTTGGGATTCACGCAACCGCCAAACTGACCCAAATGATCCAAATCAAGGAACAGGCAGCCAAAGAGGTGGCTCAGAAAGCACAACACATCGCCCAACACGGTTTGTGGCTGACCGGCTTGTTGGTGACAAGTGGCTTGCTGTCAGGTATCCTGTGCGGAATCCTGGTCGGCCACTCCATCCGTCGCCCCCTCAATCACATCCGCGATGCCGTCGTGGTCCTCTCACAGGGCCATCTGGATCATCCCATACCCCATGCCGATGCCCCCAATGAACTCGGAGAACTGGCCCGAGCCATCACCGTGCTGCAAACAGAAGCCCGCCAAATGGAAACTCAACGCTGGATCAAAAGTCACAGCGCGGAAATCTCCGGCGCCTTGCAAATGGCCTCCACCATGCCCGATCTGGCACAAAAATTCTTCTCAAAAACAGCTCCGGTGATTCAACTGGGGCATGGTGCGTTCTACCTCTGGGATGAGACCTCCCAACAGTTACACCTGCTCGCCGGTTATGCCCATCTGAATCAACCCAATCCGCAAACCTCTATCGCTATCGGTCAGGGTCTGGTCGGTCAATGCGCACGGGAACAACAACTCATCATACTGCACAATCCTCCCGCAGAGTATATACGCATTCAATCCGGGCTGGGAACCAGTCCGCCCCGCAGCATCGTGATCATTCCGATCCTGCGCAACCGCCAATTGCTGGCGGTCGTGGAACTGGCCACCTTGACCCCATACAACAACGATAAACAAAGCCTGCTCGACCACCTCCTGCCAATCCTGGCCGTGAGTCTGGAAATCCTGGATCGCAGCAACAAAACCGCCCGCCTGCTGGAAGAAACCCAAAGCCAGGCAGCCAAACTGGAAGAACAAACCATCGAACTGGCAGCCCGACAACAACGCATCATCGTCACCGAAGCCTGGTATCGCGGCATCATCGAATCCGCTCCAGATGGCATGTTGGTATTGGATGCGGCTGGCCACATCACCTTGACCAATCCACGCATCGAAATGATGTTCGGCTATTCCAGCAGCGAATTGATTCATCACTCCATCACCACCCTGATGCCCGATCTGACCTCATGGGAACAGTTGATGGAGAAAGAAAAATCAACCAATCGCGAACGATATGCCATCCACAAGGAGGGTGCATCCATCCCCCTCGAATATGCCATCACCCCCATGTTCCAGAATGACCGGTTGATCGGAACCGTTGTGGTTCTGCGCGATATTACGTTACGCAAACAAACGGAAATGGCTCTGCGCGATCAGTCGGCATTTCAACAAGCCCTGATCGATACCATTCCCTATCCGGTCTTTTACAAAGGTGCGGATACCCGGTTTCTTGGTTTCAACCGGGCCTACGAGGAGACATTCGCCGTGCACAGACAGGATCTCATCGGTAAACGGGTGCTCGATCTGGAATACCTGCCCGAAGCAGACCGCATCGCTTATCAAAACGAAGACGAAATGGTGATTCATCAGGCCACCTCGGTCCAACGGGAAATGCCCATCCCCTTTGCAGACGGCAAAATGCACGACACCTTGTATTTCGTTTCCGGGTTCCGCCGTGCCGACGGCACACCAGGCGGACTGGTCGGAACCTTCATCGATGTCTCGGATCGTAAAAAAGTCGAAGATCTGGAGCGCCTGACCCTCCTGACCGTGAAACATGAGGCGCATATCACTGAACTCAAACGTGAAATCAATGCTCTGGCTGCACAACTGCACCACCCCACCCTCTCTGATCTTCCATAAAATGCAAAAAAAAATCTCATCACCCGCTCCCGGCACGACACGCACAACCAGACCTTGAATCCGTACAAAAAATGAGGCATTTTTGTAGACAGGGCAGGTTCCAAGGCCACAGAGAAGATAAACCAAGCAACAAAATATAGGGGTTTAGAGTGACTCACTCCAATCGAGACCTACTGATCCAATTTCTGGCAACCATCAAACGCCCAGATCTGCCCATGGATCGCATCACGGATAACGACGGATTGATCAAATCCGGTCTGATCGACTCTTTGGCCATGCTGGAGATCATCGCCTTCCTGGAGTCGCGCTTCGGTATCGACTTCTCCGAAACCGGAGTCGATCCGGTCGATCTCGAATCCATTCAGAAAATCCTCGATCTGATTGACAGATATAAGCAATGACTCTTCAGAATCAGGTCCGTCGTCTGACCCAATTTCATGAAGAACCCTCTCTTCATGCATGGTCAATAACTTCAGTCGGCAATTTTTCCCTATGGTTAATTGTATTACTCATCCTTTTTCAGACCGAATATCTGTTTCTGGTGCCACTCATGGTACTGGCGCAGATCTTTCCTCAACATCGCACATGGATCATGACCGTGGGTGGAGGTGGACTGTTTCTGTTCAAAAAATTGAACCAGCTGCAAGTCACCTCTCCCTTCTGGTTTGCCTTTGACACCTTGATGATCGTTGGATTTCTCTATCTGTTCTATCGCATCGCCAAATCGTTCGCAAAACTCCCGAAAATCATCAAGAATCATCCGCAACTGTTTCTGCATGCCCTGCTGTGGGTCGGTATCGGCCTGATGTTTCTCTTCCCAGCCGAGGCACGCCGCGATCCATCCCGGATGCTCGCACTCAACCTGACCGCATGTCTTGTCTTTTTCGCCTTTTTGATCTGGCGCATCGGCTTCATGCTCTACTCAGGCAAACGCGGCACCATCAAACAACAAGGATTTGTCGAACATCTCATTTACTGCCTGCCCTATCTCGGCTCCAGTCAGGTGCCCTATGGCAAAGGATTGGACTATCTGAATTCCAAACGCTCTACTGACCGGCTGGAGTTGGCCAGGATTCAACTGGCGGGTCTGAAACTCTTGCTGTTGGCCTCCATCTGGGAACTGGCCCTGACCGTCGTCGATGCCGCTTTCTTCAGCACCGCGGTCGATGCCGAACCACTCTTCCGACTGCACCATATCTCTGAACTGATTGCCATCAGCACCCTGCATATGCCAGGACCAGTCACGATCTGGGGCAGCCTCATCGTGGACATGGTCTATGAAACCACCCAACTGGCCATTACCGGCCACTTGATCATCGGCTGTCTGCGACTGTTTGGCTTCAACCTGTTCCGCAATACCTACAAACCGCTACTGGCCAGAACCCTGATCGACTTCTGGAATCGATATTATTTTTACTTCAAAGAGTTATTGGTCGATTTCTTTTTCTTTCCAGTCTATCTGGCCGTCTTCAAACACCACCCAAAACTGCGCATCTTTGCCGCCACCATGGCATCAGCCTGCCTGGGCAACCTTTATTATCATGTATTGCAACATTTTGATCTATTGATGATCACCGGTAATTTGCCGTCGTTTGCCCGCTTCTCCTCCTATCTGTTTTATTCCTTTGTATTGGGTCTGGCCATCTTTGTCAGCATCTTGCGAGAGCAGAATCAACGCGGCCAACCCCATGTGCAACATTCCATCTGGGTGACACTGCGCAAAATCGCCGGAGTCTGGATCTTTTTTGCCCTGCTGCGCATTTGGGACCACTCCTCTTCGGCATTCATGCAAGATACCACCTTCTTCTTGGCCATTTTTGGCATACGCCTCTGATGCACACCAACATTGCCCACTGGTTTCACAATAGCGCGCTCCAATACAGTGCGCGTCCCGCCCTGTTTGCAGCCAATTGTCATCATACCTATGCAGAGCTGCTCCAACAGGTTCAACAACTCGCATCCGCCATCGACCGCCACCATCCGGATCCACCCCACCCCACCGTGGCCATGTTCGGATATCGCTCCCTGACCGCCTATGCGTCGATTTTGGCCATCCTGTATGCTGGCAAAGGCTATGTTCCTCTCAATCCCCACTTTCCGGTAGCCCGCAACCGTCACATCATCACGCTTTCAGAGGTCAAACTGCTGATCCTCGATGCCCGCTGCACACCCGAAGCCCAAGAACTGTTGCAACAGGTTCCCAACCCGCTCATCGTGTTGCTGCCCGATCATCCCACCCGGCCTGACTGGACCGGATCCTTGCAAACACACAGGTTTATCGCCCAGGATGAACTCTTCTCCCAACCTGCCCACATCCTGGCCCCCAAAACATCTCACGATCCGATTGCCTATCTGCTCTTCACCTCTGGCAGCACAGGCGTACCCAAAGGGGTCATGGTCTCTCACGATAATGTCAATGCCTTTGTGTCCGGCATGCTGACACGCTATCAACCCACCTGTGAAGAGCGTTTCTCCCAACACAGCGATCTCACCTTCGATGCCTCGGTCTATGACCAATTCGTCTGCTGGGCCGCAGGTGCAACACTCTATCCGATTCCAGAAGCCATGCGCATGGCCCCGGCATCCTTCATTAAAGAGCATGCCCTGACCTTCTGGGAATCCGTACCGGCAGTGATTTACTTCATGCAACGGCTCTATCAATTGCGTCCAGGTTCGCTGCCTTCATTGCGCTGGTGCATCTTTGGCGGCGAACGATTGACCCTGGAGGCCGCACGACTTTGGCAGCAGGCTGCCTCGAATGCCACCATCGACAACAGCTACGGCCCAACCGAAGGCACCATCTGCGTTACCGGTTATTTTTGGAATCCAGCACGCTCAGAAACAGAATGCCTCAATGGGGTAGTGCCGATTGGACTCCCCTATCCCGGTCAATCCGCAGCCCTGCTGGTCGATGGAGAACTGGTAACCCCACTGGATGGCATGCGCGGCGAACTCTGCCTCTCCGGTTCCCAGGTCACCCCAGGATACTGGAACAATCCCCAAGAAACCGACCGCAGCTATTTTGAACAGATGAACAACTCTGGCACAACCAGCCGTTGGTATAAAACCGGTGATCTGGTGCTCTGGCAAGACGGGATTGGTTATCACCATCTGGATCGGGTGGACCGACAACTCAAAATTCGTGGCTATCGGGTGGAACTGGCAGAAATCGAACATGTTTTGAGACAAGTCGCCGCCAGCGATCAGGTGGCTGTAGTCGGGTGGCCGGTCTCTGCGGATAATGTCACTTGTGTCATCGGTTTTGTCTGCGGCTCAAAACGAAGCGATGCCGAAATCCTGAGTGGCTGTGCAACACGGCTTCCCCCCTACATGGTGCCGCGCCACCTCCAAAGACTGGCCCAACTCCCCCTGAACGCCAATGGCAAAACCGATCTACTGCGTCTGGCTGACCTCGTCACTCTGCCCGCCCAGGAGCCTTGATCGCACGGGTTGAAACACCACATCCACAGGAATGGTCTGCTCCTCGATTCGCCGCAGATCGACCAACAAATCCGCAGTCAACACCCCGAAATGACGCTCCAGCTCCCGCACCCCAGCCAGATCCCCATTCCCCTGTACCATCAGGATGCGCCTGGCCAACTCCTGGGAGGCCACACGCATGCGAGGAATATTGACACGATAATAACCCCAATCATCCCGTTCAAAAGCCCCGGCCTCACGCAGAAAATTGAATCGAATCAAATTGGCACGGGCGTGGGCGCTGCCAGGACCAAACCGGATCGCACGCAAAATCGAAACAAATTCAGTTAAATAACGGTTCTCTTGAGGAATCACCTCAACATCCGGCCCAGGATCATGTGCCTCCAACTGGCCATCCTGATCCCCCAGCCATAAGGCCAAAGCATCGGCTTTGCCCTCTTCCATCATCCAGGCATCCTCCTTCAAGGCATCGTTTACGGTCCCGCTCTCGTGTACCCCGGAGATGGTCTTCTTGATCCCCAAACCGTGCGCCACCTCGTGAAACAAAGTATTCACAAACAATGCCTCAAAGGTGACCCGACACAGCTGCTCCGGATCAAGCAACAGCCTGGCAATGGGCAAAAGAATCTTGTCAAATTTCGCGTGCATGGCATTACGCAATTGCAACCGTCTGGACCCTTTCTCCAATTGCACCTGTTCATCATTCGGCAGATTGATGGCAATCGGACGGGTGGCAGCAGCATCTCCGGTCATCAACAGTACGTCATACACCCCCAGATCCGATTCCGCACCAGGCTGCTCTGCACGATAAATCTCCGGAACAGGCAAACGTGCCTGATAGGTGGCCAGACGTGCTGTCTGACGGGCCAAACGCCGCTCCCACACCCGATCCTTGATCAGCAACAGCCCCTCATGAGCGGTCTTGACCCCCAACAGGCCATCTTCATACGTTTCAATGGGACCGATGATCAGATCCAGACGATTCTCCTTCATCTCCATCCAGGCTTGATCACTCGCCCGGTACTGATCATTCAACAACGCCTCTGCACGCAAGGTGAGATAACGCGCCAACGCCGGATCCGTGGACAGAGCCGCAGCCTTGTGCAAACGATCCGCAGCCCGCTGATGCCACGGAGCATAGGCTTGATGATAAGGGAGAGCCGTCAATCCTCCCGCCGCATCACGACGCACCACGGTATACGGATCCTTCAAGGCCGGCTGCATTTGTACGGCACGCTCCAAGGCTGCGCGCGTCACATCCGGTGGGTAAAAACGGGCACCTTCCGGTTTGTGGGCAATCCCGGTCAACAGAGGACGATTGTTCTCCATGCGATCCCAGGGACCAAAATGAATCGCCAACAATTGACGCATGGCCATGGTCCAGGGAATGGCAAACAGCAACTCGGGATCCCCCAGACTCTGCTGCCAGAAAACCGCATCCATGGCACGCGCGGCATCTGCCAACAAAGGAAGCATCTGCTGCTCGGCCTGATCCAGACCACTCAGGTCCGCCTCCAACGGCACTGTGACATAACGCCGCAGTTGCGCCTCGACACTGGAGTCATCCGCCCACCCTGTGAACGGACAAAGCAGCAGCACGACCAAGCAACCGCTCCAAACCAGGCTACGCAACCCGAATCGCGCCATGATGACCGTGTTCCCTCTTCAAAGCAGCCATGCCGTCAATACAACCGTCTCAAGCAACTCACAGGCAGCCCCAGCCGTATCTCCGGTGGTGCCACCAAAGCGGTCCAACCAGGAAGCGCGCAACCGCCACAAAACCACAACCCAACCACCCACAACCATCCATCCACACCCCAACAGCACCGCCGATACGATACTGACCAGACACACACTCCAACCGCCTGAACGCGGCACAGCACGTGCTGCCTCCTCCCCCATGCCACCCGGTCGCGCATAAGGTAAAGTCATAAACAGCACCACGATACCCGCCCGTCCCAACAAGGGCGCTACCAGCAACACCCCCCAATCCGCACTTTCCAGTACCACCCGCAGCCCGTTCCACTTGAGAAGCAGCAGCAACAGCAGGGCCATCACCCCAAAAGGACCGCAATGAGGATCCTTCAATATGGCCAGGGCACGGCTCGGATTCCCCATTCCCCCAATCCAGCCATCTGCCGTATCGGCCAACCCCTCCAGATGCATGCCACCGGTCAAACCGACCCACACGCTCAACAACAGTGCTGCTTGCAACCCGGTATCCAGACGGGCTGGCATGCTCCAGGCCACGCCAGCCAGGGCCAGCCCGATCACCACACCCACCAACGGATAAAACAATACAGACCGCCCCAACTCCACTGTATCCGCATCCGACACACCATGGCCAACCGGAATGCGTGTCAACAGCCCCAAGGCTATACGCATGGGACGCCACAAAGAACCAATACTCACCCGGCTGAAATCCCGGCCTCGGCAAAGGTCGCCATCTCGCGATGCAGCGCACACGCAAGACGCAAAACCGGAACGGCCACTGCTGCCCCGCTGGCCTCTCCCAAACGCATGCCCAGACGCAGCAAGGGGGCAGCCTGCATCTCATCCAGAACCAAACGGTGTCCTGGTTCTGCCGATTCATGGGCAAACAACAACCAGGGTCGCACATCTCCCCGCAACCGGGTGGCGTATAATGCCGCAACCGAGGCAATGAACCCATCGACCAGGACCGGAATTCTACGCTGGGCAGCCGCAATGAAAGCCCCCACCAGGGCAACGATTTCAAAACCACCCAGAGCAATCAACATCTCCACCGGATTGTTCAACACATGTCGATGCCTGGTCAGTGACTCCTCGATCACGGCCACCTTGCGCGCCACCCCCACTGGATCCAGCCCGGCCCCTGGACCCGCCAACAGCTCTGGAGCCTTGCGCATCAGGGCGCTGGCCAAAGCAGCCGCAGACGTGGTATTCCCGATACCCATCTCCCCGCCAATAAAGAGATCGCACCCCTCTTCTGCCGCCCGCCAGGCAGCCTCGGCCCCGGCCTGCAAGGCGCTGCGCCACTCTTCGTGGGTCATGGCTGGCGCAAAGCGAAAATCTCTGGTGCCAGCTCCGGCACGCTTGGACACCACTCCTGGCAACGGACCAGGATCAAGCAGCGCCCCGACATCCACCACCTCCAGACGGGCCTGAAGCATGCGTGCCAATACATTGATCGCAGCCCCGCCACGCGAAAAATTGCGAATCATCTCCACCGTGACCGACTGGGGATAGGGGGAAATCCCGGCCACAGCCACGCCGTGATCCGCTGCAAAAATCGCGATGCCTACCCGGTCTGCTGCCGGATACTCCCGATCCTGCAACCCAGCCAAAAGCATTGCCATCTCTTCCAGACGTCCCAATGAGCCACGCGGCTTGGTCAACTGCTCCTGACGCGCCTTGGCCACGGCCATGCATACGACTGAAGGAACGGCAATCGGATCGGATAACCAGGAAGGGGTCATGACACAGCTCCTTTAAGATTGAATGGCAATCCCGCCACCATCAGCGTAACCCGATCACACCTTCGTGCCAACTCTTGATGCAACCAGCCACTCTCATCGACAAAACGACGCGCAATGGCACCCATGGGAACCACACCCAATCCGGTTTCATTGCTCACCAGCACCACCGGTCCAGGCAGATGCGACACGGCATCCAATAACGCCTGACGTTCTCCAGGAAAGCGTTGCTCTCCATCCGGATCCAGCAACAGGTTGGTCAACCACAATGTAAGGCAATCCACCACCACAAAACGATCCCGCCTCGAACAGGCCAACAGAGCGTGCGCCAATCGAACCGGCTCTTCCACCACCTGCCATGCCGCCTCAGAGCGTTCTGTCCGATGCCGGGCAATACGGGCCGCCATCTCCGCATCTTCCGCCCGGGCTGTGGCAATCAACCAGGCGTTCAACCCGCTCCCTCGGGCCAGTTGGGCGGCCATGGCACTCTTGCCGGAGCGTGCTCCACCCAAAATCAGATGTACAGACACTGTATCGTTCACCTTCCATGCCGGAATAAAAGTTTTCCTAAACCAAAACCATTTTGGAATGTGTCATTTGTTTTGTTGGGGCGTTGCCCCAAACCCCACCAAGGGCCATAGGCTCTTGGACCCCCTTGACATAAACAACGCATCCCGAAATGGGTGCTGCGGTTTAATACCGTTCCCGTGAAATGGAAATGATAACCCATTTCGTTCTTGTCCGTCCAGTTTACTCTTGAATAAACGTTATCTCACATCCACTTTTTTCCCCGTACCCTACCACAGTCGGTCCAACAGACCGACAACACCGTTTCACCGCAGCATGTAGACAAAAAAATGACATAAAAAACAATAAACTAGCATTGCAAAAACCATCAAAGTACGCTATTCTGACACGCACCAATAGACAAAAACCCCCATTCTGTCTATCTGACAAACAAAAAAGATACAACAAAATTCCGAGGAAGGATAAAATGAAAATTGATGAAGAGATCCGCAATCAGGTCATCATTACTGCGGTCACAATTGGCTTTCTGTTGATGCTGGTGGACACTGTCATGGATGAAAAGGGATTACAACCCTCCCGGCAGACCATGACTCAAACAGTCACCAAACCCGCAACGGATCAAAATGCCAAAGCAGCCCCGGAAGCAGGCAAAGCCACTCCTCAGACCAAACCTGTGGTTCCTGCTGCGACTCCGGCCAAGAGCGAACCCGTACCCCCATCCGCAGCCAAAAGCCCACCGACACCGGTGGCACTGATCAAAACCGAAGCTGCGGTACTGACCGCCAAGAGTGAACCTGTTGCTTACGATATGCAAGCCTACAAGGATGCCCTGGCCAAAGGGGCAGCACAAAAAGAACCGACCATTCAGAGAGATTCAACCCCGGCAGCCGCCTCAACCAAAGTCACGCCTGCCCTGGTCAACGAGCCGGTGGCGTATGACATGCCAGCCTACAAGGATGCCTTGGCCAGGGGGGCAGCAGAAAAAGAGAACCTCTCCAAACAGAGTGCCGAAACCCCAGTGCTTATGGCCAAGAATGACCCCATCGTGGCATATGACATGCAAGCCTACAAGGAGGCTTTGGCCAGAGGGGCAGCAGACCGGAATCCATCCGCCCCACAGCCCTCGTCAGCCCCTGCTCCGACTCCTGCGGCTCCTGTAGCCAATAATGACCCGGTGGTCGCTTATGACATGCAAGCCTACAAAGAGGCCTTGGCCAGAGGCGCGGCAGAACAGGCCAAAACAAAATAGACCCACGGTTCGGGTTGATCGGCATACCCGCCAACTCTGCTTCTGTCACGCGCTCAACCCTTTTGGCCGTGACAGAACCGCCATGCAATCAGCATGGCATCTGTGGATATGGGCGGTATGGATCATGATCCAACCGGTATGTGGTTGGTCCGCAGAGATCTCTGTCACGGATGCCACGGACCGCACAGTGGTCCTGTCCCAGCCTGCCCGGCGCGTGGTTGCCCTGGCTCCCCATCTGACTGAACTGATGTTTGCAATCGGGGCTGGGAACCTGGTTGTGGGGGCTGCGGATTACAGTGACCACCCTGCTCCTGCCGTTCACATCCCGCGCATTGGGGGCTATGATCGCTTTAATCTCGAAGCCGTGATCGCTTTACGTCCGGATCTGATTCTGGGATGGGAAAATGGCAATCCGCCGCATCTGTTGGAACGATTGGAACGGTTTGGCCTGCCTTTGCTGCGCACCGATCCCAAAGAATTGGAAGAGATCCCTCTGGACCTGGAACGACTGGGAGATTTGACCGGACATCCAGACCAAGCCAAAGAGGCTGCACAAAGGTTTCGCGCCCGGCAGACCGAACTGGGCCAGCGGTTTCAAGACCGCCCCAGAATCACGACCTTCTATCAGGTCTGGAATACACCACTCATGACCGTCAATGACCGCCACCTGATCAGCGCGGTCATTCGATTATGCGGAGGTCTTAACCCTTTTGGTTCCCTGCCCACCCTGGCCCCGATTCTCCAGGTGGAAGCCGTCCTGGAGGCCAATCCGGAGGCAATCATTGCCAGTGGCATGAACCAGCAACGCCCGGAGTGGTTGGATCAATGGCGCACCTGGCCCACATTGCATGCCGTAAAAAACGACAATCTGTTTTTCATTCCTCCGGATCTGCTGCAACGCCACACGCCACGCATTCTGGATGGTGCCGAACAGCTGTGCCACCAGTTGGAAGCTGTCCGGCTGCGTCGTTCCAAAGGGCCTAAAACCGGGCTGTAGCTCCGATCATGAAGCGACGTTCTGGAGATGGATACCAGGCACGCTCCAAAGGAAAACCTCCCAACACCCCATACTCGGCATACTCCCTCCCCAACAGATTGGTGACCTCCAACCAACCGGTCACAGTCGGCCAACGGTAACGCCAAGAGGTATCCACAACCACATATCCTGCCTGTTTGTCGAACTGATTGGCAAAATCGCTGATGAATGGACGGGATCCGACATATCGCCCGGTCACATCCCAATCCAACGCTTCCCAAGGTTGCCAACCCAGCTTGACACTCCCTTGCAGAGTCGGAACGCCAGGGAAGGCTTGATCCGCCATACTGCCGGAACGCACCTCAGCCCGGGTCCAGGTGGCATTTCCGGAGAGCCGCCAATCATCAAAACGCTTCTCCAACTCAACGGTAACCCCTCGACGCTGTACGCGACCGTCAAGATTGGCATTGTTATAGGTCACGATATCAAAATAAAGCTCGTCCCGGGTAGTCACCAGGAACCCGGACAGTTCACTGCTCAAGGTTGGGGTCCAGTTCCGGTTCCAACCAAGCTGCAACTCCCGCACCTGCTGAGGTTTCAGAGTGGTGTTGACCGTATTGGTGAAGAAGCTGTACTGCTCATCCAACAGGGGGTAGCGGAAACTTTCAGAAAATTGGAGATAGATGGATTGACCCTCCTCCCAATCATGACGCACTCCCAACGACAGGGCATGACGGTCCATATCCCTGCGTTCTGCAACACTGGGGGTGAAAAAGAATTCGGCCTGATCCCAACGCACCCCTTGTGAGAAGACCCAATGTTCCGGAAACAACAATTCGTTATGGAGATAACCAGCCCGACTGTGCTTGCGCAAAAGAAAGTCACCGATGGTGCGCACACCCAGATAAAGTGAATCATTCTGAATTTCCTCGCGGTCCACATGCCAATCACCACCCACGGTCAAACGATCCACTACACCATCCCAATCCCCATGCAACAAAACGCGCGGTGCCACCCCCCAAACCTGCACGGACGATTGACCAGTGAACTGACCGGCGGTGAAATTGGCAAAGCTGGTCGCATCCCGATCACGCCAGGTCAAATCCACCAATAGACGATTCTCGCCAGACCACTGGATTTCAGGTATCATGTGCAGATAATAATCCACAACTTTGGAATAATCATCCGGTGTAACCGTCATGCGTCGGGAGAGTCCCCGATCCAGATCGCTCGCTTTCAATGCCGATGGCCAACCCACCCGATCATTCTGATAACCGGCACTGAACTGAAGGCCAAAATTCGGACCATGTTTCACGTGAAACATCCCCCCCAACTCAGTGGCTTGCGTATCCCCATTGTCCCGATAACCATCCAAGGTGCGATATGCAGCATTGAGGGAATATTGATAGGCTGACTGACGCTGTTCCAGGGTGATTGCTCCTTTTGCCTGTCCATGGCTGCCGGTCTGCACGGTCACGGCACTCTCTGGCTGATTGCCGGAACGGGTGATGATATTGATCACTCCCCCGGAGCTGTTATCGCCATACAGAACCGCACCTGATCCACCACGCACGATTTCAACCCGTTCCACTCTGGCCAAGGGGATCTGTGCCCAATCGACCACCTGATCGGCCTGATTGAGTCGTCTCCCATCAATCAAGACCAGGGTATTAAAACCGGCATTCTCGCCAAACCCCCGCAAATCCACCAGGAAGCCACGACCATTGCCGGTCATGTCCATCACATGGATGCCAGCCTGACCGCGCAACAGATCAGGCAACGATGTGGCACTGCTGGCCCGGATCTCTTCAGGGGTGATGATCGTGACATGCGCCGGAATGGCAGAACGTTTGACCGGAAAGCGGGTGGCTGTCACCACCAACTCTTCCAAAGAGTGCTCGACTGCTGCATAAGAGGAGGAAATCGAACAGAATAACGACAAACTGACAAAGCACGACAAACGATTTTGCATGAAAGTCTCGCCCATTCCACCTTCGGTGCTCTCCCGCACCGAAAAAGAAGAAAACAGGCGTCACGCCAGGATGGAGAAAATACGACGGATCAAGCCGGGAAAACCGTCTGAATGGTATCCACACAAAACGATCTCCAAGCCGTCGCCCCGCGCGACGCAACTTGTGGACCGCAAGGCCGGTCTCCGGGCTGACGAGGGAACAGATCAATGCAGACAGATCCGTTCGGCGAAAAAACCTTCCCACCCTGATCGGGCAGTGGTTATGACTTTTTTTCGCGTTGACTCGATCACCGTTGCGGGGGCAGCGCCGGATTGATCCACACATCTGGACCATCACCGAACTTCCCGTTTCACCCCCCGGTCAGGGGGGAACCTTGTGGTTGGACATCAGGGTAGGAGGGGTGTGACACCCTGGTCAAGGGAAAAATGACGACCAGGGCCTGGCATAAAATAAACCGGCATATGATGATCAATACTTGCCCAGACAATCAGGCCACCAATGGATCACCTGATCATCTTTTTTGGTCAAACCGCTGATGGGTCCGTCCTGGGAGATGACAAAAGCCGCAGAACCGGAATAGTGACCGACAAAATTGACCGTGGCATTGTGGCGCGTGCCGTAGCGGGAGAACAACTCATCACGCTCCAGGTGACGCGCCTTATTGTTTTTCCAGTAGATGATGCGTTCCTGCCAGATCGGTGCCGACAGAAAGGCCCCAAAAGAGAGTGGACGCAAACGGTCTGAGAGGATCAACGCTCCGTCGACACAAGTCATTTGAGCCAACAACTCAGCATGTTCAATCACCTTGCGTTTGCACTCCAGTACCGTCTCCCCAATAATACAGATGGTGGCCAGCGAGGAGGTTTCAGACACATCGTTGCGGAAACGCTCCTGCTTCTGCTCCACGTCACACAGATCAGCCAGCAAAGAGGCCCCATCCGGACTCTCCTCCAGATTGTATTTGGTGATCACACTGTGCCCATCGGTTTCGATGGTGTCGGACGGCAGCCAGACAATGATTCCTCCATGACCACGCCGGTCGGTCTCCATCAATAAATAATCAATAAAATCTCGATAGGTATGCCAATATTTCATACCCAACTTCTGAAATTCCGGATGACGCTTGACCACCTCCAAGAAACGCCAACCCATCAACCCCGAGGTGAAATGGGTGTGAACCGGTTCCAGAAACCGTCCGGATTTGAAACGGGCGATCAACTCATCCCCCTGATAGATCGAGAGCGAACCAGTACGCTTGGAAATGATTGCCAACGAGTTGGGAGCGGGTTGTTCCAACGGCAAGGCATCGAAACGGTTCCGCCCCCGATGGGTGGTGAATACGGCACTCCAGATCTCCAATTCGGTCGGATCCTCCTCAGCCCCCCAAACCGCAAGCAACGTGGTATCCGGATCAAAGGCCGGTGCCAGTTTGACCAGGGTATCGACGGTCAAAAGCGGTCTGGAACTCAAGCGCATGACGATACTCTCTCCGGACCGTCCCCGGTCCGGCAATAACGCAGGATCGGTCAACGAAACCCCCACCCGCACCGGACGATCCTCATCGCGCTTGAGACCAGCCAGAAACACCATCTCCATGATGGTGCGGACCTGCTGGAATAAAACCGGATCCTCGGATGCCGACACATTCGGCTTCCACAGCGCAATGATCTCTTCAATGATCAAGGGATCGAACACGACACATCCTCCCGTGATGAAAACCAAGCCGGAACCTTGAAGGCTGGCAGGCCCATCCTGGACTCAACCGGTGGACCCGAATTAAAGCAGCATAATGCGCTTCGTGACTGATGGAAACCAATTTTGTGGTTTGTTTCACAATCTGAATGCAGCATTCAGCCTCATCGATTAAACTTGAATTATAACTTAATAAATGATAAGTATAAACATGATGCGAATACCTTCCAATTTTGCCGATCTTACGCAACAACAATATTATTTGTAATCTATTTTTTCCCTTGATGGCGCATGATTCAATACTTAAAGATAAATAACCCATTATCTTGCAACCCTCTCAACCAGCCAGGAGCATTCCATTGAAACGACACTTTTTTTTCATCTTTCTTGCGGTCTTGGCAACCATTGGGCTGACTCCTGAGGAGGTTTGGGCCTACACCCGTCTGGATGGTCCGTCTGTAGCCGGTATTCCGGTTGATTTCATTTTGTTTGCAATGACCCTGATCGGGGTGGCGCTGTTTCACAACCGGGTGTTGCAGGTGGCACTCAGCGGCATGACCGTCATTCTGCTTTATAATTTCCTGGTCACAGGATTCAAACAGGGCAGCGGCATGAGCGGGCTTGTCGCCCATTTTGGCCATGAGTGGGTCATTTTGACCAATCTGTTTTGCTTGCTGGTTGGATTTGCGCTCTTGGCCGATCAGTTCGAGCGCAGCCATGTTCCTCTTTTGATACCAAAAGCACTTCCAGGAGGTTGGGTTGGCAATTTCGTATTATTGACACTGATCTTCATTCTCTCCAGTTTTCTCGACAACATTGCCGCCGCGATCATCGGTGGAACCGTGGCCATGTCGATTTTCAACAAAAAGGTCCATATCGGCTATGTGGCAGCCATTGTGGCCGCCTCGAACGCGGGAGGTGCGGGCAGTGTCGTGGGGGACACCACGACAACCATGATGTGGATTGCGGGTGTGAGTCCTCTGGATGTGCTGCCCGCCTATCTCGCCGCAGTCGTGGCATTGGTGGTCTTCGGGATCCCGGCCTCCATTCAGCAAGCCAAACATGCCAGCATTGTCTCCGGAGGCGATGAGACGGTCCATGTGGACAAGGCACGTCTGGCCATCGTCTTCATCATTCTGGTGGCTGCCATTGCCACCAATGTCACGGTAAACATACGCTTCAATCACCTGGCCGATCATTTTCCGTTCATAGGCGTAGCTGTGTGGGTAGCACTGATCGCCACTTCATTCTGGCGCACCCCGGACTGGAAACTGATTCCCGGAACAGCTGGCGGATCGCTGTTCCTGCTGGCACTGGTCACCTGCGCCTCACTGATGCCTGTGGAAAAACTCCCAGCCCCCTCCTGGGAAAGCACATTGATCTTGGGATTCATCTCCTCGATCTTCGACAATATTCCATTGACGGCGCTCGCCATCAAGCAAGGCGGCTACGACTGGGGCATGCTTGCATATACCGTGGGATTTGGTGGCTCGATGATCTGGTTTGGCTCCTCGGCAGGGGTTGCGATTTCCAATATCATTCACGAAGCCAAATCAGTTGGTGACTGGTTGAAAAATGGTTGGCATGTGGCAATGGGTTATGTGGTCGGTTTTGCCGTGATGCTGGCTGTTCTCGGTTGGCAACCCACTCCGATTGGCAATACGCCATCTGCCGCCGCACCCGCCCCATCTCAATCCGGAACCCAGCTGACGCCACCTCGATGAGGCACGGCCTGCATGGGATGACCGTATAATCGACTGAGCAGCGGGGCATGCAGCATCTGCGTACGTGTTCCGCTGCCAGACGTACCATCTCCAAACAAAAACAAAAAGTGATCGCAATACCGGGCTGCCAGATTGATATCGTGCAGGACCATGATCATGGCACCTGTTTGGGCACGGCAAGCGGCCTGCATCCGCTCCATGAGCAGCAACTGATACGCCAGATCCAAATGGTTGGTTGGTTCATCCAGCAGCCACAGCCGTGGCGACTGCACCAGCAGCACCGCAGCCTCCATGCGGCGACGCTCACCACCTGAGAGGGTATCCACCGGTCGTTGTGCCAGATGGGCCAAACCCATGGTACTCAATGCCTCTTCAACCCGTAGCTGATCCTCGACAGACCCGGCAGCCCAAAACGGCAGATGGGGATAGCGTCCGGCCAACACCGTTTCAAAGACCGTGGCCGGAAAGAGATACTCCTGATCCTGAAACAGAATCCCGACGTTTTGGGCCACCTGACGGCGCGACCATTGATCCAGGGGACGCCCATTCAACCGGATCATGCCATTCAAGATCGGTCTCAATCCGGCCAAAGCCAGCAACAATGTGGATTTGCCTGCGCCATTTGGTCCCAACACGCCCCAACACTCACCCTGGGCCACGGACCATTGCAGATCCTGACAGAACACGCGTGCACCGATCCCCAGTGCCACGCCATGCAACTCCAACAGTGGGTTCACGGTCGGCTCCGACGCAACAGCCACAAAAACAGAGGGGCACCCAACAATGCGGTCAGAATCCCTGCTGGCATCTGTTGCGGGGCGATCACGGTGCGCGCCACCAGGTCGGCCAGGGTCAACAGCCCTCCCCCCAACAAGACCGAGGCTGGCAGCAGCCAGCGGTGATCCGTATAACCCAACAATCGCAACAGATGGGGTGCCACCAGTCCGATAAAACCAATGCTGCCCGCAGTGGCCACTGCCGCAGCCGCTGCCAAAGTAGCCAGCAGATACAACAGCAGACGCAGCGGAGTTACGGCCACACCCAGACCGGCAGCCCGCATTGACCCGGACGCCAAAAGATTCAGAGCGCGTCCCCAGGGCCAAACCAGCACCATGACCAGGAGCAGCACGAAACCTGCCCAGAATGCCTCTCCGCCCTGATCCAGATCCCCCATCAACCAGAACAGAGCTGTGCGCAACCGTTCATCCGGCAACAAATAGAGCAAAAAACTGACACCCGCTCCCCAACCAGAGGCCACCACCACCCCGGTCAGCAACAGACGCGATCCCCGCTCCCATGCTTCGATCCCGCCGGCCAGCCAAAAAACCATCATCATGGTTGTCAGGGCACCCAGCCAGGCCCCGGCATTGACCCAGAATCCGGAAGCTCCGGCCAGCAATGCCAGAATGGCTCCAAACGACGCCCCACCCGACACCCCCAGCACATACGGATCCGCCAATGGATTGCGCACCAACACCTGCATCAAGGCACCCGACAAGGCCAGCAGACCACCCACTGCCATGGCCCCGGCCACGCGCGGCAGACGCAACTCCAGCACCACCCGGCCAAACAACGGATCCCCCTGGCCCAGCATCCACTCCCACAGTGCCGCACCTCCCCCGGCAACACGGCCACTGCTCAAGGCCACAAAAAACACGCCGACCGTTGCCACCAACAACACCAACAATCCGACACCCTGTACATGGAATTTCATCGGTTCACAATATTTACTCTTGACACGGGAGCATTCCCTATTTGTCAACGAGCCTCAAACGAGGCTGGCGTGACTGCGCTGCATAGTGGTTGAAAACCCGCTTGACACTTGACACTCTCCCCGGATAGAACGAACCACGCATCCAAGGGCAATATTATGGGTTCACTTGCATATCATTTCATATCATTTCAACAGGAGCAGCACAACCCGGAACCGATTCAAATACACCCATGGATCATGATCTCTCTTTTGACATGCCGAACAGCAATTGCGCCAATTGCGCTCCCAATGGCGGCGTGGATTGTATTATGCGGGCAAACAGTTGGAACATGTGTCAATTTACACGCCAGCATGTCGGCTATGGCCTGCCAGGCCATGGTCGGTCAAACCCATAGCCGAAACGTGGCGAATAAAGGTGTGGAGATGGAAGACGTACTGATCCTGGACCGGGAACACGTTGCAGAATTACGCCTTATCGTTACCAGGCATGGGCTGCGCATCATGCAAGAGGCATCGCCCTGGGTAATACTGGTCGAAGGCGAAATTGATAATTTTGCTGTGTTTGAAAATAAAAAAGGTATATTCTCCATCTCCACAACCCTTTCCAGCCAGAATGAAGCTCATTTAACCCCTTTCAACCTTACGGCAAACGAAATATTATTCATAAAGGCATGGATACACAGAAAAACTTTATTTAAGAAAAACCGTCCCGGTGATGGATGCGAATGGGATTCAACCGGATTTTCCTGTCCTTAACCACTTCAAACACATTTTCAATCGACTCCTCCCAAAGCCTGCACAAGAGATCGAACAATCCATATCGACCCTGCATCCAAATTCCTTGCGTGCACGCACAATCTGTCTGATCATCTTGTACTGATGTCCTGCGCTGGCAACCTCGAAGAGCGCTCTTTCTTGCATATTTCCACTTCGCACACACTCCGGAAAGACCACCACAGGCAAAGGCAGAGAGCCAACCGATGATTCTTGAGAAAGAATTTTTTGAATATGTCACCGATGATCAAGGACGGACCCATCTTGCGCTGCGCGTCAAGGTTCCTCATCATCTGTTGCAGGCCATGGGATTGCTCACCGACGCATCAGACGAAGAGAGCGCCCTCCTGATCACCCAGATCCCGCTCAAAAGCATACGGGACATCCAGGAACGCTGCGTTTTCACCGCAGAGTTCGCCACAGTGGAGGAGAATCCTGAATTCAACCCCCCGGTGCAACTGGTCACCATTCCCTGCCGGTCTGCGATAGGGCATGGCCGCTGCAAACGCACGGGGGAGGATCGCCCCTGCACCCTGTTTGGAGTCATGTCGTCGGTCCAAACCGGCGACAAGGATCCGGTTCATCTCATCGTGGCACCCAAACCTCCCGGTACGGAACTGCTGCCCTCTGAAGAGACCTGGCTGCTTCAAAAACGGGACACCTATGAACACTCCTTGCGTCAATGGGATGATCTTTTGACACCTGTTCATCTGGTTTTGGATGCCACAACACGGGGGGTGCAATTCTGGTTGCGCTCCTGGCTGGGCAAATAGGCGGTGCGCATGACTCTTTCGACACGTTCATTATGGGTACTGGTTTTCATGCTGGCCCCGGTGTGGGCTGGACATGCCGACACTGCCTACCAGAAAGTCCAGCCTCTGCTCTCCACAACCCACACCGTACTCAACGAACCTTTGCAACATGGTGACGGTTCTCCCTTGCAGATCAATTCCGCCATCATCACCATTCAACCGGGTGAAGAGACGGCCTGGCACAAGCATGGCATGCCCATGTACGCCTACATCCTGTCCGGAAGCGTGACCGTAAACTATGGGGAACAAGGCGAACGCACCTTCGCTGCCGGCAGCGCCATGGTCGAAGCCATGGATCACTGGCATCGCGGCACCAATCGCGGTCTGGAGCCGGTACGCATTCTGGTGGTCTATTTCGGCAACCCATCTTCCAAGCAGGTCATTCTGCAAGAGCGAACCCCATGAACTGGATCTGGATTTTACCTGTCATACTGGTCATTGCACTGTTATGGACCTTTCATCCGGTGTTCCTGCGCCGGGGTGGTGATCCTTTGCCTGTCGGACTTGAAGGGGATCTGCGCGCAGAGTGGATGACGCAAAAGGAGTCACTGCTGCTGCAACTCAAGGAGATGGAACTGGAACGCGCTCCAGACCCGATGGCAGCCACCACCAGAACGGCACTGGAACGGGAACTGGCGGCTTTGCTGACCCGTATCGACAACCTGAAAACCACACCCGGACAGGCTGCAATTGTGCCATCAGCCATTCCCAAAGGACCACTGGACATTGCCATGGCCATCTCGGTCATGTTGTTCATCACTGTGACCACGGGTCTGTTGTACCTGTTCATGGGCACACCGCGCACCGTGGCACCGAGCAGCGCCCAGCCTCAGGTCAATGCCCATGAAATCGCCACCATGGTGGAACAGGCCGCCAAACGGTTGCAAGCCAATCCGGACGACATCCCGGGATGGATGCGTCTGGCCCGCTCCTATCAGGTCATGAACCGCCCCAACGACGCCATGGCTGCCTATACCCATGTGCTGACGCGCCAACCTGATCTGGTGGATGCCATTGTGGCCCTGGCAGAACTGGAGCTGCACGCCACAGATCCGCAGCGTCAACAATCCGGGAAACAGCGGCTGCAAACCCTCCTGACCCAGCATCCGGACCATCCCGAGGCGCTGTGGCTGCTCGGTGGTGCCGCCTTTCGCAACGGTGATTCCGCCCAGGCACTGGCTTTGCTGAACCGACTCAAGGCCATACTGCCCCCTGGATCCGAATCGGCCAAAACCGTAGAACAGGCCATCGAACAGATCCGCAAGCCTTAACCGGGCTGCACCATCTGGAGATCAGGCGTGGTGGATGTCATGGGCACGGGTGATTGGGAATCCTGGTGCCGCTCTGGCCATTCGGGTATGATGGATTCGATATCGTCGTGTGACACCACTCCCGAGTCCATCAACCCAATTTTTCTTTTCCAAGGAGAGCCTTCATGGGACTGTCCACCTCACACTTGCTGATCATCCTGGTGATCGTTCTGGTCGTCTTTGGTGCCGGGAAACTACCGGGTGTGATGCGCGACCTGGGACAAGGGGTCAAGAGTTTCAAGGATGCCATGACCGGCGACAAGGACAAAGACAAGGATCTGCCCGAAGAACCCAACCAGAAACCGGACGAAAAAGTCGCAACCGCCAATCAAACCATCGAGGGTCAAGTCAAACGCGATCCCACCTGATGTGGATGGCTGTGGAGTGAAGCCGCATGTTCGGACTCAGCTGGATTGAATTCTTTGTCATTCTGATCGTTGCCCTGGTGGTCATCGGGCCGGACAAGCTGCCGGAAGTGGCGCGCGGTCTGGCGCGCATGATCCGCCAGTTCCAACGCATTGCCAGCGAGGTCCGGGAGAGCATCCGCATGGAAGATCTGGAAACCACCATGCGGGAGAGTTCCCACTACACCCCACCTGCCATGCCTGCTTCTCTGCCTCCACCGGCCCATTTTCAGGAGCCTGAAAAAACGCCTGCCCCGGTTGTACCACCCATTCCGAACCAACCCGGTGTCGGCAAACCGCCAACTCCGGATACGGTTCCCTCCTCATCCACCCACACTCACGATTCGACCCGCCCATGATGGGACCCAATGATACTGCTCCACTGCTGACACATCTGACCGAACTGCGCAACCGCCTGATCATTTCGGTGGGGGCAATCCTGGTTGGTTTCTTCATCTGCTGGGGCTTTTCCGAAGAGATCTTTGCCTTTCTGATCCGTCCGCTCAAAGAGCTTTTGGGACCGAATG
This sequence comes from Magnetococcales bacterium, assembly GCA_011089965.1. Lineage (GTDB taxonomy): Bacteria > Pseudomonadota > Magnetococcia > Magnetococcales > Magnetaquicoccaceae > Magnetaquiglobus. The sequence goes on from JAANAU010000001.1 coordinate 251,663, forward strand.
ACAAAATGATCTTCACCGGCCTGCATGAAGCCTTTTTCACCTATTTAAAGGTTTCATTGTTCGGTGGTCTGGTGATTGCTCTGCCGGTCCTGTTGAGCCAGTTATGGCTGTTTGTGGCACCCGGTCTCTATGAGTCGGAGAAAAAATCGTTTCTGCCATTTCTGCTCATGACCCCAGGCCTGTTCTTTCTGGGGGCGGCCATGGCTTATACTTTCGTTTTTCCTTTGGCCTTCAAGTATTTTCTGAGTTTTGCCACCCCGGATATTGCGGCCATGCCGTCGATCTCCGAATATCTCAGTCTGATCATGCTGTTGATGCTGGCTTTCGGACTGGTCTTCGAGATGCCGATTGCGCTCCTGCTGCTGATCAAAACCGGAGCTGTCAGCACCCAGGCTCTGGTTGACAAAAGACGGTATCATATTGTCTTTGCCTTCGTGCTGGCCGGCATCATCACGCCGCCTGACCCGATTTCCCAGATCATGCTGGCCATACCGATGTGTCTGATGTATGAAATCTCCATCATTCTGGGACGTGGCATCGAACGCAAACGGGCGCAAAACAACGCCCTGACCCCACAACAGGAGTCTGCCCCATGAGCCGACCACACCTCGCCCCCCTGGAGATCATGCCCCTGGGTGGATTGGGCGAGATCGGCATGAACCTCATGGTGTATGGCTATGAAAACAAACTGCTGATCGTGGATTGCGGTTTGACCTTTCCCGGCCCGGATACTCCGGGTGTGGATTTCATCATTCCCGATGTGCGCTTTCTGGAGGAGAACCGGGAACGGGTGGCAGGCATCGTTCTGACTCACGGCCACGAAGACCACATCGGTGCCATGCCCTATATCTGGCCACTGCTCCAGACCCCGATCTATGGCACTGCCATGACTCTCGGTCTTCTGGAAGGCAAATTCCGGGAACATGGACTGCTGGGACAGGCAGAGATGATCGAGGTGAAACATCGTCAGGCCATTCAGATCGGGCCATTCAACATCACCTTCATCCATGTCACCCACTCCATTGTGGACTCCTCTGCCCTGGCCATCCGGACCCCTCTGGGCACGGTGGTTCATACCGGTGACTTCAAGATCGACCACACCCCGGTCAACGAACGTCCCACTGATCTCTACTCCTTTGCCCAACTGGGCGAGAAAGGGGTTCTGGCCCTGCTTTCCGACTCCACCAACATCAACCGACCCGGAGCCACGGTTTCTGAACAAAGCGTCAGCGATGTTTTTGCCAAGCTTTTTCCCCGGGTCAAAGGGCTGTTGATTGTGGCCACCTTTGCCTCGAACATCCAACGGATCCAACAGGCCATGCATGCTGCGGTTGCCGTCAACCGCAAGGTGGTTCTCAATGGCCGCTCGATGATCGCCAATGTCAATGTGGCCCGTGCCCTGGGGTTCATCGACATTCCACCCGACACCCTGATCGACATTCGCAAGCTGGACCACTATCCCCGTGATCAGATCATGGTGCTCTCCACCGGCAGCCAGGGCGAACCGAACTCTTCGCTGGTGCGCATTGCCTCGGGAGAGCATCAGGAGATCACGATTCATCCCGGAGACTCGGTGGTTCTCTCCTCCCGCTTCATTCCCGGCAACGAACGCACCATCTGGTCTTTGATCAACCTGCTGTTCAAGAGCGGGGCAGATGTCATCCACGAACGCATTCTTCCTGAGGTGCATGTCTCGGGACACGCCCCGCGCGAAGATCTGAAACTGATGATTGCCTTGACACGCCCGAAATTCTTCATTCCCATTCATGGCGAGCGGCGCCATCTGCACAATCATCGCGATCTGGCGGTCAGCCTGGGCATTGCGCCCCAGAACGCTTTGGTATTGGAAAATGGCGAACGGGCCGTGCTGACCCGCGATGCCGTACAACGGGACGGCACCATTCCCAGCGGTCGCGTATTCGTCGATGGCAAAGGGGTGGGTGATGTGGGCGATATCGTGTTGCGTGATCGTCTCCATCTGTCCGAGGATGGCATGGCTGTCGTGATGCTTGTGGTGTCCAAGGCCACGGGTGAAATCCTGCAAAGACCCGAACTGCTCACCCGGGGCGTGGTCTATGAGGATGATCACCAGAATCTGCTGGAAGAGGCCAAGGATGCGGTTGAGGCTGCTCTTGCCCTGGGATCCAAAGGGATGGACTTTGCCGATGACGAGGTGGTCGGTGCCTCTGAAATCGCCCAACGCGCCTTGCGTCGTTTCTTCAAGAAGAGATTGGGCCGACGCCCGGCGGTATTTCCTCTGGTCATGGAGATGTAATTCATGACTGTACGAAAACGTCCCGGTCCCGCTCCCACCGAGCCTGCGACCACGCTTGGCATGACCATTGTCCGCGAGGCATTGGGCCTGGTTCTGCTGTTTCTTGGCATCTTTGTTCTGCTCACCCTGTTGAGCCACAACCCGGAAGATCCCTCGTTCAATCATGCCAGTGAAAGTGCTGCTGTCCACAATCTGGCGGGCCGAACCGGCGCTCTGCTGTCGGATGCGCTTTATCAGGTATTCGGTTATGGTGCCATCTGGCCGGTGATCTTTCTGTTGGTTCCGGGATACCGTCTGCTGCGCTCGCGGCCTGAAGAAGAGATCTTTCTGGACAGACTGATTGCTGCTCCGGTTCTTGCAGTGGTGACGACCACGCTGCTCTCTTTGTTGAGCGGCGCATCTCCGGCACCTGACGCCTTTCCACCCACCGGACCCGGTGGCGTTGTAGGTACGGTATTGGGAGAGAGCATGCGCCACGCCTTTGGCCTGTTGGGCAGTCTGCTGCTGCTGGCCCCGTTGACCATCCTCTCTCTGATGGTTCTTGGACGGATCTCCTTCACGGGACTGATCGAATCATTTCACAACGAATCCGGAGAGCTGCGTCTGCCCACGCCAGCCACCATTGCCCACTCCCGTGATGCTCTGGTGGAATCGGGCAGCCACCATTTGACCCGGTTTCTGGCTCTGACCGGCAAAATCGTGGCTGCGGTCATTGCCATGCTGGCAGCCATCCCCATTCTGATCGGACAGTTGTGGCACAAGCGTGCTGTTCTTGCGACAAAAGCGGCTCCGCCGGTCCGTTTTGAACCTTCACCCCCGCCACCTTTGGCTTGCATGCCGCCAGAACGGCGTGAACCCGTACTGGAGATCCCCCAACCGCAACCCGAACCTCCACAGCCTGCACCAACACCAGAGCCAACGGCCACGCCTTCCCCCTCGGCACCTGCTGACTCCATGGCAACACAGCACGAACCGACCGGAACGGCGACTCCGCTCTCTTCAGCCCAGCACGCTTTATCCGTGGCGATCTCGGTTCCGGCAGAGATCCTGACCCCGGCCACGGTCACTGATCTGATCAAGCCGCACGGCGTGGTTTTTCTGCGCAAAAGCGAACCTTCAGAACCTCAGACACAACCGACTCCAGAACCGCCCCCCTCCCTGGATCAACCGCTCATGCCCGTGGAACTGGAGCCGGATGACCTGCCTGCTGCTCCCAATCCCCCCCTGCCGGATCCACCCCAACATGCCCCATCCGGTGTGATTTTCGGGGTACGTTCCGGAGGAGATGCGCGCACTCCGAAAGAGACGACCATCACACAGAATCCTGAGCTGGTGGATGATCTGGAGATGCCTGTCGAGGCCGAAACCATGGCAATCGAGCCGCAGGATGACATGGATGAGGATGAAGATGAGGAGGCAGATGACATGGATGAAGATGAGGAGGAGGCAGAAGCGGAATTCTCCTTCCCATCCCCGATATCAGAGGAGGAGTTGCCCCCTCTGCCGCCCCTGACCATGCTGGCTCTGCCGGAAGAGAACGTTTACCAGGGACCAACACGGGAAGAGCTGCACTCGACCGCCCGTCTGCTGGAGCAGAAACTGGAGGACTTCAAAGTCAAAGGGCAGATCATCGATGCCCATCCCGGACCGGTGATCACCACCTATGAACTGGATCCGGCACCGGGTCTGCGTGCAGCCAAAGTGGTCGGTCTGGCCGATGATCTGGCCCGCTCGATTGCTGCGGTATCGGTGCGGGTGGTGGGGAATATTCCCGGCAAAAACGTGATCGGAATCGAAATTCCCAATCAGAATCGCCGTACGGTCTATCTGCGAGAAATTCTCGACTCGGACACGTTTCGTCAGGTCAAAAGTCCTTTGGCCATGGCCTTGGGATCGGACATCAACGGGCGTCCCGTGGTTCACAATCTGGCCAAGATGCCCCATCTGCTGGTGGCTGGAACCACGGGTTCGGGCAAATCCGTAGCGGTCAATGCCATGATCTGCTCTGTCCTGTTTTCCGCGCGACCCGAAGAGGTACGTTTCCTGATGGTCGATCCGAAAATGTTGGAGCTGTCGATCTACGAAGGAATTCCCCATCTGTTGGCTCCGGTGGTGACTGATGTCAACAAGGCAGCCACCCTGCTCAAATGGGCAGTCGCCGAAATGGAAGAGCGTTACCGTCTGATGTCAGAGTTGGGGGTGCGCAACCTGAGCGGCTACAACCAGCGCATTCAGGAGTGTCTGCTCGCTGGTGATGAACCGACACGCCGGGTCAAGGTGGGCTTTGATCCGGAAACCGGACGCCCTGTGGAGCAGGAAGAGCCGATCCCGCTGGAAAAGAAACCGCTGATCGTCATCATCATTGACGAGTTGGCCGATTTGATGATCCAGGTCGGCAAGGATGTGGAACCGGCCATTGCCCGTTTGGCACAGATGGCGCGCGCTGCCGGTTTGCATCTGATTATCGCAACGCAACGGCCCTCTGTGGATGTGATCACCGGGCTGATCAAGGCCAACTTCCCCACCCGACTGGCTTTTCAGGTCTCTTCCAAAATCGACTCGCGCACCATTCTCGACTCCATGGGTGCGGACCGTTTGCTGGGCATGGGCGATGGCCTGTTCCAACCCCCTGGCACCGGTCATTTGCAACGCATTCATGCCCCATTCGTCTCGGATGGGGAAGTCCACAAGCTGGTCAAGTTCCTGAAATCCACCGGACGACCGGAATATGATCCGTCGATTCTGGCCAATACACTGGGGGATGACGGCGAGGATGCGGGTCTGGGTGGAGAGAGCATGGGGGATGAGTATGATCCCTTGTACGATCAGGCCGTGGCTGTCGTGATCCGGGCCAAAAAGGTCAGTACCAGCATGGTACAAAGACACTTCAAGATCGGATACAACCGGGCCGCACGCATCGTGGACCGCATGGCTGCCGATGGCCTGATCTCCGAACCCAACCATGCCGGCAAACGCGAGGTTTTGACGCAACCGGGTGGTGGCATGCGCGGATGACCGGTGCCGTACAGGTTGGACCCGGATGGCGTGCAAGCAAGGGAATCAGAGCCTCTGTCAACGGCTGGGGGGGAACCAAAGCGGACGGACGGATCGTTCCTTACACCATCATCAGGGGTCCAGGGGGGTTATCCCCCTGGTGGGGTCCAGGGGTGAAACCCCTGGGACTTTAAATGTTTTAAATTTTAACAGAAACATTAATAAATCATTTTTTAAACATTAATACATTAAAACATTAAAACCCTGGGGGATGAATCCCCCAGACCCCCTCTTTTTTTTCAATAATTGGATATTCATACTCGGCTCAAGAATCACCAAACCGCCTCTTACACGCCGTGTCGTTTGCGCGCCGGGCGTCCGGCACCGGTGCGACTGCCCCCTTTGGTGATGGTTTCGATGGTTTCGACCAGTCGATCCACACTCATGGCATCAGCCACCGAAAGCATCACGAACTTCACCCCATACAGTTGACGGGCCACTTGCACATCCTGGCTGTCCCGAACCTTCGTGATTGCTGTGATGGTGCCGAAGATATTGATGGGGGTGCCCATCAGGATCTCCCCGATGATCGACAATCCGACCCGGTCTCCGCTCTCCAGGGATACGGGCAGTCCGGCACTGGTGAAAGAGAGTCCTCCCGGAGAGATGTCAAAGATAGGCACCACAAAGGGATCTGCCCCTTTTTTATGGACCTGGATCTCCAGTTTCATATCTGCCGGGATCTCCACCCGCATTTGCTGCCGTTTGGTGGAGATCTGGAATGCCGGTGGCCAGGAGAGTTCAATGGCCTGCCCCGACTCCACACGCTGGACTCTGCGGAAGGTGACAACCGTCCGGAACATCTCCAATCCCAGACAAAAACCGATCACCACCCGGGCTGATTTGCGGATGCGCAGGTTGCCATCTGGTGGTTCCAAGGGTGTCATCAGGATCCATCGGGGATCCTGTTCCTGACTGGAGCTTTCCCCAGAACTCTGTTGAACCTTTGAAGCGTATTGCGACAACAAAAGATCTGCCGCATGTTTTTTCAGGCTGTTCAGATCTTCCGAGAGACTGAGCAAACGGGCACCATAGGATTTCTCCTCACCATCGATACGGACCTCCAACAAGACCCGCTCCTGCACTGCACGATGGAGGATCTCCAGGACATTGGCCTGACCATGCAACCCTTTTTCCATAATCCGTCACACTCCTTGCCAAACTGCCAGGCAGTCATGATTCAAGCAGGTTTTTCCCGGCTGATCCGGGGCGATTGATTGCATGCAAATATTACACCAGAACAGTCACATCCACGCTATTGGTAACGCACCCCCTTGCCACCTGTCGGAGGAGGTGGGGTATTGACCTTGCCATCCGGTCCCTGGGCGCTGGGTGGCGGGGGGGGATTGACCTGTTTGAAATCGGTCGGAACCTGGAACAGTGCTGCGTCCTGACTCCCTTCGCGAATGGCGGAGAGTTCCATATTGGCCTGACGCCCTTCCCCCATGCGTACCGGCAGACGCAATGCGCTGTCGATCCATTGGAGATAACTGTTGCGTTGCTCCTTGAAGCTGTGGACGAATTCCCACTTTTCGGTATCCCGGCCATCGATTTTTTCCACACCCAACAGTTTGCGCTCCATGAGCGGTCCCTGATCGGGTTGTTGACGAATCACGATCCGGCGTTGAGGATCGACCCACAAGGTGACCCCATAGCCGCCCCCCTCCTTACTGGTGGCTTTGACGCTCCATTTTTCGGATGCAATCCCATGGATGATCTCTTGGCCACCCTGACTGCAACTCAATTGCGGATCGCTCTTGCACGGTCCCTGGGGATCATTGGGCATCCTCTCCACATCGGGTCTCGGCGGCATCAAGGCTTCGCTCAGACCTTCGTAATACTCTTTTTTGTCGGGTATCAAGGTATATGCCTTGCGGTCTGCCATATTGACGATCAACACCTTTTTGGTGCCCTGATAGACCCCTTCCGAGCGAAACCGGTCTGATCCGACAAAAAGTTTGCCATTGGCACGATCCTTGGGATCTGCCGGATTGACCATCACGATGTCAGCGGCAAAGGGTGCAGCATACCACGATGCGTCAGAAAGATGGGGCATCAGGCAGGCCACTGCAACCAGCGCCCTGGTCAAGGAGAAGCGAATCATGGACATCCAGAACACCCCTCATGGAAAATTGTGTCAAAATGAACAGCAACCGGATCAATATATCTTGGCAGAAGGCCAGAAATCAAGCTATACACGGATCCTGCGCTCCACCCGTACCAAGGCCTTGGGCACGTATCGGATCAGGATCGCATTCTGCCAACCATTTTGAATCTTCCAGGAGCATGACAGTGGCTGTACAACGCACCCTTTCCATGGTCAAACCCGATGCCGTGGCCAAAAATGTCATCGGCGCCATCTACTCCCGTTTCGAGGCAGCAGGGTTGCGCATCGTTGCGGCCAAGATGGTCCACCTCACTCCGGCCCAGGCTGGTCAATTTTATGGGGTTCACAAGGGCAAACCCTTCTATGACGATCTGGTGGCCTACATGAGTTCCGGACCGATCATGGCGCAGATTCTCGAAGGGGAAGAGGCCATTGCCAAGAACCGTGAAGTGATGGGGGCCACCAATCCCGCCAAAGCCGCACCCGGCACGATTCGCGCAGATTTTGCCGACAGCATCGAAGCCAATGCCGTACATGGCTCGGACGCCCCGGAGACCGCAGCTCAAGAGATTGCGTTCTTTTTTGGTCAGATGGAGATCTGCCCGCGTTGAGCGCACACGGCATCCCGACTCCCATGTCCCGGCTGCGTCTGACCGGCCTGACCCGTGCCGAACTGACCGATCTGATGATCCAATGGGGCGAGAAGCCTTATCGGGCACAACAGCTCTGGTCCTGGGTCTTTGTCAAGCTGGCCGATTCGGTCGAGGCCATGACCGATCTTTCCAAGCCGTTCCGCGTCCGTCTGGCCGAAGAGATCGCCCCATTGCGTCCCCGGGCGATCTCGCACCGGGTGTCGGCAGACGGTACGGAAAAGTGGTTGCTGGCATGTGACGATGAAACGGTGATGGAGACGGTTTTCATCCCTGAAACCAACCGTGGCACGGTCTGTGTTTCTTCGCAGGTTGGATGCAGTCTGGCCTGTCCATTCTGCCGCACCGGCACCCTTCCTCTGAAACGCAATCTGACGGCTGCCGAAATCGTTGAACAGGTCACCTTTGTTCGGGCCACCATGGCCGAACGCGGGGTGCGTGTGACCAATGTGGTGTTGATGGGTATGGGAGAGCCGTTGTACAACCTGGAGGCAGTCACACGGGCAGTCCAAATCATCAAGGATGGCAATGGACTGGCCATCGGCTGTCGCAAGCTGACCATCTCCACCTCGGGAGTGGTCAGCCGCATGGCCGAAGCAGGCCGCAATCTGGATATCAATCTGGCCATTTCGTTGCACAGTGTCCGGGATGCTGTCCGGGATCAACTGGTGCCGATCAACAAGAAATTCAATCTGGCGGCGCTGCGACAGGCTGCTCTGGCATGGCCGTTACGGGGCCGCGGGCGGGTCACCTGGGAATACGTGTTGCTGGACGGAATCAACGACGCCCCGGAAGATGCCCGTGAACTGGTTCTGTGGCTGCGCGGCATTCCCTCCAAGGTGAACCTGTTGGGTTTCAACCCCTGGCCAGGTGCACCCTACTCCCCCTCCTCCCGCGACACCATATTGCGGTTTCAAGAGATCGTAGCCAACGCCGGCATCGTCACCATCATCCGTGACAGCCGGGGTGCGGATGTGGGGGCTGCGTGCGGTCAACTGGCGGGCGATGCCGATTCAGATGACCGCAAATACAGTTAAACCGCACCTGTTACAGGATGCATCGTTTATATCAAAGGGTCCAGGGGCCTATGGTCCCTGGTGGGATCCAAGGGCAACGCCCCAATAAAACAAATGACACATTCCAAAACGGTTTTGGTTTGACATGAAAACATGAAAACCCTGGGGGATGAATCCCCCAGACCCCCTCTTTTTTTCAATCATTGGATAGATGTGCTCGGCTCAGGAATCCATATCCAGTCATCAGCCCCCCATTCCCACCGAACAGGCCCGAACAGTCTCATGCACCCGCTCCTGGGCCTGAACCGCTGCAAACGCGGCCATATTGACCAGGCCGCGCACCGACACGGTGGGGATCATCACATGAGCAGGCAAGGCAGGCCCCAACAGAATCGGTCCGATACGCACACCGTTCCCCAGAGTCAACAGCATGTCACACGAGATATTGGCCGCATCCAGATTGGGCATGATGAGCAGATTGGCCCGTCCTTTCAGGCGTGACCTGGGGCAGATGGCGTTGCGCACCTCTTCGGAAAGGGCGGCATCGGCACGCATCTCGCCATCGGCCTCCAGATCCGGATCCATTTGGTGGATCAAGGCCAAAGCATCCCGCATCTTGGTGGTATGAGGTGCCCGATAGGAACCAAAACTGGACGAAGAGAGCAGGGCCGCCTTGGGGGTCAGGCCAAACCGCCGCAACTGCCGGGCAGCCCGGATGGTCATTTCGGCGATCTGTTCGGCAGTGGGATCAGCGATCACGTTGGTATCCGAAATGAAAAAGGTGCCCGAGTCCAGAATGACACCGCTCAAGGCCGTGAAGTGACCCACCCCCTTAGCGCGCCCAATGACATCGCGAATGACCTGCAAATGTTCTCGAATGCGTCCGGCAGCTCCGCACAGCATGGCATCCGCATCGCCTCGTCGCGTCAGCAGTGCGGCGGTCACGGTGGAGGAGTTCAACAGTTCGCGACCGGCGATCTCCGGAGTGACTCCGCGTCGCTCCATCAGGTGATGATATTCGGTGCAGAAGGTCTCAAAACGGGAATCCTGAACCGGATCGACCAATTCAAAATCGCGATCACGCTGCATGCGCAACCCAAGCTGGCGAATCCGCGCCAGAATGACTTCCGTGCGTCCCACCAGAATGGGACGGCAGATCCCTTCGGTCACCATTTCGTCGGCGGCATGCAACACCCGCTCCTCTTCGGCCTGGGCCAGGGCCACCCGTTGACGCGGATGACGGCGGGCACGCTCGAAGATCGGACGCATGATCTGCCCGGAGCGAAAAACAAACTCCGACAGCATGAAACGATAAGTATCCATATCCAGGATGGGCCGGGTGGCCACGCCGCTCTCCATGGCAGCCAGCGCCGTGGCTGAGGCCACCTCGACGATCAATCGGGGATCAAAAGGCTTGGGAATGAGATATTCGGGACCGAACTGGAGATTCTCGCCTGCATAGGCGATGGCCACGGTCTCCGGAACCGGAACCCGCGCCAGATCCACCAGTGCCTTGACACAGGCCCGTTTGATCGCCCCGTTGATCCGGGTGGCACCCACATCCAATGCCCCCCGGAACAAGAAGGGAAAACAGAGTACATTGTTGACCTGATTCGGATAATCCGACCGTCCGGTCGCGATGATGGCATCCGGACAGACATTGCGCACCTCATCCGGGAAGATTTCCGGAGTGGGATTGGCCAAGGCAAAGACCAACGGCTGAGGGGCCATGATCTGCACCATTTCCGGGGTCAACGCACCCGGACCCGAGAGTCCCAGAAACAGATCCGCTCCGGCAATGGCTTCGGAGAGGTTGTGAATATCCCGATCCGTGGCATAGACCCGTTGTTCCGGGGAGAGATCGGTGCGATCCGTCCGCAAAATCCCATTCAGATCGGCCACGGTGATCTGCTGGACCGGCAACCCCAACTCGACAAGCATGTTCAGACAGGCAATGGCCGCTGCTCCTGCACCCGAGGTGGCCACCGTGATCTCTTCCAATCTTTTATTGACGCAATGCAACCCATTGATCACGGCAGCGGCCACCACGATGGCCGTGCCATGCTGATCGTCGTGGAAGACTGGAATATTCATCCGTTCGCGCAGTTTGGCCTCAATGGTGAAGCACTCCGGGGCGCGAATGTCTTCCAGATTGATGCCGCCAAACGTAGGTTCCAGGCTGGCCACGATCTCGACAAAACGATCCGGATCGCGTTCATTGACCTCCAGATCGAACACGTCGATACCAGCGAATTTCTTGAACAAGGCGGCTTTGCCTTCCATGACCGGCTTGCCGGCCAGAGGTCCGATGGCACCCAGCCCGAGGACAGCCGTTCCATTGGTGATGACGGCCACCAGATTGGCCCGTCCGGTCAGTTCGGCGGCTTCATTGGGGTTGGCGACAATCGCTTGACAGGCTGCGGAGACTCCCGGAGAGTAGGCCAGGGAGAGATCCCACTGGGTGGTCATGGGTTTGGTGGGAACAACCGACAATTTGCCCGCCGGTTTCATCCGATGATACTCCAGGGCACTGGCTTTCAAATAATCGTCCATGGGAATGTCCTTATTCGCAGGTGCGTCAGATAGTCAAAACGATCACAATCAAGAGGAGTGATAACACACGAAGCATGCATTTGTCGCGCCTAAATGAAAACGGCTATTGATTTTCAGGGGGCCAGACTTGCCCCTTCCGTGGATCTTCGGTACACTCGTGCCCAGAACCACACGGAATTTGTGACAACACCGACCATGCATGCTTGACTATGCCAGAAAATTGATTAAGATATTTTGTTTACTCTCTTATGGTGCCGGACGACACCCGCCATAAGCGCAAGATAGAGCCACACCAAGACCCTTATAGAGGCAGACTCCATGTCGGTACGTATTCGTATGCAACGCAGAGGATCCAAAAAACGGCCCTTCTATGCCGTGGTAGCCGCCGATGCCCAAATGCCCCGGGACGGACGCTTTCTGGAAAAACTGGGCATTTTCAATCCTGTCAAAGAGACGGATCGGATTTCGCTCAATATGGACCGGATCAACCATTGGCTCGGAGTGGGCGCAGTCCCCTCAGACACCGTGGCACGGTTGATCAAACAGGTCCAGGCTTCGGCCTGACATGCCGAATCAGGCCACCCGCTGGGTGGCCGTAGGTCGTTTGCAAGGTGCCTTCGGAGTGCACGGTGAAGCCAAAGTGCTTCCTCTGCCGTTACCGATAGCACGTCTATTGCCAGATCCGGATCCGCATTGGGAACTGAAAGCGGATTGGCTGCTTTCCCAACCCACCTGGTGGATGGGACGCACCACACCACCGGATCTGACGGCCCGGATCATTGCCAGTCGTATGCATGATCGCGCGTTTCTGGTGCGCATCGCCGGATACGAAAATCGCGAACAACTGCAAACCATGGCTGGCATGCTGGTCTGGTGGCCGGACAACCGGTTGCCGGATCCGGGAAAAGACCGCCACTTCTGGGTTCACCTGATCGGCATGCAGGTCTTGGCCAGCCAGGATGACCACCCGGAAAACGGATTCAAGGAGATCGGAGTGGTGGAAGAGCTTCTGGCCACCGGATCCAATGACGTACTCGTGGTGTGCGCCCGGGATGGAACCGAACGGCTGCTCCCGTTCATCCGCGACACCATTCTCAGGGTGGATGCACAGGAACAACAGATGCATGTCCGCCTGATGCCCGGACTGTAAGATCATGCGTTGCACGATCCTGACCTTGTTCCCGGAGATGTTCCCGGCCATCCTGGGCAGCTCCATCCTGGGCAGAGCCGCCAAACGCGGATTGATCGTAACCGAACTGGTCCAGATCCGGGATTTTGCCACGGATAAACACCACAGGGTGGACGATTCCCCATTTGGTGGCGGTCCCGGCATGGTACTGAAACCCGATGTCCTGGAACGGGCCGTCACCCGGGTCAAATCCGAGCATCCGGGCCGGGTGATCTGGCTCTCCCCGCAAGGAAAACCGTTCACCCAGGAGGATGCCCGGCGGTTCGCTGCCTGGCCCCATCTCATTCTGGTGTGCGGCCACTACGAAGGGGTGGATGAACGGTGGATCACACAAGAAGCCGATGAAGAGATCTCTCTGGGAGATTATGTCTTGACCGGAGGGGAACTCCCGGCCATGGTGATCCTCGATGCCGTGGCCAGACTGATTCCGGGCGTACTGGGAGACGCGGAAAGTGCTGTGGCCGAATCCTTTGGAACCGGGTTGCTCGATCACCCGCACTATACCCGGCCTGCCCACTGGCAACCGCTCCGTGGCGGTGAAGCACGGGTGCCGCCCACACTGCTCTCTGGAGATCATGGGGCGGTGGCAGCCTGGCGACGCCGACAAGCGTTGCTGCGCACCTTGATCCGCAGGCCGGATCTGTTACAGCGCGTGGCATGGAATCGCCACGAACGCCGTTTGATCGAGGCGTTGGCCAAGGATCTGGAGGCCATGGAGAACGATCAGGATGACTCTCGCAGCCGCGAGACTCTTTTGCACACATAAGACGGGAAAGAACCATCATGAACGCATTGCAAATGTTTGAACAGGCACAGATCAAAGCCGAACCCCCCAAATTCGATGCCGGTGATACCCTGCGCGTCCATGTACGGGTGATCGAAGGCACCCGTGAACGGATTCAGGTGTTTGAAGGGGTGTGCATCGCCCTGCGCAACGCCGGATATCGCTCGACCTTTACGGTACGCAAAGTCTCTTTTGGCGAAGGGGTCGAGCGTCTGTTTCCGCTCTACTCGCCCAAACTGGACAAAATTGAAGTGCTGCGGAAAGGGGATGTGCGCCGCGCCAAGCTCTACTACCTCCGCGACCGCACAGGCAAGGGTGCCCGGATCCGGGAAAAACGGGACTGGTAGTTGCGCGAATGGCTGCCGGTTCCCGACCCGGCTTGACCTTGGAACAGGCGTGTGCTGCGTCCGGTTTCACCACCATTTGCGGGGTGGACGAAGCTGGACGCGGCCCGTTGTGCGGCCCGGTGGTGGCTGCGGCAGTGGTTTTTCCGACCCATGGCCAACTCTCCAGGGAACTGGACGGGATAGACGACTCCAAACGGCTGACCCCGGCAGAACGAACCCGATTGGCAGACCGGATCCGGCATCATGCCCTGGCCACAGGCCTTGGCTTGGCCAAGGCACAAGAGATCGACCAGCTCAATATTCGTCGTGCCACACTCTTGGCCATGACACGCGCCATTTCCGCCTTGCAGCACACCTCCGACGCATCCCCCCTGGCTCCGGATTATCTGTTGATCGATGGCCGTGATCAACCCGAAGATCTCCACTGCCCGGCAAAAACGGTGATCAGAGGTGATCAGATCTCGCTCTCCATTGCGGCAGCCTCCATCCTCGCCAAGACCCATCGGGATACCCTCATGGCGCAGTTGGCCATACGTTATCCAGGGTATGGCTGGGAACGCAATGCCGGCTACCCTACCGCCGAACATCTCCGGTCACTGCAAACCCTGGGCATCACCCCGGAACATCGGCGCAGCTATGGACCTGTGGCCCGTTTGTCGACAAAAGGGGAATCATAAAATTCAAGACCAAGGGCCGACTCTCCTGATTCCTGCTCAGGCATCGCACCCTTGGCCTGAGACGTGGCAAAGCCTACGTCCCATCCCGCAATTCACTGGATCTACGATCAGGAGAGTAACCAGGAGTCCGATTTGAGGGGGGGGAGATCGGACTCCTGGTGAGGGGTGTGGTGAGACCACACCCCTATCTGCATATATAAATACCAAGGGCCGACTTGAGGGGGGGGAGGCCGAACCCTTGGTAAGGGACACAATGCGTCCCATCTCAGAATCATAAGGAATGATCAAGGGTTGGATTAGGGGGAGGAGTTCCAACCCTTGATCAAGACCATGCTCAACACATGGCCAATACTGCCGGACTGCAATAAAACTGATTGTGCACGATCACTTGGTCTGACATCCGTGTCTCGTGCTCTCTCCTTGTTGCCATTCTATATATCAAGATGCGCGCCAATTTGTTAAAAAAAATTTTATATTAAAAATCAAATAAATAAAGAATGAGACTCACTCTCGTTCTCAACCAGGGGTGAAAAATTTTATGCGGTTTGGAGCAACCATGAGAAAAATATACCGCACTGCAACATATCAAAATCAATCCATAACAGTTAGTTAAGATACGGTGACAAATTTTTTTACACTTTTGGATCCCGTAAAAAAATCCTCCACCCTGGTTTCCACCCAAAGCCGCGAATGGAGAACGACCAGGTTCAAAATGCCGAGGAGCCTTTTTTCAACTGTTGCAGGCGATAATTAAGCGTCTGACGGGAGATGCCGAGCAGAGTGGCTGCCAGACTCTTGTTACCCTGGGAACGTTCCAGTGCCTCTTCAATCAGCAACGTTTCGGTTTCACGCAGTGTGGGCAACTTGCCTGTGAGACGCTTGAAGGGATTTTCCGGCCAGGCAACGGCCAACGGATCTTCGACCACACTGTTGCTCAGGATGGTCTCCCGGAACCGCTCCAGAGAGAGCAATCCAGAGTGATGCCGCGCTACGGCATCAAACACAATGGCCCGCAACTCACGAACATTGCCAGGAAAATCATAGGTATTCAACAAATGAAACAACTCCGGAGGCGGTACGGGCGGAGATTTGCCCATGGCCTGAGCCGCTTCCTCGATAAACTGCGTGGTCAAAACGAGCAGATCCTCCTTGCGCTCACGCAACGGCGGGATCCGCACCTGATGGGATGAAAGCCGGAAATAGAGATCCGAGCGGAAACTCTTTTCAGCCATCATCTCCTTCAAATCGCGATTGGTCGCACAAATGATCCGGGCATCGGTCTTCATGTAGCCATCCGATCCCAAGGGATAATATTTGCGCTCCTGCAACAGCCGCAACAACTTGACCTGGGAAGACTCCTTGAGATCGCCAATCTCATCGAGAAACAAGGATCCACCCGCGGCTGCGGCGATCATCCCTTCCCGATTGTCATTGGCCCCGGTGAACGCCCCTTTGCGATGGCCAAACAGGGTGTCGGAAAACATGTTGTCATCCAGACCCGCAACATTCAAAGCCACCAGCGGCCCCTGACGATGGCTCACCTGATGGATGGCCTGGGCCAACAACTCCTTGCCCACACCGGTTTCACCGATGATCAATACCGGCTCCGAAGAGGGGGCAATGGCCTCGACATACTGAAATACGGCCCGCATCTTGCGACTTTGGGTCAGAATGGCCGCAAAGGCAGCGGCATCCTGCAAGGAGTCCTCCAGAAGATAGTGTTTCAAAGTCCCCAGTTCCCGTTGCAGGGAACGTACCTCCATGGCGCGCTTGATGCTGGAGATGAAACGGCTGTTCTCAGCCGGTTTCACCAGGTAGTCGAAGGCACCATCCTTCATGCACTGCACGGCGATCTCCACCTCCTGATTGGCAGTCATGACGATCACCGGGATTTCCGGATACCGCTCCTTGACCTTGGGCAGCAGTTCATTGCCCGAGGCAAACGGCATCACCAGATCCAGCACCACCACCGCTGCCCCATGCTCTTCCAGAAACGGCAACAATTGACGGCCATCGGTCAAGGTGACCACTGGCGATACATCTGCGGTCTTCAACAGGATCTTGGAACTGAACAGTACCGTCTCTTCGTCATCCACCAATACAATCGGCAAGCTCTTTTTGACCGGTTCACTCATCCGACATCTCCGCGCAAGGTGTCCACGTACAGGGGCAGACGCACGGTCACGGTCGTCCCGCGATCCGGCTGGGAATCAAAACTCAAGGTTCCGGCATGATTTTCAATGATGGTGCGCGTGATCGAAAGACCCAACCCCATGCCACCGGATTCACTCTTGGTGGAAAAGAAGGGATCGGTCAACTTGCTCAGATGCTCGGGCGGAATGCCACACCCCTGATCACGGATGATCACCTGAAGATGGGTGTGGTCCGATTCGCCCAAAACCGCAATATCCACCCGCTGGCAACGGTTATCCAGGGCATGCAAGGCATTCTGAATGATATTGATGAACGCCTGTTCCAACTGTTGGGCATTGCCCCGGATCATCAACGGTGTTGGTGCCGGGGTAAAAATGCAGTGATCGGTCGCTGCCCGGATCTGACTTTGCAGAATCAACATGGCAGATTGAATCGGATCATGGATCATGACCTTATGGGCCAGAAGCCTCTTGTCCTGACGGGCCATCTGTTTCAATCCGGCAATGATGGTCTGAATGCGTTGCGAACTCATGCGGATCCCATCCAAAAGACGGGGAACCACTTCCATGGCCTCATCCAAGGCCATGCCACCCAGATAAAAGGCCCCGGAACGCTCATGAGCATGCTGCAAAATGGGGCGCGCATCTCCCCAGATCGCAGCCAGAATCGGTACGTTGAACTGAATGGCGTTATTGGGATTATTGACCTCGTGAGCCACACTGGCCGACAGAACTCCCAAAGAAGCCAAGCGGGCATTACGCAAATTCTGGGCCTGAAGGGTGTGTTTTTCCGTGACATCCCGACAGACTGCCAACACTTCCGAGACTTTGCCATCATGAAAAATCGGTGCCAGACGGGCCTCCCACCAGGCGGAATCCCCATCGGTAAACGGAAACTCCACGGCCTGTCCGGTCACAAACACCTCATCCAACCGCTCTCGCAACGCAGACAAACGCGCTCCCGGAAAAAGATATGCCGGAAATTGCGGCAACAATCGGTTGCAATATTGCACGGCTCCATTCCGATCCAAGGTCATCAACAAATCAGGGGAGTGATGAAAGAGCGTGCGCAGTTTCTCCTCCGAGATCTGCATGGCCCGTTGGGCGCGCCGCCGCTCTTCGGCCTCACGAAACTTGAGAATCCCAAAAGCCAGATTGTTCGCCAGATTCTCCAACAACTGGATCTCTTCGGAATCAAAGGAGTCCGAGGCGCTGCTGTAGATGTTCAACGTACCCAAAGGCAACAGATCATCCACCGGCAACGGCAAGGCCAAAGATGAAACATAACCGCGTCGGCTGGCCTCGCGACGCCAGGGGGCAAAATTGGGATCGGATTGGATCTCCCGCGCCAAAATCGGTTTGCCGGTACGAAAGGCCGTACCCGTGGGTCCGCGTCCTTTTTCCGTGTCGTCCCAGGTAATCTCCAAAGTATCCAGATAATCGTCATCAAAGCCGTATTGGGCTGCCGGAACAATGCGGCCATCGACTGCGGCAAAACCGACCCAGGCCATACGATAGCCACCCTGTTCCACAATCAGACGACAGATCCGTTTGAGCAGTTCCTGTTCGGAAGTGGCCTTGATCATGGTTTCGTTGCCATGACTCAGGGTCAGCAGTGTACGGTTGGCGCGTCGAATCGCCCGTTCTGCCAGTTTGCGCGGTCGAATATCCCGGGCAAAATGGCAATGGATCGTGTCCCCATCCATGGAGAGCAGCGTGGTCTGAACCTCCAGATGCAAGATGGCCCCGCTCTTGGTGCGCACGGCAGTCTCCATGCAGCGGATGCGGCTCTTTTCCAGATCGTCGCAATGATCCTCCCAGAGGTCCGAGGACCAGTCGACATGTACATCCACGACGGTCATGGTCAACAGCTCTTCACGGCTGTATTCCACAGCCTGACACATCGCCTCGTTGACATAAATGAAGCGACCGCCCGGCTCCACCCAGCAGATCATGTCTGCCGCATGATCCACACTGAACTGGGTCCGTTTCAACAGGTGATCGGTCTCTTTGTGGACCTGCAAGGCATTTTCAAACAGCGCCAATGCCTGATTGATGAATCGGGCCAACAGTCCCAACTCATCTTCGTGGTGTTTCGATGGTACGGCAATCGGCTGCCGGGCCGGTTCTGCCGGATCCACACTGGCCAACTGTCGCCCGATCAGCAGAATGGGACGGGTCAGCAGCCGATGAAAGGTGATGGTCAGAATCGATGCCAGCAGAAATGCCTGCAACAAACTGCTCAACAGGGTAAACCCGGCGCGCAGCATGAAATCCTCGGCACTCACATAGGCATCGACCGCAATGGTCAACTCACCTGCTGGTTGATCGTTGAAGGTCAACGGAATGGTGATCGTGAAATCTTCGTCCAACAGTCGGGAAGCCACCCAACGGGTCATGCCGGTCGAAGGTCGGGTCCGTTTTTTATCGTGAAACGGCATACCAGTCGGGGTGCGCAAATGAGCCTGATGCACACCCTGACACTGGAACAGACCGGACAACACCTTTTCCGCCTGCACCGAATCCTGATGATGAGTGGCCTGCGCAGCCGATTCACGAATAATTCCAAGCATTTGCGTAATGTTTGCACGAATGCGCTGACGTTCGCGGTAAAGATCGAAAGTCACCTCCGCCATCCCCAACAGCACTCCCATGCACAGACCCAACAACACCGCAGTGCGGGCCTGACGATAAGAGAGACGATGACGCATCGGCAAACGCATGGGCGGTACGGCGATCCTGTGTGTCATGAATCTGTGAGTCCCCTCCCCCTTGGCAACCATTCAATCTTCAAGAGATCTCATCAATAAAAGCCTCCATTGGATCAAACGGATGTCAATTTATTTATCACAAAAGCATTCCAATAATTTTTTAATCTGATCCATGGCAGTACCGTATACAGTCACAAGATCTCTGTCAATCATCCATTTGATCGTGATCAAACAGCGCCATTTCCCCTTGCCCGATCCACATTATCATGCATACTTAGACTGGTTTCAATCCGGATCTGCCGAACGGTTTCCATCCGGATTTGCCTGGTGATTGCGCCCAGTGGCGTGGCGCATTTGGGCTTGATCAACCCCAGACCGTTATCCAAGGACCGCCATGCGCTTCTGGTTGTCTTCCCTGCAACGTCTCTTCCCTTGGATGGCCAATCTAAAAGCGATTCCAGACCGACTGGGCGGACGCATTCTGCTCTTTGTCGGCTGCACTTTTCTCGTGGGCTGGCTGCTGTTGTCAGTATTGGTCTCCCAGATTCACGAACATCTGATCATGAGTCAAAACGAACGCTCCGTTTTACTGGTCACACGCAGCGTTGCCAGCGGGTTGCGCACCATCATGCTGGCCGGAGATGCCGAGATTGCCGAAAACTACCTGCGCAATCTTCAGGAAGTCAACGGCATGCTGGATTTCCGCATCCTGCGCATCGACGGTTCCGAAGCCTTCCGCACCAACGAAACCATCCGCTTTGTCAACAACCGTCTGGGCGGCGAACGGTTCTCTCTGCATAAAAAAGAGATCAAAAATCAGATTCTGCCCAGCGACTCCCCCATTTTGCGCCAGATGCTGGTCACCAACCGGGAGGTGCCGATCTATGAACAGGATCCCACCAACCAGACCCCCATGTTGACCTTCATCGCCCCGATTCCTTCTCAGGACGAATGCCGGGGGTGTCATGGCCAGGGCGACGCCATCCGTGGGGTCATCAAGCTCACCATGTCTCTGGCCAAAGCACGGCAAGAGATTGAACAGGCCCGCTGGTGGATCTATGGACTGGGCATCCTGATTGCCGGTATGGTGATGTTGATCATTCATCTGGTGGTACGCCGTTCCGCGGTCGCACCCCTGGAACACATGACAAAAATTCTTTCTGAAAACCCAAAACATGATCTGGAACGATTCATCCCGCTGCACGGCTGCGCCGAATTTCGCCAGATGGCCACGGCCTTCAATCAACTGACCACCCAGTTGCGTGATGCCTGGAATGACCTGAGCGGCGAACGGGACAAACTGACCACCATCGTTCTCAGCGCCCGGGAAGGAATTGTCGTGACCAATCGCCACGAAGAGATCGTCCTGGTCAACCCGGCAGCAGAGCGACTGCTGGGCAGAACCTCCATGCAGATCCGCAATGATGGTTTTTTACACCTGTTTCACGATCCAGTGCATATGAATGCCTTGCGTGCAGATCATGCCCAGGAGTTGCCCGGACTGGTCTGGTTCAATGAACGGATGTTGCAGATTCACGCCGCCTCGATTGAAGACAGTTCTGGCCATATGATCGGTGCCGCCGCCATGATTCGCGATGTCACACGCGAAAAAGCCTTGGAAGATGAGTTGCGCAAACTCTCCCATACCGACGGATTGACCGGTCTGCACAACCGCCGCCGCTTTGATGCCGCCTTGCTGGAAGAGTATGACCGGGCCAAACGCTATGGCCTGATTCTGGGCATTCTACTGTTGGATGTGGACCACTTCAAACGGTTCAATGACAGTCATGGCCATGATCAGGGAGATCGGGTGCTCAAAGGGATTGCCGAGGTGATGCGTTCCCACTTTCGCTCTGTGGATTATGTCTGCCGCCTGGGTGGAGAAGAGTTCTGCGTGATCATGCCCAGTACCGGTGCGTCGGGTGTCATCCGGTCCGCAGAACGGCTGCGCAGCAGTGTGGAACAGATGGTGATCGATGACCTTCACGTCACGGTCAGCATCGGGGTGGCCATATTCCCCGAAGCCGGACAGAATGAATCCGCTGCCTTGATCAAGGCAGCGGATCAAGCCCTCTATACTGCCAAAAAACGGGGACGCAACCAGATCTGCTATTTCACTCCGGAGTTATCGGACTCTCCGGCAAGGTCGTAAGGGGCAACACCATTTTCAAATCCATGGGATCATCGGCCCCATGGGTTTCAAAAGCATATTTCTCCAGAAGTTTACGCATGGGTTTGTTATCCACACGCACCACGCAGACCAACTGCTCCAGGCCACGTTTGCGGGCAATGCCGATCAGTGTGCCCAGCAGGGTGCTGGCCATCCCTTTGGCACGATTGCCGATCTGCACCACAATGGAGGTCTCGCCGATGTTGCCGGACTCCAACCAGAAGTAACGTCCCACGGCCAGAATGGTTTCACGCGGTCCCTTGCGACGCACGATGCACAGGGCCAGATCCCGACTCTGGTTGACATTGACCATGGTGCTGGCCTTGTGACGCGACATGCCATCCGGTCGATAGCGGTAGCGTTGCAGGACGGTTTCATCATCATGGGAGTAGAAGAACTCCTGATAAATCCGCTCATCCGAGGCATGCAAAGGCCGCATGATGAAGACATTCCCTTTCAGACGCAGACGGATCTCTTGTGGATCGCCCAACTCCTCGACCCGGCTCGGCTGGGCAATCTGATAATCCGGCACCCAATGGTGAGTGCGCACCTGGGTCAGGAGTTGATCGCGGAACTGCGGATGGGCCACCTGGATCAACTCCAGGGCACGCTCCCGCACGCTTTTGCCACGCAAGGTGGCAATGCCATATTCGGTGACCACATAGTGGACATCCCCACGCGATGTGACCACACCCGATCCTTCGGTCAGAAACGGCACGATCTTGGAGATGGTGCCATTCTTGGCCGTGGATGGCAGGGCGATGATCGGACGGCCACCCCGGCTCATGGCCGCACCGCGAATGAAGTCCACCTGTCCACCGATCCCGCTGTAAAAACGCCTGCCAACCGAATCCGATACCACCTGTCCGGTCAGATCCACCTCGATGGCACTGTTGATCGCCACCATATTTTCGTTGCGGGAGATGATGGCCGGATTGTTGACATACTCGGAAGGATGGAATTCGACATGGGGATTTTCATGGACAAAATCGTACAGCCTTTGGGTTCCCATGCAGAACGAGGCGATCATCTTGCCGGGGTGAAATGTTTTGCGCACATTGTTGATCACCCCGTTGCGGAAAAGATCGATCACCCCATCCGAAAACATTTCCGTATGAATGCCCAGATCCTTGTGTTTGGTCAGTGCCCGCAACACCGCATCCGGAATCCGTCCGATCCCCATCTGCAAGGTGGCACCATCTTCGATCAGCTGGGCCACATACTGTCCGATCCGCACGGCTGCCTCATCCAGTTCCGGAGGCGGCAGGATCGGCATGGGCAGATTGGCCTCGATACAGGCATGAATGGCACTGACATGGATGAAACTCTGACCAAAGGTGCGCGGAACCAAAGAGTTGATCTGGGCGATCACATGGCGGGCCGATTTCCAGGCCGATGACACGATATCCACCGATGGCCCAAGGGAACAATAACCATATTGATCCGGGGGTGAGACCTGAATCAGGGCCACGTCAATCGGCAGAACCCCGTCAACAAACAATGAAGGGATTTCTGAAAGAAAACAAGGAGTATAGTCAGCCACCCCAGCAGCCACGGCCTTGCGGGTGCCCGGACCCAGAAACAGCGAATTGACATTGAAACTGCGTCCATATTTGGCCTCGGTCCAGGGATGGGGACCAAGAATCAAAATATGCACCATCTCCAGATCGCGGAATTCACCCGCATGTTTGACCAGATCCTCGGTCAAGGCATGGGGACAAGCCGCATTGGAGGCGACGAAAATCCGATCCCCGGATTTGATGAACTGTTTCCAATCCGTCAGCTTGGGGGGCAAAGCATTTTTGGCCATGTTCTCTCTCCTTGAGCATGATGGCATTCCTGTTCGTTTCCACGATCTTAGGATGCGATTGTGGAAAGCTCAAGAACAAATCATGCACAAGGGACAAGAACGTTGACCCGTCATATTCAGAATGCCTGTTCCGCAGCACTCTTTTGCACGGCCACGGGCGACAAGGCGACCACATACGCCTTGGAGGCCATATATTGCGGTACCGAGTTTTGCTGACTGATCACCTGAAGCGTGGCGGAAGATTGGTTCTGCACCTTCTGAAACACTTTCTGCGCTGCTGTACGGGCACGCACCATGTTCATGCTGGTGATTTCGGTCATAAGGCTGTTGGTCACGTTCATGAGAGGATCCTTGTGAAATAGAAATTCGCCCGGAATGACTCCAAGGCCGTTAACCGCAATTTAAGCAAGAATCGCTCCATTTTTTTACACGCACAGCCGACTTCCGGGTATGTTTTCTGCCGAGATTCTGATAAACTGTTAAAGACATCCAAATCATCCTCAATCCAGTTCCCTTAGGAGGTGACATCCATGCCCAACCCCAACGATTGGAATGACCAATGGAATACCGGCGATGCACAAATCGACCAGGAACACCAGAAATTGTTCAAGATGCTTCTCTTATTCAACGAAGCCTGGGAGATGGGCTACTCTTTGGTACGTAGCACCCTGGATGATGTAATCGCTTATACAAATTATCACTTCAATCATGAAGAAGGCCGATATGCAGAAATGAATTTTCCGGAACTGTCCCGCCATAAGGAGCAACACCGCGAATTTCTGGACCAGTTGCACGCGTTCCAGGACAAACTCAATCAGGGTGAAGACCGGGATGCGCTGGGATATGATTTTGGCCAATTCCTTCAGAACTGGCTGATTCAACACATCCAATCCGAAGACAAACGCGCCTTTGCCGCATAAACGCACGGCCAGAGCACGGTTGCAGGGGGGGGCGAACGCCCCCTTTGGAAAGGCCCTGGCCACCCATGGCCCAAACCACTACCTACAGATGCGCCGTTCCAAGCACGGGTTGACTCTTTTTTCCCACTGTCGCGGTTTGAGTCATCATGGGTGTCATCACGTGCTGACCCAGCAAGGCATGTTTCACCGAAGCCGGATCCATGTCCAACTGCTGACAGATCCATTGAAACGAACCAACACTGCGGCGATTCGAGGAGATCCAGGCCACAGCCTCCGCACGGGTGGTACGCTCCTGTAGATCAAGAATGGCCCGTTCCAGAACCGCGGCCCACAAACGCCGGGCATTTTCGTTATCCAGGGTTCTGATTTCCGGATCGCCTGCATAGGGGCGCAATGGTCTTGTGGGATGACGGGGAACCGGGTTCTTGTGGGACAAAGCAGGCATGAGACATCTCCTAAAAGCGTCAAAAGTCTTTGGGCCAATCGCCTATTAAACAAACTCAAGCAGATCTCATGCCAAGTTTGTTTAATGCCAACTCTGCCCGACAACGCTCAATGGAAGACGATGGTCCTGCCTTGCCAGTCGATGATTTTGTGTTCGATGAATTTACGTAAAGCAGATGCCAACACCTGTTTTTCAATATCGGCACCGACCTGCTTCATATCCAGAACCGAAAACTGATGGCCAATCCGGACCACATCCTGAACAATAATCGGTCCCTCATCCAATGCGCTGGTGACAAAATGAGCGGTAGCGCCGATAAGCTTGACACCGCGCCGATAAGCCTGTTCATACGGATTGTTGCCAATAAAGGAAGGCAAAAAAGAGTGATGAATATTGATGATCGGTATCCGGGCCTCTGCCAGGAACTCGGCAGAAAGGATCTTCATGTACCGGGCCAAAACCACCAGATCCGGATCACACTGCTCGATGATTTCAAGCTGTTTTTTCTCAAAAAGCTTGCTGTCACCCGTTGTTGGCACATAATGGAACGGAATGCCGAGTTTGGTCATCACCGGTTCGATCTCCAGGTGATTGCTGACCACGGCCCGCAAGTCAATGCGCAGATCGCCGCTCATCCACCGGGAGATGATCTCCAGTGGACAAGCCAGGGTCTTGGAACAGAACAATACCACCCGTGGCCGCTCCAATGGATCATGGAAGGAATATTCCATGTCGAGTTCACGGGCAATGGGAAAAAATTTCTCGGTCCAGGTCTGGATCGCTTGCCGTTCCCCCTCTTCACACCCTTCGATACGAATGAAAAAATGGCCGCGTTCGGAGTGCTGGGCAAGATCCAGAATGTTGAACAATTCACCGGCAAAAAAACCGGTGATGCGGGCATCCAACCCCACCTGGTCTTTGCATTGGCCAAGAAAGATGATCTCTGATGCGGTTTGGGTCATCATCACACCCTTGTATCCATCATTACCATTTCACCAGAGCCGATCCCCAGGTGAATCCACCGCCAAAAGCCACCATCATGACCCGATGTCCCGGTTGGATGCGTCCAGCGCGCACCACCTCATCCAAAGCCAATGGCACACTGGCCGCCGACGTATTCCCATGCCGGTCCACGGTCACAGCCACCCGTTCCATGGACATACCCATCCGTTTGGCCATGCTTTGAATGATGCGAATGTTGGCTTGATGGGGAATCAGCCAATCGACCTGCTCTTTGGAGAGGTTGTTGGCCAACAGCGTCTCATCCACGCACGACTCCATGGCCTTGACCGCCTGCTTGAACACTTCATTCCCCTGCATGCGCAACACCCCCATGCCCCCTCCAGGTGGCGGTCCACGGGAAATCCCGCCATCGGCATGCAACAGATCGATCTGCGCCCCATCGGCATGCAGATGGGTGGACAATACGCCCCGTTCCCCATCGTTGAGTTCTGCCTCCAGGACCACAGCTCCTGCCCCATCGCCAAACAGGATGCAGGTGCCCCGATCCGTCCAGTCCAGGATGCGGGTGGTGGTCTCGGCACCGATAACCAAGACCCGCCAGCAACTGCCAGCCCGGATGAACTGATCGGCTATGGCCAAAGCATGAATGAAACCGGCACATACGGCTTGAACATCAAATGCCGGGATGCGTGTCGAGGAAATACCAAGCTTATACTGTACAATTGAGGCTGTCGAAGGAAAGATCAAATCGGGCGTGGTCGTACCCACGATGATCAGATCCAACGTATCCGCCGCAATACCCGCCGCCTGAATGGCCCGGCGACTGGCCTCGGCAGCCAGATCCGAGGTGAACTCCCCTTCTGCGGCCATGCGACGCTCGGTAATACCAGTACGGGTGGTGATCCACTCATCCGAGGTATCGACGATCCGGGCCAGATCGCTGTTGGTGAGACGTTTTTCCGGGAGATAGGAACCGGTGCCGATAATGCGGCCACGCAACCTGGACATGCGTCTACTCTTCCTTTGCGCCCTGGTGGTCCAACTCTGCCAAGAGCGCGATCTCGCGACGGATCTTCTCATTGACCCGGTTGGCCGCCAGTCCGACAGCCACGCCTATCGCCCGACTGAAGGCATACGGATCGGCTGATCCGTGACTCTTGACCACAATGCCATTCAATCCCAAGAGAATGGCGCCATTATATTTGCGTGGATCGACCCGGGAACGGAACGTGGTCATGGCCGGTTTGGCAGCCAGATAGCCCATCTTGGTCCAGATCGACTCACTGAAGGCATCTTTCAGAAAGTGGGTCAACATGCGTGCCATTCCTTCGATGGTTTTCAGGGCGACATTGCCGACAAAACCATCGCACACCACCACATCAACCCCTCCGGAAAAGATCTCGTCAGCCTCCACATTACCGATAAACCATGGGTTTGCCCCATGCTTGAGCCGCTCTCCAGCCTCCTTGACCACCTCGTTGCCCTTGATCTCTTCCTCGCCAATGTTGAGCAGACCAACACGGGGTTTGGCCACTCCCATCACTGCCGAGGCATAGATCCGTCCCATCAGGGCAAACTGACAGAGATGATCCGAGGTGCAATCCACATTCGCACCCACATCCAACATCAAGGTTTGTCCGGTAACCGATGGCATAAGCGCGACAATGGCCGGACGATCCACGCCGGGCAGAGTCTTGAGCACATAGCGTGCCGTGGCCATGAGCGCACCAGTGTTGCCGGATGAGACAAAAGCTGCCACTTCGCCGCTTTTGACCAGATTGGCACCAACCCGCATGGAGGAGTCTTTCTTGGTACGCAGGGCCACCGAGGGCTTTTCTGCCATGCCCACCACTTCACGGGCCGGATGAATGACAAACCGACCGCGATCCGCACCGATGCGTGCCAGTTCCGCCTCGATCACCTCGGGTTGCCCAACCAGAGTAAAGGCACAATCCGGGTGTTGCTCCAAGGCCATGACTGCCCCTTCCACCGGGGCACCGGGGGCACGATCTCCACCCATGACATCCAAGGCAATACGTATGGTCACGATCTACCTACCCGATTCCGACCAGGGTCACCCCTCCTTGACGGCCACAACCTCCTTGCCTTTGTACCAGCCACAGTGAGGACAAACCCGATGCGGGGGACGCGGCTCCTGGCAATTGGAACAGAGCGCCAGGGCCGGAGCGGTCAGGGCATTATGTGCGCGCCGCATGCCGCCACGGGAGGAGGAGATTTTCTTTTTTGGTACAGCCATGGGTCAACTCCTTAATGATGTTTCCAAGATGATGTCTGTTTCCCGCAACCTGGCGCGTCCCAACGAGGTCACGAAAACTGCCAGTTTTTCAGAACCGCGAAGGGGCTGCCAGACGCCTGGACGCGACACCCACAAGGATTGCGATTCAAATCTGCCCCGCACGCGCTGCACAGACCAGCACATCCGGAGACGCAAACCGGATGCATGGGCAGGGCCAACAACAACTCCTCTTCGACCAGGTGGCGGATCTTCAACACCCCATCGGTCAAAAACTCCAAATCCTCTTCGATATGCCACTGCCGACTCTGAATCGCCGGATCAGCACCCACCGCATAGTAGGCCTGGATGGAGGCCGTCAGATCCAGAGGAAAATCCGCCAGACAACGCACGCAGGTCATCACCATATCCGCACGACAATGACCGCGCACCCACACCCGCATGCGCCCCTCTTGCCAGACCGGTCTGGCTTCGATCAGCGCCGCCACCGGAGTGGTGATCTGCCCGGCCTTGGACAGCTCCGGCAAAGCGTCCGAAGGCAACACCCCAGCCGTCTGCCACGGGTTGGAACGATGGATCAGGTGGTTCAGATCCAGGATCACTGCCGTCAGATCCCGCGCCTCGGCAACCAACTCCTCCCAACGCGGCGTCGGCAGAGAGGTACGCTCCTCCTCGATACGCCATGGATCCACCACATTCACCCCCGCACCCAGTAAACCACTCCCAAACCCAATGCCATCAACACAAAACCCGTACCTCGCAACATCTCATCCGGCAAATCGACAATGGATGCCACCCAACGCCGCATGCTGCCGGGTGCCAGAAAATAGGGCAGTCCTTCCAAAATCAACACCAAACCCAGTGCTGTGATAAAATCCCGCATTGCTGTTTTTCCTGAACGACACCCGGCAGGTCAGACGATCTTTGTCAACAACCCGTTCCCCGCGTCTAGCGGACCGGAGGTATCGGTCCCTGCTGCAAAAACCGGAAAAATCCAGATGGCTCCAGCACCACGGTGGTCGAGTCCTTGCCCAACGATTTGGTATACGCCTCCAAGGTGCGCGTCAACTCAAAAAAGCGCGGATCCTGTTGATAGGCATCGGCATAGACCTTGGTGGCTTCGGCATCACCGGCACCGCGAATCTGTTGCGCACTCTTGTAGGAATCGGCCAACAAAACCTCCCGTTCCCGCACCGCTTTGGCGCGAATCTTGACAGCCTCCTCCTCACCCTGGGCGCGATACTGTTTGGCCTGGCGCTCGCGCTCGGTCTGCATCCGTTTGAAGACCGCCTTGGAGTTCTCCACCGGCAAATCGGTGCGTTTGATGCGCACATCCACGATCTCAATGCCATATTTGTTGGCCTGGACATTGGTCTGTTCCCGGATCCGCAAAGTCAGATCCGAGCGGGACTCGGAGACGATCTCCATCATGGTGAACTGACCCAGCACTTCGCGAATATTGGAGTAGATGATGTCGTTCAACCGGTCCGCAGCCCCACCCTCATCGCGCACGGTCTGATAGAACTTCAAAGGATCCACGATGCGCCAGCGGGTGTAGCTGTCCACCTTGAGATTCTTCTTGTCCGCAGAGAGGATCTCCTGGGGTTCCTGATCAAACTCCAACAGCCGCCGATCAAAAAAATGGACCTCTTGCAGAAACGGGATCTTGAAATGCAACCCCGGATCGGTGATGGCAGGCTCCATCGGCTTACCCAACTGCACGACCAAAGCCTGACGCCACTGGGCCACGGTATAGGCCGACTGGGTCAACGTAATCAGAAGCGCCACGCCAACCAGGGTCAGCCCCAAAGAGAGATTTTTTTGGATCATTGGGCTTCTCCTCGTCCATGCGTTGCGTCACCCTTGGCATTGCCATCCTGGCGCGTCCCTTTGCCCATGGACGGAGGGATTTGCAGATAGGGCAACAGATTCTGCCCGGCCTTGGGATCGACGATCACCTTGTTGATCCCGCTCAACACCTCTTCCATGGATTCGAGATACAACCGGGTTTCGGTCACATCACGGGCCTTTACGTACTCTTTGAGAATGGCCTGAAAGCGATGGACATCACCCTGGGCGCGGATCACCTTGGCCGTACGATAGGCTTCGGCCTCCTGGATCACCTTGGCCGCTTCACCTTTGGCCTTGGGAAGAATGTCGTTGGCATACCCCTGGGCCTCATTGACCGCCCGCTCCCGGTCTTCCCGGGCGCTGGCCACATCCTTGAAGGCATGCACCACTTCGGGTGGTGGTGCCACTTTTTGCAGTTGCACGGCCACGATCATGATGCCGCTGTTGTAGCTGTCCAGGATCTTTTGCATGGTCTGCTTGGCATCGGACTGAATCTTCTCCTTGCCAGCCGTAAGGGCGCTGTCGATTTCGTTCCGTCCGATCACCTGCCGGATGGAGGATTCGGCAGCATCGCGCACCACTTTGTGACGATCCCCGGAGGGATTGCGTGAATTGAACAGATAGTTGGCAGCCCCTCCGTCCTTGATGCGATACTGCACGCTCATATCGATGTCGATGATATTTTCATCCCCGGTCAGCATGAGGGATTCGGCAGGCACATCCACATCATCCCCGGCAGAACGGACATCCCCGCGCGCCCGTGAACGATAACCGATCTCGATCCGTTCGACCTTGGTCACCTTCGGGGTCAACACCGTGGCAATGGGATAGGGCAAACGCCAATGGGGGCCGGGTCCGGTGGTCTCCACATGCCGACCAAAGCGCAGCACCACGCCGTTTTCATCCGGACCCACCACATAGATTCCGGTTGCCATCCAGACCGTAATGGCGATCACGATCAGGATCGGTCCGATTTTGGCAAGGGGATTACGACCACCTTGTATACGTTCTTTAAGAAGTCGGACGATCTGGTCCACATCCGGAGGCTGCGGCGGCACACCTCCCCCATGGCCCCAA
Source organism: Magnetococcales bacterium (assembly GCA_011089965.1). Taxonomy (GTDB): domain Bacteria; phylum Pseudomonadota; class Magnetococcia; order Magnetococcales; family Magnetaquicoccaceae; genus Magnetaquiglobus. The sequence continues at coordinate 282,669 of JAANAU010000001.1, forward strand.
GGCCCAGATCCCATTCCATTATCGTTCCATGCCATGGCCCGTTCTCCTCCGGTGCAAGTCTGGACGCAACACGCCGGTTGCCTCCTTCAGAAGGCAACCGGCTGAACCCATCATTTTCCATCAAGGAGCCATCGGAGTAAAGGCGTTATTTTGCATTCCCGGGTCAAACCCGCATTAAGGGGTGACAGGGGCAGATGCAGAAGTCGCAGCCTGGTTGACAGTGACAGAGGGTACCGCACCGTGATAGCGGTCCCCTGTTGGCTCCCAACCCACCGTGGCCAGCATCACAAAAAAGCCGATGATATAGGCCACCGTAACATGCCAGCCATGACGCAACCAGCTTCCCACAGACTTGGCCTCATGAAACTTGTTGGAAATGGCCACACCCGCAGAAGATCCAAACCAGATCATCGAACCGCCATAGCCAACCGTATAGGCCAACATCCCCCAGTCATACCCGCCCTGTTTGATCGCCAGAGCCGTCAAAGGGATATTGTCAAAGACCGCCGAGACAAAACCCAATCCAAAGGCGGTCTGCCAGGAGGCGACAGGCAGCTTTTCCACAGGCATCAACGAAGCACACATCACCAACGACAACAGAAAAACAGAGCCGGTAAAAGTCTCAGGCAACAGGTTCCAATCCGGCTTGCGCACCGGTGCCGAAACCAGCAATGCGACCCAGACCGCCACCCCGATGAAGGGGAAGGTGTCCGAGATTTCATTGAATTTCACATTGATAACCACATTGACTGAGATCGCCATGATCAGGATGAAAGCCACAATCAACACGCGGGGCACATCAACCCGCACCCCTTCCGGAGGCGCAACATTGATCGGTGCATGTTTATGCTGCTGCATGGCTGCCGGAATCCCGCTGACCACAATGGCGACAATCGCTGCCGCATACGCATGCAACACCGCAGTCGGACTGACTCCGGCAATCCACATCATGGTGGTCGTGGTGTCCCCCACCACGCTGCCCGATCCCCCGGCATTGGAAGCGGCCACAATCGCGGCCAGATAGCCGACATGCACCTTGCCGCGAAACACCACGTTGGCAATACTTCCCCCGATCAACGCTGCGGCGATGTTGTCCAAAAAGCTGGACAAAACAGCAATCAGAAACAACAACACAAACCCGCCCTGCCAACCCGCAGGCAAAAACTTCGGCAACAGATCCGGCACCTTGCTGTGTTCAAAATGGTTGGACAACAAGGCAAACCCCATCAGCAAACAGAAAAGATTGGCCAGAATCACCCACTCGTGCTGAAGATGCAACCACAAACCTTCCATCCCCGGACCATGCTTGAACCCGGTGAACATGAACTTGTAAATCAAAATGACCGCCAAGCCCGTCAATGCCACCTGCAAGGTGTTGTTGTGAAACAACGCCACCCCAATCAAAACCATGGCAAACAGAATGAAATCAACCGGAATCCCCAACAACGCCGGCCCCCCAGCCCCCGCACTATGGGCTGCCCAACCATCCAACGGCAACAGTAACAAAGCAAACAGTCCAAAAACAGGAAGATAACGTTTCATTGCCTAGTAGTCCTTATATAGCTGAATTGTGAACAGGATCTAACACTGTATCACCATTCAGCTATATAAGTCAATCCTAATTAAGTCAATCCTAATTAAGCAAAATTAATTAACGATTATTAATATTGAATAATTTCAACATGAGGGCACTGGAAACGGGATAGAGGGAATTACTCGTGTTCGATTATGGCTTGAGATGGGAATCTGTAACCCCACCACGTATCTCTGGTGTGAAATCGGCGCGCCGGACTCGACCCTTAATCCGGCACGGCCACCCATATCGACAGGCTCGGACGGGATCGCCGCCGTTTCTGTCTCTCCTATTGATTCGCACCTATACGTCCGTGTCAGGGAGTCCCCGATGTTGCGTGCCGGGTCCACGTTTGTAGGATTCGACCAGAAGGGGATACTGAAGAAATTGAATTTTTTGCGTTCTGCCTTGGATCTGCGCTTGTAACTTATCCTTGGAGCCGACGCGGGGAATCGAACCCCGAACCTACGGATTACAAATCCGTTGCTCTGCCAATTGAGCTACGTCGGCACTGCGCAACCAAAAATCCCCAACACTATACCAAACCGATATGCCATCAGGCAAGCCCAACTTTCTGGCCTGTCATCCATGGCGTCTCTGTCTACCAATTTCTTCTCAGGTTTCAGCTGCTCATGGTCGATATGGCTTCAAGATTGGAACGTGTGTGCAAGATGCACCTGCATATTATTGCAATACAGGATAAAACCAGCAAGGATCCCCGTGATGCGTCATGACAACAAACAATCCGCATTTGGTGGCTCAAGATTTGGCGGTGTCCTATTATCGCTGGCCATGTGGTTGCAACCGTGCCAAAGTCAAGCAGATGTCATGGCGTTCTGGCAGGCAGTCGATACGGCTCAGGCCAGAAATCCACAAATTCATCGTGCCGAAGCGGTATTACGCGCAGCACGCGAGGACAATCCCAAAACGTTTGCCAAATTGCTGCCGTATGTCAATCTGCGGGCTGTCGATGTCTTGCGAGAAGGGACGCATTATCAAACCCGTGGTACTGACCAGCATGGAGATCCACGGACAGTCTCTTTGTCTGTCAATCAACGGCTGGTCAATGTACCATTCTGGATCGATCATGCACAAAGCGATGTGCATGTGGAAGCGGCCTTTGCCGATTTGATGGCCATGCGCCAAGAGATTGCATTGCGGGTGGCCACGATTACCTCCAACTGGCTGGAAGCACGGGAGGTATATGAATTAGCAAAAAAATACATCACCATCACCCAGCACCATCTGGCAGAAAACACATTGCGTTTCAATGCCGGTGAATCGACGGAAACCGATGTGCAGCAGGCAGCGTCACGCGCCCATCAAGCGCAAGCCAGCTTGCGGGATGCCCGCAACACCCTGGAAAAAGAGACGGCCTTCTTCCGTGAGGTGGTCGGAGCCAATCCCGATGCAGATCTCTCTTTGCCGGAATACACCTGGGAAGAGCCTGCCGATCTGAATACCCGGATCTGGAAATGGATCGAGGATCGTCCGGAGATCTGGGCAGCCCGCGCCCGACACGGGGAAAGCGCCATGACCGAACAGATGGAACGAGCCGCCCATTTGCCGACACTGGATCTCAGTTATACCGCCAGCCGTACCTGGGATGCGGAATTGGGGGGATCGACCGGAAGATCGATCAAGGAAGATGAAAGCGCCCATTCGGTCAGTTTGATTCTCAATCTCCCTCTGTTCAGTGGATTGGAAACGGTCAGTAAAACCCGTGAGGCCAAGGCCCTCAAAGAGGCGGCCATGACCGAGTTGGATCGCTTGCGCACCTTGGCACGCCGTGAGGTGGAAGAGGCACGATTCGATTTGAAAAACAATAAAGAAGCCATTGTCTCCCTCGAACGGGCACTGGTCTTCAGTGAAAAGGCGGCTGCCGGACTCCAGGAGAGTTTTCATGCCGGCACGCGCACGTTGTTGGATGTGTTGGATGCGCAGTTTGAGGTGCATACCTTGCGCACCAATCTGGTGCGACATCGTTACCAGGCACAACTGGCAGTTGTTCGTTTATGGAAAAGTCTGGGTCGCTCCCTGCAAACCACGACTCCGGCACGCAGCGGTTCCCATGTCGAATCGATCCAACAGACCGATGCCGGACGGGATGCAGTGGTGCGCACCGCCTATACCCAAACCAGAAACGCCATGGAGGAGAGCCAGCGCTCTGCAACCGATGAAGGGTTGCAGCTATTATTGAATGAACTGGAAATGGCCCAACAAGCACCCAAGTGGAATCATGCCCAACAAGCCCGGCCATTGCAGGAGTTGCACAAACCTCAGGAGAAGCCATCCCCGGTGCGGCCAGATATGAACGCCATGTCCTTGCATAAATCGGATCGACCAGCACCCAAAGGTTTTCCCGAATGGCACGATGACGGACGGTTCATGGTCCATATCGGGACATTCCAGAAAGAGGAAGAGCTGACCGCCCGGATGCGTGCCTTGGGAGATATCGGCATTCCCAGTTGGTCAGAGAGGATCCATGCCCCGGATGAACGTGCCATGACCCGATTGTTGGTTGGTCCTTTCATCTCTTATGATCAGGTTCTGGAAGCCATGACCATCATCAACCGCAAAACGGGCAACGCGGTGGGATGGGTGCCGGTATTGACCAGAAGCGGTGAACCGGATGGCATCATTTTGCGTTTCACTCAAACCTTGGAGGAGTTGATTCCCTAGGCCCGGGAATAATCACTGTGGGGCACGATGCAGCGGTGGATCCAGTCACGCAGCAGACCCGTATATTTATGTGTCTGCTCCTCACGAACCGGTTCCACCTCCTCCAGAGCCGTACGTTGTGCCTTGTGTCGGGATAAGGCATGCTGGACCGCCCGCACCAACGAGCGCCGGTTCACCTGACCCTTGATCAGATAATCCTGCGCCCCCTGCTCCACCGCCAGGATCGCCTGCTGATCATCATCCATGCCTGTGAAAACAATAATAGGAGTGTCATAAGCCTGTTGTTGCATGCGCCCAAAGGTCTCCTCATACCCCTGACTGTCCGGCAGATGTAAATCCAACAAGATCAAATCAAATTTGTCCTGTCGCAGCAGACTCTCCGCCTCCTGGAAGGTGGTGGCGTGGGTCAAATGGTACACCGGGAAACGCAACAGATCCTCCCGGTTCTCCACCGAGTTGGCCAACCACGCCTGAATCATCGAGAAAAATTCCAGCTCATCCTCCACGATCAGGAAATGATAACACACACTGAAATCATGCACATTTGGCAGTCTGCGACATGGATTCAAACCGGCAGCACCACTTTTGACCCCCTTTTCCCCTTTGCCAGAACGTGCCGCCTTTTTCCCCTTGCCCCCGGCACCCGCCACTCTGGAGCCGTGTTCCAGATCGAACAGCCTCTGGGACAGATGACGAATCAAACGAAAGGCAATCGACGGATCCTGATGCATGCGTGCAATGAACATCTTTTCATCAATGCCCAGAATAAACGACTCTTCCAGGGCCGTGGCGGTTGCAAACCGCTCATGGTTGACAGTAAACGCCGAGGCAATGCCAAAAATCTCCCCAGCTCCGATCTCAACCCGCATGCTCTTGCCCGCAGAGGTCACGCGCGTCAGCTCCACCCGACCCTTGCGCACCATGTAGAATTTGTCCGAGACCTCACCTTGACGGAAAATGATCTCTCCTGCCTGATAATGTTTGCCCAGTTCTCTGGACTCATCCACCTGCATCACGCACTCTCCTGCCCTCGATACACGCCTTCATCGCCTGATCGGCCTTTTCAATCTCGGCCAACAGACTCTCCACCAGCACAACATCCGCACCCCCGGAACGGGCCACAGCCTCAACCTCCAAAACAATCGGACGCAAACGCACCAAACCAAACTGCGCCGACAAACTCTTCAAAGAATGCACTTCCAGACGCAAACGCTGGATATCCCCGACCAGAAGGGCAGTCCGGATCCGGATCATCCGATCCTTCAGCCCGCTCTGAAAGGTCTCCAGAACCTTGTAGAACTCCTCGCCCAGATCCTCCTGCAACTCTTTGATCTTGTCCCGATCAATCGGTTCCCGTTCGTTCGGATCGTTTTGCCAACCCTGCCCGGAGGCCGCCGCAGCCTCTGTCATGGCCTGCGGACGCGACAACCAACGACTCAACACCCCCAACAACTCGCCACGCTTGAACGGCTTGCTCAAATAGTCATCCATGCCAGCCGCCAGGCACTTCTCCCGATCCCCCTGCATGGCATTGGCGGTCAGGGCAATCACCGGAGTACGCACGCCGGATGTTTGTTCCTGCTGACGCAATGCACGGCTGGCTGCATAACCATCCATCTCGGGCATCAAACAGTCCATCAGCACCAGATCATAGGAGTGGCGCGCCAATTTATCCAAAGCGATCCGGCCATTGGCCGCCACATCGATGCGCAGTTGAAACGGACGCAACATCCCCTTGATCACCGCCAGATTGATCGGGTCATCTTCGACCAACAACAAGGAGCGGTTCTCCGGGATCACCACATCCCGCAACTCATTGGCACCACTCCGTTCCGGCGCCGGATGCCCGGAGCGCGCCATCTGAAACGGAATCACCACCCGAAACGTGCTCCCCTTTCCCAGAGCACTCTCCACACTGATCTCTCCCCCCATCATGCGCACCAGACGATTGGTAATGCTCAATCCCAATCCCGTGCCTCCGAATTTGCGGGTTGTGGAGCTGTCCACCTGGGAAAAGGCATCAAACAGCCGCGAAAAATTTTCCGGACTGATCCCAATGCCGGTATCCCGGACCGTAAAGGCAATCACCGCCTGCTCATGGGAGAGCTTGACCGGTTCCACCGTCAACAATACACGGCCCACCTCGGTAAATTTCAAGGCATTGGACAGCAGGTTGGTCAAGATCTGACGCACCCGCACCGGATCTCCCACCAGATCGCTCGGCAACAGACCGCCATACTCGACAATCAGATCGATCTCCTTGTTGGCCGCCACCTGACCAAACAACACGTTCAACTCATCCAACAAAGACCACAATCCAAATGGAATGGTCTCCAACTCCAATCGACCGGCCTCGATTTTGGAAAAATCAAGAATATCATTGATGATAATCAATAAATTCTCACCAGAACGCCGAATCGTCTCCAGATAAAGCCGATACTCCTCCGGCAACTCCAGATCCATCAACAGCTCGGCCATACCCAGAATGCCGTTCAACGGGGTCCGGATCTCATGGCTCATGACTGCCAGAAACTCGCTTTTGGCCATGTTGGCCCGTTCCGCAGCCAGCATGGCGGCATGCAGTTGCTGTTCGTTGGCCGCCAGCTTTGCCAACGCCTGTTCGGCATTGCACCGGGCAGTATCCAAGGCGCAATTTTTCTGTTCCAGCGCCCTCCTGGCCAACAGCAGATACTCGATATTCTTGACCCGCGCCAGAATGATCTGCGGACTGGAGGGTTTGCGTATATAATCGATGGCCCCCAGGGCCAACCCCTTGGCCTCGTCTTCAAATTCGGTTTTGGCCGTCAGAAAAATGACCGGAATCGAGGCGGTTGTCGCATCCTCCTTGAGTTTCTTGATGGTCTGATAGCCATCCATGACCGGCATCATGATGTCCAGCAAAATGATGTCCGGGACCACCCGCCGCACCACCTGCAACGCTTTCACCCCATGGGTGGCGACCAGAATCTGGAAATGATCGTTCAAAGCGCTGCGGATGATATCGATGTTTTCCGGCTGATCGTCCACCAACAGCACGATACTCTTGCATCGATCCTCCATTGGACCAGAATCGTTTCCCAACACGGATTGACTCTCCATCTTCACGACTCCAAGATAACACCCATGCGCGTTGCCCACTGCCGAAGCAGCTCCAGGCAGCGGTCATATTCATACATTTCCAGATTTCTGACCATCGCCTGCCACCAGGCATAACTCTCCTGGTCCGTGGCCCAACGCTCCATGGCCCGAATCATCTCCTCTGCCCGGACATCCAGGATCAACAACATGTGTGCTGCCTGTTGCATCAAAGGCCGCAAACCATCCGGATCGATCTCACCAGCCACCTCTCCGTTCACGACCGTTGCCACCGTGCCAGCCGGATCCGGAAAAGCGGTCTTGACCGCCAACAACACGGCTTCCAACTGGCGGGAGGTATCGGCAATCAAGGGACGCAAGGATTTCTTCCCATGCCGCTCCTTGGCCCCATGTTCGACCCGCATGGCGGCCAGACTCAATTCAACCGCCCCAATCGTGGCTGCTCCCCCTTTCAAGGTGTGTGCCACCCGTTCCAGCTCATTCCACTGCTTGCCTTCCAGCAACTCGCTCATCAGTCGGCAGGCTTGAGCCTGACTGGCCACAAACTTGTTCATGACCCGACGATACAAAGCAACATCGCCACCCATGCCCCGCAAACCCGCCCGCGTATTGATACCGGGCAAAACCGGCAACGGGGTTTTGAGTTCACTCTCCTCTCTGGGCAGGGGGAGCAGAGGTATTCCATCGACAAATGCCAACGGTTGCGCATCCGGATCATGAGCATCCATCGCAATGGATTTGCCAAACCGAATCGTACAGATGAACCGACTGCCCTGGCCCGGGATGCTCTCAACAGCAATCTCGCCCCCCATCATCGTGACCAGACTCTTGGCAATCGCCAATCCCAAACCCGTCCCTCCATACCGCCGCGTGGAACTGCTGTCTCCTTGGTGAAACTTTTGAAAAATCGCGGAGAGCTGCTCGGGTGTCATGCCGATGCCAGTATCACGAATCGCAAAACGCAATACCATCTCCGAAGAACTCTCTTCGATACGATCCACTGCCACCACCACCTCCCCATGATCGGTGAACTTGATGGCATTATTGGTGAGATTAAGCAATACCTGACGCAACCGCAACGGATCTCCCAGCAACGGAATGGTCAGAGGTTCTGCCAGCTCGATCCGGAATTGCAGAGATTTCTCCTGTGCCTTGACCTGCATGGAGCTTTCCAGGCTGACCAACACCTCAGCCAGGTCAAAAGCCGTGCGCTCGATCACCATTCCCCCGGACTCGATGCGTGAAAAGTCCAGGATATCGTTGATCATGCGCAACATGCCGTTGGCCGAGGCATAGAGCTTTTGCAGATAATCCCGTTGACGATTGGTCAAGGCCGTTCGCAGACACAAATGGCTGAAGCCGATGATGGCATTCATCGGCGTCCGGATCTCATGGCTCATATTGGCCAGAAACTCCCCTTTGATCCGACTGGCCTCTTCCGCATGCTCTTTGGCCGTGCGCAACTCCTGCTCCAGAATCTTGTGTGGAGTCATATCCAGCAAAGTGCCCGTCACCCGCAGGGGGGCATGGCTGGCATCGCGATCAATACGCGCATTGCACTGCACAAAACGGATCTGACCATCGGGCCGCACCACGCGAAACTCCAACTCAAACTCCAAAGCCTGAGTGTGCAGCGTACTCTCCACGGTATGGTTCACCAACCCCCGGTCATCGACATGCACTGCTGCCAGAAACCGTTTATGGCTGGGCAACAGGGCATGCGGGCGCAATCCGAAGATCCGATACAACTCGGCAGACCACTGCACAGACCCGGCGAGCAGATCCCACTCCCAACTCCCCAGATGAGCCAGCCGTTGCGCCTGATCCAAAAGCTCCAGATGACGCCGGGTGATCGCCTCCACCCGCACCCGTTCTTCCACCTCCCGCTCCAGATCCAGGTTGAGTTGGGCCAAAATGCGTGTGCGATCCATGACCCGCTGCTCCAACTCCCGGCGGATCGCCCACAAGGCGCGGGTGCGCTCCTCGAACAGGGCAGCCAACTCCTCCAGTTCATCCCCGGTCCCAACCGGAGCAATGGCAAAGGTGTCGTCATCCGTGGCCAGACGCACCCGTTGACACAACTTCAGAATCGGCTCGGCAGCTCTGGCTCCCAGATGCATGGCCAGCAACATGGAGATGATCACCAACGCCAGACCCAACAAGGTGGCATTGGTGATACTCTCATAAATCGGCGCACGTATCGCTGTTTTGCTGACCGTCAGACGTTGTCGCACGCCCAGACGCGTCAAAATGGCCGATCCAGGGGGGGGAGTCATGATCAACTCCAGCGTATCCCCAGCCTCCGGTGCACCGGAGTGATACAACACCTGATCTCCCCACAGAATGGTCCGCTGAATCATCTTGTCGCCAGCCACCACATCGGCCAGCAGACCGGGAAGATCCACGTGGACGATCATCGCCCCCTGTATGGTATCATCCAATACGATGGTCTGACTCAGAATCAGATACCTGCCGGAGGCATCGATCATCGGAGCCGGACGGCTGACGGTCAGGGCCACACGCCACACCGGTGCGTCGCGGGGCGGGGCATTGTCACCATGTTCGATGAACAACGGCGTCCCATCGAAATTGACCAGGGTAAAGGCTGCAATATGCCGACCACTGGAAAAGTTGCGCGCCAGTTGTGGCAGATGCGGATCATGCGCAGTCCCCTCCACCAGAGCATGAATCATCAAAGGGTTGCGCGCAAACTGCTCCAGGTTCTGGCGCAGAAAACCAATCCGCGTTTCCACCCGTTCAAACAGCGCCTGTCCATGCGCCCGCAAGGCCGTGATCGACTGCTGCCGCAACGAATGGATCATGTCGGCCTGCAACAAACCCAAGACCAGGACCAGGGCAGCCCCAACAAAGGCACTGAACTGGACGATATATCGCCGTCGCAACTGACCCGAGGTCACGGGTTGGATGGTCGTATTCATGGTCTGGCGCTCACCGGCACCACCCGGCCATCGGCAGCGATCCGACCCAGATGATAATCACCCACCCCCAAGGCATCATGACGATTTTCGGCAAACGGAACCGTCAGGCGCTTGATCACACTCTCATGCAGTGGCAACGACTCCAGGGTGGCGCGTACCACCCGACGCTCGCTGCTGCCAGCCGCACGCATGGCGGCTGCAAGCATCCGGGTCAATTCGTAGGCATGGAGGAAACCACTTCCCAAAGCCGGTGGCAATGCCCCGGCCACTTGGCCAAAATAGCGACGTGCCCGCCGGACCAGCTCCTCCTGGGCAGGATTGGCCGGGTCATCGGGAAAAAAGGTCTGGGGAAAAACCAGATCCATATGCGCCAGAATCGCCAGCTCTTCGGGAGTCAGACGCGCCCCCAGCAATCCCCAGTGGGAGACCACTGCCACCGTCGGCAGATGACGGGCCAGATCCAGCAGCAGAGGAATGGTCTCACCCGGGGTATCGACCAGAATCACCGCTTCTGCCCGACTTTCGGCCAAACGCGACAGCAAGTCGGCTGTCCCCCCGGGCAGACCGTTTTCCACCCAATAAACCAACTCCGGATGGATGCCAAAGGCGTGAAGATGACGCCTCAGGATCTCTGCAAACTGATGTCCCCATCCGGAATTTTCCAATACCAGGGCAATGCGGTGGCTGCGGGCCAAGGCGGCCTTGGCCAGAAATGGGGCTGTCCAGCGATCATTCAGGCTGAAGCGGAACACCTGGTTGGGTGTATAGCCGTTTTCGGTCAAATTGCGCGCTGCCGACCAGGGCAACAGCATGGGCAATCCCAATTCATGGACTGCATCGATTTCCGATGAGACCACGGAACTCTTCTGTCCCCCCATGACTGCCACCAGAGGGTCCAGACCCGCAAAAAACTTCAGATTATCCAGACCGCGCGTAGCCAACCCGTGATTGTCCCGAGTCACCAGATGGATTGGACGGCCCAACACCCCGCCACGTTCATTGATCTCTGCCAATGCAAACTGCACACCGCGCCGCAACTCCAAACCAACCAGCGCACTCTCTCCGGAAAGCTGGGCATCCAGACCCACGAGCACAGGCTTCTCCTGTTGTCCGGTCCAGACCGGCAACAGCAACCGCTCCTCCAGCCTGGCCATCACATCCGATCCGATCTGCTCTTCAAACTGCCGCGCCAACACGGCACCCAAGTGTTGGAACGATGCCCGACCTTCCGGCAACAGTGCATGCACGATGATCCCGGACTCCCCCAACTCCTGCAACACCTCCATCTCCCGCGTCCGCACCTCGGCACGCTGCCATCCGGACAGCTCACGGACCAGCTCCAACAGCCTCTCCTGATCATGGGCAGTCAGCATATCCAAGGCATCGCGACTCATGGCCAGCAGATAACCGGTCTGGGCATGACCGCTCAGGGTCAAATGACGCTGCCCTCCATGGGCAGGCACGGCACGCACGGACCACAGGGTCACATCCTGCACCGGTGGCGTTTCGGTTTCGACAGAGAACTCCGCCGCGATCCCGGGTACGGATTGCGCCCCAAGGCGGGTCATGAACTCGGGCGTGATGCGGTTTTCCGGCTGCCCTGCCCACACGCTCAAACCAGCAAACTGCTCCGGTTCGAGCAAGGGGCGATCAGCCAGCCAATGACGACTGCCGCCATCCCAGATGGCCAACCCCTCCAAACCCAGACGGCGCACCTTGTCCAACAACAGGCGACCGAAATCATCCGCCAACACCTGTTGAAAAGCCTCCCGGGTGGGAAACATAAATGGGAGATCCAACACCTGCACAGCCTCGATCCGTCTGGCCAGACAGCTCAGAGGCACCAGGATCATGGAGAGTTCACCCCGGCTGGCCAACTCCAGCATCCGTTCATCGCCACCGAAATCAACGGCAGAATGGAGACTCAAACGGACAGTTCCGCTCTCCGGGGTTGCCAACTGCCCGGCCAGACGCTGAACCGCCTCCCGCTCCACCGGACCTATTGTCGAGGCCATACCCAACCGCAAGGTCAGGACACGTTCCGCATCCCGGCCATTGCCCACAGGCAATGGCTGCAAAAAACTGTTCCCCAACCGCATGGCCAGGAGTGCCAATACCAGACCCAGAAACAACATCAGAATCTGTCGAAACCTTTTCTCCGACATCTGCGGCCTACCACTCTGGCGACTTCATGCCCAACGCTCCCAGGCAATCCAGGACCAGATCAACACCGTGTTGATCAAGGCGACCAGCACTGCTGCGGAACCCAGATCCTTGGCCCGACCAGACAAGGGGTGACGTTCAGGCCCAATCCGATCCACCACGGCTTCAAGCGCCGAGTTGAGCAGTTCCACCACCAACACCAGCAACAATGAACCGATCAACAAGGCCCGTTCCACCCCATTCTGTCCCAGCCATACCCCCGCAGGAAACAGGATCAACACCAACATCAACTCCTGGCGAAAGGCTGCCTCATGACGCCAGGCCGCCTGAAAACCCAACATGGAGTAACCGGCAGCATCCACCACCCGTTTCAGTCCTGTAGCACCCGGTTTCATGCCCGCCTCCTGGCCACGATCCGTGTCCAATCTACCATGCCGTTTCTCCCGTCAATAGAAAATGTTTGACCCAATGGGCAGCACGGCGCGAAAAGACCAGTCCCACATGCATGACCGGCAGAGTGGCATGCACGGCTCCAGGCAGATGGGTTTCGGCCACTGCCACCACACCATCGTTGGGAGCAGGCAGCCCCCAGATGAGATGACTCAATCCCAACGGCAACGTACCGGACAAAACCCCGACCTGACGCCCTTCCGGAACCCGCAACTCCCGTTGACCATCCAGGGCACCAAACAGGCTGCGCCCGAGCAGCCATGCCCCACCTGCCCAACGGGCCAACCTTTGCGCGGACAAGGATCCCTGAAAGGGGGTTCCCAATGCCACCATCCGGCCTATCGGGGCATCGGGATGACGCTCCAACATCCGCAACGCCACCAGACCACCCAGACTGTGACACACCAAATGGACCGAACCTGCGGCCACCCGTTTCATCCCCGGTCCGAAACGCAACTCCAGAAACTCCCACAACGCTTCGGCATTCTCCTCCAATCCCCGGCGCACAGTGGGATAATGGAAGGTCAGCACCCGATAGCCATCCTGACGCAAACGCCAGTCCAACCACTTGAATTCGGTGCCATCCAGCCACAAGCCATGCACCAACACCACACTCTCCGCAACCATGGCGTCCTCCTCCAATCGCTGTTTTCCGCTCCGGAAAGCGGTTGCTTCTGGCGTTATTCTACGTCCAACAAACCACACAAGCCAACCGCAGATGCGCATGACCCCACCTGCTGAAGCCATGCAACTGATCTTTCCATGCGCCATCGTGGATCATCCAGAACCATAGACAGACATCAACCATGAAGGAGCTGACCGTAACATGAAGAACGACAAAAAAATCAGAATGGTGCAAAAATCGCTGCGCTTTCCGGAACCCTTGGCAGAGTGGCTCGGCAACCAGGCCGAAGCCGAACGCCGCTCCTTCAATCAAATGGTGGTCATGACACTGGAGAAGATGCAAGAACAGCTCCCGGTGAGCGCGGGGGGAACGGACGGCTGATCAACCTGTACAACCATTGCGGGATAAAAACCATGGTCAAGTGCCTGCTGGAGTACCGACCGGATGCAGAGGAAAACATCCTGGAACTGCCGACCTTTGCTGTCACCCGATCCACAAGGGTGCCTCAGGCCATCCAGAGTGGCCGCGTTCTCTTTCCATTGCGTCCCTACCTGCCACTGAACGGGCAGGATCCCGGATGGCCAGCACCTCAAACCTTGAAGCGCGCGACCAACCCTTTCAACTCCTTGGCCATGCCGGTCAGTTGACCGGCACGCTGATCCAACAGACCACTGATGGTGCGCATCTGACCCGCTTCGTCGTTGACCGATGCCATGGCACGGGCGATCTCGCCAGTGGCCGATGCGGCCTCGGTGACGCTGCGGGTGATCTCTTCCGCCCCCTGCGAGGCATGCAGAACATTGTTGGAAACCTCCCCGATCCCCTGACTGGCCTGCCCCATCTGGTTGCTGACCTCCTGCATCCGGCCAAACACCTGTATCACCTCGTGGGAGCTTCCCACCAGACGGGAGACCGCTTCGCCCAACCGTTCGGTCACCTCACTGGTCTCACCCGCAGCAATGTCCATGGCCAGAGAGACCGCCTCGACCGCTGAAGACTGGGTCGTGACGGCCTGGGCGATTTCACTGTTGGCAGAAGAGATCCCTTCAATCAACTGGATGATCTCACGAATGGCCTCCGAGACATCGCCCGATTGTCCCTGAATCGCTCCGGCCTGATCGTGAATCATCTGGGTGGCAAAGCCGGTCTGCCTCGCCAGCTCTTTCACCTCATTGGCCACCACGGCAAACCCCTTGCCCGCATCCCCGGCTCCGGCAGCCTCGATGGAGGCGTTCAAAGCCAGCATGTTGGTCTGCTCGGCAATGTTGTTGATCACTTCGACCACGGATCCGATCTCCTGGGCGCTCTTGGCCAACTGTTCCATCACGCCACCGGAACTCAAGATCCGCTCTGCCGCCTTCTGGGAATGGGCGTCCGCAAAGGAACAACGGTCCCGCACCGCCTGAAAAGAGGAGGTCAGATCCTGAATCGAAGAGGCCGCAGACGTAACGGAGTTGTTGGCACGCACCGCACCATCGGCAATCGAGGTCAAGGCGTTGCTCACCTGTTCCGTGGCTTCTGCCACATGACTCAACACCCCGGAGGTCTCCTGGGACGCCTCAAAAACCGACTGAATATTGCCGCTGGCTTGCGTGGTTCCGGTGGCAATACCGGTCAGGTTGGCACTCGCCTCCAGAGCCGAGGCCGAGACCTGGGTCATGGTGGCACTCAACTCCTCTACGGCTGCTGCCGTGGTGCCGGCCTTTTCCATCATGTTGACCGAACTGCCGTTCAACTGGGCTGAAACCGCAGCCAGATCCATGGCCGATTTTTCCAGGTCATGGGCATTGGCCGTCATGCTCACCACCAGATCGCGCAAAGATGCGACCATCTGGTTCATGGTGCGGCCCAACTGGCCGATCTCATCCTCACGCCTGAAATCCACACCGGCATTCAGATCCCCGGTTGCCACCTGATTGGCAAAAAGCTTCAACGTTCCCAAAGGACCGGTGATCAGACGTGTAATCACCATCGAAAAGATTGCTGCCAATACGCCAGCCACCACCGCCACCACCAGAGCCACCATGGCGCGCATGCGCGACTCGTCACGGGTTTGGCTCTCGATCTCTTTCATCTGCTCAACCGCCTTGGCCACGCTCTCCTCGATGATCGGCTCCATCTGATGCACTGCCTTGCGCATTTTCTCGCTCAGCTCCTGGATCCGATTGTTCTGGGCCACCAAGGCCATGAATGTTTCTTCATACTCCTTCATGAGCGACAGAATCGCCTTTTTGAACTCCTCCGGAATCGCCGAAGCCTGAACCGAGGTCATGATGATTTTGGCGGTTTTGCGGGTCTGCTCGACATATTTTTCCTGTGAGCGCAGCAGGTAATCTTTCTCATGCCGACGCATGGTCAACAGGTTCATGCCGATCCCCGGTACGGAGTGGGATTCCAGTATCCCCTCGACCACGCGCGCCTTTTCGCTGATGCGTTGATAGACCGGCTCTTCCAGTTGGTTGAGCACATCCTTGTGACGCGCCGACACAAACGCCTCAAACGCTGCCTGATACTCGGCCAATGCCTGTTCCAGCTTCTCTTTGAGACCCTTGTTCAAACGGGAGGCCGTCAAAGAGTTCTTGAAGAGTCCGACCTGGGTCTGAAACTGGGTGACATATTTGGATTTGCCGCGCACCACAAAATCCTTTTCATTGCGCCGCAACTCCCCGAGTACAATCTCCAACTGGGCCACATCCAGGTCATTCAGAATCTTTTCCACCTCATGCACCGCTTTGCGGAACCGCCCCTGCAAACCCGACTCATGATCCAAACCCTGAACTTTCCAGGCTTCGACCATCTCCAGAAAAGCGGTATGATAACCATGCATGAGGCCGTTGAGCTTTTCAGCCATGTGCGTACCGCTCTGACCTCCAACCGGCTCGTGCAGTTTCTTGAGCCGGTCTGCCTCGCGGCCCGCCGCTGCAACCGATTGGGTCACCCGATCCACATATTTCAGATCCTTGCGCGCCAGAAAATCCTTTTCGCTGCGCCGCGCCTCCAGAATGAACCGGTGCATGGTGGTAAAGGCATCCTTGCGATCCCCGTACTCGGTGCGCAGATGTTCATAAGAGTCCAGGGTGTCAAACACTGCATAATAATACTGTCCAACCACGCTCAAGAAAAACAGTCCGGTGACGCCAAAAGCCACAGCCAGCTTGCGTCCTATCGGAAGATTACCGAAAAAATTCTTTTTCATTATTTATGCCTTTCTATATTGTCTTTTGACTTTTAACTTCCGGAAACACAATAACAGAACCACCGCCGGAATGAAGCTTTGGTGAAAAACCTGGTTTTTCCTGAAAGATACGATCCTCACCCAGAAATAACGCAATCTCTTCCGGAGGGACCGGCTGGCTGAACAAAAACCCCTGAACCAGATCGCAACCCAGAGTGCGCAAGAACTCCAATTGATCCGGTGCTGCCACCCCTTCGGCCACCACCTGAAGATTGAGATTCTTGGCCATGGAGATGATGGTCTTGGTGATGGCGGCATCATCCGGATCGGCAATGATGTCACGCACAAAAGCCCGGTCGATCTTCAGGGCATGAATGGGAAAACGTTTAAGATAGCTAAGAGATGAGTATCCTGTACCAAAATCATCGATGGAAAGTTGCAGATTCATCTGTTTGAGGGTATGCAAGGTGATCACGGTTTCATTGACATCGCGCATGAACATCCCTTCGGTCAACTCCAACTCCAGATATTGGGCAGCCAACCCCGTATCCTGAAGGATGCGCGCCACCTTGGCCGGCAAATCACGGTTCTGGAATTGACGGGCAGAGAGGTTGACAGCCATGCGGATCGGTGCAAACCCCTCTTCCTGCCACTGCATGCTCTGCTGACAGGCGGTCCGCAACACCCACTCCCCCATGGCGGCAATCAGATCGCTCTCTTCGGCAATGGGAATGAAGTTGGCCGGCGAAACCAAACCCAACTCCGGACTGCGCCAGCGAATCAACGCCTCGACACCGACCAGACGTCCGGTGATCACATCCAGTTGGGGTTGATAGTGCAAGAACAGCTCCTGGCGTTCCAATGCCAGACGCAAACCGTTTTCAATGGCCATACGCTTGGCCGAAATGGCATCGATCTCCTTGGTAAAGAAGTGAATGGCATTGCCTCCCTGCTCCTTGGCACGCCGCATGGCGGATTCGGCTTTTTTCAGGTGGTTGTCCTCGTCTCCGGCATCGACCGGATAGAGCGTGATCCCGATACTGGCGGTCAGATAATAGCGTTCCAGCTCGACCAGAAAGGGTTCACTCAATACGGCGAGCAATTTTCTGGCAATGCGTCCGGCATTGTTCCCCTGGGTCAGACCCGTGGCAATCACGACAAATTCGTCACCGCCCACCCGGGCCAGTGAATCCTCATCCCGCAGGCATTGGGTCAAACGAACCGACACATCCCGCAGAATGCGATCCCCCACAGACCGACCAACGGCCTCGTTGATCAGGGTGAAACGATCCAGACCAATGAACAGCACACCGGCAATCTGATTGTAACGCACCGCATAGGAAAAGGATTGCCGCATGCGATCCTTGAGCAGCAGACGATTGGGCAACCCGGTGAGAGAGTCGTGATGGACCAGAAAGTGCAGCTCCTGCTCGGAACGCTTGATGCCGGACAGATCCGAAAAGACCTTCACAAATTGCCGAATCTCTCCGGCCCCATCCCGAATGGCATTGATGTTGGCAAATTCCGGGTAGACCGCACCGTTCTGGCGTTGACTCCACATCTCGCCACGCCAGTGACCGAACTGGGCCAACTCCTGTTCGATCAGCCGGTAGCTGGCCGCATCATGCTGGGTGGAGTAGAGCAGGGCCATGGGCTGATGGACCGCCGCCTCTTCGGTATATCCGGTAATCTGGGTGAAAGCGGGATTGACCGATTCGATGATCCCGTTGGAATCCGTGACCATGATCCCTTCCGAGGTGTTCTGATAAACACTGGCTGCCAGACAGAGTTCCACTTCGGTCTGGCGACGCACCTCCACCTCGATTTTCAAAGCCTGGTTGGTACGGGTCAACTCGCGGGTGCGCTCTTCAATGCGTTTCTCCAGAAGCTCCTTGTCGCGCTGGATCTGTTGAATGAACTCCTGGCGACTCTGCTCATGCAGAAAATTTTTGCGATGCAGTTGGATCAATACGAACAGAAACAGCCCCCCCAACAAGGCCAATGCCGTATGATGAACAGTATGATTGTGCTGTGCTGCGTCAACAATTTCAACAAATGTTATCGCAAACCCCTCTTCATTCACAACCCCCAAAAGCCACAAGGAGGCCAGCGCACTCCAAACAACCCACCATGGTCTGTTGCGCGCGCCTTGCATGTTGTTTCGGCTCCCACCTTGTGATCCCACTTGAAATACAAACAATTCTTGTAAAAATCATTCTGTAACCAAGTGTATCAGAAACCTCTGCCCGGCGTCAAACATCACACAACGTGCAGTGCCATTCCTCTTTGATTCAGAACCTATCGACACAAACGCTTGCTGGACATCTCATTAAAGACAAAATTTGCAATCGCATAACCGAGCATTGCACAATCTTTAGTAATATTGAGAGCGATCCCGCGTGCGGTTTGCCTGGCCACACGGCAGGCAAAGGTGTAGTGCTCTTTGCCGAGCTGGATGGTTCCACTGCCAACCCGTTCCAGATGATCACGTCCATCCTGGGGGGTGACCATGAAAAAACCGGTCAGGCTCACGTCTTCGGATTCACCATGCAGGCGTTCACCGTTTTCAAAGGTGATGGTGACCGGGAAACACATCCCATACCGCTCATGGCCCCGTTGATCGGGAGGTTTGCCTCGCCGTTCTTTGGGCCGCACGGTCGCGGGGCTGCCGGTCGTCACTTTTTTACCAGACCAACTCCCTGTCATGGCACCCTCGCATTATAATCATTATGAATGGGGCATCACATCCTCAGCGCAGCCCTGCCAGATCGTCCCAAAGCTTTCATGCGGATCGAGAATGGTCAATCCGATGCCATTCGATTGGACATGAACAACGCGACATGAAAATTCTCTCTTCAGATTGAGCACAGTGAGACGCAACATCCCGGATTGACCCACCCTGATCCCTTCAACACCACCTGAAGTCGTCATAAAAATCCCCCGAGAGGATACATCCCTGGTTGCCCCCCGCATCACCGGTCCATCCAGCAGTTCCAGGACCACCTGAAAGGTGAAACAGATCCGCTGGGATCGACGGCG
The DNA here is from genome assembly GCA_011089965.1 of Magnetococcales bacterium. Taxonomy (GTDB): domain Bacteria; phylum Pseudomonadota; class Magnetococcia; order Magnetococcales; family Magnetaquicoccaceae; genus Magnetaquiglobus. The sequence goes on from JAANAU010000001.1 coordinate 302,411, forward strand.
CGACGTGCCGACCATTTTTTCCTGTTCATCCTCCATGGAGTCTCCCGTGCATGCACCAGTTGGCCGTCGTCTCTGATCCTCTCCGGATCAGACGGTAAAAATGATTTTGTCACGATCAATTTTTTTCAGCAAGAGCTGTCTACAGGGTGAATATGCCACAAAGAGTTGCTGCACTCTTTGCGTCACATCAATAATGACGCCCGACAGGTTCAAAAGGGGGCCGACGGTTCACCAGGGCTTCCAGCATGAACAGCTCTTCATCGGTATGGTTGAGCATGGGTGCAGTATGGATGACACCGTTTGGTGTCAGATAACGCGAGGCGTGATGGGTGGCATGCAGGTCAGAACCTTTGCCAGGCAGGGCATGCTGCATGCGGATCTCGATGGTTCCATAGCAAAGACACAGATAATCCTGCTCGGGTGCAACCTGCAAAAACAATCCGGTCCCCCGGACACCGATGGTCGCCGTGGGAATGACCAGGGTGCGGGCACCACTGCCGAATACCGACAGGACTCTACCCGATTGGAGGGTGAAACCGGTGGCGGCTGCCACGACCGGTTCCTCCACTGGTGGAGCATGGGAAGCCGGATGGTCAGGTTCGGGTGTGGATTCGGGCAAATTGGCGGAATGAAACGTAAGGGTGGTATGGGCACCCAACAAAAAGGCATCGTCTCCTGAAACCAGCACCAGGCGGCTGTGGGCACCTGTGGAGAGCGTAACACCCGGCAGGATCTGATCATATGCGTTCAGAATGCGCCCATCCAGCCATGCCTCACCCTCGATCCACTGCACCCCTTGCCTGACTGGCATGAGCACACATCCGGCAGGCCACAAGGCTGCACTCCATACCACAGAGTGCCACAGGAATTGACGCCGGGTGGAACCTTCTCCGGTCATGCGCATCAGGTCTGATCTCCTTCCGGCACAAACCGGAGTGCCAAACCATTATTGCAATACCGGGTGCCTGTGGGCGAACCCCGGTCTTCAAAGACATGGCCCTGGTGACCACCACAGCAAGCACAGTGGTACTCCGTACGAGGCACGGCCAGTTTGTCATCGGTCTTGGTGGCCAAAGCTCCCGGAATGGCTTGGAAAAAACTGGGCCAACCGGTGCCGCTGTCATATTTCATGGCCGAAGAGAACAGCTCAGCACCACAACCGGCACAGAGAAATCTCCCCACCCGGTATTCACGATTGAGAGGGCTGGTAAAGGGACGTTCCGTCCCTTCCTGACGCAACACCAGGAAGCACTCGGGTGAGAGGCAATGACGCCACTCCTCTTCGCTCCGGACTGATGCTGACTCCACGGCCTGCCCCTTTACAAAAAGATATAAGTCATTCTTGCTGCTACAAGAAAGATCGGCAGTCAACCACCCTGCCGATCCTTCTGGACAGTTGTTACAAGGTCACGACGTTTTCGGCTTTCGGTCCTTTGTCACCGGCCACGACGTTGAACTCCACACGCTGCCCTTCGGTCAAGGTGCGGAAGCCGCTTCCGGAAATGGCGCTGAAATGGACAAAGATGTCCCCTTTGCCGCCAGCGCGCTCGATGAAGCCAAACCCTTTACCCTCGTTGAACCACTTGACGGTTCCTGTCTCACGATCTGCCATGGTACTCTCACTTCACTCCTGATGGTTGCTAAACAGTTTGGCAGAACGATCCTGACAAGCATGCGGAAAGGCTTTGCTCTCGATACGACTGCCGATTCAGTTTATAGGATATAACACACTCTGCGCCAAAGGTAAACATTTTTTTTGCGCTCCGACGCAAACATCAAACATTGCCTGCGCCATGGCGTGCGGACAAGGGTGCCAACCGGTGCAAAGGTGCATTTTGTGATTGATTTTTTCTGTCCGTAAGATACCATGCATTCATGATGTGGCCTGCCTGACCAGAACCCCCTGCGCACCGACTCCATCGGGAAAAAGGTTGACAACTCATGATCCACTCCACGCTTGCCTCCCTCTTCGACAGACTGCACGGCCGCTTCTCGTCCAGACCTGAGGATGCACCTGACAGGCCTGGTGCCGGGATCCCGGCACGGATCGACGCATGGATCTCGGCTCACTGGCCAGACCTTGAAGAGATGGTCGACACTCTTCCGTCCATACATACCATCACCGACTTTTCTTCCATGTCCAATCCGCCACCGTTGTTCCTGTTTCACGGCATGGCCGAGGAAAACGACATTGTGGAAGGCTCACCGGTGTATGATTTCAATGCCGATGAACTGGGCAGCGACTCCCCTGTCCCCCCTCCTCCCCTCACCTTTACCATCACCGGTGCGGATGCCGGATTGTTCGCCATCGATGCCAGCTCCGGTGAAGTCACCTGGAACAGTGACCAGGAGTTCGGAGAGGCTGAAAGTTATACCTTCACCATCACGGCCTCGGCAGAAGAAGAGGCTCTCGTTCACGAAGAAATCCGATTGCTGGTCAACGACAACCGGTTTGTGCGTACGGTCACCCGCATCATGAATACAGACCAGGAGGCACTGACCTTGACCGGAAGTGACAATCTGGGGATCAACGGCAATGCTCTCAACAACATGCTGGTCGGCAACCTCGGGGCCAACGCCATGGCCGGTGGAGAGGGCGACGACACCATCCGTGGCGAAGGCGGTCATGACCTGTTACACGGAGATGCCGGCAATGACACGTTGAATGGCGGCTCTGGACACGACATCCTGTTCGGAGATAACGGCAACGACTCTTTGAGTGGCGGCAGCGGCAATGACCGGTTGGATGGCGGTGCAGGGAGCGATACTCTGGCTGGTGGCCGTGGCAATGATCTGTATGTAGTGGACAACACGGAAGACACGATTACCGAAAACGCCAACGCAGGCATGGATCAGGTTCACAGCTCCATCACCTGGATTCTGACCGATCATCTGGAAGAACTGCGACTGCTCACCGACACCAACATCAATGCCACGGGCAACCGCCTTGACAACACCCTGCACGGCAATAACGGTGACAATGTCTTGCGTGGGGATGGGGGACGCGACCTGTTGAATGGCAATGGCGGCAACGATTCGTTGTATGGCGATGATGGCAATGACACCCTGTCTGGTGGCGCTGGCAACGACCTGTTGAATGGTGGAGCCGGCATGGATCGACTGGTTGGTGGCAGCGGCAACGATACGTATGTCATGGACGGTTTGAAAGATCGGATCGACGAGCGCGCCAATGGTGGCACGGATCTGGTGCAGAGCACCATCTCCTGGAGATTGGATCAACACCTTGAAAACCTGACACTGACCGGAACCGGCAATCTGCGTGGCAGTGGCAATCGCGCGACCAATCTCATCCATGGCAATGCCGGCAACAACACCCTGGAAGGTAACGAAGGCAACGACACCCTGCATGGTGAAGCAGGCCATGATCTGCTTGACGGCGGATCCGGAGCCGATGCCATGCATGGGGGCAGCGGAGATGACCGCTACCTGGTGGATCACTCCGGGGATACGGTGATCGAAGAGCAGGACGGGGGCACGGATCTGGTCACCAGTTCCATCACCTGGACCCTTGGCGACCATGTCGAACATCTCACCCTAACCGGCTCCCGGAACCTTTCCGGCACGGGCAATGGTCTGAACAACACCCTGATCGGCAATCGCAGCGCCAACGTGTTGCGGGGCGGAGCAGGCAATGACCAGTTGGATGGAGTCTCCGGAGGTGACGATCTCCAGGGCGAAGAGGGCGATGACATTCTGATGGGAGGTTTGGGAGCAGATCGCCTCACCGGCGGCGCGGGAGCGGATCAATTCAAGTTTCTCAGTCCCGAGGATCGCGGCGACATCATGACCGACTTCACCCCTGCGCAGAACGACCAGCTGGCCTTTGTCAACCGCAATTTCGGCAACATGGCCACCGGCCCTCTGGATGGTTCCCTGTTGGGTGTCAGCGCCACAGGCAATGCCACGACCGCCACGGAGCGGTTCCTCTTCAACACCACCACGGGTCAATTGCGCTACGACCCGGATGGCAATGGTTCCCGGGCTGCCGTCACCATCGCCACGTTGAATTCTCTCACCACCCTCTCGGCCAGTCAGATCCTGATCGTGGCCAACTGAAATACACATTCCCATCCCCTGGAACCATCTGCCAGGGGATGGGGAACACGGACAGATCACACGGCATCAGGAGGCATGGGCATTCACCCAATGCAAGGCATCACTGGGCAAGGTGCGTTTGTGTCCGGCCTCATCCAGATAACCAATGCGCCCGGTGCGCAACAACGCAACAACTCGCTTGCGGGCATCATTTTCGTTCAATCCAGACACCTGCCGCACCCAATTCACATGATAGTGAAACAATCCCAGCAGAAAATCCGGAGTCAATCCCATCGACAACTCCCTCCCGGTATCCATGCGCCCCTCTTCATGCTCCACCAAAGGCCACTGACCCCGCACCCCGGTCCATAAACCGGATGAAACAACACAGGAATCCCGACGGATTGTATCCATGACCAACCTCCGCAATCCCACCGTGAATACGCTCACGCACCCTCGCCTCCCCCAGGATTGGCAGGTGCCACTACCTTCCATTAATCAACTCTCGCGATGCAGCATAAGACCAGGCCAATTCCAGGGTCAATCCTTTTTTTTGCACGCTTTCACTTATTTTATTTGTTTTATTTATCAATAAATTATTTACTATTATTATATTTATATAAATCAGAAAATGATATATAAAAAAAATATTATTTTTGTTATAATTCATTCCACAACAAAATTCCAACCTTCCAAGAAAATCTCACAAAAACAAAGCCCAATCCTCCCCCTGCAAACCATAACAGTTCATGTTCACAATTATAAAAAATCGCTCCATGCGGCATACGAGAAAAAAATACTCGTCACGCAAATGGTTGCTTTTGACCCCACCGCAACAGAGGATCTACAGGGCGTGACAGCTCAGACACAAGGCGCTGCCAGCGTTATTGACGCGCAGAAAGGAAGGATTGATGGAAGAGCTGCTGTTCGGTGCCACACCATGCGGATCATGACAGGAGGCGCACTCCACACGATAGGTGCTGCCGGACTTGTAGAAACGGACCTCGTTGGGATCCGGGCGGGAGTCGTTGTCCTTGTCGTAAAAGGCGATGCGGCTGAGGGAAACCGTGGGACCGAGAAAATCATTGCCAATACGGGCCGTGGGCAGATCAATACCCACGGGATGATCGTTGCGCAGATCGGTGCCAATGGCAAAGGCGGTGAAATCAGTCGCCACCTCTGGACCGGATGGACCACTGTGACAGGCCAGACAACCAACACCACCATTGGGAGAGGTGGCAGCCAAGGCATGGTGATTGGTAGAGGTGGTGGACGAACCGGTTCCGCTCCAGGAGTCCAGAAAGGCCTCCTGATGGCTGGTGCGACTGGCGGCATTGTATTTACCGGAGCCGGGCATATTGATGATCGAGTCCACGGCCACAGTGCCGTCGTGACAGGAGAGGCAGGCCAGGGAGCTGACCCCGGGGGCGTTGACCGCGGCAGTCAGAGTGCTGGTCCCCAGCTGGTCATATGTCTGGTAGGTATTGGACTTCAATGTGCGGTTCCAAAGCGGTGCGGAGATGTTTTCATTGGCCCCGTGCGGGGTGTGACAGTAGACACACACCTCACCATAGTTGTTACGTACGGTGATCATGGCCCCGCTGACTCCAGAGGTCGATTGGGTCAGATTGTGACGGGTGTTGGCAATGCCGCCGATGTTACTGAAGTTTGTTGGATAATCCGCAGCCGTGACCACGCCGGCGCAGGTTGCGATCATCAGGATCAGCCAACCCACCAGAGCTGTGGGTGTGCTTCTCGTTTTTGAGACTCTACACGAATAAACAAAGGGTGCGCGCATGGCGGAATCTTCATTAAGATGTTGAAAAATTATGAAGTCAACCGCAAGGTTTGCATCATGCATCCAGGCCTTGCATCCGTGGATATCGCAAGTCGGCTGCCAAAGTTCACGGCTTGGGTCGAAAAGTCGACAGGGGTTGACCCGTGAGAATCGCGGCTCCTTCCGGCTCGGACAGGATGCGGAACACCTCGATCTTGCCGAACCACTGATCCACGATGTAAAGACGGTCGGTCTCATCGCTGGCAATACCGGCTGGAGAGGAGAACAGGCCTGGTCCATCCTCCTGACCGCGCTCTCCGAAGGGCAACAACAGGGTGCCGTCGTCGGTGAACACCTGAATGTTGACAAAGGAACCATCCACCACATAGACCCGTCCATGCCGATCCACAGTCAAGGCGCGCGGACGGGAGAACTGGCCAAGGGCCTGTCCGACCTGACCCCATTTGGCCAGGAATTTTCCATCCCGGTCAAAGACCTGCACCCGGAAATTGCCGGAATCGAGCACGAAAACCCGTCCATCCGGTCCCACAGCCACATCTGCGGGATAGGAGAGTTCCCCATCTCCAGAGCCACGTTTGGCAATCTTGTGGATGACGCCACCCTCCGCATCGAAGATCCAAAGGGCATGGTGTGCGCCATCCTTCGGATCCCGATCCGTGACGTAGATCCGATCACCGGCAGGGCTGACCGCAATGCCGCCAGGACGCACCATGCCGCTTTGTTTGCCAAGGGTGCGAAGCCACAACCCAAGCGGATCATACACCATGATCACTTTCTGTTGTGAATCGACTACATAGACCTGACCGGCCCGATCAACGGCAACGCCCAAAGGTTGCAACAACTTGCCCTCGAAACGTCCACCGAACTGAAAATAACGCCGCCGCACGGCATCAAACACATGGATCACCCCGGCCATGGAGTCGCTGACAAAGATGCGCCCCTTGAAAGCAGCCACCCGGACCGGCTTCTGGAACACCCTGCGGGAGGAGGAGGAGGAGTCATCAGCGATCATTTTCAACAGGTTGACATCTTTTTTCTGATTGATCTCCACATCGCCCGGCGTGCGCAGTACGGTCTCCCACATGAAACGGGGCTGCTCAGGCGGCATGGGCCAATAGTAGTTCCGGGACTCCTCCACCGGGGACGGTCGTTGCCCGGCAGTTGGCAGACACCCCCCCCAGATCGGCAAGAACAGCAGGAGCAACAGGACGAAACCGCTGTGAAAGGCCTTTTTATTCTCATTTATTGGAATTTTCATCATTTTGATTACCAATTTTGATAAATACCGCCAGAGAAGAATGGTTGCGGATCTGAGCATCCTGCCGTTTTCATTTCTGCAACAACACACAACAAGCGCACCCCGTTCCATTGTATGCATACGATCCATTACGTCAATCGCTTCCTGAAAGCTTCTGTTTCGCATCCAACACCGACCTGATCCAAGCTTACGCCAGCATCATCCGATTGCAGCCCATTCCGTTCGATTGGAGTTGTCACGGCACGAACAAACGGTTATTCTAGGATATCAATGATTGCGCCACTCATTTTTATCAGGAATCCGGCTCATGCAATGGATCCATGCCATCCGGCTGCAAACCAAATTCATGATCATGCTGTTTTTTCCCCTGTTGGGAATATTGGGATTTGGCGGCATGGTCATTCTGGAAAGACAAGCAATCTTTCAGGAAATGCGCACCGTGGCGCAACTGGTGGAACTGGCCATCAAAATCAGCACAACCACCCATGAGTTGCAGAAAGAGCGCGGCATGTCCGCCGGTTTCCTGGGCAGCAAGGGGGAGAAGTTCAAACAGGAACTCCCCAAGCAGCGCCTTCAGGGCAGCGATCCAGCCATCAACGGACTGCAAGAGTTTGCCAAAGGGTTTGATGCGCACAGTCTCGCCAAAGGATTTGCCAAATCTCTGGAGCAGGCTCTGACCAAGACTCAGGCCATGGAATCTTTACGCAGGAAGATCGATACCCTGGCCATCCCCGCACCCGAGGCCCTGGGCCACTATACCGACACCATCGGCCTGCTGCTGACCACGGCAGGTGAAGTGGCTCAATTGGCCACCCATCCCGAACTGACCGATCTGGCTGCCGCCTATGTCGCCCTGATGCGCGCCAAAGAGGGCATGGGACAAGAACGGGCCACATTGACCAACACCTTCAGCCAGAATGCCTTTGGACCCGGCATGTTGCGCCAGTTTGGCCGCCTGGTGGGCGAGCAGGAGAGTCATCTGAGCACCTTTCACGCCGCATCCACACCGGAGCTGCAAAACTTCTACAAAGAAAGAATGACAGGGCGCACCAGCGAGGAGGTGGAAAAGTTCCGCAAGATCGCTTTTGACAAACCCTTGGGAGGCTTTGATGTGGATCCGGGCTCCTGGTTTGCCGCCATCAGTGAAAAAATCAATCGCGCCAAAGAGATCGAAGATCGTCTGGCTGCCGAATTGACCACCACCGCCGATCAGGTCCGTGGCCAGGCGGCCTCCGGTTTCTGGATCGGACTGGTGCTGGTGATTTCGATTCTGTTGCTGGCAACCGGACTGGCACTCTACTTTGCACGGAATATTCTGGCTTTGGTGGGTGGAGAGCCATCGGAAGTGATGCATCTGATGGAACAGGTGGCCAAGGGAGATCTGACCGTCTCTTTCAACGGTTCCCATACCAAACGTCAGGGCATTCATGCTGCTGCTGCCAGCATGGTGGACAACATTCGTCAGATCGTGGTTCAGATTCATCTTCAGACCGATACGCTCAAAGCATGCATTGCCGAACTGCTGGACGCAAAAAAGATGCTGGATGTGGATGCCGGTGCGGGTGGACGCATGGTGCGTGCCGTGGAATCGGCCAACATGGAGATGACCCGCGATGTCACCACCATCGAAGAGAATGCCAACTGCACCAATGACCGGGTGAATGCCGTAGCCAGTGCCATTGAGCAACTCTCCCGCGCCAACAACGACATGGCCACAGCCGCCAATCATGCCTCCTCGACAGCCGGAACCATTGCAGCAGCCTCCGAAGAGATGACCGCCAATCTGACCGGGGTGAATGACAGTCTGATCCAGGTCAACAGCTCCGTAGCCACGGTCGCGGCGGCAGTGGAAAAAATGACCGTCACCATCCACGAGGTACGTCAACGCTGCGAATCGGCCAGCCGCGAATCGAGTCAGGCCGACAAACTGGCCGATGAAGGTCTGGCCATGATGGAGCAACTGGCCGAATCGGCCCGGGAGATCGGCAATGTCACCGGACTGATCAACAGCATTGCCGAACAGACCAACATGCTGGCGCTCAATGCCGCCATCGAGGCTGCCGGTGCTGGACAGGCCGGAAAAGGGTTTGCCGTGGTGGCCAACGAGGTCAAGGATCTGGCGCGTCAAACGGGGGAAGCCACGGTGACGATCTCGAACCGGGTGCAAGAGATCCAGACTCAAACCCAGCAAGCCGCCGAATCTGTCCGCCGCATTGCCAGTGTCGTCGAAACCCTGGTGGTCTCCAATCGTGAGATCACCCAGGCCGTGGGCGAACAGGCAAATGTCACCATGGAGATCGCCCACTCCATGAGTGCGGTCTCGACTGCTGCCGAAGATGTCACCCGCAACACCCAGGAGTTGGCTGCCGCTGCCAATGAAGTGGCCCGTTCTGCCGAGGAGTCCGCAGAAGGGGCCAAAAACATCGCTCAGGCTGCCACCGAAGCAGCCTGTGCCGCTGCCGAGTTGACCCGCAACAGCCAACAGGTGCAAGAGCTGTCCGGCTCCACGCTTCAGGCAGCCCAGACCGCCCAGGAGACGATCACCGACAGCAAAGACAAGGTCCGTGCTGCGGTGGAGAGTCTGGGCTATATCGAAGGAACAGCCCATCACACTTCAGGTCTGGTGGATGTGGTGCAAATCGCTGTGGACGATCTGAATCAGGCCACGGAACTGGTGCAGGTCGGAACCCAGTCGTTTGATGCCGAAGCGATCAAACGGGCGCATCTCAAATGGCTGGGCAAGCTGGAAAATGTCGTTCGGGGCCGCACCCTGCTCAAGGCTGAAGAGGTGACCAGCGGACGGGAGTGTGACTTTGGCAAGTGGTACTACAGTGAAGGCGAGGCCCGCTTCGGTGGCTGCACCCTGTTCCAGACCCTGGGCGAAGTCCACCTGGCAGTCCATGAAACCGCCCGGGAATCGGTTCGTCTGGTCAATCTCAACCAGATCCCCGCTGCCCTCGAAGCCATGGAGCGATTCAATGCGTTGCGACGCGAATTGTTCAAACTGCTGGATCAGCTCTACCTGGAAGGATGCAAGACATGATCACGGACGTACCCCCTCCACGCCAGATCGGTGAATTTCCCGATTGGGAACACCGCTATCTGGAACAGCCGGTCCACAACCTCCCCTGGTTCACCACCGAACCTGACCGGGATCTGCACCGCACCATCACCGAACGTGGCCTGACCAAGGGTCGTTTCCTCGATGTCGGGACTGGTCCAGGCACTCAGGCCGCGTGGCTGGCTGAACAAGGCTTTGAGGTGACCGGCAGCGATCTGGCCCCGGCAGCCATTGCCGCAGCCCGTGAGTTTTGCCAACAGCGCGGTCTGTCCGTCACCCTGATCGTGGATGACATTCTCAACACCACCCTGCACCCCCCCTTTGACTGGATTTTCGACCGGGGTTGCTTCCACGTTCTGCCTCCAGAGCGGCGTGCGGACTATGTCCGCACCATCCATCACCTCTTGCATCCACACGGTCTGCTGCTGTTGAAATGTTTCCATGTCAAAGAGACCACCATGGAGGGTGGACCCTATCGTTTTGATCCTGCTCAGATTGAACAACTCTTTGCCGAATCTTTCCAAATTTTGGAAAACCGGGAAACTTTTTTTGAAGGAACCTTGTCTCATCAACCCATAGCCTTGTTCACCGTGCTTACGCCACGGATCAAACCATAACAAACCAGGAAATACCCAACAATGAATGTAATTTCTGCCATTGAACAACGCCGCTCTGTCAAACGGTTTGATCCGCATCATGTCATGACCCGGGAAGAAGAGGAACAACTGCTGCGCCTGACCATGCTCTCGCCCACTGCCTTCAACCTGCAACACTGGCGCTTCGTAGTGGTCCGAGAAAAGTCCTTGCGCCAACAGATCCGGGCTGTGGCCTGGAATCAGGCCCAGGTGACCGACGCATCCTTGTTGGTGATCTTCTGTGCCGACCTGCTGGCCTGGGAAAAGAACCCGGAACGGTATTGGGAAACCGCTGCCCAGGAGACCCGTCAGATGATCGTCTCGGCCATTGGCCGCTACTACGCCGATCAAGAGCAGGTCCAACGCGATGAAGCCCTGCGCTCCTGCGGCATTGCCGCTCAAACCTTGATGCTGGCTGCCCAGGGGCTGGGTTACGACTCTTGTCCCATGACCGGATTTGATTTCGAGGCCGTGGCCCGTTTCATCCATCTGCCACCAGACCATGTCATCACCATGATGGTGGCCGTGGGCAAAGCCCTGGAACCTGCCCGTCCCCGTGGTGGACAACTGCCATTGGACGCGGTCCGGATCCTGGATCGGTTTTGAGCGATATTCAAGCACCAAACCGGCGCGCAGGCATTGGCGGGGCGGTCATGTGGGAATGGTTTTCTTTCCATCCCCACCTTCTGACAGACCAAAGCCGGAACGGTCACTTGATCTTCTCATGCAGAAACCGCCCCATCACCATGTCCACCTCCAGGATGTGGTGGGTCAACCATTTCTTGAGAAACTCCAGGACATCATCGGACAGATCTTTACCCTCTTCATCGAACTGCTTCTGCAACGTCACCGCCTGGGCGATCAATTCGGCATGCTCTTTCTTGTGCGCCATGAATCCGGAAAAACGATAAGTCTGCATCAACCTTTCTTCATGCCGGAAATGCCAAGAAGTATAACTCAACAAATCATTCAAGATTTTCCCGATCACCTCCCGGCCATGCTCCTCCTTGATCGCAGCAATCAATGAATTGAGTATGCCGACCAATTTCTTGTGATCTTGATCCACTTCCAGACAACCGACACTCAGTTCATCATTCCAGGCAAAAAGTTCCACGTGCATTCTCCCGATCTTGATTCCCCAGTCAATGAACGATCCCCCGGAAACCGACCACCGAGACATCATCCCGCCGTTTTTCCTCACCCTGAAACTCCGCCAGTGCCTCCCGGATCTTCACGCCCTGCTCGGTCATGGGCACAACAGGTCGCAAGGCAGACAAAAGCTGCATGAAACGCTGCCGACCAAACCCACGTCGCGGTTGACCGCCGATCTGATCGATCAGACCATCCGAGGTCATATAATACCGCCACTCTGGTCGCAGCTCTACGGTATGATTGGCAAAAGTGACATTCCAATCCACTCCGCGATAGCCAATGCCGGTTTTGTTCCCTTTGATCTCCCGAACCTCGGAATCATCCACCACAAACAACGAGAAACGGGCACCGGAAAATACCATGTCCGGGCTTTCAGGATCCAGATAACAGACTCCGAGTTCCAGGCCATCATTGGAGGCCCCCTCGGGTCGATGCTGTCCCAATGCGAGTTGGATCAACTGATGCATGCGTTGCAACAGGGTTGCGGTATCACCCGGTGGGGTCTCCAGCAGCGCCTGATCGAGCGCCCCATTGGCAATCAAGGTGATGAATGCACCCGGAACCCCGTGTCCGGTACAATCCCCCAGAATCAACAAAATCCCGGTGATCCAGGGACGATACCAGTACATGTCTCCTCCCACCATATCCCTGGGTTCCCACAGCACGAAATGGTCTGGCAAGGCGCTGTGCAGCACTTCGGACGGGGTCAGAATCGACCGTTGAATCCGGCTGGCATAGGTGATGCTGCTGGAAACGAGTTGCAACGCCTCGCGCAACTGCTCTTCAAACTGTTTGCGCCGGGTAATCTCCTCCTTGTTGGCCAGATAGTGGCTGATCTGGCCGTTATGATCCAGGATCGGGGAGATGGTGGTGGCTTCCCAATAGAGTTCTCCGTCCTTTTTGCGATTCAACAACTCCCCTTCCCAGGTCTCACCGCTCAACAAGGTTGCCCACATCTGCTCATAGATCACAGGATCCATTTTGCCGGACTTGACCATGCGCGGATTGTGACCCAGCACCTCCTGAGCCTCGTAGCCGCTGATCCGGGTAAAGGTGGGATTGACATACTGGATCCGCGCCTCAGGATCGGTGATCACAATCGAGATGGGACTCTGTTCCACGGCATTGCTCAACACACGAATCCGCTGTTCCTGCTGCAAACGTTCGGAGATGTCCCGGAAGGTCACCACCATGCCGAGATATTGATCCTGTTTGTAAATCGGATGACAGGAGTATTCTGCCGGAAAGGATGTGCCATCGCGCCGCCAGAACAGATGTTGAGCAGCATCTCCCCCCTGCCCGGCATTGTTGACCCGCTGACGCAACTGACACTCCTCTTGCAGACAGCCAACACCATCCAAGGTGTCGTGAGAATTCAACAGGCAAAACTTTTTGCCCATGATCCCGGCAGCATCAACTCCGAGCATGGCCGCACCCGAGGGATTGATGAAATGAAACCGTCCCTCCTGATCCAGGCCAAAAATTCCTTCGCCAATCGATTCCAACAGCAGCCGACCACGCTCTTCGGCTGCTTCCAAAGCCCATTCGGCCTGTCGGCGTTCCACCACTTCCCGTTGCAACCGACGATTCCAGAACATCACCATGGAGAGGATCAAGACCACTGTCACGACAATCGGCACGCCATACAATACGAGTTGCGCCATCTCGATACCGATCTGCACCTGAACCGACATCCAGGCGTTGCGGATTGTATTTTTCTCCTGTGTACTGATCTGCTGCATGGCTTTGATCAGGATGGTGCGCAACTCCGGCCAGTCGCTGCGCACCCCCAGATAAAGACCGGTCAGATAGGGAGTCGGGGCAATGACACGCAAAGATTCCAGGTTGAGTTGATTGATCCCATGACTGATGCTGGCCACATTTTCGACCATGGCAGCCACCTCACGGTTCTGAACAGCTTGCAAAGCCTCGTTGAGATCCGGCAGAGGGATCAGGTTCAAAGAGCCATGATGACGCGCCAACAGTCGCGCCACCGGACCATCAGCCACCACAGCCACCTTCTGGCCAGCCAACTCATCCAGACCGCTCACAAACCCCCCATCCCGATGCATGACGATCATCACCGGAAAGGTCAAAAAGGGATCGGTCATCAACACGGAGTCCACCGGCTGATCGGTGGTGGTCAAAAGCGGCACCAAGTCGATCTGACCGGAAGTGACCCCACGCACCGCATCATGGGCAACAACCTGGATTGGAAGGATCTCCAGGCCGGTCCCCCTGGCGAGCAGAGCGACCAGATCCGCGATCATCCCGGCCTGTTTGCCCTCCTGAAGCAGCTCGAATGGGGGATTGGCCGTACCTGTTCCCAGCCGGATCTTTGGGTGGGACTTCAACCAGGCGCTCTCCTGGGCAGTCAACCGCAAACGGGTGCGCGGATCCTGTTCCGTCCCGACCGCATGGGTTGCACCCGGTGCCACCTCGGGCCACTTCTCTTGCATCCGTTTCAACTCTTCGGGGGTGATCAGCGCAGCCGCCTGATCCAACAGATCCCGCAACACCGACATGGAAGCACGCAGCGCCATACCGCTGGGGCTGCCTGCGTATGGCCTGGTGAAGACCAATCCCTCCTCCTGGTCAGAGGTTGGAGTCAAAGGATCCAGGACGATGTCCACCTCTTGCCGGGCGAGTTTTCGCCCGGGATCCTCATCCGCAGCTCCGGCCACATATTGGATGGGTATGGCCAGCCTGGTGGCCAACAGGTCCAGGTAGTCGATGGAAAAGCCGCGCGGCCCCTGCTCGTCAATGAAATTGAACGGTCGCAACGCCGGGGCGTTATAGACCCGGAACGGGCCTGGGTTGGCGTTCAACCACGCCTTTTCCGCCGGGGTCAGACGCGCGTTCAACGCGGTGGCAGGCGAGAGGGCGACCTGCCGTGCCAGGATCGCATCCACCTCGCCGCTGGCACGCATGGCCTGGAGTTCCCGTTCCAGCGCATCCAGGAGAGCGGCATACTGAGAGTTCTTTGACAGACCGTAGTTCAGCTCCAGATTCTGAATCAGACGAAATTGCGCATAACCATAATCCGTAAAACCCAGACCGGCCAGGGCACTCTCCATGGCGCGACGATCCAGGATGATGATGGTATCGACCTGACCGGTGATCAACAGATCGAGCAGCCCGTAATCATCTCCAGAAAAAGAATTTTTTTGTAACGAGGTGTCTTTGTCGAAGCGGGAGAAATAGGCGGTCCCTTTCTTGACACCGATCTTCAATTTGTGCAGATCTTCGTAATTGCGGATGGTTTTTTCATGCCCTTTGCGGGTCAGGAACAGGATCTCCTGGAGTTCATGCCCGATTGGGGTGAGGAAATGGACCCACCCTTTGCGCTCTTCGGTCATGATCACGCGCGGCACGATATCCACCTGACCGGTTTTCATCTCTTCAATGCTGGTGGAGAAGGGAACGTCGCGCCAGGCCACACGATATCCCAACCGTTGAGCGGCCAGATCCAGGATCTCTTTGAGCGATCCGCCCAGATACTGCCCCTGGACAATCATGTAAGGGGGACGATGACGGATATGAGCGGTCAGTGTCGGTTCATCCGCCAGCAAAGATCCCGCACCCCACCCGCAACCCACCAGAAAGATCAGGAGAGACCGGATCCAGCGCACGGCAGGGATGTTCACACAAGAGGGTGCCATTTGCTTTCCTTTGGGAGGTAGCCAAAGAGCAGACTGGCGCAAATCACAATCCGAAACGACGCAAGATCATCTGAAAAAACCGTTCCAAGGCCATCATCAGAAAATTCTGACCTGTGGGACTCAAGCCTATCCGGATGTTGCGCTTTCTAAGGAAATAGAACACCACGCCACCCACGACCAGAAACAGGATCAAGAATTTCACCATCGGTCCACCTCGTTCAAAGGAATGCCGTTATTCGCTGGTAAAGACCGTGGGATCCCCGGCTCCGACACGCAACACCTCGGGCATGGATCCGGTCAGATCGACCACTGTGGAAGGTGAAGCAGGCAAATGACCGGCATCGATCACCAGATCAACCAGATGATCGGTGCGGGTATGGATGATGTAGGGATCGCTCAGAATCTCCGTCTCACCGGCAAAACGCATGGAGGTGGAGAGGATCGGTTCTCCCAGGCTTTTCAACAGATCCAAACAGATCGGATGATCGGGAATGCGCAATCCGATGGTCTTGCGCTTGGGCAGAATGGTTTTGGGAACCTCGCGCGTGGCATCGAGAATAAAGGTGTATGGTCCGGGCAGATACCGCTTCAACAACCGGTAGGTGGCGTTGTCCACCCGGGCATAACGGGCGATATCCGAAAGATCTGACACCAGTATCGACAGTTGATGGGAGTTGGCCAGATGCTTGATGCGCATGATGCGCTCCACCCCTTTGCGGCTGGAGATGGCGCACCCCAAGCCATAGGTGGTATCGGTAGGATAGACAATGACGCCCCCCTCTCGCAACACCTCCACCACCTGGGCGATGAGTCTGGGCTGTGGATTTTTCGGATGAATATTGATAAATTGTGCCATCGGTGCTAGCTCTGTCCAATAAAGGGTGACCAGCACCCATTATTGACCACATTCGGCCCGTTCACAAGCTTTGGAGAAAATCATGCCTGCTTACCGTTCTCGCGTTTCCACTCATGGTCGCAACATGGCCGGTGCCCGTGCCTTGTGGCGAGCCACTGGCATTGCCGAATCCGAGTTCGGTCGCCCGATCATTGCCATTGCCAACTCCTATACCCAGTTCGTGCCCGGACACGTCCACCTGAAAAATCTCGGAGATCTGGTGGCCGCCGAAATCCGGGCTGCCGGAGGGATTCCAAGAGAATTCAACACCATTGCCATCGATGATGGCATTGCCATGGGACACAGCGGCATGCTCTACTCCCTGCCCTCGAGGGAGATCATTGCCGACAGCGTGGAATACATGGTCAATGCCCATGCTGCCGATGCCATGGTCTGCATCTCCAACTGCGACAAGATCACGCCGGGCATGTTCATGGCGGCCATGCGTCTGAACATCCCGGCGGTCTTTGTCTCCGGCGGTCCCATGGAGGCTGGCAAGGCGGTTTTGACCGATGGATCGATGCGCAAGCTGGATCTGATCGATTCGATGATCGCTGCCGGCAACAGTGCCGTCTCGGATACCGATCTGGCCACCATCGAACGCTCTGCCTGCCCGACCTGCGGTTCGTGTGCCGGACTGTTCACCGCCAACTCGATGAACTGCCTGATGGAGTCTCTGGGGTTGGCCCTGCCGGGCAACGGCACCCTGCTCGCCACCCACGCCGACCGCAAGGCGTTGTTCCAACAGGCAGGCCGTCTGATCGTCACTTTGTGTCAGCGGTATTACGAACAGGATGATCCGTCTGTCCTGCCTCGTTCCATTGCCAATTTCCAGGCATTCGAGAACGCCATGTCTTTGGACATCGCCATGGGCGGATCGACCAACACCGTGTTGCACCTGCTGGCTGCGGCCCGCGAGGGCGAGGTGCCCTTCACCATGGACGACATCGACCGGCTGTCGCGGCGTGTCCCGTGTCTGTGCAAGGTGGCCCCCTCGACGGATCGCTACCATATCGAAGATGTCCATCGGGCAGGCGGCATTCCAGCCATTCTCGGTGAGTTGCAGCGCGCCGGTCTGCTGCATGACTCCTGCGCCATGATCCACGCCCCGACCCTGGCCCACGCCCTGGAGCGCGAAGATATCGCCTCGCCAAACGCCTCGGATCAGGCCAAAAAGCGTCATCTGGCCGCACCCGGCGGTCAACCCACCACCGAACCCTTTGCCCAGGAGAAACGTTGGCCGGATCTGGATCTGGATCGGGTGGCCGGGTGCATCCGCTCTGCGGACCACGCCTATTCCAAGGATGGCGGATTGGCCGTGCTGTTCGGCAATCTGGCGCAAGAGGGGTGCATCGTCAAGACCGCAGGCGTGGATGAATCGATCTGGAGATTTTCCGGACCTGCCCGTCTGTTCAACAGCCAAGACAGCGCCTGCGAGGCCATTCTGGGGGATCGGATCCAGCCTGGAGATGTGGTCATCATCCGCTATGAAGGCCCCAAAGGTGGACCCGGCATGCAAGAGATGCTCTACCCCACCAGCTTCCTGAAATCCAAGGGCTTGGGCAAAGCGTGTGCATTGGTGACCGACGGACGTTTTTCGGGTGGGACTTCGGGACTGTCCATCGGCCATGTCTCGCCGGAAGCAGCCGAAGGTGGCATCATTGCCCTGGTCGAAGAGGGGGACCGGATCGAGATCGACATCCCCAACCGCACCATTCATCTGGCGGTTGCAGACGACATCCTGGCCCAACGCCGCACGGCCATCACCCGTTTTCATCCCGCAGGTCGCAATCGTCCGGTCTCAGCAGCCCTGCGCGCCTATGCCGCCCTCACCACCTCGGCAGCCAAAGGGGCTGTACGGGATCTGGGACAGGTGGAAAAATAGGTTCGACCAACAACTGCGTATACCATGATCATTCTGATCTCCCCTGCCAAGACCATGGATCCAGCCCCGACCCGGCTGGATCTTCCCCTCAGCCAACCGGAATGGCTGGATGAAGCCAACCGGCTGGCCACCATCCTGAAGGGGCTGGAGAGCCGCGCATTGGAGCAACTGTTGGGGATCAGTCCAGCATTGGCCCAGCTCAATGCCGAACGGTTCCGGAACTTCTCTTTGGATCCCGCTCCCGCCCAGCTCAAACCGGCTGGAGAACTCTATCGGGGGGATACCTACGACGGCCTGGCCGTGGCAACCTGGAACCAGGAGGATTGGCGCTTTGCCCAACACACCTTGCGCATTCTCTCCGGGCTGTATGGCCTGCTCTGTCCATTGGACGGGATTCAGCCCTACCGCCTGGAGATGTCCACGCGCCTGGTCAATCCGGCGGGCAAGGATCTGTATCGTTTCTGGGGCACCCGATTGAGCGACAGCCTGCGGAGACAACTGGCTGAACATGCCCACCCTGTGGTGGTCCACCTGGCATCCGAGGATTACATCAAGGCCGTACCCGCCCTGCCGCTGCTCACGCCGGTATTCCTGGAACCCAAACCGGACGGATTGAAAGTGATCGGTTTGCTGGCCAAACGGGCGCGGGGTGCCATGGCCCGTTTTGCCATCACCCGCCGCCTGTCGGATCCGGAACCCTTGAAGGAGTTTACCGAAGAGGGGTATCGCTATCGGCCAGAGCTGTCGGATACGGCACGCTGGGTATTTGTGCGGGATGCCCGCCCCACCTCCACTTGACATCAAGGATGGCCCCTCCCCATGCCCCCA
>JAANAU010000073.1 GCA_011089965.1 Magnetococcales bacterium
GTCAGCAATGGCCGGAAGGGCACGGCCAGGATCACCAATACCACCACGGGTGCTTTTAGCTACACCCCGAACTTCGGTGCCAGCGGTTTTGATTCATTTACCTTCGAGGCCACGGATGGCCGGCTTGTTTCCAATACGGCCAGAGTGAATGTGGTCTTTCTCTGTTCACAGTGTATTACCAATTCGTTTGGAATGGTGTTTCGACGGATTCCGGCTGGGACGTTCACGATGGGAAATACAGGTAACACTCGTCAGGTCACTATAAGTCACAGTTTCTTTATGCAGACAACTGAGATGACGGGCGACCAGTGGAAATTTGTTATGGAAGGTAAATTGGCAAACTTTGATGGTGCTAATTATCCTGTCGAAGACGGGAACGTACGATGGAATGACCTGCAACTATTTCTTCTCAAGTTGAATAGTTTAGGGGAAGGGATTTATCGTTTACCAACAGAAGCTGAATGGGAGTATGCTGCGCGTGCTGGGACAACGACGGCATATTCTTTTGGAGATAATGAAATTAATCTAGTAAACTATGCATGGTATTCGCCAGAGAGACGACATCCTGTAGCCCAGAAGCTCCCAAATTCTTGGGGATTATATGATATGCATGGAAACATGTGGGAATTAGTTTCGGACATATTAGATTGGTTTAGATTTGTATATAACCAGAATGAGCATATTAGTCCAGATGGATTGCGGGCATCATTAAATCTTAACTATATAGGATTCCGTGGTGGCAGTTCTTACAATCCTTCAGGTTGTCTCATGTCTTACATTCGTGAACGAGACTGCGAAAGAGACGGTGATGGTGCCGGCACTTTTGGCTTCCGCCTCGTGTTAATTCCATCAGCAGAATAAGACAGCAAACCACCTCAAGCTGCTGTGATCAAAAGTCATGGTGGTGAACGTTGAGGAAAAGGCGTGTTGGCACTTTGAAAGGGGAAGATCGGTTGGACCAGGAAGAGCCGTCTGGTGGCCAGTTAATGGATCAATATGGATTCAGGAGAGAGCGATGACGATTGGCAAGACCCTGACCTGCACGGCTCTGGCCCTGATGTTTTTCTGGAGCGATGTGGCCCACTCCGCCGCTCCGCGCGTGGCCAATGCGCTGGGAACGCGGATCTGGACCGGCAGTGGCACCAAGAGCTTTGTGGTGCCGATCAATACCTTTGTCGATGATGACCGGGACAGCCTGACTTTTTCAGCCAGCCGGGCCGACGGCTCCGCGTTGCCAGCCTGGCTGAGATTCACCCCGGACACCCGGACGTTGTCTGGCAATCCTCCGGCTGGTCTCGACACCCTGGCAGTGCGCATTACCGCACGAGACGGCACCGGCAATCTGGTGCATGCCCCGTTGACCCTGGCCTTCAATGCCCCCAACGATCCTCCGGTTGTGGCCAATCCCATCACCGCTCCAATCTGGAGCGGCAGCGGGCGCAAGAGCTTTCAGATTCCCGAGACCACCTTCACCGATGGGGATGGGGATGCCCTGACTCTGTCCGCCACCCTGGCCGATGGCTCGAAATTGCCGCCCTGGCTCAGCTTTGCGCCATCCACCCGGACTCTGTCCGGGAATCCGCCGCCCGGACAGAGTCCGATCACCGTGAAGATCACGGCCAACGATGGACATCATGGTCGTGTCAGCAGCCCATTCAGCTTAAGCTTCGATGGCACCAACGATTCACCCGTTGTGGCCACGCCTGTGGCCAGCATCTCCTGGAGCGGAAGTGGATTGAAGAGCTTTCGCATGCCGATCAATACCTTTCGTGACGGAGACCGGGGAGGCTTGATTTATGCCGCCACCCTGGAGGATGGCACCCCTTTGCCTGGCTGGTTGCGCTTTTCATCCAGTCAAAGAGTGCTGTTCGGCAACCCGCCGACCGCTTCCGGCACGCTCAACGTGAAGATAACGGCCAGGGATGCGGCCAATGGGACAATCAGCACCCCCTTCACAGTGACCTGGAGCAACGGCAACGATGCCCCGACCGTGGTCACCCCTTTGGCCAATCTGTTCTGGGCAGGTGCAGATGCCAAGAGTTTCCAGGTTCCGGCCACCACCTTTGCTGATAGGGATCGGGATGGGACTTTGGTCTACTCTGCCACGCGTGAGGATGGTACGGCGTTGCCTTCCTGGTTGCGTTTTTCTCCTGAGACCCGCACCTTCTCCGGCACAGTGCCCTCCGGAACCGGAAACCTTCGGGTGAAGGTGACGGTACAGGACTCTCAAGGGGGTCAGGTCTACAGCCCTTTTACGCTTTTCTACCGTAGTACCAATGCCGCACCTGTGGCAGTTGCGGACAGCCTGATCACCAGCGAAGACACCCCGATCTCGGACACCTTGACCGCCACAGATGCGGATCACGATCCCCTAACCAATTATCCCCTGGATCCCCTGACCTATGCCATTGTGACGAACGGCACCAAAGGCGTGGTCACGCTCACCAACGCTGCAACCGGAGCCTTTACCTATACGCCAAACAGCCAGGCCACTGGCACGGACAGTTTCACCTTTCGGGTCAACGACCGGACCGTCGATTCCAACACGGCGACGGTGACGGTCCGAATCAACCCTGTCAACGATGCCCCGGTAGCGGAAAGTGCTGCATTGAGCATCGCGACCGGGGTTGCCAGCACCACCGGTCGGTTGATCGCCCGGGATGCGGAGGGGGATGCCTTGACCTATCGACTGGTCAGCAATGGCCGGAAGGGCACGGCCAGGATCACCAATACCACCACGGGTGCTTTTAGCTACACCCCGAACTTCGGTGCCAGCGGTTTTGATTCGTTCACCTTCGAGGCCACGGATGGTCGGCTTGTTTCCAATACGGCGCGCATCAATGTCGGGATTGGCTGTACCGGATGCATCAGCAATTCGGTTGGCATGTTCTTTCGTCAGATTCCGGCTGGGACGTTTACGATGGGAGGAGAAGGTCATACGCCACATCAGGTGACGATCAGTCGTTCTTTCTACATGCAGGTGACGGAGATCACGCAAGGTCAGTGGCGGGATGTTATGGGGAACAATCCATCGTATTTTTCGAGTTGCGGGGACACATGTCCCGTGGAGCAGGTATCCTGGGATGATCTTCAGACATTCATCACTCGTTTGAACGCCAGAGGAGAAGGAACTTACCGCCTGCCCACTGAGGCGGAGTGGGAGTATGCGGCGCGTGCGGGGACAACGACGGCCTATTCGTTTGGGGAGAGTGAGAGCAATCTGGGCAATTATGGCTGGTATGATGGCAATTCTTCAAACCAAACTCATCCTGTTGCTCAAAAGCTGCCGAACCCTTGGGGATTGTATGACATGCATGGAAATGTCTGGGAATGGGTGTTGGATTGGTACGGATCTTTCGAGTCTTCTGCAGTGACGGATCCACAGGGTCCATCATCGGGCTCCTACCGGGTCTTTCGGGGCGGCGGCTGGTACTTCAACCCAGTCAGCCTGCGCTCTGCCGGTCGCGCCGACTACGACCCGGGCCTCCACTACGGCCACATCGGCGCCCGCCTTGTGCGTGTTCCATAGACACGGCCTCCTCCAATGCTCTCCACCCACGAAGCCCTCCACAATCATGGCCGCCTGATTTGGCTCGGCAAGTCTCCAGAACCACTTTTGTTTGATGGCCATGCAAAAACCGTGTCTGCGCCCTATTCTCCACCAAAAGTTCGAATCAGACCCACTGCTGTCCAAAATAATCTGCCGTAGGCGACTGACTCCTTTTCTGGCGCAGGTTGAAGCGTGTTTGGGACGGATTTTGCGGTTGAGGTTGTCGTTTTGTCGTTTGCGGTTGGAAGCTGTCCAAATCAGGTCAACGGCAGGGCCATTTGCTGTGGCTCTGCGGGGTTTGGTGGGGTGTTGAATGGATTGTCAATCCATGCGCGCAACTCCCGGTAGGTAAACAAATTCATGCGTAGCATGGCCGCCATGTTGGAAATGGACCAGCCAGCCATGGAGAGGTGATGCAGCCACTTGAGCAGGAGGATCGCGATCAGAGCTGTCCAAATCTGGATGCGCAGAGCGTTCTCCGAGGTTCCGACGAAGGTTTTGACCTTGAGGTTTTGTTTGAGGGTCTTGAAAAAGATCTCTATTTCCCAGCGCTCCTTGTAGATCGCGGAGATGGTAGTGGAGCCAAATTCCAGGTGATTGGTCAAAAGGACGATTTCCCGGTTGTGCTCTTCGTCCTTGACCACCACCCGGCGCAGCAGATAGGAACATTTGGCCTCAGCTTGTGCGCCTGTCAAACGAATGACCTGATCCGCCAGGATGTTGCGTTTCTGTGGTAGCGGTTTCTCTTCGACAACCTCGTAAACGGCGTTGTCCTTCATGCGGGTCACGAAGAAGACGCCCCGGTCGGTCCAATCGGAGAACAGTCGATAGTCGTTGTAGGCTCTGTCCATGGCGACAATAGAGCCTGCGGTCAGGGTCAGCAGTTGGGCTGCACGGCGGTCGTGAGGTTTGGCTTCTGTTATGTGGAGGAATGCGGGCATGTAATCGTCGTGGTCCAATAGGACGTGAAGCTTCACGCCACCTTTTGCCTGACGAAATTTGGCCCAGGGGAACAAGGATAGACACAAGGAAATGGTGGTCGAGTCCAATGAAAGCAACTTGTTCTTGAAGCGAAAACGGCTCTTGCGCAGGCCACCAAGGCTGCCTTGGCTACGAAAGCGGTTCAACGTGCTCCAGAACAAATCTTCGTACAGGGCGGCTGGCCGGTGTTCGTTGGCGTAGGAGAGTGTGGACCGCTTTGGGGAGTCTCCGATCCCCAGATGAGTCAATTTGCCCAGACAACAGGCCAGTCCGCTACAAATCTCTCGCAGGGAGTCGGCACGGGCCAGTTGGCAGAACAACATGGAAACGAATTGGGTCCAACAGGTAAACCCCTTGGCTGCCCGTTCGGCTTTGTGTTTCTGTACCAGAGCAGCGAATTCGGTGCGGGGGAAATGGTCTAGAAGTTGACTGAAAAGGCTGGCGGTTCTTATCATGGATCGGCTCTCCTGGTGGATTTTGGTGGGACTGGAATCTCAGCAATCCCATTCTGCCATTTTCACCAGGAGGGTGCACCTCCATCAGGCTGTTTTGGACAAGTGTGGA
>JAANAU010000008.1 GCA_011089965.1 Magnetococcales bacterium
TCAGACGAACCACATACTTGACCATGTCATACACTCCTGCTCGAATTCCCTGGAGGCAGGAGTGTAACAGATTAACGGAAGCCTGTCAGGTTAGCTTTGTCGCTCCACTACAGTCCAACTGGGCCTGCTCCAGCAGGATTTAGAAAAATTGAAAGTCTTTCTGTTGATTCATCCAATGATCGCTCTACTGGTTTGCAGGTGTCAACTTATTACAATCAGCAAACGAGACAGGTTGTTATTGCTGTTGCCGGAACCAATGGTCTGGAGGATGCGACAGGCTATCCATCGCTCTATATTGGCTATGGAGCGAATCAGGGGCAAATTAATCTTGCGCTGGAAAAACTTTCAAGTATACGTGCGTTTGCAAATAGAAATGATGCCTCTACCCTTATTGCCGGCCATTCCTTTGGGGGAGCCTTTGTGGATATTGGTGCGGCCACGTTTGGATTCAAAGGGGTAAAAATCGATGGTGTGGGAGGAAGTGCCATCGTCAATGATTTTCAATACATTAACGCTTTAAAGCGTTACGGGATAACTCCTGTATCTGGTGGGGATGTGATTTCTGTAGGAGTCAGTGGTTTCCTTGGTCAAGGGGTCAGTCTGGTTGAATACATGGGCCTGGACATCCCAGATACAACCTATTGTCATGTCGTAACAGAGCGCAGCATGGATGCCACCTGGCTTAACGTGATTGCCTCCTTTGGTTTTGGTGTGCCCGGATTCGTTGCCGCCAGTGCTTTCAGTGCTTGGTACGTTCATAATGCGGACAGCATCAATGCCGGTCTGCAATCCGGCAATTTTACCTGCGCGTGGGATGAATCGAACAATGCCCCGGAAAATATTGTCCTGTCCACGGATTTGTTCAATCTGGACCGACAGATGGACACTCTGTACGGCCAAAGAATGTTGACTGAGGCAACATGGAATGCCTACACCGATTGGTCCACAAATGGACTGCTCAGCAGTACTTTAACTGTTACAAACAGCTTCAGTTCCATAACCCCTATTGGGGCTTTTTATGAAAACAGGCGACCGTCACTGACTCCGGCGGCATCGATTGCCAGGAGAACTTTTCGGATTTTGAACATTTCGGGTGATGCTCTGTCGTCAACTGATCTTGCCTCATACGATGTCAATAAGGATAATAAACTGAGTGGTTCTGAAATCAACAATCTATATGCCTGGTGTGATCTGAATGAAGATGGTGCTTTGACGTGGAGCGCAACAACCACCAATGAATGGTTCAGTTTGAAAGCTGCTCTGGATTACGTCAATCTTTCCAGCGTGCGTTCCAGAGATTATGGTCTGTATACCGTCGGCAATGGACGCTATCTGACTGCACCGATCCAATATCAAACCCCGCCAATCATGCCGGTTGCCTTGTTGCCCGGTAATCCTGTGTTGGCAAATCAAAATAATTATATGCTTGGCGTGGGGGCAGACACTTTCATTGGTACAGCGGGTGCGGACAACATTTGGGGAGACATGCATGATGATATCCTGGCTGGAAAAGCGGGGAATGATCGGATTTATGGTCAGCATCATGATGACTATATTTTTGGCAATGAGGGCGAAGACTTGCTGGATGGCGGAGACGGGTTGGATGTGATGAATGGTCAGGCTGGTAGCGATATCATGATGGGTGGGGATGGTAATGACGCATTGTATGGCGATATAATGGATAGTATCAGATATTCCTCCATTCTAAGCCGATTCGGAAGCCCTGGTTTGGATGGTCATGATCAGATGGATGGTGGATCAGGGCACGATACCATGGTTGGAAGTTTTGGAAATGATATCATGCATGGTGGTGATGGTAATGACACGATCATAGGGTTGAATGTAAAAGGAGATTTCAACCAGGTCTTGGCATATTGGGAGACGGACAATGATGTACTGTTCGGCGGGACTGGTTGCGATGAATTATTTGCCGGTCCGGGTGACGATATCTTGGACGGTGGTAATGACAGGGATGTGATGCACGGAGGATCGGGTTGGGATCATTTGTTCGGTGGATCAGGTTGGTTGGTGGTGAATGGCAAGGTGGAGGGGGATGAACTGTATGCCGGATCCGGCAATGACGTATTGGATGGAGGTGCGGATCTGGATAAAATGGCTGGCTGTGATGGCGATGATCAGATGTGGGGAGGAGCGGGTGATGATGAGATGCTTGGATTCACCCCGCCCAATGATCCGATGCAGACCTTGCCTGTGGGGGGTACGGATAATGATATGATGTATGGTGGTGAGGGTAATGATGTCATGATTGGTCAATTTGGCAATGACATCATCTACGGTGGTGATGGAGACGACAGGCTCTATGGGGGCCATGGCAATTCAAATCAAACGATGGCCGCAAACGAAATTGACAATGATTTCATGTATGGCGGTGCTGGTATGGATACCCTCATGGGCGGTTCTGGCGATGATTACATGGATGGCGGGGCAGGAACGGATGTGATGGCCGGACAGCAGGGCAATGATATCTATATTGTCAATAGCGTGAACGATCAGATTCTCGAAGAGAACGGTGCCGGAAGAGATCAGGTGATCAGCAGTGTCAACTACATCCTGAGCGCCCACATCGAGGAGTTGCGTCTGGTTGAAGGACGTACCATACATGGTACTGGCAACAGATTGAATAATACGATAACGGGCAATGACCAGGACAATATTTTGGATGGTGTGACCGGAGCTGACCGGATGATCGGTGGAGAGGGGGATGATACCTTTTATGTGGACAATAGCGGTGATCGGGTTGTTGAGGCACCCTATGAGGGTACGGATGTGGTCTGCTCCACGATCAGTTATCAGCTTGGTTCCTATCTTGAAAATTTGACGCTGTTGGATTTTTCCAAGCCGGAAAAAGGGCGCGTCGATGGGGTGGATGTTTTGGTGTATGGTTATCCCAAAGCCTTTGAACTGGATTACTCCCAAGGTGATGCTGTTGCTGGCTTCAAAGGAACCTGTGGATTGACCTCTTTGGCCAACTTGACAACTCAGGTTGGCAGTCCATGGTCGGAAGCGGATATGGTGCATCTTGCCATCAATAATCGCGTGGGGTTGTATTCTGAAAACCTTGCCGACACAGAGCGTGGCGGGACCAGTGCTGAGGATCGTCAGAACTTGATGACCACTCTTGGCATTCGTAATGATATCATACAGGGCTACAATGAGCAGGCGATTGCCAATCTGATCCGTGGGGGGCGTGCGGTGATCATCGGGGTCAATGCGGGCAAACTCTGGGAGGATGTCGCCATGGATCAAACCCGGATCAACCACGTTGTCACGGTTACCGGTGTGGTTTACGACACAACCTCCACACAGATTCTGGGTTGCTATATTGCGGATTCAGGTCGGGGGCTGGTTCAAGATATGACCCGTTACGTTCCGATTGACCAGTTTCGTGCCTGTGCCTCTCTTCCCGGTGCCCATGCCATCTATACCATGGAACCGGTCAAATTGTGGAATGAGGATCTCCATGCAACAGGCAACTCTTTAGGCAACAGAATGGTTGGCAATCGTGGCAGCAATGTCCTGAATGGTCGCAGTGGCAATGATTTACTGATCGGACAGGCGGGCAATGATCAATATGTTTTTGCACGGGGGGATGATCGGGATACGATCAAGGATTGGGACTCCACCCAAGGCAATGTTGATCTGTTACGGTTCACCAATGTCAATCAGACCAATTTGTGGTTCAGTCGCCGCAATGACGAGGATACGTATGGGGATGATCTGCTGATTCAGGTCATGGGTACGACGGACAGCATCCTGATTGAGAATTGGTTTCAATCCGCCACCACCACGCGTCCGATTCGGCGAGATTATCAGATCGAGCGTATTCAGACTGCCGATGGTATGACCCTGTACAATACCGATGTGGAGCGACTGGTTCAGGCCATGGCCACTTTTGGAATACCGTCTGCCACGCAGACGAGTTGGATTCCGGGTCAGACCAGCAGTGCGGGCAAAACATTGCTCACGGTCACCCATTGAGTGTGATGGTTGCAGGTTCAGGCCGGGCAAAGGGGCGGGATCCCCCCTTTTGCCTGGTCGTTTGAGCCATTTGGTTGTGTGGATGAGAGGCGACAACAGCACAATTAAAGTTATATGATCATGACACACACTTCAGAGGTTGACTCAGGTTTGCTCTCTTTGTTGCTCATGACCCGGTTGCACGGCATTGCTGCGGATGCCGTGCAATTGCAGCATCAGTTTGGTCATGATCCCTTTACGGAGGAGACCATTCGGCTGGCTGCCAAGAGTTTGGGTATGACCGCCAAGGCGTTGCCGCAGGATCCGCAACGGTTGGATCGGGCACCATTGCCGGCGATTGCCACGGATCGGGATGGACGTTTTTTTCTGGTAGGCAAGGTGGATGCGACCCGTGCGCCCATGCGGATCCTGATTCAGCGTCCCGGAGAATCCCCGGAAACAGTCACCCTGGAGGCCCTGCTGGCACTGTGGACAGGCACGTTGATTTTTTTCACCAGCAAGGCCAGTTTTGTCGGTGATCTGGCCAGATTTGATTTCACCTGGTTCATTCCAGCCATCATCAAGTACAAAAAAACTTTCGGTGAGGCGCTTGTCCTCTCTTTTGTGCTTCAGATCATTGCTCTGGTGACACCGATGTTCTTTCAGGTCGTGATGGATAAGGTGTTGGTCAATCAAGCCATGAAAACCTTGAATGTCATTGCCATCGGTTTGATGGTTGCCATACTGTTTGAAACCATCCTGACCGGTATTCGTACGGCGGTATTTGCCAACACCAGCAGCAAAATCGATGTGGAGTTGGGATCCCGTTTGTTTGGACATCTGCTGGCTTTACCTGTCAGCTATTTTCAGGTACGTCGTGCCGGGGATTCGGTGGCCAGGGTTCGGGAACTGGAGAACATTCGTGCCTTTTTGACCGGCAATGCCATGAGTTTGATTCTGGATATTTTGTTTTCATTTGTTTTTTTTGGTGTCATGTTCTGGTACAGTCCGACGCTCTCATGGATCGTTCTGGCATCGATTCCGGTCTATCTTGGTTTGTCTTTTATTTTTACGCCGGTTTTGCGGGCAAAGCTCGATGACAAATTCAACAAAGGAGCGGAAAATCAGGCGTTTCTTGTAGAGTCTCTCACCGGCATGGATGCCATCAAGTCCATGGCTGTCGAACCCGGGTGGCAACGATATTGGGACAAGCAGCTTGCAGCTTATATATCTGCCGGATTGTCGGTCACCAACATCACTCTGGTGGCCAGTGGTGGTGTGACCCTGGTGAGCAGATTGGTCACGGCGGGGATCATGTGGAAGGGAGCCTTGCTGGTTGTGGAGAATCAGTTGACCGTTGGTGAGCTGGTGGCTTTCAACATGCTGGCCGGACAGGTTTCGGCACCCATTTTGCGCATGGCCCAACTTTGGAACGATTTTCAGCAGATCGGCATCTCCATGAGTCGTCTGGGTGACATCTTGAATGCGCGCACCGAGCGGATGGGATCAAAGGCGCGCCTGCCGCGTCTTCAGGGGGCGATTGGTTTTGATCATGTCTCTTTTCGCTACCGTCCGGATGGTCCGGATGTGTTGCGTGACATCACCCTGCACGTTCAGCCCGGAGAACTTCTTGGCATTGTCGGTCGTTCCGGATCGGGCAAAAGCACTCTGACCAGATTGATGCAGCGTCTGTATGTTGCAAACCGTGGGCGTGTGACCATGGACGGACAGGATCTGGCCATTCTGGATGCGGCCTCGCTTCGTCAACAGATTGGCGTGGTGTTGCAGGAAAACATTCTGTTTTCCCGTTCCATTCGCGACAATATCGCTTTGACGGATCCTGCTGCGCCGATGGAGAAGATCATGGCTGTTGCCCGGTTGGCCGGTGCTCATGAGTTCATCTGTGAGTTGCCGGAGGGGTATGATACGTTGGTGGGTGAACAGGGCACCGGTCTGTCGGGCGGACAGCGACAGCGCATTGCCATAGCCCGTGCCTTGATGTCCAATCCACGCATTCTGATTCTGGACGAAGCGACCAGCGCCTTGGATTACGAATCTGAAAGCATTATTCAAAATAATATGCGTAATATTTGTGTTGGGCGAACGGTCATCATCATTGCCCATCGATTGCGGGCTGTACGGGATGCGCATCGGATTGTGGTGCTGGAGCGGGGAGCGATTGCCGAGGTGGGGAATCATGAGCAGTTGTTGAACAATCCTCATGGCATCTACGCTCATCTGTATCGGTTGCAGAGCGGTCACGAATCCCGGGTTTTTGAACTCAAGCCGGTTGAGGTTGGAGTCGGGCCATGAGGGGGTATCATCGCGTTCTCGCCTGGCATCTTTTGTGGCAACGTTATCGTTCGGTATGGGGTTGTTTCTGGCACCAGAGAGAGAGGTTGCGTACTGATTTTTTCAACAAGCAGGAGGCGGAATTCCTTCCCGCCAGACTCTCTTTGCAGGAGATGCCCGACTCTGCCACCTGGCGTATGACCGGACGTATATTGATGTTGTTGATATTGGTTGTTGTGATTTGGTCTGTGCTGGGTGAGATCGACATTATTGTGCGTGCCACGGGCAGGATCATTCCTTCGGCGCGCACCAAGACCATTGGGTCCGTGGATACAGCCAGTGTCAAGGCTTTGTTCGTGACCGAAGGGCAGGAGGTCAAGGCTGGCGATCTGTTGATTGAACTGAATGCCAGCAGCAGCGATGCTGAACATGACAAAGCCGCCGATGCCGTGGTTCAGGCCAAATTGCAGGTGGCGCGTTCCGAGGCCATGATCGAGGCGGTCAAGCGTCTCAAACCACCCCGTTTGTCTCCGGTTGAAGGGGTTGACAAAAGCCGGTGGGAGGCGGCAGAAATGCAACTTGAGAGCCAATATCATGATTTTTTTGCCAAACTTACTCGTTTTGACGGTGAAATCATGCGTTATTCGGTTGCCTTGCGTTTGGCGACCCGGCGTGCGGAGGATTTCAAGGTGTTGTTGGCGGACGGCGCGGTTGCGCGTCATGCCTGGTTGGAAAAAGAGCAGCATCGGGTGGATCTCGCCGGGCAGTTGCAGGATGCCAGAAATCAGCGTAATGCATTGATCGCGCAGATTAACAGGGAAAATCATGATGTTTTGAATGAGGGGCACAAATGGCTTGTTGCGGCTCAACAGGATCAGCGGCGTGCCGGGGAGTATCGTAAACTTTTGAAACTCACGGCACCGGTTGATGGCACGGTTCAGCAGTTGACCGTTCACACGGTTGGGGGTGTGGTTCCGGCTGCCCAACCTTTGATGCAGATCGTGCCCAGGGAGAGTGTGGTTGAGGTGGAGGCTTTTCTGGAAAACAAGGATGTTGGTTTTGTGCATGCCGGTCAAAATGTGGAGGTCAAGATTGATGCCTTTGAGTACACCAAGTATGGGACCATGGCGGCCATGGTCAAGCATGTTTCTCAGGATGCGATTTCAGACGAGAAAAGGGGTTTGGTTTATCTTGTAAAAATTGAATTGAAAAAAAATCATATTCATGTGGATGGCAGGAGCATCTCTTTGGCGGCTGGCATGTCGGTCAGTGCGGAGATCAAGACTGGAACCCGACGGATCATTGAGTATGTGTTGTCTCCTGTGATGAAGCATCAAAGGGAGGCGTTGCGTGAACGTTGAACGTTGATCGGTATTTGCGTGGCGTTTACAATGATTGGATCATTGTGCTCAAGAGTGCCGACAGCACAAGGATGTAGCCCCCCCCCTGCAAGGCCCCAGACAGTCAGATTCATCATCAGCACACCCGCGTACACCGACAACTTTCAAAAAAAAGGATTGTGTCGAGGATTTGCTCGATATTCACCGTTCTTTAATTACGTTATTGTCTTTTTAGCGGAAGGATGAACGGAATATTGAAAAACGGCGAATGCAACATAACAAAACGCAAATTTCAATATTTCAACAAGCCTGTAAGTATTTTGCAACCCGATGCGGGTTGATGCTTTTTGACTTGTCATTCATACGGTTACCTCTGAGACGTTTTTTTCGAACAATCCTGCAAGGAGCAACAATCCATGACTGCACGAGCTGTCACACCATCATCATGTCGGATCGATTTTTTTTTGAGAGCAGAACAGGAGGCCATGGGGCAACTGCATGATTTGCACAATCAGATCATGCACGCCAAAGCCTTATCCAATCGTCTGAAAGGGCTTTTATGCGCCAATTCTTATCGCAATACGGAAAACAGCAAGGTGGTGCATTTGAAAAATGAATCGCGCAAATGGCACACCATTCGGCTTTCAGCCACTCAGTCCAGAAAGTTGGCGATTCTCGGAAACACAGGTGCAATGATTCCAGAATAGCCATTATGGAAAAGATCCCGTCATTATTTGACTGGCCTGTCGGGATGGCAACCATATCCAGGTGGACATGATCGCCTCGCTCATGCATCGTGCCTGGGCTGTGTGCGGGGTTGTCGTCACGTCTCAGAGGCTGTTTGGTGATTCCTGAGCCGAGTATGGATATCCAATTATTGAAAGAAAAGAGGGGGTCTGGGGGATTCATCCCCCAGGGTTTTAATGTTTTATGTTTTAATGCTTAAAAAATAATTTATTAATATTTTTGTTTAAAATATTTAAAAGATTAAAAGATTAAAGTCCCAGGGGTTTCACCCCTGGACCCCTGATGATGGTGTATTGGGCAGGAGGGGGCGGTGCTTGAAATTTTCGAGGAGCTGGACAGCCCCTTGATCCTGATCGTCGATGATGAAGTCCTGCAACACTTGCTGTGCATGTGCACGAAATCCGGCGATGTTCCGGGAAATTGTTCGATCCCGGTCTGGTGTTGAAATTTATCGAAATCCTTCCGGAGGTTATCAAGATCAAGGAGTCTGTCGCGTCATGATGACCATTAGAATTCAAAAAAAGAGTTTCAACGCAACCTTCAAAAGAGATGTCACGACTGGTGATGAAATGAGCGGGGAAGTCCCATGCAGAATAAAGAAACCAGGATATGCTGACATTTTGGAAGATGGACAGAAAAAACTCAGCAAGGCTGTGGATATTCTGGTTGGGTGCAGTGATGTGCTGGCACACGCGACCTGTGAAGCACAATTCTTGCAGCAGATCTGTAAACTGATCGTGGAATCAGGGAGCTATCCATTTGTCTGGATCGGTTTTTCAGAGCATGATGTCAATCAGACCATTCGACCCATTGCTCAATATGCATTAAAAGATAAATCTTTGGAAAAACAAGATTCTGTATGGAGTGAAACGGACAGGATTGGAGAAATGTCAACGAAATTGACGACCATAAAAACGGCATCCATGATATTTGAGAAGATTGTTGATGATGATGGCCATCATTACTGGCCTGAAAATAGAGTAAAAAATGTTCACGCTTTTTCGGTTTCCTTGCCTGTCATGACGTGCTGTCTGAATCATGAAATCATCATTTTGAATGTTTGCTCCGCAGATTCAACACCATTTGGAAAGGATGAAATCATACTGTTATCCGGTATTGCCAAGAGTATCGGATATGGAATTCTTTCGATCAGAAAATCAAAAGCGAATGCGGATCTGGAAGCAAAGAATCTGCGGGAGATTTCGGAAAGGGAAAAGATGCAGCAGGAGTTGCAATTGGGGCATGAGTTGCTGCTTCAGGCCAAGTGTGTGGCCGAAAATGCCACCCAGGCCAAGGGGGAATTTCTGGCGGTCATGAGTCATGAAATCCGAACACCTTTGAATGTGGTGCTGGGCATGTCGGAATTGTTGCTGGAGACGGATCTCGATTCCAGGCAGAAGCATTTTGCGCAGATCATGCATTATTCCGGAAAAATCCTGTTGGGCGTTATTGACGATATTCTGGATTTCTCGCGCATTGAGGCCAACGGTATCACTTTGTTGGATACCCCTTTTTCACCCAGCCAACTGATCATGGAGACAACGCAATTGATGCAGGTGGTGGCCAAAAAAAAGGGCGTCACCTTGGTGGCCAGGGTGGACAAGACCATTCCGGAATGGATTTCAGGGGATGATGGGCGGGTGCGTCAGGTATTGGTCAATCTGTTGAGCAATGCGATCAAATTCACGCCCAAGGGGCGGGTGGATATCCATCTGAGCATTCATCCCGAGGATCCGGACACCCTTCTGTTCAAGGTTGTCGATAACGGCATCGGGATCGCTCCGGAAAACACGGCACGCATTTTTGAAAAATTCACCCAGTCCGATGCATCCATCTCCCGCAGTTATGGTGGGTGCGGACTGGGTCTCACGATTTCCCGAAGTTTTGTGGAACTGATGGGGGGTCGGATTTGGGTGCAAAGTCAATTGGGCCATGGAAGTCGTTTTTTCTTTACGCTTCCTGTCAGAATTCCAACAGTCAAAGTAATCGAAACAAACGAACTGGAAAGCAGGTTTCAGGAGAATCCCAAATCGCTGCGCATTCTGTTGGCAGAGGATGTGGAAGAGAATCAGGTATTGTTTGAAGCCTATCTTGCCAACACACCGCATCAACTGGTGATCGTCAACGATGGGATCGAGGTGCTTGAACGGGTGCAGGAGGAAGATTTTGATATCGTTTTCATGGATATCCGCATGCCACGCATGGATGGTCTCACGGCTACGCGTCGGATTCGTCAATGGGAAAGCAAGGAAAAGCGTTCTCATTTGCCAGTTGTTGCGCTTACAGCGCATGCCATGGATGGAAAAAGTCACAGCAGAACGGAAGAGGGATGTGACATGTATCTCACCAAACCCATCAACAAAAAAAAGCTGTTGAATGTGTTGCGGCAATTTTTTCTTCCGAATCACCTTTCGGGACATTCGGATTCAATGTTGGTTCCGTCATAGATTGTCACCCTGAATGGGATTTCGGCGGCTGTTTGGTGATTCCAGAGCCGAGCACACATATCCAATGATTGAAAAAAAAGAGGGGGTCTGGGGGATTCATCCCCCAGGGTTTTCATGTTTTCATGATGTTTAAAAAAAACAATATATAAATATTTTTGTTTAAAAGATTAAAAGATTAAAAGATTAAAAGATTAAAAGATTAAAAGATTAAAAGATTAAAGTCCCAGGGGTTTCACCCCTGGACCCCACCAGGGGGGTAACCCCCCTGGACCCCTGATCATGGCGTATTCACTCTCGCCTGTCGTGCAAAATTACCAAATGGCTCTAAAAAAGTCCTATTTCAGAAGACCAACCTTGACGGCATACTGAGACAGCGCACTGATGGTATGCAAGCCGAGCTTCTCTTTCAGACGTGTTTTGTGAGTATCCACCGTGCGCGGGGTAATGTTCAACAAACGGGCGATCTCTTTGTTGGTGTTTCCTGTGGCGATCAAAGTCAACACCTGTTTCTCCCGAGGGGAAAGCGTCTTGCGCTGACTGAAATTCAGAAATTCCTCCAGCCTGTTGATCACTTGTTGACTCATGAATTGCCCGCCACCATAGGCCATACGAATGGCATGATTCAACTCGTCGAAACTGTTCTCTTTCAAAATATAACCAGACACTCCGGCTTCTTTGGATTGCAAAGCCAAGGTGGGATCGTCATGACTGGTCAGAATAACAATTTTAGTTTTCAATCCTGATTTTTTCAATACACAAGCCACTTCGATGCCATTCATGCCTGGCATCGAAATATCCAAAATGGCAATGTCCGGAAGTCGCTCCTGAATCAAACGCCACGCCTCATCTCCGTCTTTGGCCTCGGCCACCAGTTCCAACGTCTCATCCGCCTTCAACAAGCCGGCAAGACCTTCCCGGAAAATCTTGTGATCATCGGCCAACAGGACGCTAATCATGGATTGGAATCCGAATGGAAACCGTGGTACCCAATCCCGGCACGCTGAAAAAATCCACTTCCCCATGCATCCGGGCTGTCCGTTCCTGGATGACCATGAGACCGATCCCGTGGAAATGATTCGCAATCGTCGCCACATCGAAACCTTGGCCGTCATCCACGATATTCAGATGAATCTCTTCGTTGCAGATTTTTTGCAAACGCACCGTGATCAAGGTGCATTTGGCATGCTTGATGGCATTGATCACCGCCTCTTGAAAAATAAAATAGGCATTTTTGGTGATCTGTCGTTCCAAATGTCCCAAATTTTCATCGGTCTCGACACATACCTCAACCCCGGATTGACGGGCCAGTTTTTCACTTCTCCAACGGATGGCTTCGACCAGATCCATCCGATCCAGAAAGGATGGATGCAAATCCGTGGAGAGATCCCGCAACTGTTGAATCACCTCGATGATCTCCCGGCAGGTATGGTCCATGCTCGTTGGCACAATCCCCTGACCACGCCGCAGATCCGACAGCATCGATTTGGCGCTCAACAGCACCACTTGCAACATCTGAATGGCCCCATCGTGGATGGTGCGGGCCAATCGTTGACGTTCCCGGCTTTCCACCTCCTCCTTGACGCGGGATAACGCCTGCTCCAGATCCTTCCGGTGGGTGACATCCTGCACCATGATGAAGACAAATATGGGATCTCCTTCCGGATTGTGTACGGCGGAAACAAACGAATCACCCCATACCACTTGACCATCCTGGCGCAGATAACGCTTCAAGACCTTGCCAAATGGAATGTTTCTGGCGTGCAATTCCTTGAATTGACCCGAAGTGAGGTCGCGATCCTTGGGATGGGGCAACTCGAAGACGTTCAGACCATGCAACTCATCCGCCGTACGACCCAGGAATTGCCGCAACGCGGCGTTGCTTTCGAAAAGAACACCATCCAGGGACGCGATGCCTATGCCAAGAGAGGAGCATTCAAACACCTTTTTAAATCTTTCCTTGTGATTGAACAGCTCATTCTCCATAAGGCGCGTTGCGGTGATGTCCTGAATCGTACACAACAGATGAAGAGGAGCGCCCAACGGATCGCGGATCACCTCGCCCTGTTCCAGGACCAGGCGGATCGATCCATCCGGATGCGCGATTCGATGTTCGGACCGGTAGGTTTCCGTCGGGTCAGACAGGGCCTGTTGTATTTGCTCCAGCACCTCGGCGCGATCCAATGGATGGACCCGAGCCAGAAAATCCGGATAGGTGGCGGGGAACTGCTGGGGCAGCAGACCGAAAATGCGATACACCTCATCCGACCAGTTCATGGCGTTCTGCGCCACATCCCAACCCCAACTGCCCAGATGGGCCATGGACTGGGAGGTGTTGAGCAGATGTTCGCTCTTCCTTAAATCCTCTTCTGCCAGCTTGATTTTGGTGATTTCGGTGATTGTGCCGACAAATCCCCGCAGCACCCCCTGTTTGTCCCACTCCGGAGAGGTCTGCCCGAGTACCCATACCATGGTTCCCAGGTTCTGATTGACGAAACGAAACTCTCTGCTGGAAGAGCATTGTTGACTGACGATCTTTTTCCAGTCGTCGATCACCTGATGCGCATCTTCTGGATGCAATGCGCTCATCCATTGTTTGCCCAGCGCCTTTTCCAGGGACAGGCCGGTGATCCGGGACCATTGGGGATTGACATAATGGATCGCACCATGGATATCGCAGCGGAAAAGACCCACCGGAGAGGCGCCAGCCAACAACTGAGCGGTGACGTTGCCGATCATGGTGATCCATTGGGGAAGGTGGTCATTCCCTTTGGGATCGATCACGCTGTTGAGATGAACCAGCATGATCGAGCCATCGGCCCTTGTCAGGTTGAGTTCGCACTCCTCGATCTCCATCGAATGCAGCACTTGATGCGCATGCAAATAATAAGCGGTCTGACTGTCCGGGGCGACAAAGTCGGAAAGCGGACTGCCCAGCAATCGGGAAGCGATCATCCCGAACAAAGTGGTTGCCGTCTGATTGGCCTCAAGGATGATCCCCCCTGCGCTGATGGTCAGATAGGCCAAAGGCGAAGCGTCATACAGTTGTGCATAGCGGTCACGGGTTTTTTCCAACTCCGACTGGATGCGCAGCAACTCCTCGTTTTGCATCCGGAGTTCCAGTTGATGGATATCGATTTCGTGAAGCAGATGATCTGTCTGACCTCCCCCCTTGTTCCGTTGCCCATGTCCCGTTGCGCGCAGCCTTTGTTCCGCCTGACTGCGCAACCTGGCAAATCGGATGTTTGCAGGCGCTTTACTGGTCATGGTGTCATTCCGAACCGTTCCCGTTTCCAGGACACGGCATGAGCATGGAAGAGTGACAACGCTGTTCCGTGGTGGCCATGGCATAGGGATGGCCATCGACATCGCAGAGCGCCGTGGCGTTGATCATGATCTTGATGATTTTGCCATCCCTGGTCAGACGTTGCGTTTTGAATGGTGCCACCACTTCGCCGGCGGCGATGCGGCTGGCAAGACGGATGATTTCCGACTGTTCCCCCTCGGGACACAAGACCGAGATGTTCATGCCCAAGGCTTCCTGTTCCGAATAACCATAAAGCCGTTCTGCGGCAGGATTCCAGGTCGTGATCCGTCCATCGAACGTTTGCACCATGATGGCATCATTGGCGTCCCGTACCACGATGGCGAGTCGATCCATCCGATCCGCCTTTTTTTGTTTGCTGTTGTCCACAAAGGTGATGACCACCCCGTCGATGACATTTTCCGTGGTGCGATAGGGCTTCATGCGCATGAAGTACCATTGTCCGTCCTTGGTTTGAATCTCCTCCTCGCTGGGAATCAGATCCTTGAGGATCTTTTTGGCCATGTTGAACAGAATGGTATCATCGACCAGAGAGGAGGCCAGATGGGTGATGGGACGACCGATATCGGATTTGATCAAGCGGATCAGGGTGTCCACCTTGGGGGTGAACAGACGGATTTTCAGTTCCAGATCCAGAAAAACCGCTCCGACATCGGTGCTGGCCATGTAGTTGGCCATATCGTTGTTGGCTTTGGACAGTTCGGTGATCTTTGCCTGATATTCGCTGTTGAGCGTGGACAACTCTTCGTTGATGGTCTGTCCTTCCTCTCTGGAGGTCTCCAACTCTTCCGTGATGCTTTGCAACTCCTCATTGGCGAGTTGCAACTCCCCATTGGTGGCCTTGAGTTCCTCGTTGGCAGACTCGAAAGCTTCGATGGTGGTTTGCAGGTATTCCCGGGTGGAGTGCAGGTTTTTTTCCAGTTCGGCGATGTGCTGTTCTTTGTCGTTGGTATCGGGATGGGAATGTTTCGTCTGTTCCGGCCTGATCGGTCCGATGTCTTGAAAAATGACCGCAAAGCAGCCTTGCAAGGCCGCAGGGGTTGAAAAAGGTTGGACAGTCAGGTTGATTTCCTGAAGACCTCCATGGACATTGACGTGCAGACCCTCATGACGAACCGTCCGTTGTTCGGACCTGGCCTTGCGCATGGCCAAGGTCAGATCGGGCCTCAATTCCGCCTTGGCCATTTTCATGAGATTCCAATTGACCTTGCCGGCAGACGCCTCCAGATATTTTCCGGTCCGTCCATGGATATACAGCGGCTCGTATGCGTCGTTGACAAGGATGCATGCTGGTGCGTGTGTGTCCAGCAGGAAATGCTCCACCGCTTGTTTTATAACCGCATCCGGGTTCTTCCCGGGCGAACGGCACGGAACGTTGTGCAATAAATCTAATGGAGGCAATGTCAAACACAACTCTTTGCGTGAGGTCCGTTCCACAGTGATCTCTTTGCGCCGATAGAGTTTGCATGTCCGGTTGATGTTTTCGAACATTGAAGGACAGGCGCTTGTGGTTTCCGATGCCCCCAGCAGGAGATATCCCTTCGACTTGAGGGCATAATGAAAAACGGACAGCACATGATTTTGAAGTGGGGCGTCGAAATAGATCAGCAGGTTGCGGCAACTGATCAAATCCAGATGCGAAAACGGGGGATCCTTGATCACATTCTGCTCGGCGAACAACAGCATATCGCGAATTCTTTTGTTGATGTGAAAATTTGAGTTGTTTTTTGTAAAATAACGATTCAATCGTTCGTTGGAGATTTGTTTTGCGATCCCGTCGGAATAGACGCCACGTCGTGCCACCTCGATGGCGCGGCTGTCCAGGTCGGTGGCAAAAATTTGAATCTCAAGGTTCAGATGCAACGTTTCCATCTGTTCCTGAAGCAGAATGGCAATGGAATAGGCCTCTTCTCCGGTGGCGCAACCCGGAACCCAGATTCGTATTGGTTGATTGTGCAGATGGTG
Source organism: Magnetococcales bacterium (assembly GCA_011089965.1). GTDB lineage: Bacteria > Pseudomonadota > Magnetococcia > Magnetococcales > Magnetaquicoccaceae > Magnetaquiglobus. Next base: position 16,092 of record JAANAU010000008.1, read on the forward strand.
TTCCAGCAGATCCGGAATCACGTTGTTTTGCAACCATTCAAAAACCTCTGTGTCTCTGAAGAAGCTGGAGACTCCGATCATCATCTCCTGGAACAGGATACCGGCTTCGTCCTGATCCAGCTGGAGGTGTTTGACATATTGTTCCAAAGTGTTGATATGGTTGATCGCCATGCGTTTTTGAATCCGACGCAGGATGACGTTTTCCTTGTACTGGGAGAAATCGTGACCGACCTTGCCGTGCAGCAATGCCAACAGAGTTTGCAACTGTTTTTTGATGTCGCCATGCATGATCGATTTGCCGTTTTTTTCACGAAACAGGCTTGGTTGTTTTGATTTTTGTCGTGCATAGCCCAACAATGAAGGCGGCATGTCTTGAGGCGGCAGGATGTAATCCACCAATCCGGTTTGCACGGCACTCAACGGCATGCCATCAAATTTTGTCGAGGCGGGGTCTTGGACCATGATCATGCCGCCAGCATTTTTGATGGCCTGTATGCCTTGTGTTCCATCCGATCCGGTGCCGGACAGAATGATGGCAATGGCGTGTTCTTTGGCGTCAACGGCCAGAGAGCGGAAGAAATGGTCGATGGTCAACCGTTGGTGGCGGGGTTGCATGGGTTCAACGAGCAGCAATCGGTTGTTCAGAATGGAAAGATCCCGATCCGGCGGGATGACGTACACATGATTTGGTTGAATTTCCATTCCGTTTTGTATTTGGGTCACAGGCATGGCGGTATGTTGTGCGAGCAGTTTGGCCAACAGGCTTTTATGTTCTGCGTCCAGATGTTGCACGACGACAAAGGCCATGCCGGAATGGATTGGCATGTTGGCAAAGAAGTTTCCGAACGCTTCCAAGCCACCTGCCGAGGCTCCGATGCCGACCACCGGAAATCGATCCGTTTGCACAGGAAGTGTGCTTGTGACTGTTTTTTGTTTCGATTTTTGTCGCGTCATGGATTGGGTGTTGTTGTGCATATTTTTAATCCTTTTTATTAAGTTTTAATTATTTTAATAATTTATTTTATCGATTGTTATTAATATTATAATCAATAGATTGAGAATTATTGTTGAGATGTCAAAAAATCGATTCAGGTACGATTTTCCTGTTTATATAATAAACTCTTTCATGTGCAATCGGCAAAAACAAAATCGCATTGTCGAGAATTTGCTCGATATTTATTATTTTCAGGTTTTGTTATTTTTTGTACACGGCAAATTTTGACGTTACATGAAGCAGCCGTACCACAGGAGTTGGAGAAGCAAAACGATTGGAGTAAGAAAATTTTCATCAAGTCACTCAAACAGATTTTGGAAAAATGGAGACGACCATGTCAAGTTCAAGCACGAAAAAAATGAAGAAAAATGGTGGAAGTGCAGGGACCGCTCAAAAAGAGAAGAAAGGAAAAAAGAAGATCATCTGTGAAAATCTGGTTGGACCGCCCAGGGATTTGTCAAAGTCGGTTGAGGTATGAGTTGTGCGGCATGGTTGCTGGGATAGGGGGGGGTTAAGGCCTTCCCTTTCTCAGAGGCTGTTTTGGTGATTCCTGAGCCGAGCATGATTATCCAATGATTAAAAAAAAAAGAGGGGGTCTGGGGGATTCATCTCCAGGGTTTTAATGTTTTAATGTTTTAATACTTAAAAAAATAATTTTTAAATATTTTTGTTTAAAAGATTTAAAAGATTAAATTCCCAGGGGTTTCACCCCTGGACCCCACCAGGGGGGTAACCCCCCTGGACCCCTGATGATGGTGTCCTGTCTCTGACTCTCAGAACGGATCACGGAATCACCTCCGATCACAAGTACCCAATGAAAGCAATCCCAGGCATTCCCTGGTCGCGAATTTTGCGGCATAATGGAAAGGGTGTGACGTGTATGGACCTTAAACTGGGCAACCTGGGAATCAAGTCGATGAAAATCAAACTCATGACCGTGGCATTGACCGTGTTGGCCTTAAGTGCCGGAGGGTGTTCCGGATCGAACTGGAACAGTCCGAATACCCTGGAACAACAGAAATTCGCCAAATTCGGCCAAAAGAAAGTCCGTGAAGATGCCCTGGAGGGCAAAGGGGATAACACCTCCGCAGAATTGCTGGGTCAGGAAAGCATCTTCAGTCTGGGGAGCGGCGGCGGCTCCAAACCAACCCAGGACCAGATCCGCCTGAACAAACTCTACGCCGGAGCCATGGATGTGGTCATGGAGTTGCCGGTGCAAGTGGCCAACCGCGAAGGTGGGTTCATCTCGACCGACTGGAAAGTGGATCCCAACGATGCCCGTACCCGCTACCGGGTCAATATCCGTCTGTCGGGTCAGGCCCCGTATGGGGATGTCAAGGTGGTGGTGCTCAAACAGTCCGTGCGCCCGGATGGCTCCTGGCAGGATGCCCCCTCGGATGCGGATGCTGCCCGGCAGATCGAAAAGGCCATCCGCAAAAAAAGCCAGGAGAGCCGACCCGCGGATTGAACGCAACCCCAAACCTTCAAGCCGCAATGACTGTCCCTTCTGTGCCGCTTTCCGGCAATCCGGGGGTTGCAGCCTTGCTGCCAACAGGACGAACCGGTAACGGCAAGGTCAAATTGATCAGCGTATCCCCGGCACTGGTCAACGGTTTGTATTGACCGCCCCGGTAATCCTGAAACTCGATCTGACAGTTGGTGTCAGACACCCGACGCAGAATATCCATGGCCACCGATGCCTTGATGTGGGCCAGACAAATGCCGCATCCCGCCTTGTCGGTGACGACAATGGAAAACAGACGAATCGAGTTGGAAATGGTTGCCAATGGCTCATCTTTGAGATAACCCAACTCGATCAAACTCTCCGGCGTGCCGCAGATGGACTGGGGATAGGCGTTGCGGTCCCGGTAGTACTTGATGCAGGCCCGGCTGAGCACGAAAAACATTCCCAACAAGACGGTGAGCTTGTCCGAGGGCATCTCTTCCTGAATGGTGGCTTCGCGCAGAGTGCGCAGCTTGAGCAACAACATGAACAACAGTATCAGACCGATGAGCAACAGGAAAATGGAGATGAAAGGGTATTCCATGACGATCCGTCCACGCAAAAGAGGGAAACCTGCTCAAGTCTGTATCATGAGGCGTGCCAGTTTGTGCATGTCAACCCAAGAAAAATAATTTGCAACCTGAGCCGCTGCCATGACACTATGACAGAGTTTGATGTTATTCTAATAATCCGATCCCCACGCCATACCGTGACACTCAACCACCTGGAGGTATTCTATCATGGCTGACTCGACCCTCGACGCCAAGGGACTGAACTGCCCACTGCCGATCCTGCGCGCCAAAAAGGCCCTCAAAGAGCTGGCCCCCGGACAAGTGCTGGCCATCGAGGCCACGGATCCGGGTTCGGCCAAGGATTTTGAATCGTTCTGCTCCCAGACCGGCAACACCCTCGTCAAGGCTTCGGAAGCGGGTGGCGTCTACTATTACGAAATTCGCAAATCCTGATCCAAAAACGAGGAGGATTGCCGCCATGTCGCAAAAGAAATTGGCGATCATCGCCACCAAGGGCACCCTGGACTTTGCCTATCCGCCGTTGATTCTGGCCACCACGGCTGCGGCCCTGGATTACGAGGTGACCATCTTCTGGACCTTCTACGGTTTGCAGGTCGTGAAGAAAAATCCTGACTTGAAGATCTCTCCCCTGGGCAATCCGGCCATGCCCATGCCCGTGCCCATGCCGGTGTTGGTGCAGGTTCTGCCCGGCATGGAGAGCATGGCCACCATCATGATGAAACAGAAAATGGCCGGCAAAGGGGTGGCCTCCATCGGCGAGTTGATGTCCATGGCTCTCGAATCGGATGTCAAGATGATCGCCTGTCAAATGACCGTCGATCTGTTCGACTTCAAACACGAAGAGTTGATCGACGGATTGGAATATGCCGGCGCAGCCCGCTTCTTTGAAGTGGCTCAAGATGCGGATATTGTGTTGTTCATCTAGGTTGCAAGCCGGGATCAGGGGGGTGTTTCCCCCCTGCCCGGATTTTTTTGCATCCGTTGCTTTTGAATGCATGATGAACCGTTGCGAGATGGGACGTTAACGGCTATAAAAAACGTTTCAAATCAGTACGGAGGCATCATGAACGACATTCAGTGCATCATGTCCACCTATGGACGTTCCCCGGTCGCCTTTACACGTGGCGTCGGCACCCGGCTGTGGGACGAGGAAGGCCGGGAATATCTGGATTTTCTCGCTGGCATCGGCGTCAACAACCTGGGCCACTGTCCGCCCAAGGTGACTGCGGCCATCTGCGCCCAGGCCGGACAGCTCATCCATACTTCCAATCTCTATCGCATTCCGCTCCAGGAACAACTGGCGCGACGGCTGACCGCAACCTGTTTTGCCGATCAGGCCTTTTTTTGCAACAGCGGTGCGGAAGCCAATGAAGCGGCCATCAAGTTGACCCGCAAATACATGCGCGATCACGGTCAACCAGGTCGTTTTGAAATCATCACCGCTGTCCACGGCTTTCATGGTCGCACCCTGGCCACGCTCTCCGCAACTGCCCAGGAAAAGGTGCAGCGCGGCTTTGAACCGTTGATGCCGGGTTTTCGTTATGTTCCCTTTAATGATGCCGGTTGCGTGGAACGGGCCATCAGTCCGTATACCGCGGGCATCCTGGTGGAGCCGATTCAGGGTGAGTCCGGGGTGCGCATCCCGGATGAAGGGTATCTGGAGGCGTTGCGCGCCATTGCCGACCGTCATGGGTTGTTGCTGATCTTCGACGAAGTGCAGACCGGCATGGGGCGTACCGGCAAATTCTGGAGCCATCAATGGAGTACCATGACCCCGGATATCATGACGGTTGCCAAAGGGTTGGCTTCCGGCGTGCCCATGGGGGCCTGTCTGGCCAGTGCCAAGGTGGCGGCATCGTTCTCTCCCGGCACCCATGCCTCGACCTTTGGTGGCAATCCTTTGGCCTGCGCCGCTGCACTCGCCACCCTGGAATCCTTGATCGATGACGGGGTGATCGCCGGAGTGGCCGCGCGCAGTGCTCAACTGGTCCAGCGTCTGGACAGCCTGGCAGCCTCTCATTCCATGATCAAAACCACCCGTTGCCGGGGTCTGATGGCTGCCGTGGAACTCAATGGCGGTGCCGAAGAGGTGGCGGCCATGTGTCTGAATCGCGGACTGCTGTTGAGCCTTCAAATGGGCACTACCTTGCGCATGCTGCCCCCCTTGACCATTACGCCAGAAGAGATCGACCAGGGGATGGCCATTCTGGATGGCGTGTTGAGCGATCTTTTTTGATGGATGGCGCATCATGACGACCTTTCTTGCCACCAAACGGGATTTGTTGACCTTTGATGACGTGACCCCAGAGGAGATCCGTCGTCTTTTCCAACGCACGGCCTGGCTCAAGCAGAACCGTCGCATCCGCTCCAATCAGCCCACTCTGGCCGGACGTTCGTTGGGCATGATCTTTGAAAAACCCTCCACCCGTACTCGCGTCTCCTTTGAGACCGGCATGTTCGAGTTGGGTGGTCAGGCGTTGTTCCTGTCGTCCCAGGAGATCCAGTTGGGAAGGGGGGAGGAGTTGTCGGATTCGGCACGGGTGTTGTCCCGTTATGTGGATGCCATCATGGTGCGCACCTTTGCCCATAAAAAGGTCGAAGTGTTGGCCGAATATGCCACGGTTCCGGTGATCAACGGTTTGTCGGACGATTTTCATCCCTGTCAGGTGTTGGCGGATCTTTTCACCTATGAGGAGCATCGGGGGGCGATCACCGGCAAGAGCGTGGCCTGGATCGGGGATGGCAACAACATGGCCAACTCCTGGATTCAGGCCTCTGCCAAACTCGGTTTTCGTCTGGTGTTGGCCTGTCCGGAAGGGTATGAACCCGAATCAACCTGTCTGGCCCGTGCCCGGCAGCAGGCGCAACAGACCGGCGGGGTCATTGAGGTGGTTCGTTCCCCGCGCGATGCCGTCTTTCAGGCCGATCTGGTGTGTACCGATACCTGGACCTCCATGGGTCAGGAGGCCGAGCAGCGCAAGCGTCAACAGGCGTTTGCCGATTATTGTGTGGATCAGGCGTTGATGGCCACCGCCAGCTCTGATGCCTTGTTCATGCACTGTCTGCCCGCCCACCGTGGCGAAGAGGTGACGGCCGAGGTGATGGACGGACCCCAATCGGTCATTTGGGATGAGGCGGAAAATCGTTTGCATGTCCAAAAGGCGTTGCTGGAGTGGTTGATGGGGGTGGATATCGGGGTTGTCAAGGATTGAAAAAATTGAAAAAAAAGAGGGGGTCTGGGGGATTCATCCCCCAGGGTTTGATTTTAAAAATAAAAAATTTTTAGAATGTTTTGTTTTTAAAGACTGAAAGTCCCAGGGTGGCTCTCGCCCCTGGACCCCTGATGATGGTGCATGACTCATGGGGTTGATGGATTTGTATTAATTTTTGTTTTTATCTTCTGCCGTTCTGGATTTCGATCAGCAAAGGAGCATGCGAACATGCCAAAACCAGTCAAAAAAGCGGTCCTGGCCTACTCGGGAGGCCTGGATACCTCGATCATCCTCAAATGGTTGCAGGAACACTATCAGTGCGAAGTGGTGGCCTTCTGCGCGGATCTGGGTCAGGGCGAAGAGCTGGAACCGGCACGTCAGAAAGCCCTGGCCATGGGGGTGAAGGAGATCTTCATCGAAGACCTGAAAGAGGAGTTCGTGCGGGATTTCGTCTTTCCGATGTACCGCGCCAATGCCCTGTATGAAGGGGTGTACCACCTGGGCACCTCCATTGCCCGTCCGCTGATTGCCAAACGCCAGATCGAAATTGCCACGCTGACCGGTGCGGATGCGGTCTCCCATGGCGCCACCGGCAAAGGGAATGACCAGGTGCGCTTTGAACTGGCCTATCACGCCCTGCGTCCGGAGATCCGGGTGATCGCCCCCTGGCGCGAATGGGATCTGACCTCGCGGGAAAAGCTTCTGGCCTATGCCGAGACCAACGGCATTCCGATTGCCCGGGACAAACGGGGAGAAGCGCCCTATTCCATGGATCGCAACCTGTTGCACCTCTCCTTTGAAGGCAAGGCGCTGGAAGACCCCTGGAAAGAACCGGACGAAGAGATGTTTATTTTATCGGTCTCTCCGGAACGGGCACCGGACCAACCCACCTATGTGGAATTGACCTTTGAACAGGGGGATCCGGTGGCCGTGGATGGGGAACGGCTGTCACCTGCCAATCTGCTGACCCGCCTGAACGCTTTGGGAGGTGCCAACGGCATTGGTCGCGTGGATCTGGTGGAAAACCGCTATGTGGGGATGAAATCCCGGGGCGTGTACGAAACGCCGGGCGGCACCATCCTGGGCGTTGCCCACCGCGCCATGGAGTCTCTGACCCTGGATCGGGAGGCGGCTCATCTCAAGGATGAACTGGCCCCGCGCTATGCCTCTCTGGTGTACAACGGCTACTGGTTTTCGCCGGAACGGCTCATGTTGCAGGCATTGATCGATGCCTCTCAGAGCTTTGTCTCCGGGGTGGTGCGTCTGAAACTCTACAAGGGCAATGTGACCGTGGTGGGACGACGCTCGGAACAGTCGCTGTTTGATCCGAAGATCGTCACCTTTGAAGAGGATCATGGGGCATATGATCAGTCCGATGCCACCGGATTCATCAAGCTGAACGCTTTGAGGATGCGCATCGCAGCTTTGGTGCGTCAGCAACGGCCATGAGTCGGTATAAAGCCTGGGGAGGGCGTTTTTCCCAACCCACCGATGCCTTCATGGAGGTGTTTTCCGCATCGATCCACTACGATGCACGGCTGTTCCGTCAGGACATCCAGGGATCGATGGTCCACTGTCGCATGCTGGCGCGCCAGGGGATCATCGCCGAAGCCGAATCCGACCTGATTCTGGGCGGTCTGGCCCGGGTCAAGGTGGAGATCGAAGAGGGCCGCCTGCCTTTTCGCGATGAGCAGGAAGATATCCATATGCATGTGGAAAATCGCCTGCGCGAGCTGATCGGACCGGTGGCCGGCAAACTCCATACCGCCCGTTCCCGCAACGATCAGGTGGCCACGGATCTCAGGTTGTGGCTGCGCGAAGAGGTGGATGCCATTCGCGAGGCGCTGCGCACCTTGCAACGGATCCTGTTGACCCTGGCCGAGGCCCACATCGAAACCATCATGCCTGGTTTCACCCATCTGCAAAACGCCCAGCCGGTCACGTTTGGTCACCATCTCATGGCCTATTTCGAGATGCTGGATCGGGACCGGCAACGTTTTGCCGAGGTGCGTCAACGCATCAACCAACTCCCGTTGGGAGCAGCCGCTTTGGCCGGAACCCCGTATCCGATTGATCGGGAATGGGTGGCCAAGGAGTTGGGATTTGCTGGTGTGTGCCAGAACTCTTTGGATGCGGTGTCGGATCGGGATTTCGTCATCGAGAGCGCTGCGGCCTGTGCCGTGGTGATGATGCACCTGTCGCGTTTTTCCGAGGAGCTGATTCTCTGGTCTTCGCCTGCGTTCGGATTTGTCGAGTTGTCGGACGCCTTTGCCACGGGTTCGAGCATCATGCCGCAAAAGAAGAATCCGGATGCCCCGGAACTGGTGCGCGGCAAGAGTGGACGGGTGACCGGTCATCTGATGGGGCTTTTGACCTTGATGAAAGGGTTGCCCCTGTCGTACAACCGGGACATGCAGGAGGACAAGGAGGCGATCTTTGACACCATCGACACGGTGCGTGGCTGTCTGAAGGTGTTTGCCGGCATGCTGGCCGAGATCCGCGTCAACCGGACGGCCATGGCTTTGGCTGCCAAGGTGGGATTCACCACGGCCACGGATCTGGCGGATTATCTGGCCCGTCAGGGGATTCCGTTCCGCAAGGCCCACGAGGTGTCGGGCCGACTGGTGCGGCTGTGCGTGGAGAGCGGACGCGCCCTGGAACAGCTCTCGTTGAGCGAAATGCAGACAGCAGATGCGCGCATTGGGCCGGACGTGATGGAGGTGTTGACCGTACACGCTTCGGTCAATGCCCGCAAGGTGATCGGCGGAACCGCCTTTGCCACGGTGCGCAGCGCCATCGAGGCCGCCCGGGAGCGGCTGGATGGATGAGCCTCTGCGGCTGGATCCTGACCCGGATGAACTCAATGGCGATGCCGAACTGACCATTGAAGAGAAAAGAAGATATGCACGCCGCTGCCGGCAGGGGCTGTTTTTCAAGGTTCCAGCCCATCTGCCCACAGCCTCCCTCTTTGTCCACCATGACCGCCCACTGTTCAGACAACTCCTGAAACGTGAACCTGGCGCTTCACCGGGCCGACACTACACCAATCTGGCCTTGCATCAACTGGTCATGCGTTATTGTCCCGGGCAGGCCGAGATTCTGGATGTGGGGTGCGGTGCCGGAGGGTTTGTTCAAAGAGTGGAGGCGTGCGGCATTGCAGGCCGTTATCTGGGGGTGGATGTCCTGGAGCGCAGCAACTGGCAATGGCTGGAGCAACGCCCGGGACCAGCCGTGCATGCCCGGTTTCTGGTGCAACCCGCTGAACGGATGACATTCGATCAACAGTTTGATTTCGTGATCTGTTCACACTCTTTGGAGCATCAACGGTTTCCCTCGGAGTCGCTGGTGCGCATCCATGCAGCACTGAAACCCGGGGCATATGGGGTGCTGTTCGTGCCCGCTCCCTGGGCCTATCTGTTGTATGGTCAACATGGCTGGCGCTATTTTCAACCGGCTCACCTGGAGACCTTGTGTCGCCAGGCCGGTTTGCAGATCGAAACATTTTATCCCATTGGCGGTTTGTTTTCGTTTCTGGTGCATTGGGTCTGTATTGCCTGGCTGGAATCGGGCGTGGCGTACCAGGTGCTGACCGGGCAGTATCTGCATTGGAGAATCCAGAGGATTCTGGATGGTCTGCGTTTCCGGTCGTTGCGCAAGAATCGTTATTCCGTTGCATGTTATGCCTTTTTGAACCGTCTGCTCATGCCGCTCGATGTGTTGGTGTCCCGGCCCAGCCATCTGTATGCTCTGGTGGTGCGCCGTCCTGAAGCCAGTGCGGATGTGTATGGATCCAGCCGGTAACCGGGTTCCTGCTTGTCAACCCTTCCCGATGGCTGGCTGGATGGTGTAAGGTGGAACGGATCCAGCATGACGCCTTTTTCAGCCGCAGAATCGGGAGGTTCCGATGTCCGCCTTATCCCCACGTGAAGAGATGCTGCTTTCAGCGGATGAGACCCGTACGGTGATTCAACAGATGGCCGGAAAGATCCTGGCCAACCTGAATCAACCGGAAAAACGGGTGCTGGTCGGGATCCGGCGCGGAGGAGCGGTGGTGGCCAGATTGCTGCGTGCGCAATTGCAGGCAGCGGTCCAGGTGGAGATCCCGATAGGTTATCTGGATATTACTTTTTATCGGGATGATCTGCGCACCATTGCCCCCAATCCGGTGGTGGGCGCGACCGATCTTGCCATGTCGATTGACAATCGGCGCATCATTTTAGTGGATGATGTGCTGTTCACGGGTCGCACCATCCGGGCTGCATTGAATGCATTGTTTGATTATGGTCGCCCGGAAGGGGTGGAGTTGGCCGTGCTGGTGGATCGGGGCGGACGGCAGTTGCCGATCCAGCCGGATTATGCCGGTCGTCTGGTGGAGGCCGGATCCGGAGAGACCATCAAGCTGGTGGAACACCCTCCGGGGGAGTGGAACGTGGTGCGTCGGCGTCCCGTGACATGAGACGCATTGAGCAGGAGAAAAGATAACGCATGGGAACCCATCTGTGGAATCGCAAACACCTCCTGGGCATGGCGGATCTGGGCCGCGAGGAGATTCAGTCCATATTGGATGCCGCCGCCTCCTTGCGTGAGGTCAACCGGCGTGACATCAAAAAAGTCCCCACCTTGCGGGGCAAAACGGTCATCAATCTGTTTTATGAAAACTCCACCCGCACCCGCACCTCGTTCGAGTTGGCAGGCAAGCGCATGTCGGCGGATGTGATCAACATGTCGGTGGCCTCCAGTTCGGTGAAAAAGGGGGAAACCCTGATCGATACCCTGGCCACGTTGCAGGCCATGAATCCGGATGTGGTGGTGATCCGTCATCCGGAGTCGGGTGCCCAGGAGTTTCTGGCGCGCCATCTGGATGCGGCCATTGTCAATGCCGGGGATGGACGACACGAACATCCGACCCAGGCCCTGCTGGACCTGTTGACCATCCACGATCATCTGCCGTTGCTGGATCGGGAGGGTTTTGCCGGGTTGGTGGTGGCGGTGTGCGGAGATGCCCTGCATTCGCGGGTGGCCCGTTCCATTGCACTGGGGTTGCGGACCATGGGGGGCGAGGTGCGGTTCGTGGGTCCGCCCGGTTTGATTCCCCCTCGGGCCGAAGAGGCGTTCGGGGTGCGGGTCTATCATGACATGGAGGCCGGACTGGACGGGGTGCATGTGGTCATGGCGCTGCGGCTGCAACTGGAGCGGATGAGTGTGGGTTTCATTCCGAGCGTACGGGAATATTTTGCCTTTTGGGGTGTGACCCGGGCGCGTCTGGCGCGGGCAGCGCCCGGGGCGTTCGTGATGCATCCCGGACCGATCAATCGGGGTGTGGAGATCGCATCGGATGTGGCGGATGATCCGGAGCGGTCGGTGATTCTGGAGCAGGTGGCCAATGGTTTGGCCGTGCGCATGGCAGTGCTTTACCGGTTGTGCGGTGTGGGAGGCGGACGATGAGCCGAGTGGTGGTGGTCAAAGGCGGGCGTGTGATCGATCCGGCCAGCGGATTCGATGCCACGGCGGATCTGTTGATTGCGGACGGGGTGATCCGTGAGGTGGGACGGCCTGATGTGCCGACCGGGGCCGAGGTTCTGCGAGCGGATGGACTGGTGGTGGCGCCGGGATTGGTGGATATGCATGTGCATCTGCGCGAGCCGGGTTTTGAGTACAAGGAGACCATTGCCGGAGGCACCCGGGCTGCGGCTGCGGGTGGTGTGACGACCGTGGCCTGCATGCCCAATACCAAACCGGTCAATGACGATCCGAGCATCACGGCGTTCATGCGTCAGAAGGCCGCGGACGAAGGGGTGGTGAATGTTCATCCCATTGGTGCGGTGACCAAGGGGTTGGAAGGGCGTGAATTGACCGAGATGGGGTTGTTGCTGCGTGCCGGGTGTGTGGCCTTTTCCGACGATGGTCGTCCGGTGGCGGACAGCGGTTTGATGCGGCGTGCCCTGGATTATGCCCGTGCGTTCAATGCCTTGATCATTCAGCATGCCGAAGAGCCGTCCTTGTCCGCCCACGGTTGCATGCATGAGGGGGTGATCTCCAGTCGGTTGGGTCTGCCGGGATTGCCGGCGGTGGCCGAGAGCGTGATGGTGGATCGGGACATTCGTCTGGTGGAGTTGACCGGCGGGCGTTACCATGTGGCACACATTTCGGTGGCTGGTGCGGTGGAGGCGGTGGCCAGGGCGCGTGCGCGCGGGTTGCCGGTGAGTTGCGAGGTGGCACCGCATCACTTTGCGTTGACCGATGAGGCGGTGCTGGGCTATGACACCGATGCCAAGATGTCGCCGCCGTTGCGTTCTGCCGAAGATCGCAACGCCATGTTGGAGGGGTTGGCGCGGGGTGTGATCACGGTGATTGCCACCGATCATGCGCCCCACGATCCGGACAGCAAACGGGTGGAGTTCTGTCATGCGTCCAATGGCGTGGTGGGGTTGGAGACGTTGTTGCCGGTCAGTCTGGAGTTGGTGCGGGATGGGGTGTTGGATCTGATGGGGTGTTTGCGTGCCATGACCGTGGCACCGGCCCGGTTGTTGGGGTTGGATCGGGGGACGTTGGCGGTTGGTGCGGTGGCCGATCTGGTGCTGTTTGATCCGGATGCGGCGTGGGTGGTGGATGCTGCGCGTCTTCATGGTACGGCGCGCAATACCTGTTTTCATGGTCGGCGGGTGCGCGGGCGGGTTGAAAAGACCTTGGTTGCAGGACAGGTGGTGTTCGATGGTGACCGTTGACCGGTGTGAATTGCGGGGGATGGCGCAGCCGTTGGTGGTGACGGTTCTGTTCAACCGGCATTTGCCCGGGGAGCATGGTTTATTGCGTTTGCGGGTGGGCAAGGTGGCCCGGCAGGTGCAGCCCGGTCATTTTGTGCAACTGATTTGTGATCCCCGTTTGACCTTGCCCCGTCCTTTTTCGGTGATGGATGCGGATCCGGAGCAAGGGAGTGTGGATATTTTCTATCGGGTGGTGGGTGAGGGGACGCGCATCATGGCCTCCTGGAAGGGGGGGGAGGAGTTGCGGGTATTGATGCCTTTGGGGCGTCCCTTTGTGTGGCCGGAGGAGAAAAAAAATATTTTGTTGATTGCGGGTGGGGCCGGGATTGCACCGGTCCATTTCCTGGCGCGGCGTCTGGTGGAGCGTGGGCAGAGTGCGGTGTTGGTATGGGGGATTGAGACCGAAGCCCCTTTGATGACCATTGCAGCGCGTTTGGATGGTTTTCCTTTGGATGTGGCGTTTGTGGAGTCTGCGGAGGCATTGGCAGCGTTGGATGCGGTGGGGGTGTCGAGTCGGTTGGCTTCCATGACGCCGATGGCCGGGCGGTTTCACGGGTATGTGACCGATTTGGCAGAGCACTATTTGGAGCGTTCTTCCGAGGCGTTGCGTCGGCGTACCGAGTTGTATGCGTGTGGTCCGACGGTGATGTTGCGGGCTGTGGCCAGGTTGGCGGAGCGGTTTGGGTTGAGTGGTCAGGTATCGTTGGAGGAGCGGATGGCGTGCGGGTTTGGGGTATGTGCGGCCTGTGTGGTGCCGGTACGTCAGGAGAGTGGGGTGGGGTGGAGTTATCGCAAGATTTGCACAGAGGGGCCGGTTTTTTCTTTGGCGGATATTGCGTGGGAGAGTGGTTGATGGATGGATGGATGGATTGGAAATGAGGCCATTCAGGAAGATCCAATGATCACGGGTCCAGGGGGGGTACCCCCCTGGTGGGGTCCAGGGGTGAAACCCCTGGGACTTTAATCCTTTAATCCTTTAATCCTTTCAAACAAATCAATTTAACAAACCATTTTGGAATGTGGAATTTGTTTTGTTGGGGCGTTGCCCCAAACCCCACCAAGGGCGTTGCCCTTGGATCCCACCAGGGGCCACAGGCCCCTGGACCCCATTGATATAAACGACGCATCCCGTAATGAGTGCGGTTTCATCCTTTCAAAAAATCAAATTTAATTATAGATTAATAATTCCTTAATTATTAATCTATAAAATTCAAGATTTCGACAGGTTGCGTACATGTGGTTGCATGCAGAGAGTTGCGACCATGTGTGTGCAGGGTACACCACATCCATGAAGGAAACACCCATGCCGAACGTTCCGGAAATCAGTCTGTTGCGCAATGTTGCCCTGATCGCCCACGGAGGCGGAGGCAAAACCACCCTGGCCGAGTCGCTGCTGTTCAACGGCGGTGCCATTGCCCGTCGCGGAGATGTGGAAAAAGGGACGACCGTGATGAGCAGCGAACCCGAAGAGATCGAACGTCGGGTGACCATCACCCCGCATGTGGGCCATTGCGTGTGGCGGGATCGCTGGATCAATGTGGTGGATACGCCTGGCTACAGCGATTTTCTCGAAGTGACCCGGGGTGTGCTGGATGTGGTGGGAGGGGCGGTGATGCTCTTTTCCGGTGAGTTCGGGATCAAATCGGAAAATGAACGGCTGTGGGCCATGGCCGCAGAAGCCATGGTGCCTGTGCTTGGATTCATCAACAAACTGGATCGTCCCCGTGCCGATTTCATCCGCGCTCTGGGGGCGATTGAATCCCGTCTGAACGTTACCGCCTTGCCGCTGACCATTCCGATTGGTGTGGGTGAGGAGTTCGGCGGCATCGTGGATCTGATTCCCATGACCGCCTGGTCGGCACGGGATGGGGTGTTCTGCCAGATCGACCTGCCGGAGAGCGCCCGCAAGGATGCCGAATACTACCGCACCCAGTTGATCGAAAAGATCGTCGAAGGGGATGACGAGTTGCTGGAACGGTATCTCAACGATGGGGAAGAACCCTCTCTGGAAGCGTTGCACAAGGGTTTGCGGGAAGCGGTGCTGACCCGGCGGTTGCTGGTGTTGTATTGCGGATCGGGAGCAGCCAATATCGGCGTGCGCTCGCTGGCCAACGGCATTGCCGAATATCTGCCCAGCCCGCTGGACAAGGCACTGATCAAACCCTTGAACGGCGTGGATCCGGACCATCCGGAACGGGCACTCTCCCGCGCGCCTTCGTTGACCGATCCGTTTTCGGCTGTGGCCTTCAAAACCGTGATGGATCCGTTTGCCGGGAAATTGACGGTGATTCGGGTTTTTTCCGGAGTGCTGGAGAGCGATCAGCCGTTTTATAACGGGACGAGCGGTCAAAAAGAGAAAGGAGGCCGTCTGTTCCGGTTGCAAGGCCGGGAGATGATTCCGGTCAATCGGTTGGGGGTTGGGGAGTTGGGGGCCATTGCCAAACTGGATGGCGTGCGTACCGGGGATACGCTGTGTGCGGTTGGCCACCCGATCCGCTATCAACGGGTGGTGTTCCAGGAGCCAACCCATACCTTTGCCGTGGAGTGCGAATCGAAAACCGAAGAGAAGGTGGCTGCGGGACTGGAAAAACTGGTGGAAGAGGATCCCACCCTGCGGTTGCGTCGCGATGCAGCCACCCATGAGTTGATCCTCTCCGGCATGGGCCAGACCCATTTGCGCGTGGTGCTGGATCGGCTCAAACGCAAATATGGAGCAACCGCCACCTTGAAGATGGCCCGTCCCCCCTTCCGGGAGACCATCACGAAAAAGGCGCGTGTGCAAGGCCGACTCAAGAAACAGACCGGTGGCCGTGGCCAGTTTGCCGACTGCTGGTTGGAGATCGAACCCTTGCCCCGGGATGGTGGTTATGAGTTCGAGAACCGGATTGTGGGTGGCGTCATTCCCCGTCAGTTTGTTCCGTCCGTGGAAAAGGGGATCGTGGAGGCCAT
This sequence comes from Magnetococcales bacterium, assembly GCA_011089965.1. Taxonomy (GTDB): domain Bacteria; phylum Pseudomonadota; class Magnetococcia; order Magnetococcales; family Magnetaquicoccaceae; genus Magnetaquiglobus. Next base: position 32,048 of record JAANAU010000008.1, read on the forward strand.
GGAACAGGGGGTGGTGGGGGGCTATCCGGTGGTGGATGTGAAGGTGGCTTTGGTGGATGGGAGTCACCATTCGGTGGATTCGTCGGATTTTGCATTCAAGACCGCCGGTTCCATGGCGTTTCGCAAAGGGTTGGCCGAAGCCGGTGCCGTGCTGCTGGAGCCGATCATGACCATGGAAGTGACGGTTCCGGATGATGTATTGGGGGATGTGATCGGTGATCTGAACAGTCGGCGTGGCCGGGTATTGGGCGTGACCCCCAAAGGGGGTGGGGGCCAGATCATCGCAGCCGAAGCACCGATGGTGGAGGTGTTGGATTATGGCAATGTGTTGAATGGATTGAGTTCCGGTCGCGCTCTTTACACCATGCGACTGTCTGCCTACAACATCGCCCCCAACCACATTGCCCGGGTGATCCTGGAGCAGGAGAGTCGCGACAAGAAAGAGTGACATCCGGAGCAGGCTCGGTATGCCTCTTGGGAACCAATCAATATGGCACCCGGTTTCCGACGGCGCGCATCCGTGCGCATGTCGGAAACCGGGTGTTTCACGGGGTGATTAACCCCGTTCCTTCAACCAGTTGGCAATGGCCGGCGGGATCTCTTTCTGGGAGCGTGCGCTGACATACACCCCAATGTGTCCCCCATTGAACGCCAATTCCTGGTAATCCGAACTGCCCACATGCTGCTTCAACACCTTGGAAGCATCCGGCGGGACCAGATGATCCTTGGTGGCATACACATTCAAGACCGGCATGGTGATGTTGGCCAGATCCACCCGCCGATCCCCGATCTTCACATTTCCCTTGATCAAACCATTCTTCTGGAAAAACTCTTTGGCAAACTGCCGGAACGCCTCCCCGGCCTGATCCGGTGAATCAAAGATCCACTTCTCCATGCGCAGGAAATTTTTCAGCTTCACCTTGTCATCCATCAGATCCACCATGTCCAGATACTTCTGACCGGTCAAACGGAATGGATTCATCGACAGGAAGGTGAGATTCAACAAATCACCCGGAATGTTGCCCATGGTATCGACCAAAAGGTCAATATCCAGATCCCGCACCCACAAACTCAACAGATTGTCCGGCGTATGGAAGTCCACCGGCGTCACCATGACCACCAGATTGCGTACCCGATCCGGGTGCAATGCCGTGAAACACAAACTGAACGCCCCACCCTGGCAAATTCCCAATATATTCACACGGTAGATGTCATGACGGTCCCGGATGAAATCCACACACCGCTTGATGTAACCGTTGATGTAGTCATCCAGATCCAAAAACCGGTCCGAGGCATCCGGATAACCCCAGTCGATCAGATAGACATCCATCCCCTCGTCCAGCAGGCCACGGATCATCGAACGATCCTCCTGAATGTCGGCCATGTAGGGACGGTTCACCAGGGCGTACACCACCAGAACCGGCACCCGATGGGGATTTTCCACACGGGGAATGTAGTGGTACAACGTCACCTTGTCATCGCGATAGACCGCCTCTTTGGGACTGATCCCGGATTCGATCTGCCCCACCTCGGTAAAGGTCTTGACACCAGCAGCCAGCTTTTTGTTGAAACGGGCCAGCTCTTCCACGGCCTTGTCAGGACTGATTGCAAACGGAAACATCGATTATTCTCCTTTCTGGGCAGAAGCGGCGGCAGCCGGTTGGGGCTTGGCATTGCCGATGCGCACCGTTTTCTTGATTGCGGTTTTGTCCGCAGCCTCGGCTCCACTCTCTGCCGGCGGTGCGGTCAAGGCCTCCTCAAGCTGATTGCGCAGCGCAGCCAACTCTTCACGCAAACGCCGCACCCCAAGCTTCTCCATGTCATCGCGCAACGTGTTGATCTCTGCCGTGGCATCCCGCCCCTTCAACTCTCCGATGATCTCTTCCAGAGCAGACACCCGGCGTTTCAGCAGGCTGATTTGACGATAGGCGCTGTCCAACTCCCGCCGCGTTGGCAGGTTGAAGGCTGACATGGTTCCATCCACCATCTCGGCCATGTTGCGCCGTACCCGCATCATGGCATTCACCATGCGGGTGTTGATTTCATTGTACTCCTTGCCAGCCACGGTGGCAGCATTGGCTTCCTCGTTGCAATCCACCCACAGCACATACAAATCCCGCATGGTCTGCAACGATTTGCCTTCTGCCCCCATCTCCAGCAACTTGCGATGCAACAGATCCAATGCCCGCTTCGAGGTCTCCATCATCAACTTCTGAAAATCTTCATTGGCCTTGCGATATTCCAAAGCCAAACGCAACCCTTCCTGCACCTTCTCCTGCTTTTCACGGGTGTACCCAACCCCGGGCACAGACAAAAACCGTTGCAGCGCCTCTTCGGTTGCCTGACCACCGGACAGCAATGCCCGCATCGTGTCATTGGAAAAGGCCGGATTCGTGGTGATGAAGTCGTTCCACGCCTTCATCGGACGACTCCAGAAACTGGCCATCTCATCCACCTTGCCCAACCCGGTCAGACCATACATGGCCTCGCTGCCCTGATTGAACATCTCCTTGGCCTGCTGGATCGCCTTGTCCAACTGCCCGGTCCACTCCTGGGCCATGGTGCCGCCGTCCGATACCTTCTGGAACAGCTTGAACACCTCACGACCCATGCGCATGAACTCTTCCATCGAACCCATGGCATGGCGCATGGCCATCACTTCCGGACTTTTTACCGGCTGGGGCATGAACATGTTCGGCCACTGGCTCATTCCGTTTTTGAAGAAATTCAACGGACTCTCTGTTTGCCAGGCATTGCCGAACGTGCTTTGCGTTGCCTCGGACCAATCTTCCCACATTTTGCGTTGCAACGATGTCCACCCGCTCATCCAATCGGCGGAAAACGGATTGTTATCCATGTTTGACTCCTTAGATACGGATTTATCGAAACAATAGACTTCAGCAGCCGGTTTGGTCAAGACCGGAAGTGTGATTGCTGACAAATCCAAATGACTTGAAGCGTTATTTGGGCCGTACCAGACCCAAGAAAATGGACGGCGCGTCCCTGCGCCGTAACGGCGGGGCTTGAGTCCCACCTCGCGTCAGCCGAGCGAGCGAGGTCGCCCCGACACCGGTGGAATAATCCGATTTATTCCAGACCGGCTTTGGCCTCTTCCACCAGTTTGGTGATGTTTTTTTCGATCAGATCTTTCAACTCGTTCTGCCCTTGGGTCAACACATCCATGGTGCGCTTGGCATTCTCCACCATCATTTTGCCCAGATTGGAGGCAATGTCGGCCTGCGTGGAGACGGCATCCTGAATGGTTTTGGCAGCGCTCAACTCCTTGAGCTGTCTGGCTCCGGCGGTGATGAACCCTTCCGCAGCTTCGAGCTGTTGCTTGGTCAGTTCCTGTACGGTACGGTCATTGATCTTTTGCAGATCGGAAATGGATTCCATCATCTTTTTGGTCAATTCCGTCATGCGCTCAGCAACTTTGTTATTGTCCATGGCTTGATCCTTATTGATTGAGTTCACATGTCGTTGCAGATTGCTGCAATGCAACAATGGTGCGTTGCAGCATAAAGGAAGGTAGCGGATGTGTCAAAGATTTTTTTGGGGGTGACACAATTTTTTTCCGCACCTGTTTGTGAGCAGGGTCACTCGTCTTTTTTCTTGGATGCCGCGCCCATGGACAATGACAGGAAACTGCCTTGAAATGACTGCCACATCTCCAGGTTGCGTCGTCCCATTTCGGTGATCACGCTCAAAGGATCCGGTGCGGACTGGAACAGGCTTTTCTGATCCATGAAGGCATCCAGGCTCTGTTTCATCCATTCGCCCAACGCCTCCTGCAACGTATCCCCATAAAAACGGATGATCATCTGCAAGGCGTCGGAATCGAAGACCGGACGCCCCTTGTCCTCCTGCTCGCTGATGATCTGCAACAGGATCAGACGGGTCAGATCTGCTCCGGTACGGTTGTCCACCACCTGAAACGGGATGCGGTTGATCACCAGATCCCGCACCCCGTCCAGGGTGATGTAGGCCGACTGCTCGGTATCGTACAGGCGTCGGTTGGCGTATTTTTTGATGATGCGAACCGGTGTCTCATCCATGACAAAAAGTTTGCCTCTCTTGGCCTGTGTGAACGAGTGCGCTCAGTGAATGAACTGACCGCCGTTGATATCGATATTGGCCCCGGTGATGAATCCGGACTGCTCGGCTGCCAGGAACAGCACCACCCGGGCAATCTCCGACGGTTCGGCCAGGCGTCCGGCCGGGATCTGGGCGATGATGGTTTGCAGCACATCCTCACGGATTTTTTTCACCATTTCCGTGGCCACATAGCCGGGGCTGATGGTGTTGACCGTGACATTCTTGCGGATCCCTTCCTGGGCCACGGCCATGGTGAAGCCATGCATGCCCGCTTTGGCTGCCGAATAGTTGGCCTGACCGAATTGACCTTTGCGGCCATTCACCGAGGCAATGTTGACAATCCGGCCATAACCCCGATCCACCATGCCCGGAAACACCTGACGGGTCATGTTGAACACGCTGTCCAGATTGACGCCGATCACCTGGTTCCATTGATCCGGGGTCATTTTTTTCAGCACGCTGTCCCGGGTGATTCCGGCACAGTTGACCAGTACATCCACGGGTCCAACTTCGGCTTCGATCTTGGCCACGGCCTGTTTGCAGGATTCAAAATCGGCCACATCCGTTTCATACACCGCAATATTCAGACCTTCTGCCTGCATGGCCGCCTTCCAGGCGTCCAGATTGGGACACTCGAAAACCGGTGCGCAGGTGGTCACCACCCGATACCCTTCCTTGCTCAGAGCCTTGCAGATCTCCGAACCAATGCCGCCTGCACCACCCGTTACCAATGCCACTCTTCCACTCATGATTCCGTTCTCCTTGTGTTGAAGGTTGTCCGTAGAATTTGCATGTTCTGCTTGCTGATTGGTGTAAAATGTGGCGCCGGTGATTTGCCTGGTCCCGGCACGACACTTCTCAGTAAGTTATGTTAATTACCTCTTTTTCGACCGTTTGAAAAGGGTGAGTGTATCGCGTCGCTTGTTTTATCCGACTGGCCCATGGCATAGTGTGTTACTGTGGTGCTCAAGGGTCGGGTCGCAGCAATGAAATCTGAAAAAAAATGGAAACCACGATGCTCTTCAAGCGCATTTGGCAACGGTTGCGTCTGGATGTCAAGCTGATCGGTTCGACCTTGATTCTGGTTGCGATTCCGACTTTGCTGTTGGGTTGGCAGGCGGTCTCTGCCGAACAGCGCGCCTTGCACGAGCGCATTCAAAGTCAGGGCGCATCACTGGCCGAGGCGGCAGCCATTTTTTCCATTGAGCCGTTGTTGACTCTGGATGATGCCATTCTGGCCGGTTATGTCAAACGGCTGACCCGCACCCAATACGATGTCACCTTTGTGCGGATTCTCGATGCCAATGGCCGGGTGGTGGCTCAGGCCCCGGATTCGGCGTTGCCTGAAAGTGCTTTTCTGGCCGAATCTGCCGACACGCATTTGTTTCGTTATCCGGTGATGGTCGAACCATCGGACAGCGAAGCCATTGGCATGGTCGAGATCGGTCTGTCCACCCGGCATGCCGATCAGATCGCCACGGCGCGCACCAAACAATTAATCTTTTTGTTTTTGGCGATCTTTTCATTATTGGCACTTTCCCTTTCTTTGTTGCTGAAAAAAAACGTCACGGATCCGGTACGGCGTTTGGATCGACACGCCAAAGCGTTGGGGCAGGGGGACATGGAATCGGTCATTGCCGTGCCCGGCGAAGATGAATTGGGACGCTTGGCTGCGGCCATGGAGACCATGCGTCGTGACATCCGGGAGTCCCACGCCGCCTTGCGACGTCAGGAGGAGTATGTCGCCAGTCTGATCGACAGTGCTTTGGACATGATTCTCTCTGTGGATCCGCAGCAAAATATTGTGATTTTCAATCCCGCTGCCGAGAAGACATACGGCTATGCACGCGCCGAAGTGCAGGGTCAACCCGCTGCACGGTTGTATGCGGATTGGCAGGAGGGGGTGCGGCTTTTTGCCACCATTCAGACGTGCGGCACATTTGTTGGTGAACTCACCGGGCGGCGCAAGGACGGGACGGTTTTTCCGGTGTTCATGTCCGCCACGTTGCTCAAGGATCGCAAAGGTCAGGTCATCGGTGCGTTGGGCAATGCCCGGGACATCACCGAACAGAAACAACTGGCGGCGCTGGAGCGTGCCAGAAAGGAGGCCGAGGCGGCCAATCAGGCCAAAAGTGCCTTTCTGGCCATCATGAGTCATGAAATCCGCAGTCCGATGAACGGTGTGATCGGCATGGCCGATCTGTTGGCTGCCACGGATTTGACTTCTGAGCAGCGCCAATATGTGGAGATCATTTTGCGTTCCAGCCATTCGTTGCTGGCTTTGTTGAATGACATTCTGGACTTTTCCAAGGTTGAGGCCGGGGCCATGCAGTTGGAGTTGGCTCCTTTCAATCTTTTGGAAGCGGTGGTCATGACCTGTGAGCTGTTGGAGGCCACGGCGCGCAACAAGGGCATTGCGTTGCATTGCGACATTGATCCACAGATTCCAGAGATTGTGTGTGGGGATGCGTTACGGTTGCGGCAGATTCTGGTCAATCTGATTGGCAATGCCATCAAGTTCACCTTTGCGGGAGAGGCGCGGGTACGGGTGCGGTTGCACGGTTATCATCCTCATGAGGAGTGGCCGATACTGGTTCATTTCACGGTTTCCGACACCGGGGTGGGTGTGCCGCTGGACAAGCAGGAGTTGATTTTTGACCGTTTCAGTCAGGCGGATCTCTCCACCACCCGACGTTTTGGCGGGGCCGGGTTGGGTTTGACCATTTCCCGGCAGTTGGTCACCCTCATGAAGGGACGCATGTGGTTGGAGAGCAGGGGTGAGAATCAGGGGAGTGAATTTCATTTCCTGGCACGTTTTCTGGCAGCTCCCGAGCGTGTGGTTCCGGTGTTGCCGGAGGCAACCACCAGTGCGCCGGTGACCCATGAGCGGTGTTGGCGCATTCTGGTGGTGGATGACGGGGTGGACAATCGCATCCTGGCCTGTCACATTCTGGAGCGGGCGGGTCATGTGGTGGATCAGGCAGTGGATGGTCGTGATGCCTTGGAAAAGCTGACCCGGGCGGCTTTTGACATCGTTTTGATGGATGTGCAGATGCCGGAGATGGATGGAATCGTGGCCACCGAGCGGATTCGGGCTGGGGAGTTGGGGGATGGGTTGGCGAAGATTCCCATTCTTGGGGTGAGTGCGGGTGCTTTGCAGGAAGAGATGGCGCGTGGTTTGGCCGCAGGCATGGATGAATTTCTCACCAAGCCTTATCGGGCGCGGGTGTTGTTGGAGACCGTGACGCGGGTGGCGAGTCGGATGTGGGCATGACTGTTTCATTGTTGACCGTGCGTCAGCTCTCTTTGAGTTGCGGAGTGAAGTTGGATCTGGAGATCGGTTGTGGGCAGAGGATGGCCTTGTTGGGGGGGGAAGCGTGTGGCAAGAGTCGTTTCGGGCGCATGTTGGTCGGGTTGGTGGTTCCGGAGTCTGGTGAGGTGGTGTGGCATGGGGAGGCACGGGGTCGGGCCATGTTGTTTCGGGTTCCTGACTGGCATTTCTTGACGGCCACCCCTTGGGAGGAGGTGGCATTGACTCCGGCGGCATCCGGGCAGTCGGATGTGGCGTGGCATCAGCAGGTGGTGGATTCGTTGACCTGGGCCGGGGTGTCTGTCGAGGCATGGCATGGTTCTCTCATGCATTTATCGGCTTCTGAGCGTTATCGGGTATCCATGGCGGTTGTGCACAGCATGCAGCCGCAGTTGTTGATTCTGGATGAGCCGGGTCACATGTTATCGGATCAGGGTGAGGAGCAGTTGGCTCAAGCTTTGGTTGCGTTGGGTGTGGCCACGTTCACTTTGACCAGTCGTATTGCACGGGCCAGACGATTTGCGGATCAGATTATGTATGTACAGCCATGAGTTGGAGTACAATCATCATGGGTCCAGGGGCGAGAGCCACTCTGGGACTTTTTTTTTAATTTTTTTAAAAACAAAAAAATTAAAAAATTATTTTTTCTTAAACATTAAAATATTAAAACCCTGGGGGATGAATCCCCCAGACCCCCTCTTTTTTTTCAATCATTGGATCTTTCAATAAGGCTGATGCATCATCACAGTGGATACCACCATGCTTCCAGAACCCGAATTCTCCACCGCACGCCTGCCAAACGGCTTGACCGTGGGCGTCTTTCCCATGCCCTGGCTCCACGAAATCGGCATCACCCTGATGGTGCGAGCCGGCAGCCGCTTTGAAGAATCCCGCCAGGCCGGTATCGCCCACTTCCTGGAACACATGCTGTTCAAAGGGACCACCTCCATTCCAGACCCAACCCGTTTCCATACCCATATCGAAGCCATGGCCGCAGACATGAACGCAGCCACTGGCCAGGAAACCAATGCCTACTGGATCACCCTGCCCGGCGAAGCCCTGACCCCGGGCTTCTCTGCCTTCTGCGACATGTTCACCCAACCCGCACTCTCGGATATCGAAACCGAACGCCGCATCATCCTGGAAGAGATGCGTGAAGACGAAAACGATCAGGGTGAGTTGATCATCCCCTCCATCCTGGCTGCCCAAACCTTCTGGCCCCAACACCCCCTTTCCCGCTCCGTACTGGGAAACCGTACCACCATCCAATCCATCCATACCCCGGACCTGCGTGCCTACCTGAACCGCCACTACCACGGCTCCTCCATGGCCCTGAGCTTCTGTGGTCCGATCCAACCCGATACCGCCTTCACCCTGGCCCAACAATACCTCGGCCCATTGCCCACCGGGCCGATCATACCCACCAATCCGCCCCTCCTGCTGCCCAACGGTCCACACTGGGTGGCTGTCGATGACCAGGGCGCCCAGTTCACCCTCAGCCTGTTTTTTCGTACCCAAGGCTTCCGTGATCCGAACTACTACCGCTGCGCAGCCATGCGCCGCCTGCTGGACGACGGTTTTTCCTCCCGTCTGCAAGCCGTGGTGCGGGAACGACGCGGCCTGGCCTATGATGTCTGGTCCGCCTTCACCACCCACTCGGACGCAGGCTACCTCGAAATCGGTGCCACCCTTTCCCACGATCACCTCGACGACGCCTTTGTCGTCCTGCTGGAACAATTGGCAACCCTCATCCATACCACCCCGGATCCCGAAGAGTGGCAACGGTTGATGGTCCGTTGGCGCGCCTCCCTGCTCACCACCCTCGACCGCCCCTCTGACCTGATCGAACGCTATATCGGGGATGGCCTGTTCCAGGCTGCCGAACCCCTGAACCACTCCTGGAATCAGATCCAAACCTTGACACCTGAAGAGATCCCCATCTTTGCCACCCGACTGCTGCACCCGGAACAGTTGGCCGTGGTCCTGATCGGCCCCGAAGCACGGACCGCCTTGCCCAAATTGAAAATCCTGTTTGCCCGCCATGGGAAAAAACTGGAAAAATCCCGATAACTTCGCCATATCACCCGATCCAACTGCCCGGAGGGACCATGGAACCCACCCAGGATATCCTTGTCAAAAACCATTTTACCTCTTCCAGTGCCATGTGGCGCGAGATCTATGCCGCAACCGATCTGAACAGCGCCATCATCCAGCAACGCATGGCCCACGTGCTGGAATTCGTCGATCAACTGCATCTGCCTGCCGGATTTCACGCCCTGGATATCGGCTGTGGCGCAGGATTGACCACAATGGCCCTGGCCCAACGGGGAGGAAACGTAACGGCCATGGACGTGGCCGAAACCATGATCACACAAGCCAAACTGACTCTGGAGCAGGCCGGACCCGTCTCAGGCAACGTGACATTCCGCATCGGAGATGCCGAAAACCCCCAATTGCCCGAAGAACGGTTCGATCTCATCATCGCCATGGGGTTGATCGAATACCTGGCCTTCCCGCGCTGGTTTCTGCAATTGATGACCCATGCGCTCAAACCTGGTGGACACCTCATTGTCACGGTCCCGAATCTCGCCCGTCTGTCCTATAAAACCAATCCGCAATTTTTGAAAATCCGTCTGAAAAACAAAATGCGCCGTCTGCTTGGTCAACCGGCCATCGATACGTTTCTGGAGAGCGGACGGGTCAGTGCCAAAGGGGGGTTTCAACGCACCCTTTACACCCGTGAACGCATCCAGAACCTGCTGCGCGTGGCGGGACTGGAACCTGCGGCTGCCGTGGACCACGGTTTCGGACCGATCTGGCCGCTCTCACCGGAACATGCCGCAAGCGTCCAACTGGATCGTTTCGTTCACAAGCAGCGTCGCGCCCATCCTTCTTTATTGGCAGACACCGGCAGCAACATCGTTTTGCTGGCCCGCAAACCGTTGATCCCAACCGATTGGCAGTTGCATCCCCTGCTCGCAGATCCGGAACCTGTACTGGCTGCTTTTCGTGCCGAACGACACGCTCTTTTTGCCGCCCATGCCACCTGGATGGCCCATCACCCGGAATGGTCCTCCGTGTCACAAGAGATCATACCCGAACAGTCGATTTCTGGTCCGGTGCTGGTACTTTCCCCCCATCCGGACGACGAATTGATCGGTTGCGGCGGAACCTTGTTGCGTCTGTTGCAAGCCGGCGTATCGGTCCATGTCCTGCAAATGACCGATGGCGGTGAAGCCATGGCTTTGCGTCACGTCAGTCCGGAAGAACGACGTACCGTGCGTCTGCGCGAAGCTGAAGAGGTGGCAAAGATCATGGGCGTGACATTGCATTGCTGGAACATTCCCGGCAATGGTTTGCAGGATGACGACGCAACACGTCAAGCTTTGCATACCCTGTTCACCGCCGTGCGCCCCAACACGCTTTTCATTCCCTTCATGGAAGATCCCCATCCGGATCACCGCATGGCAGCCCTGTTGGCACGCCATGCATTGAACATGATGGATTCAGACAGGTCGATCCAAATTTTTTGTTATGAGGTCTGGAGCCTGACACCGGCCAATGTTCACTGTGTCATCCATGATCAACGTGTCGAGAAAAACCGTTTGCTGATGCGTTACATCACCGGCATGAAGGCTGTGGATTATGAACGTTTTTGTGACTGCATGGCATTGCATCATGCCTGGAAGGATCATGGACAGCGGGATTTTCACGAACGTTTCTTGCGGTTGAACCGGCAGGCATTGATTCATTTTCCCCAATACCTCCTGCTGCCTGGCGTGGAGGATTGCGACTCTTGAAAGTCCATACACCATGATCAGGGGTCCAGGGGGGTTACCCCCCCTGGTGGGGTCCAGGGGTGAAACCCCTGGGACTTTAATCTTTTAAATCTTTTAAATCTTTTCAATAAAAAATATTAATAATTATTTTTTTAAACCAAAACATTAAAAAATTAAAACCCTGGGGGATGAATCCCCCAGACCCCCTCTTTTCTTTCAATAATTGGCGATTGATGCTCGGCTCAGGAATCACCAAACAGCCTTTTCAAGGTTTTCCTGATAACCGCTCCACGGCTGGAGAGGCGATGCCTGCCTGCGCAATATTTTTGTTTATAAACACAACAGAAATGTTAGAATCCTTGCCATGAACAGCAATGAATTCAAACGGTGGTTGGCCCAACAGGGTGCAACCTTTGAGCAAGGGAAAGGATCTCACCTCAAGGTCTTCTTGAATGGAAACTTTTCCGTTCTTCCGATGCATTCTGCTGAACTGAAAAAGGGAGTTGTCGAGGGAATCAAAAAGCAACTTGGTCTGAAGTGAGGCAAAAATGTTCGATTATCCAGTTGAACTGGAAGTGGCTGAAGAGGGAGGGTTCATCGTCACCTTTCCGGATGTCCCGCCAGCCATCACGCAGGGGGAGGACGAACCGGACGCACTGATACAGGCGGTTGATGCTCTGGAAACCGCACTGGATGCCTGCATCGATTCAAGGATGCCCATCCCGGTTCCCTCATCCGCCAATGGGAGAAAAACGGTTTCCCCATCTCCGTTGTCTTGCGCAAAGTTGGCGATCCATCAGGCCATGTTGGAGCGTGGCATCAGGAAATCGGATCTTGCCCGCATCATGAAATGTCATCTACCACAGATAGATCGCCTGTTGGACCTGAAGCATGCATCCAGATTTGAACAAATTGAAGAGGCCCTGGCAGCGCTTGGTAAACGTATTTCCGTTTCCATTCAAGATGCGGCATGACGATTGAAAATCTGTTTGATATCCACGGAGGGGTCACGACTCTTTTGCCAGCAGACGTACCAACTCCTGACCATCCTGTTGGGTCAAGGCATGATCACTGCCGATCTCCACGGCTGGAGAAGCCAACTCACGCAATGCTTCCACGCGGCTCATATCCTGACTCCAACTCGGCACGGTCTGATCCCCGACCCAGGCAAACCCATCCCGGCGCACCACAGAAATATAACGCGCCTTGGGATGGGGTTGGCGGTTCAATCCATACAAGAAACTCCCGGGACGCTCATGCACCAGATCATCATACAGGGATTTGGAACGATTCAACGTATCCAACCCCATCATCGGGGCCATCATGGCCAAAGGTGTGCTGGCCACCAGACCGGCCACTTCCGCCTTGTCCGTACCCAGATGCGGAGCGGCAATCGTGATCAGAGTGTCAATGGCCAGATCCCTGGCCTGCACCATGGCTGTCCGTGCCACCACCCCGCCCGCAGAGTGACCCACCAACGTGGTCGGCTCCACATCGCGCCGCTTGCGAATGGCCAGAATCACCTCCTGCAACGCCTTGGCCTGTACCAACACCGGTGCCTCGGAAGGCAGATCCGCCAGAAAATAGATCCTCTGACCCCGTGGACGCTTGCCCCGAAACTCCACCTGACCAGGTGCCGTCACCACCACACGACCACCGGCTTCCCAACCCGCCGCCACCAGTTCGCCGGTCACGCCGCTGCGTCGCCAGGCATCTTCTCCGCTGACATGACCATGCATCAGAATGACCACTTCAGCAGCCTGTACCAATCCACTCCCAATCCACATCATCAGGCCCAACACCACACCGGTCAGCCGGTTGCGCAGGTTGACACACATGCTAGTCACGCTTCTCCAATGCCTTGAGAAACAGACTCTGAAAATCATTGCTCTCCCCGTCTGCAACCCTCTGCCCCGCAAACTCCGGACGAGTCGTCGAGATCCGGGCCTGCACCCCGACCCCCGGCTCCACCACCTGCCTGACAGCACGGCTCCGCTCTGCCCGACGATAAAGCTGCAACAATACCGGATGTGATACGCTGATCATTCTGCCCTCGCCATTCGTTACCCGTGGAACCGAAATCCCGCACACTTGGCCATCATGAACTTCACATCGTCCAATGGAACGATTTTCTTGACCCTTTTTTGCGATCTCTCCGTGACAGAGCATTCAATCTGGCGTCTGTTTGTTTTTTGCCGCACCCTTTCATCTATGAGATTCCTGCCGGACGGCGGTAGCGTCGCGGGGGCGATTCATGCTATGCTGTCTGTCTGTATGGATGAATCGACCGTAACCGATAACGCGGGTGACACGCCTACCAACCAATCGGGTTGACCGACCGGCACGATGCAGAACATGGAGATCGAGAACAGTTGGCAGACCGCATTGGAGACGTTGCGCACCCAGGTTGCGCCCCGCGTCTTTGACATGTGGCTCAAGCCTTTGCGGTTGGGGCGGGCCAGCGGTGCCAATCAGGTGGACATTCTGGCGGCCAATGATTTTTCGGTTCAGTATGTACGGGAGCATTATGGTGCGTTGTTGACGGCTGCCTTGACCGATGCCGTCGGGCAGCCGGTGGTGATTCGTTTCGCCATTGATCCGGATCCGCCCGCACCGCCGGTTCTCCCTTCCGAAGCACCGGTCAGAACGTTGACTGTGTCCCCTTCCGGGGTTGAGGGGCGTTACACTTTTGACAGTTTCGTGGTGGGCAGTTGCAATCAATTTGCCCATGCCGCCGCAGCAAGGGTGGCGGATGCTCCGGCCACGGCCTATAATCCTCTCTACATTCAGGGTGGTGTGGGGCTTGGCAAAACCCATCTGTTGCATGCCATTGGCAACGCTTTGCTGCGTTCCCGTCCCGAGAGCAAAACGTTGTATATCACATCCGAAAAATTCATGAATCAGATGGTGGATTCGATTCGTTTCAATCAGCAGCCCCATTTCCGGGATAATTTTCGTTCCGTGGATGTGTTGTTGGTGGATGATATCCAGTTCATTGCCGGCAAAAAGGGGACGCAGGAGGAGTTCTTTCACACCTTCAATGCGTTGCAGGCCGCCAACAAGCAGATCGTCATCACGTCAGACAGTTTCCCTGGTGAGATCAAGGATCTGGAGGAGCGGTTGCGTTCCCGGTTCTCTCAGGGGTTGGTGGTGGACATTCATCCGCCCGATCTGGAGACCCGTATGGCGATCCTGAAGAAAAAGGCGGCTCAGGATGGGTTGGATCTTCAGGATGATGCGGCTTTCTTTCTGGCCGAGGCGATTCAGACCAATGTCCGGGAGTTGGAGGGGGCGTTGATTCGGGTCAGCATGTTGGCCTCTTTGGAGAAAGAGCCGGTATCGTTGTCGTTGGTCAAGGAGTCGTTGCGGGGCATTCTGGCGCGCAGTGAGCCGCGTCAGGTCTCCATGGACAAGATCATTGAGACAGTGGCGGCGTATTACAAGATCAAGCCATTGGATATTCGTTCGGACAAGCGTGCCCGGCGTTACAGTCATCCCCGACAGGTGGCGATGTTTTTGTGCAAGCAGTTGACCCGTTATTCGTATCCGGACATCGCATATGAGTTTGGCAATCGCAATCATACCACGGTCTTGTATGCGGTTGAAAAAATTGCGAGTTTGCAGCCCGTGGATGCGGAGTTGGAGCGGGCCGTACAGACCCTGACGGCCATGTTGCGCAAGTGAAAAATATTGAAAAAAAGAGGGGGTCTGGGTGATTCATCCCCCAGGATTTTGATCTTTTGATTTCAAAAACAAAAAATTCTAAAATGTTTTATTTTTAAAGAATTTATAGATGTAACGACCGACCGGAAAAAACAAACCATACACCGCCTTTGCATCCAGAGATGGAACCATGGAATTCTTTATAGATCGCGATCCGTTTTTGAAAGTTTTGACGCGCATTCAAACCGTGGTCGAACGACGCAATACCATGCCGGTATTGGGCAACGCTTTGCTGGAGGTCTGCGATGGCATCCTGACCGTCTCGGCCACGGATCTGGAAGTGGCCGTGCGTACCGTTACCGAGGTGGAAGGGGTGGTGGATGGCGCTCTGACCGTCGGTGCCCGGGTGCTGTTCGACGTGGTCAAGGAGTTGCCACCCAAGGCGCTGCGCCTGCGCAAAGAAGGAGAACGACTGCTTTTGACCTGTGACCGCGCCCGTTTTGACCTGGCCACACTGCCTGCCGCACAGTTTCCGGAAATCCCCAAACCGGAAGGGGAGTTCCGCATGGTGATCGCCCGTCACCAGTTGGCAACCATGCTGGAAAAAACCCATTTCGCCATGTCCACGGACGAGACCCGCTATGTCCTGAATGGGGTGTTCGTGCAGGTGACCGCCGGAGCGGAACCGGAATTGCCAGGCCGCATCCGTCTGGTCGCAACCGATACCCACCGCATGTCCATGGTCGAACAGCCCCTGGAATACCCTCTGCCGGACGGTCGCGAGGTGATCCTGCCGAAAAAAACGGTCTACGAAATCCGGAGAATGCTGGAAGAGGACGAACGCGATCCGGAACTGATCATCAGTGCCGGACATGTCCAGTTGATCAAACCCGACCTGTCGCTGATTTCACAGGTGGTGCAAGGCCGGTTTCCGGACTGGCGCCGGGTGGTGCCAACCGGGAACATGGTTCGTCTGACCGCCATACGCGAGGCATTGCACCAGGTGGTGAAACGGATCTCCACCCTGTCCCACGAAAAGACCCTGGGGGTCCGGTTGATCATCCAGGAGAATCGCATGCGGATTTTGTCGGTCAGTCCGGAGCAGCAAGAGGCCGAAGAGGAGATGGGGGTGGTCTATGATGGCAATGTCAAGCTGGATATCGGCTTCAATGCCCGCTATCTGCGTGAGATCCTGATCGCCATGACCGGTGATACCGTGCAGTTCGCTCTCAAGGATGATGAGTCGCCGGTCTTGATCTATGATCCCGAATCCGGCGAGGCCCTGTTCGTGTTGATGCCCATGCGGGTCTGACCGGGCATGCGCCTGGAGTGGCTCCGTCTGCACGATTTCCGCAATGTCCGGGCTGCCGAGTTGACCTTTGCTCCGGGATTGAACCGCATTACCGGAGAGAATGGCCAGGGCAAAAGCAATCTGTTGGAGGCAATTGGATTGTTGGCCAGCGGACGTTCGTTTCGGCGGGCAACGGCAGGTCAGATGCGACGCTGGGAACAGACGGCATTCCGGGTGAGCGGGGCGGTACACACTCAAGGTTGGCAACGCCAGTTGGATGTGGAAGGGGGCAGCGGACGCCAGGTGGTGCGGCTGGATGGCAAGCCGGTGGTGTCGGTGACCCGCATGGAACGGGTGCTGGTGACCGTGATCCTGACCCCGGAAACCCCGCAGTTGGTGCGGGGAGGGCCGGCAGAACGGCGTGCTTTTCTGGATTGGGTGATCTTTGGTGCAGACCGCCGACATGGGATCGAATCCGCCGATTATCAGACCGCACTGCGTTCCCGTTTGCACCTGTTGAAACAAGGGTGTCGATCCGAACCGGAGCTGGAGGTCTGGGAGTGGTCTCTGGCACGGCTGGGAGCGCGCATTGCCAGTCGGCGTCATCGGGCCGTGGGTCATTTGATGCGCATGTTGCCACCGATTCTGGAGCAGTTGGGTGTGGATCCGGAGCAGTGTACCATGCGTTTGTCCGGGGATCTGGAGAGATGGTTTCAACAGGATGTTGGCATGGAAGAGGTGGCGATGCAGATGCGCACAGCCTTGGCGCGAGGCCGGGAACGGGATCGTGTGACCGGAACCACCAGTGTCGGACCGCAGCGTGATGATCTGGAACTTTGTTTGTCCGGTCATCCGGTGGCCCGGTTTGGTTCGCGGGGGCAGCAGCAGCGGTTGGCCTTTGCTTTGAAACTGGCCGAGGCTGCCTGGCTGGAAGAGTTGCTGGGGGAACCGTTGGTCATGCTGTTGGATGACCCGGTGGCCGAGTTGGATCGTGCGGGTGCGCACGGTTTGATGACAGTGTTGTCCGCTTCCGGGCGTCAGTTGTTCGTGGCGTCCCGTGAAGCCGGAGAGATCCCGTGGCCAGGCCGCCGCTCGTTGGAGTGTGCCGTGGTTGCCGGGGCGTTTCAAGTCAGCATGGAGCAGGCACATTCATGACCACAACCGAAGAGAGCGGCGCAACGGCCACCAATGGAGCTGCGGAGTATGGGGCGGACAGCATCAAAGTCCTCAAGGGGCTGGAGGCCGTACGCAAGCGTCCCGGCATGTATATCGGGGATACCGATGATGGCACTGGTTTGCATCACATGGTGTTCGAGGTGGTGGACAATGCCATTGACGAGACGTTGGCCGGGTTTTGTGATCGCATCGACGTGATTTTGCGTATCGATGGGGCGGTCACGGTGCGCGATAATGGACGCGGCATTCCCACGGACATTCATCTCGAAGAGGGTCGTTCCGCAGCCGAGGTGATCATGACCGTGCTGCATGCCGGCGGCAAGTTTGATCAGAACTCCTACAAGGTTTCCGGAGGATTGCACGGGGTGGGGGTGTCGGTGGTCAATGCCCTTTCCGAGCAGTTGGAGTTGACCATTCGTCGCAATGGCGAGGAGTGGTATCAGGTATACCGTGAAGGCGACCCGGTGGCTCCGATCCGACGCATGGGGCCAGCCCGGGGGAGTGGGACCGAGGTGACTTTCCGTCCCAGTCGTCAGGTCTTTTCGGATGTCACCTTTTCGTTTGACATCCTGTCGCAAAGGTTGCGCGAACTCTCCTTTTTGAATTCCGGGGTCAACATCTTCATCCGCGAAGAGGCCACCGAAAAAGAGCATCATTTTCATTATAAAGGGGGAATCCGTTCCTTTGTCGAGCATCTCAACCGCAGCAAAACCCCATTGATGCAGCCTCCGGTTTATTTTTCCGAGTTGAAGGGGGTGATTCAGGTCGATGCCGCATTGCAGTGGAATGATTCCTATCAGGAAAATGTGTATTGTTTCACCAACAACATTCCGCAGAGGGATGGGGGGACGCATCTGATCGGGTTTCGTTCGGCTTTGACGCGCATTCTCAATCAGTATGCCTTGTCCACCGGGTTGCTCAAAAAGGAGAAGAACGCCACCTTGGCGGGTGAGGATTGCCGGGAGGGATTGACGGCTGTACTGTCCATCAAGATTCCGGATCCGAAGTTCTCCTCGCAGACCAAGGAGAAGCTGGTTTCGTCCGAGGTGCGCACAGCGGTCGAGGGGGTGATGGCCGAGCATCTGGCCACCTATTTCGAGGAGCATCCCCAGGAGGCCAAACGGATATTGGGCAAGGCGGTGGAGGCGGCCACGGCCCGGGAGGCGGCGCGCAAGGCGCGGGAGTTGACCCGGCGCAAGAGTGCTTTGGAAATCTCCTCTTTGCCTGGCAAGTTGGCCGATTGTCAGGAGAAGGATCCGGCTTTGAGCGAGTTGTATCTGGTGGAGGGGGATTCGGCAGGCGGTTCGGCCAAGCAGGCGCGGGATCGGCGTTTTCAGGCCATTCTGCCTCTCAAGGGCAAGATTCTCAATGTGGAGAAGGCCCGTTTTGACAAGATGCTGTCATCGGCTGAGGTAGGCACATTGATCACGGCCTTGGGTACGGGCATTGGTGCCGAGGAGTACAATATTGCCAAGTTGCGTTATCATCGCATCATCATCATGACCGATGCGGATGTGGATGGTTCGCACATTCGGACCTTGTTGTTGACTTTCTTTTTCCGGCAGTTTCCGGAGATCATCGAGCGGGGATATCTGTATATTGCCCAGCCGCCGTTGTATCGGTTGGCCCGTGGCAAGAGTGTGCGTTATCTCAAGGATGAAGAGGCGTTGATGGAGGTGTTGCTGGAGGAGGGATTGGAGGGGTTTGAGTTGGTCAATCGGGTTGGTGTGTTGGCTGCGGCTGAGTTGGTGGCGGCCATGCGTGAGGCGCGGCGTTATCAGGTGTTGTTGGAGCGGTTGGCGCGGCGTTATGACCGGCGGGTGGTGGCAGCAGCGGTGGAGCGGTTGCAGGTGCGGGCGGATGATCTGGCGGATCCGGAGCAGGCGCAACGGGTGGCCGAGGGGTTGCAGAAGCTGTTGGAGTCTGAGGAGGGGAGTGGGCGTTTGACGGTGCGGGTGGTATCGGATGGGGCGGATGGCATGGTGGTGGTTATGCGTCGCACGGTGCATGGGGTTCCGGTTGAGGCGCGTTTGGATGGGGAGTTGTTGCGCTCTCCGGAGTATCGGGAGTTGATGCATTTGGCTGGGCGGGTTTATCAGCGGTTGGGTGAGGGGCCGACCATGCGCAAAGGGGCGACTGTGTACCCGGTGACTGGTTTGGAGATGTTGTTGAGTCAGATTCTGGCCGAGGGGCGCAAGGGGTGGACGATTCAGCGTTATAAAGGTTTGGGTGAGATGAATCCCGAGCAGTTGTGGGAGACCACCATGGATCCCAAGGTGCGGATTCTGTTGCAGGTACGGGTGGAGGATGCCATTGAGGTGGATGGTGTGTTCACCACTTTGATGGGGGATGCCGTGGAGCCACGGCGTGATTTCATTCAGGCCAATGCCTTGAATGTGGTCAATCTGGATGTGTAAAGTTCATTGTCGGGAGCAAGGCGCCGTCGGGAGCAAGGCGCCGTCGGGAGCAAGGCGCCATGATCAGGGGTCCAGGGGGGTTACCCCCCTGGTGGGGTCCAGGGGTGAAACCCCTGGGACTTTTAATCTTTTAATCTTTAAACAAAAAAATATTAAAAATTTATTTTTTAAAACATGAAAACATGAAAACATGAAAACCCTGGGGGATGAATCCCCCAGACCCCCTCTTTTTTTTCAATAATTGGATGCATGATGACCCCAACCGAAAACGCTCCGATCACAACCCCCATCGGTTGTTTCTGGCTGCACACGCACGAACAAACGATTGTGGCCTTGTCTGCCAAACCGCCGGTGACAGCCGTGGATATGGGGTTGCATGCGCTGATGCAAACCTGGTTGGACCACTATTTTGCCGGACAGAGCGTGACGGCTGATCTTTTGCCGTTGGCACCAGAGGGCAGCGCATTTCGTGTGCGGGTCTGGACAGCATTGCAAACCATTGGTTGGGGTCAGGTGCAGAGCTATGGAGAAGTGGCCAAACGTTTGAATTCGTCTCCTCGGGCCGTGGGTGGGGCAGTGGCGGCCAATCCGATTCCGATTGTGATCCCATGTCATCGGGTGATCGGAACCAACAGGGCGTTGCGGGGTTACAGTGCCATGGGGGGGGTGGAGAGCAAACGGTTTTTGTTGGCGCTGGAAGGGGGGAATTTTTGATGATTGTTGACCTCATGCAACAGGATTGACCTTCAAAATTTGCTGGAAAAACTGCTCGGCTTCGGTTGGAGTGGAGGTGAAATGGATGGTTTGGCGACCATCGCCGTCATCTTCATCCAGCACTTTGGCATACAGATCCCGGGTGATCATGCGATCCTGATCATCATACAAGGCCACTTGCACATTGCTCAGACGTTCGGCGCGCAGGTCCGACAGGATTTCGGCCTTGGGAGGGGAGAGAGCCACCAGGGTGCCGGAGTGGGTGGTGATTCCGGCATGTTTGCCTTCCATGACACGAAACGAGGCGACAATCGGAGTGGGCAAGGGGTGCAACGGGATCTTTTCCCGTTTGGGCAGATGCAGGTTGTATGCGCCACCAATACCGCTCACCTGATGCACGGTCAAGGGGCGACCGGCACCTTTGGGCATCACCTCCCAACTCTGCTCCACGGCAATGAGCGTACCGCATGCTTTGGCTGTGACATCTGAAATCAGTACCTCCCCGCCCACGGTCAAGGATTCAATGCGTGCCGTCAGATTGATGGCACTGCCGACCACACCATATTTGGTACGTTTGTCGGATCCGATGTTGCCTGCCACCACCATGCCGGTATTCAGTCCCACGCCCATCAAGAATTCGGGGAAACCGTTGGCCCGGTTGGCGGCATTCACCTGTTGCATGGCCAACTGCATGGCCAGAGCGCAGGCCACGGCCCGCTGTGGATCGTCTGGACGGCTGATCGGGGCGCCGAACAGGGCCAGGATGCCATCGCCCATGAATTCAATGATGGTTCCGTTGTATTTCAATAATATCTCGGTCATGACCTCCAGGTAACGGTTGAGCATGGTCACCACCTCTTCCGGAGCGCGTCGTTCGCTCAACAGGGTGAATCCGCGCAGATCGGACATCATCACCGTCACTTCGCGTTTTTCGCCGCCCAGACGCAGCCCATCCGGAGAGTCGAGAATGGTGGCAACCACATCTTCGGACATGTAGCGTCCGAAGGTGGAGCGGATGAATTGATTGGCCCGATCCAGCAGTTCATTGGCCTTTTTTTGTTCGGACAAAACAGCGACCAGGTTGTCGTTGAGATGGCGGATCTCCTGGTTGCTTTTTTCGATCTGTTCCCGTGCCAGTTTGAGGCCGAGATGGGTTTTGACGCGTGCCCGGACAATGGGGGCAGAAAAGGGT
This sequence comes from Magnetococcales bacterium, assembly GCA_011089965.1. Taxonomy (GTDB): domain Bacteria; phylum Pseudomonadota; class Magnetococcia; order Magnetococcales; family Magnetaquicoccaceae; genus Magnetaquiglobus. Next base: position 53,685 of record JAANAU010000008.1, read on the forward strand.
TTGGTGATGTAATCGACTGCGCCCACGGCAAAGCCACGGGCTTCATCTTCGGTATCTCCCTGGCCGGTGACAAAGATGATTGGAATGCCGCGTGTACGTGGATTTTCCCGCAGACGGCGACACACTTCAAGACCATCCATTCCCGGCATGACAATATCCAGGAGGATCAATTCCAGGGTGCCGCTGTGGGCCAGGCGCAGGGCGTCCTGGCCATTGGTTGTCATGGATATATCGTAGTCATCTTTCAACAGCTCAGCCAGGACTTTGATATTGCCCGGCAGATCATCCACGATCAGGATGCGGGAGCGGGCAGGTTTGTCATGCATCTTCATGTCCACTCACTCCATGTCCTGTCAAGTCATGTCGAGGCTGCGGGAATCGCCAACCATTGAAAGAAAAGAGGGGGTCTGGGGGATTCATCCCCCAGGGTTTTCATGTTTTAAAAAACAAAACTCTTAAACAAAAACCATTTTGGAATGTGTCATCCGCTCTTGGCTGAGAGAGGCATCCATCACCAATCCTCTATTTCCAAAGCATGCACAAGCTGCATCAAAGCTGTTTGTGCCTGAACAAAATCAAAATGATCCAATGCCTGACCAAGAGTGATCCTGGCCTCGGCAGCAGCCCCGGACATTGCAGGCAAAGCTTGCCATGCTTCCAAAGCACCAAAATCATTGGCCTGTATCGCATCCGCCAAAACACGCAACTGGGCAACGACCTGCTGCAAATCAATTTCACCAGCATCCGGTGGTGCCATCAATACGGTATTTTCCGGCAAGGCAGCAATGCCGTCCAGTAGTTTCTGCATCTCTTCGGTAAAGCATGTCAACCGCTCAGAGTACTGCTCCTGTTGACCCTGCTTCAACGCACTCTCCAGATCACGCGCAGCAACATGCACCCCCATGGCCCCAATGTTGCCCGCCATGCCCTTGATCGAATGAATCCAATGCAACCCCTCTGACCTGGTTTGCGGCGCATCGTCAGCCATGATTTTCGCCAAAGTGACCGACGCCTCTGCATGGTGAGTGCGAAATTCTCTCAAAAGCTGTTCCAGCAAAGACCAGTTGCCGTTCAAACGCTCCATGGCTGCCGCAAGATCGATACCCGCCACCTGTGCAGGGGGACGGGGTTGGTCAACGACATTGACCTCTGCGCATGGCTCTCGTGGCGGTGCTGTGGGACCGATCCCCTCCCGGGGCCGGATCCAGTGGATCAAGGCGGCATACAGTTGCTGCTTGTCAATCGGTTTGGTCAGATGATCATTCAACCCGTGCGCCAAAGAGATCTCACGATCCCCGCTCATGGCATGCGCAGTCATGGCAACAATCGGCAAATGGGTCAACCTGGGATCCTGACGCATGGCGCGCGTGGCCGCATAACCATCCATGAGCGGCATTTGCAAATCCATCAACACCAGATCAAAAGAGTCCCGCAGTGCAGCCTGCAACGCCTCTTGACCATTTTCCGCAACCGTTACCTCCAGATTCAAAGCCTTCAATATTTCAACTGCGACCAGTTGATTGATGGGGTTGTCCTCGGCCAACAGGATGCGTGCCCCCCCCACCCGGCCACGCACATCCTCCGGCTCAATCGGTTCGATCTTGCTGCGTACCGCCATGACGGCGCTGGCCGGGGCAGGCTTGAAACAGGCGGTGAACCGAAACGTGCTGCCATGCCCCAGACGGCTCTCCACCCAAATCCGTCCGTCCATCATGGCCACCAAACGCTTGCAAATGGCCAACCCCAAACCGGTCCCGCCAAATTGACGGGTGGTCGATCCGTCCGCCTGAGTGAAGGCATTGAAAAGCCTGTGCATTTGTTCCTCACTCAAACCGACGCCACTGTCCTGAACGGCAAATTCCAATACCACCCGATCCGGATCCACCTCACGGGTGGTGATGATCAAAGCCACACGACCACTGCCGGCATGGGTGAACTTGAGAGCATTGCCAATCAAATTCAATAACACCTGCTCCAAACGCAAGGCATCCCCCAACAAGGCATGAGGGTAGCCGTCCGGATTGGCCAAATCCAAAATGATCTTTTTTTCTGCGGCCTGGGTGATGAACAGATCACCCATATGCTCGATCACCTCATCCAGTTTGAAGGGGAGCTGTTCCAGATCCAGCTTGCCTGCCTCGATCTTGGAAAAGTCTAAAATGTCATTCAAAATGCGCAGCAGAGCACGTGATGAACCGGCAATCTTGTTCAAAAACGATTTGGGACGCTCCTCCAACGGCATCTGCAACGCCAGATCGGTCAGACCAATGATGGCATTCATGGGCGTACGGATCTCATGACTCATGTTGGCCAGAAATTCCGATTTGGCACGGGTGGCCTGCTCCAGAGCTGCCCGCTCCCTGGCCAGATCCTTGGCCATTTGACGAATGGTGCGCGCCAGTTGACCGATCTCATCCTCCGAATGGATCTCAATGGGCGTATCGAAATGACTTTGACCAATGGCGCTGGCCGCACTGCGCAACGCCTCGATTGGCATGGTGATCACCCGTTGCAGACGCCACGCCAGAAAAAAGGTGAGTGACAGCGTGACGGTCAGGATCATCACGATCATCATGGCACTGAGCAGGATCGCTTCCTGCAATTGGTCCAGATGTGCATGGATCAGAATCGATCCGAGCAACTCGCCATCCAAGAGGATCGGCTGACGCAGAATGAGTTCCCCGTTCTCAAAGTAGAACGTCTCTTCGGTGGGTTGTCCCGGCGGCAGCATGTCTGCTGCCGGGCGGTGATCGTTGCGGTTGAAGATGGCAAAAAGTTGTCCTTTCGGCGTGAAGATCGCTGCCCCTTTGATGTCAGGGTTGGTCTCCAGGGCACTCAAGGTGCGTGTGGCGGTCTCCGGGTCGTTGAAAGCCAATGCAGCCCGGCTGTTGAAGGCAATGATTTCGGTTTGGGTCTTGACATTGTTGGCCAGGGTGTCTCGTTCCTGGAAATATTCAATAGTCGTAAAGGAAATGGATGCCAAAAACAGCGTGACCCCGGACAACAAGGTCATGATCAGCATCAGCTTCTTGCGGATCGACAGATCCTTGAAGCGCACGATCCAGGCTTTGTTACTTGACAACATGACCCACCTGCAAAAGTGTGGCATGAATTTTCAAACCGGCCTGCAATGCAGTCTCTTGATGGATGATGAAACGTAAAGTATCGTTTATTCGCACGAATTGAATCATGCCGCCCTCTTTGGCGAACTCTTGCAGATCGCTGACCGTCAAGATCGGTTTGTTGTGGATCGCGGCCAGCAGGGCCGGGATGCGCTCCTGTTCGGACTGGGTGACAAAGAGCAGGTGACAGCCGGTGACCGCGTGCAGTGTTTCGGGATGGCGGATGGCAATGGGGTGGGTGCCGACGCTTTTTTGGGCCAGGGCGCCCAGGATCGGTCCCAGGGAGTTCTGTCCCATGATGCAGAGCTGAAAGGGATCTTTTTCGTGGGCGAACGCAGAAGAGGGCCAGGTGACGAATTTGGTGAAATTATAGAGATAGGCCCCCTTGACCTGGGCTTCGGAGGGGGACTCGGCGCGGGCCACACCTGTCTCAACTGCCAGCAGGAGCGGCAGAAGCAGGGCCATCCATTGCCAACCCATTGACAGGAAGCGGTTCATGAGATTTCAGAAGCTCCAATCCATGGTGGCCAGAAAGGCGCGTGACACTTCGCTGGTCGGTACGCTGGTGCCTGTGAACTCCGGATGACGCGCATCCAGGAGGTTTTGGGCTGCAAGAGAGACGTTCCAGCCTGGGGTTGGACGCCATCCCAACCGCAGATCCAGACGGGTGTAGGACGGGATTTGTTGCGTGACGCTGGTCAGGCGATCCACGTGATACAGCGCGCCGTCCAGTTGCAGATCATACGGCAGATCCAGATACGCGTGCAATTGCCATTGATGCCGGGGCGCATTGTTGGCCGTGTCCACGGTGGCGATATCGGTACTCCCGTTCACCAGATCGATGTTCATCTTGAACCAGGTGTGACTGGCTGTGAGCTTCCAGGAGTCGTTGACCTGCCACTCCAGGGCGCTTTCCAGACCGTAGCTGGCGGCGCGCGCCAGATTGCCATAGCTTTGCGGGAAAGTGGGCAGAGGCGGCGGCGGGAGAGGGGGTTGTTGCTCAAAGGTGGTCACATGGTCGTAGCGGTTGTAGAAACCGGTCAACTCGAAAGACAATTCGGGTTTGATCTGGGCGCGGTAGCCCAGTTCATGGGCGTGCAGGGTTTCGGAACGAGAGTCCGGATTGCCGGTCAGGGAGATGATGCCGACAGGAGGATTGGGGGGCAGCGGAAAGGGGGAGATGACCCCGATATCCGCATCCACCCGTGCCGGAGAACGGATGGCCCGTGACATGGCCGCCCACAGGGCGTGGTTGTCGGCCACGCGCCAGAGCAGTCGGGCATTGGGTTGCCACTCGACCCCGGTATAATCGTTATGTTCGACCTTGGTGCCGACCGTCAGGGTCCATTGGGGATTGAACGTGATCTCATCTTGCAGAAACAGGCTGAAATAGTGATCCTGGCGGGAGGGATGGTTCCAGCGGACAATGGGATTGCTCTCCAGTTCCATGGTGGTCATCCGGTAGCCCACACCCCACAACAGCGCGTGCTGGTCGTGACGGAAGGCGTATTGCCAATCCAGGTCATAGATGCTGGTCTGTTCAAAGGCCGAATCCACGTTGCGGTCATAAAAGAGCTGCAACGACCAGTTGCTGGTATCCGAAAGGGTGCGGGTCCAGCGGGTGAGCAGATTGCCACCGCTGCGGTCTCCGGTCAGGGTTGCGTAGTTTTCATGGATTCCGAACAGATCCCCTTGCAGGCTGACCTCGTCACGTGTGTTGGGACGCCAGTCGGTGCGGAAACCGGCGCGTTGGCTGTGCCAGTTGTCCCGGGCGCCGGTGCCGTTGGCCAGCTCCAGATCGTTGTGGGTGAAGCCTCGGGCGTAGATGCGATAATCCAGATTTTCTCCGATCTGGCCGCCGTGGCGCATGTTTCCTTGCAGGGCGTCCGTGGTTCCGACCCCTGCTGCCAGGAGGTTCCCCTGGGTCTGGGAGGCTTTTTTGGTGATGATGTTGATCACCCCGTTGACCGCATTGGCACCCCACATGGTGGCTCCGGGTCCACGGATCACTTCGATCCGTTCAATATCGGCCAACGGATAGTCCTGGATGTTCCAGAACACCCCGGCAAACAGCGGGGTGTAGAGGGTGCGGCCATCCATCAGCACCAGGAGTTTGTTGGAGTATTGGGCATTGAAGCCACGGGTGCTGATCGCCCAGGTGCTGGCATTGATGCGCGCCACATTCATGCCTGGCACCAGACGCAACAGCTCCGGCAGTGAGGTCAGACCGGAACGGCGGATCTGTTCGGCATCGATCACCGTGACGGCTGCCGTGGTATCCACCAGTTTCTGCTCGCGGCGTGCCACCGAGGTGAGACGGATCTCGGCCAGATCCTTGAACTCCATGTTCAAGAGTTGTTCCATCTGGAGTTGACTCTGTGGATCGTTGCTGCTCCAACCCGGGGTTGGCAACAGCAGCAGCGCCAAACCGCTGAGGAGCATGGAGCGATGGGCAGAGTGGGAAGCAGAGGAGTTCATGGATCCCTCAAGAGCGGTAACGTGGACGGTTTCGTTGGCGGGTTTTTCATGTTACAAACGGTTGCGTGTGTATCCAAATCACATCACATGCAATATATCGGCAGGTTGCCAGAATTTCCACGATTTCTTATTATGTTAGGGTCTGTTTATGAATCTTGACCTGGATGCTTTGTGTGTCACCACGCTGCGCATGTTGGCTGTGGACATGGTGGAACAGGCCAATTCCGGCCATCCCGGTTTGCCATTGGGTGCGGCACCCATGGCGCATGTTTTGTGGAGTCGTTTTCTGCGTCATGACCCGGCTGATCCGCGCTGGCCGGATCGGGATCGGTTCATTCTGTCTGCCGGGCATGGTTCGGCTTTGTTGTATGCCTTGTTGCACATGTCCGGTTATGATCTGCCGCTGGAGGAGTTGAAGCGTTTCCGGCAGTTGGGCAGTCGCACCCCCGGTCATCCGGAACACGGTTTGACTCCGGGTGTGGAGTGTTCCACCGGTCCATTGGGGCAGGGGTTGGCCATGGGGGTGGGCATGGCCTGGGCTGAGCGTCTGTTGGCGGAGCGTTTCAATCGTCCGGGCGAGTCGGCGTTGGTGGATCATCATGTGTATGTCCTGGCTTCGGATGGGGATCTGATGGAGGGTGTGGTGGCAGAGGCCGCTTCGTTGGCCGGTCATCAGGGGTTGGGTAAGCTGGTGGTGTTGTATGATGACAACCACATCTCCATTGAAGGCAGCACGGAGTTGACCTTTACCGAGGATGTGGAGGCCCGTTTCCGCGCTTATGGGTGGCACACTTTGGCGGTTGAGGATGGGGAGGATCTGGAGGCCATTGCCCATGCCATTGAGGCGGGACGGGCGGAAACCGGGCGTCCTTCCCTGATTCGGGTGCGTACACGTATCGGGCATGGTTCGCCGTTGGCCGGTTCGGCGGCTGTGCATGGTGCGCCGTTGGGTGCGGAGCGTCTGGCGGCCACGCGCGTTTTTTATCACTGGCCCAACGAGTCGTTCCATGTGCCTGAGGCTGTACAGCATTATCGTGTGGGTGTGATCGAGCGGGGGTTGGAGTGGTCTCATGCCTGGGCTGCCCAGTTGGCGGCCATTGAAGCGGCGGATCCGGTACGGGTGGCGCAATTCCGCGAGGCATTGGCCGGGATTCTGCCTGACGGTTGGGATGAGTCGTTGGCGCGTTTGGATTTTGGTCAGAAACCTGTGGCCACGCGTGTGGCATCGGGTATGGCGATCCATGCTTTGGCCGGGGGAATTCCGGCTTTGATCGGTGGTTCTGCGGATCTGGCCCCTTCCAACAACACCCACATTCAGAATGGTGGGGTGCGCAACATGCATTTCGGGGTGCGGGAGCATGCCATGGCGGCCATTGTCAACGGCATGGCTTTGCATGGGGGTTGGATCCCTTTCTGTGCCACTTTTCTGGTTTTTTCCGATTACATGCGCGGGGCCATGCGGTTGTCGGCCTTGATGGAGACCCGGGTGATTTATGTGCTCACTCACGACAGCATTGCCGTTGGCGAGGATGGACCCACCCATCAACCGGTGGAGCAGTTGGCTGGTTTGCGTGCCTTGCCGGGTTTGACGGTGTTGCGGCCTGCGGATGCGCATGAGACCGTGGCGGCCTGGCGTTTGGCTGTGAGTGCGCGCGGACCAACGGCTTTGATTCTTTCCCGTCAGAATTTGCCGATTCTGCCCGTCAATCCCGAAGGGGTGGCGCGTGGTGCTTATGTGGTGGACGGTTGTTCCGGTGAGCCGGAGTTGGTGTTGTTGGCCAGTGGCAGTGAGGTTTCCTTGGCCATGCAGGTCAAGGTTCGGTTGCAATCCTTGGGACATGAGGCCATTCGGGTGGTTTCCATGCCCTCTTGGGAGTTGTTTGCCGTTCAATCTGCCGAGTATCGGATGTCGGTATTGGGATCCGGGTTGCGGTTGGCCATGGAGGCTGGTTCATCGTTGGGGTGGCATCGGTGGGTGGGTGATCAGGGGGTGGTGGTGGCTGTGGATCGGTTCGGGGTATCGGCTCCAGGCGGGCGGGCCATGGATGTGGTGGGTTTGAGTGTTGAGGCGGTTGTGGCCAAGGTGATGGAGTTGATTTCAGAGAGCAATCAATAATCATCAGGATCAGGATTGGGATCAGGATTGGGATCAGGATCAGGGGTCCAGGGGGGTTACCCCCCTGGTGGGGTCCAGGGGTGAAACCCCTGGGACTTTAATCTTTTAAACCAAAACCATTTTGGAATTTGTTTTGTTGGGGCGTTGCCCCAAACCCCACCAAGGGCTTTGCCCTTGGATCCCACCAGGGGCCATTGGCCCCTGGACCCCCTTGACATCAACGACGCATCCCGAAATGGGTGCGGTTTAAAATTGTTTTTTAAATCTGTCATGGGATGCCATGCGCGCAGAGGAGGTCTGCGCGCATGGGGTATTACGGGATTACTTGCACTTGTTGAAATCCGGACGGTCACCGGCGCAGAAATTGGTGCCTTTGGGATCGGCAGCACCGGCATCGTTGAAGCCGCCAACCAGGGCCGCACCCTTGAATTTGGCATAGATCATTTTGGCTTTGGTGATATCCGTGCGATCATTCGGGCAGGCTTTTTTGGCTGCTTCGATGCAGGCTTCCTGGGTGGTGGCGGCATTGTCCTTGTCGCACATCTGCTTGCCGTCGCATTTGGCATAGGAGGTGGCTTCCTGACCCGTACACGCCACGCGGTGATAGGTGATGACGCAGTCTGCTGCGGCCATGGCGCTGCCGGCAAAACCGAGGACAGCCAGGATCAAAGGCAGGGAGAAAGCGGCTTTCTTCATGTCGAACTCCTTGGACGGATACAGGTGTGATTGGATGTTGTTTATTTTGGAATATACCGGAGAGAGTCGCAAGGGCAGGCGTGGTTTCGTTAAAAATTTTTTATCTCTCGTTCATGAAGTGTTAACCGGATGTGTCGAGTGGGGATGGCACGATCCAGCCACGACATATTCCATGATCTTTCAATCTTGCTGGTACGATAGACAGTGACTACCACAGGCAGCAGTCCCTTTGATTTGTCAGGCAAAAAAACCTGCATAATCAATGATGGATCAGGAAATCTGAATGTGCTTGTCTGCTACAGCGGTATGGATTACAATCTATCAATCTTTGACATACGAGGATCCATGCCATGGCGACAAATGTCCATCTCACAGCGGAACTTGAAAATTTTGCCCGCTCCTGCGTTGACAGCGGACAGTTCAACAGCGTTAGCGAGGTTGTTCGCAGTGCCTTGAGGATGCTGCAAGAAAAAGATCAGCGTCGTATACGCTTTAACGCCATGTTGGATGCTGTCCGCCTTGAAGCAGAACGGGAGGGTGTATACGAAGCAGCCGATGTGCTTGAGGAAATGGATAGGATCATCGAGCAGTGCCCTCCATGAAACCTGCTCAATTATCTCCTCAAGCGCGCCGGGACGTATTGGATGCCGCACGATGGATTATGAACGATCATCCAAGTGCAGCCCGTGCTTTCCGTGCCGCCATCGACAAGGCGACCATCTTTCTTGGAGAGCATCCACGCGCTGGGCGGGAGTGTCTTGAATGGATCCCGGCTCCTGCGCGTTTTTTGTCCCTGACCGGTTTTCCGTACATCGTGGTCTATGACTCTGCGTCCACACCACCCTTGATCCTTCGGGTTCTGCACGGAGCGCGCAATTTACCGGAACTGCTGGACGATCTGTAAAACATTCATCGTGTCTTGCCAAACGACGGCACTGGTCCGACTGTTCTTGAACCGCACCCATGACGGGATGCGTCGTTTATATCAAAGGGATCCAGGGGCGAGAGCCACCCAAGAAAAAAATGACATATTCCAAAATGGTTTTGGTTTGAAACATTAAAATCCTGGGGGATGAATCCCCCAGACCCCCTCTTTTTTTTCAATCCTGGGGAAGGCCGTGCTTCCCTCCCCCAGGCGGATATCCCCGATCCCCGGATTACAGATCCTTCATGGTCAGCTTGACCCGACCCTGACGGTCGATGTCCAACACTTTTACCTTGACCACATCCCCCTCCTTGATCACATCCGATACCTTGGCCACGCGCTGGCTGGAGATCTGAGAGATATGCACCAGCCCGTCCTTGTTGGGCAGGATGTTGACAAAGGCCCCGAAATCGGTGATGCGCACCACTTTGCCTTCGTAGACGGCATCCTTTTCCACATCCGACACAATGCCGCGAATGATCCGCTCGGCAGCCTTGGCACTGTCGGCATTGGCCGAGGCAATGGAAATGGTGCCGTCATCCGTGATGTCGATCTGACAGCCGGTCTCTTCGGTGATGCCCCGGATCACCTTGCCGCCGGAACCGATGACATCGCGAATCTTGTCCGGATGGATCTTCATGGTGAAGATGCGCGGGGCGTGTTGTGACAACTCCAGACGGGCTTCCGAAAGGGTCTTTTGCATCTCGGCCAGAATGTGCAACCGCCCATCACGGGCCTGACGCAAAGCCACAGCCATGATCTCACGGGTGATGCCGGTGATCTTGATGTCCATCTGCAAGGCCGTGATCCCCTGGGCATTGCCGGTCACCTTGAAATCCATGTCGCCAAAGTGATCCTCATCCCCGAGAATGTCGGAAAGAATGGCAAACCGTTCCCCATCCTTGACCAGACCCATGGCAATGCCCGCCACCATGGATTTGATCGGCACCCCGGCATCAAGCATGGCCAGAACCGAACCGCACACCGTGGCCATGGACGAAGAACCATTCGATTCGGTGATTTCTGACGTGACCCGCAAGGTGTAGGGAAAACTCTCCAGTTCTGGCAGAACCGCGGCCAGAGCACGAGCCGCCAGCTTGCCATGGCCGATTTCGCGCCGTCCCGGGGCACCCAGACGTCCGGTCTCTCCGGTGCAATAGGGAGGAAAGGTGTAGTTGAGATAAAACCGCTCACGCACCTCGCCCTGCAACCCTTCGACAATCTGTTCATCCCGTCTGGAACCCAAGGTGACCGTGGCCAATGCCTGGGTCTCGCCGCGGGTAAACAAGGCCGAACCATGTACCCGGGGCAATACCCCCACCTGGCAATCGATGGGACGGATCTGGGTCAGGGTGCGTCCGTCGATGCGCAGCCCACCAGTGAGAATACGCTCGCGAATCACCTCGGATTCCAGATGTTTGCAGGCCATCTTGATTTCGAGTGCGCGGGCCTTGTCCCCATCGCTCAAAGCCTCTGCCGCAGCCTGCTTCAGCTCGCTCACCCCTTTCTGACGATCCATCTTGTCGGCAATCGCGTAGATGGCCCCCATCTTCTCCCGGTAATTGCTGTGCAATGCCGCCTTGAGTTCCGCATCCTCGGAGAGTGCCGGCAGCTCCCAACGGGGTTTGCCACACTCGGCAGCCAGTTCGCGAATCGCGGCGATCACCGGTTGAAATCCCTCAAAACCGAACATCACGGCACCCAGCATTTCCTCTTCGGTCAGGAATTCGGCCTCGGACTCCACCATGGTGACCGCCACGCTCGTTCCAGCCACCACCAGATCCAACCTGGAAAGGGCCATCTGCTCCGTGGTGGGGTTCAGTATATAGCCCCCATCGACAAAAGCGACCCGCGCCCCGGCCATCGGTCCTTCAAACGGCATGCCCGAAATCGCCAATGCTGCCGAGGCTCCGATCATGGCCGGAATGTCCGGACTGTTGACCCCGTCAAACGACAAAACCGTGGCCACCACCTGGGTGTCCAACGTGAAATTCTTGGGAAACAGCGGACGCAACGGCCGGTCGATCAGACGGGAGGTGAGGGTCTCCCGGTCCGAAGGACGGGTTTCCCGCTTGATGAAACCGCCAGGAATGCGTCCGGCAGCCCAGTATTTTTCCTGGTAGTGGACGCCCAACGGCAGAAAATCCACACCTGGACGCACCTCCTTTTCCGCCGTGACCGCAACCAGCACCATGGTTTCTCCATAGGTGACCAGCACCGCACCATCGGCCTGACGGGCAATGCGACCCGTCTCCATGGTCAGGGTTTCCGAACCAAAACGTACACTTTTTTTGTGAATATCAAACATGATTGTTCCTGCTATCCATCGGTATGAGGTGAACCCTGTCGGGACAAGGCGCGTGAAAGATCCCTTGGGGCTCGACTCTGCCGCAAGGGAGGATCGCGCCACCCCCTGGCAGCGCGATCTGGCATGCGGAGCACTATTTGCGCAGGTTCAACCGTTTGATCAACGACTGATACCGTTCACTGCTCTGAGCCTTGACATAGGTGAGCAGACGACGGCGCAACCCGACCATTTTCAACAGTCCGCGACGCGAATGGTGATCCTTGATATTGGCGCGCAGGTGTTCGGTCAGGTTGTTGATCCGTTCGGTCAACAGGGCCACCTGAACCTCCGGCGATCCGGTATCCCCTTCCCTGGTGGCATATTCCTGAATGAGTTCCTGTTTGCGTTCCTGGGTAATCGACATCGGTGACACTCCTTTACATGGTCAAGAGGAAGGAAAAGGGCCAGTCAAGCCGTATGAAACAGCCGTTTGGGCGTGCAGGAACGTCGGCCCGAGGCATCGCGCCCCGCACCGATGACACCCGTGGCGCCAAAGCGCCCTTCGGGTGTGAGCAGACGTACCAAACCTTCGGCCACGTCGTCTGCCTCGATCCATGCCGCCTGGCCGCTGACAATACGGCTCCAGGCCTCCAACCGCAGTCGCAACGCCGGGATGTCGTCCAGCGCCCGATCCACGGGAAACAGCCAGTGATTGTGTGGGTCTTGATGTACCGCCTGGGACAGACCGTCCAGGGTCAGACATTCGGCCAGTGAAAAACCCAGGGTCCGGGTACGCAACAGCCGTTCCAGATGGGCCAGACAACCCAGATCGCGTCCCAGATCCCGGGCCAAAGCGCGCATGTAGGTTCCTTTGCCGCAGCGCACATCCACGGTCACCAACCCATCCCCGGTGTACTCCACCAGATCGATCTGATGAAACACCACACGCCGGGCAGGCAGTTCCACGGTTTCCCCCCGACGTGCCCGTTCATAGGCCCGTTCCCCGTTGACATGAATGGCCGAATAGGCGGGCGGAATCTGCTCCTGTTCCCCCAGAAAATTCTGGAGCGCCTGTTGAATGGTGGCCAGATCTGGGAAGTTGACGTGACCCGGGGTGAATTGTCCGGTGGGATCTCCGGTATCGCTTTCGGATCCCAGACGGATCCAGCAGCGATAGGCCTTGTCTCCGTCCAGAACCATGCTTAAGGTTTTGGTGGCTTCGCCCAGGGCAATGGGCAGAACCCCTTCGGAAAAGGGATCCAGCGTGCCCCCATGTCCGGCCTTGCCAGCCTTGAGGATCCGTTTGACCCGTTCCACCACCCGGGTCGAGGTGTCGCCTGCCTCTTTATGGATGGCGACCCAGCCGTGTGGTCCACTGTTTTTGGGGCGTCGGGAGGAGTTCATGCCGGTTTGCCCCCAATTTCCGGCAGGGTGTCGGTCTGGGCCTCCGGAGGGATCTGTACGGTTTTGAGCAACTGTTCGATGCGATCCGCCCGCTTGAAGGAGAGGTCTGGTTCAAAGCGCAACTCCGGGGCGTGACGCAACCCCAAAGTCCGTCCCACCTGGGCGCGCAGAAAACCGGCAGCACGGTTCAACCCCTGGTGAACCTCGGCCAGCTCTTGACCCATGACCGTGAAATAGACCACCGCATAGTGCAGATCGCGGCTCAATGTGACTTCAGTAATGGATACCATGCTCAGGGCAATGCGCGGATCGTGGACTTCACCGCGTTGCAACATGGCGGCCAACTCCTTGCGGATCTGCCCCCTGACCCGGTCCACGCGCACGCTCACGTTACGATCTCCACCCGATAATCCACCAGAATGCCTGCGCCGTCGGTTTCGATGAAGTTGACCACCTTTTGCAACCGACCCTGCACCACGGCCACGGCATTGCCAATGGCAGCAAATCCCAAACCAGCTTCATCCCAACGATCCATGACTTCCACCTCGGCTCCCGCCACCTCGAACCGGTGGCGGATCCGTTCGACCAATCCTTTGATGAGGCCGCGTTTTTCCTTCAAGGAGCGCACCCCTGGCAGTGCCAGTCGCACCTCCAACACTCCGACATGTAAAGTCATCGGTCATAGATCAGCCGATGGTGGCCTTGACCTCTTCGCGGGAAAAGGCTTCCAGGATGTCTCCGACCTTCAGATCCGTGAACTTCTCCAGACTGATGCCGCACTCCATCCCTTCGCGCACCTCGCGCACATCGTCCTTGAACCGCTTGAGCGCATGGATCGATCCCACATACACGATGACCTCATCGCGCAACAAACGGATGTGATTGGATTTTTGTACCGAGCCATCCAGCACCATGCAGCCGGCCACCAGACCCACCTTGGAGATGCGGAACACCTCACGCACGGCCACGCGCCCGAGCGTCACCTCCTTGAGAATCGGGGAGAGTTTGCCCTCCATGGCGCTGGTGATGTCATCCACCAGATCGTAGATCACCGAATAAAAGCGCATGTCGGCCTGTTCCCGCTTGGCCAGCTCCCGGGCTTTGGCATCGGCGCGCACGTTGAATCCCACCACCAGAGCATGCGAGGCCACGGCCAGCATCACATCCGATTCCGTGATGCCGCCCACGCCGGTATGGATGATGTTGACCCGGATCTTTTCGTGGGTGATCTTCAGCAATGCATCGGCCACAGCTTCCACCGACCCTTGCACGTCGGCCTTGATCACCACCTTGACCTCCTCCATCTCCCCTTGTTTGATCTGGTCAAACAGGTCATCGAGTTTCGGGGTGGGCAGTTGTTTGGCCAGTTCCAGCTCTTTCTGTTTGCGCATGCGGAAGGCGGCGATCTCTTTGGCACGCCGTTCATCCGGCACGGTGATCAGGTCGTCACCGGCAGAAGGTACGCCCGACAGACCGATCACCTCCACCGGCATGGCAGGCGGGGCCTCCAGCACCGGTAGTCCCTTGTCGTTGAGCAGACCGCGAATCTTGCCCCACTCCGAGCCGACCACAAAGATGTCGCCCACGCGCAAGACGCCATTGGCCACCAGACAGGTGGCCACAGCCCCCCGTCCCTTGTCGAGTTTGGCTTCGATGATGAAGCCCCGGGCCTTCTTGCCGAAGTTGGCACGCAGGTTGAGAATTTCCGCCTGCAACAGGATCATCTCCTTGAGGCTTTCAATCCCGATGCCCATCTTGGCCGACACGTTCAGATAGATCACCTCTCCACCCCAGGCTTCGGGGATCAGACCCTGATCCGACAACTGCTGCATCACCCGATCCGGATTGGCACCCGAACGGTCGATTTTGTTGATGGCCACGATGATCGGCACATTGGCGGCCTTGGCGTGGTTGAGCGCCTCCAGGGTTTGCGGCATCACCCCGTCATCGGCAGCCACCACCAGCACCACGATGTCGGTCACCTTGGCGCCACGGGCGCGCATGGCCGTGAATGCGGCATGGCCGGGCGTATCCAGGAAGGTGATCTGTTGACCGGTCTCCATCATCACCTGATAGGCGCCGATGTGTTGCGTGATCCCACCGAACTCCCGTGCCGCCACGTCGGTCTTGCGGATCGCGTCCAGCAGCGAGGTTTTGCCGTGGTCCACGTGACCCATGATCGTCACCACCGGCGGACGCAGCGTCAGATCCTTGTCCAGATCGTTGCTGTCTGCCAGTTCGGCCTCGATGGCCGCCCCTTCGGAGATGGTCTTGGGCCGGTGACCCAGCTCTTCCACCACCAGAACGGCGGTATCCTGATCCAGCACCTGGTTGATGGTGACCATCATCCCCTGGGCCATGAGCCGCTTGATCACCTCCGAGGATTTGATCGCCATCCGGCTGGCCAATTCTCCCACCGTGATCACTTCGGGAATGATCACATCCCGCAAGACCGGTTGCTGAGAGGGTTGGTCAAACCGTCCGCCGCCCATGCCACGCCGCAGCGGCGGCTTGACACCGATCCCCCCTTTGCGGGCCGGAAGCTGCTTCTCCTGGGGCAGAGTGGGCAGAATCGGCTTTTTGCCTTTGCGTTTTCCTTTGCTTTTCAGGGTTTCCCGTTCGCTCTCCCCGGTGGTGCTTTCGGTGGGGGTCTCCAGGGAACGGCGCTCATCGATCTTGCGTTTCTGTTCCCGCAGTTCGTTGAGCTGCGTGAGCCGTTTGGCCACCAGTTGTTCGGTCTTCTTGCGCGCCAGATCTTCCCGTTGGGCACGGGTCAGATTTTTGGGCTGCTCCTCTTTCGGGGGGGTCGCTGGTGTGGTCCTGGACTCCTCCGCAGCGGCTGCCGTGGCAGTCGGTGCTGGCGTGGAGCGTGGTGCGTGCGGTCTGACCAAAGTTTCCCGGGGAGCTGTGGTGCGCGGAGACGGGGATGGCGTGCCCGAACGTGCCGGAGCAGAGGGTTGATTTGTCGGTGCCGCTGTCGAGGCAGATGTGCGCGTCGGGTCCATGCGGACCGATGCCGCAGCCGCAGCCCCTTGAGGTTTGGATGCGGCGCTTCGTGGCCGATCCGTGGCTGGCTTGACCACCAGACGCGCTTCCGTGGGAGCGGGCGGCGTTGGCGCAGCAGGAGGGGGCACGGACAATGGCTCGGCTGGAACGCTGGTGGAGCTGGAGCTTTCCTCTGTGGCTTTGGCCGTCTCTTCCTGTTGTTTGGCCTTCAGCAAGGCATCCTGTGCCTTTTGTTCGGCTTCCTGTCGCTCCCGTTCCTGCTGTTCCCGGTGTTCCCGTTCGCGGCGTTCGGCCTCCAGGCGTTCGGCCTCCAGACGGCGTTGTTCCGCCTCCAGCCGTTCCCGTTCCAGCCGTTCCCGTTCGGCCTGGTCACGCACCTGCCGTTCCAGTTCCTGTTTCTCCTGGAAGGATTGGCGTTCTGCCGGGGTCATGGGCGTGAGGATGTGTTGTTTGCGATCCTTGACCGGTTCAGAGGGTGCGGTCGGTGGTGACGTGCCACGCGGTTTGTCGCGTGCGTTGACCTCCTCGCGGACCACACCTATGGTCTCGTTCTCATCGCCGCTCTTGACGAAGGTCCGCTTTTTGCGTACCTCCACGACCACACTTTTGCTGCGGCCATGGGAGAAATTTTGTTTGATCGATCCTCCCTCCACCGTTTTGCGCAGCACGATGCGTCGCGGGGCTGTCAGTTTCAGCCGTCCGTTGTCGCCATTGTCACCATCGCCGTCATTGTCATGCAAATCGCTCAACAGAACCTTCTCCACCGTTTGAGTGCTCAGCATGCACTCCTGATTGGTTGTCATCCACCCTTTTGATTCTTTTCCCCGGAGTGGGTCGTATCCCGGGTAAAACTCCACCAGCGCATGGCATCGGCCCGAATGCGCGTCTGAATGCCGACATGGGTGACTGCCACCAGCACCACAGGCCGACCGGACCAGATCGTACCCAACCGGGAGCTGGCCGGAACCCGGATCACCTCCACGCCGGTCAAACCCTGCACCAGACCATTCACCCGGTCTTGCAGCGTGGCCGCATCTTCGGCCAGCAGCAGCAGGGGTCGGGCACCGCGTTTGAGCAGCTCTTCCACCTCCCGAAACCCCTGACGACACTCTCCGGTACGGCGCGCCAGACCCACGCCATCCAGCAGGCGTTGTTCCAGGGCAACTGCCAGACGCTGCAAAACAGCGGCAATGGCCTCACCAGACATTTTATGCCGTGTCAGCAGGGTCGTCACCCGTTTTTGATCAGGCAGCACATGAATTCCGCGTCCCGGCAGTTTATGGGCCAGATCTTCCACCAGGCCACCCCCTGGAGCGGTCACAAAACGCAGCAAAAGCTCCCTGGGGCGGCGGTTGCGGGTGATCGCGCAGCGACGCAGCGGTTCATGGGCTTCGGATTCCGGTGGCAGACTCACTCCGCAAACCAGCCTGCCACTTCTCGCGCCTGGAGGATCACCCGTTCCACCTCCTTGCGGCTCAAGGTATTGCCGATCATCTCCAGAAGCTCATCCGCTGCCAGATCCGCCAGGTCATCCAGCTCTTTGATCCCTTTTTCCGCCATGGCGATCACCATGCCATCGGTCAGACCGTGCAGTTGCGAAATGCGCGGGTCAATGGACAAGGCAGCCTTGCGTTCTTCGTTCTCCAAGGCTTTGTGCAAGAGCTGATCCCGGGCGCGGGTGCGCAGCTCCCGGGCAATCTCTTCGTCAAAGCCGTCGATGCCCGCCAACTCATCCAAAGGCACATAGGCCACCTCTTCCAGTGTGGTGAACCCTTCCTGGACCAGAGAGGTTGCCACATCTTCATCCAGATCGAGCCGGTGCATGAACTCCCTGGCAATGGCGCTGAACTCTTCGACGCGATTTTCCGCCTCTTCCCGTTCGGTGATGATGTCGATCTTCCAGCCGGTCAGTTCCGAAGCCAGCCGCACATTTTGACCACGGCGGCCAATGGCCAGGGAGAGTTGATCCTCATCCACGATCACCTTGATGCGGGTCTCTTCTTCATCCATCACCACCTTGATCACTTCTGCCGGGGCCAGGGCATTGCACACGAAGACCGCCGGATCCGAGGACCATTCGATGATGTCGATGCGTTCGCCCTGGAGTTCGGTCACCACACCCTGCACCCGGGAACCCCGTATCCCCACGCAGGCTCCGACCGGATCCACATGGGCATCGTTCGAGCGCACGGCGATTTTGCTGCGAAAGCCCGGATCCCGGGCCACGGCACGGATTTCGACAATGCCGTCGTAGATCTCCGGGACTTCCATTTCAAAGAGTTTGGGCACCATTTCCGGGGCTGTGCGCGACAGGATGATCTGCGGGCCGCGTTGGACATCCCGCACTTCGTGAATGTAGGCGCGAATCCGGTCCCCGGGACGGTAGTGTTCCCGGAACAGTTGGTGTTCGTGGGGCAGAAACGCAGCGGCCCGGCCCAGATCCACGTAGATGTTGTTCCGTTCCACCCGTTTGACCAGACCGTTCACCAAAGTGCCCTTGCGATCCACATATTCGCGGAAAACGCTGGCCCGTTCCGCCTCGCGCACCTTTTGGACAATCACCTGTTTGGCGGTTTGGGCGGCAATGCGTCCGAATTCGATGGGGGGTAAGGGTTCGGCCAGAAAGTCGCCGATTTTGGCCGAGGGATTGAGCCTCTGTGCATCCGACAGCAGCATGTGGGTGTCCGGCCCTTCGTAGCCAGGGGCATCTTCGTTTTCGACCACCTCGCGCAACTGGTTGAGTTTGAAGTCTCCGGATTTGCCCTCGAAGGTCACCTGGATGTTTTTGTGGGCACCGTATTTGCGTTTGGAAGCCGTGCGGATGGCATCTTCCATGGCCTCGATGACAATATCCCGGGGAATCCCTTTTTCCCGGGCCAGTTGTTCGGCGATCTGTACGATTTCAGCACTCATGAATGCGATCCGATCCTTTGCAGCTAAAATTCAAAGTCGAGATGGGCCTTGCTGATGGCTGCCAAAGGGATGCGCAGGCAGGTGGCAGCCACCTCGATCAGCACATCGTCCTCTTCCATGCCCTGCAAAATCCCTTTGACCAGTTTGCGGTTGGTCGTATGTGTGGCCTTGCGGGCTGCGCTTTTGCCAGGACCAGAGGCCGTGGGTGCAGGCAGTGTTTCCGCAGGCAGTGCCGTGAACAGATGGAGTGCGGCCAGGCGTCCCTGGAAACGGATGAACTCTTCCCGTTTCTTCAAAGGTCGGGTCAAGCCTGGCGAGGAGACCTCCAGCCGATAGGTGCTGCCTATCGGGTCGTGCAGATCCAGCAATGCCGACAGCCGTTCACTGACCGCTGCACAGTGATCCAGTTGCAATCCACCTTCCGGGCGATCCAGCACCAGCCGGATCAATCGGCCACCCCGTTCGGCGAGCAGTTCCACAGCCACGACCTCGCACCCTTCTGCCGCAGCTGCCGTGGCAGCCAGCTCTTCCAGGTCTGGGGTGGAAGCGGTCGGTTGGGGTGCAGGTTGGTCGGTCAAAGCGGTTGCAGCCTCGGTTGATGGTGCGATCCCCGGTCGATTTCAATCCTCAAGTGACCGATTGCCAGACCATTGAAACCAAAAAAGCCGGCCAGGCCGACTTTTCCCAAGATCCCGCATGAATCAGTCATCGATTACCATAACCCAAACCGCAACAAAAGCCAAGGGTCTTGAAAAAAAATCTCGACCCTTCAGCAGGGCGGCCCTGGTTGGGTTGGTTCATTCCGTAAAAAAGCTGGTGAACAGCCCGGATGCAGGTGCCAGGGTGGCGGTCAGATCGTCGTCATCCAATGAGATGCGGGGTGGGAGCGTCTCGGTCATGAGCAGGGCGATCTGGGCGTCGAGTTCGGCGTCTGGATGCAATCCTGCGTCGACATCTGAATAAAGAGGAAGATGCGCGAGCTTTAATTCGAGAACTTTTTGTTGCATTTGCTGACATCATGCCAGATGAATGCGCCAAAACGCTTACGATTCAAATTCATCGTATGGCCAACCCAATGTATGACCGTGTTGTCACTGCTCTTCTGGAAGAACTCAATCAGCTCAAGTTTTATAATCCTGAGAAAGGTGATAAATTAATTTACACATTGGTGTGACGTTTGAAAAAAAATAAAGTGCCAACAAAAAGTAGCGCGGGATCAGGAAGTCTGAACTTGGGTTTCAGAAGGCACCACTGACGGTAGAAGCGATTTTGCGGATGAGGAAAGCAGCTTGATCATGGGGTGAGCTGATGGAGTTTGGTCGGTCAGATTCACGTCAAGATGGGATCTTGCGAATAGTCGCAGCCCAGTGCCCACTGCCCCCGGCTCCAAGCTGACCCAGGCGCAGGAGTTGGGGGTTGAGGTCTTGGATGAGGAGGCACTCCTTGCCCTGATCCCGAACCACTCCTGAGCGGTTCCGATTGTGGATGGGGTACTGGAGGCATACGGCTCCCAGTACCCCTCTTGCACGAGATCAGGGAACCTTGACCAGACGGAAACCAATTGAATAGTACGACACATCGGGTGCCTTATGTCCACGATTGGCCGTGCGCAGATAGGAAGAACCGTAATCCCAACCACCACCTCGATGGGAACGCTTCGTACCCGAGAGTGGTCCCTGCGGATCTGTTTCCGTGGCGGATGTGTATGATGTAGCGGAATACCAGTCGGATACCCACTCCCAGACATTGCCGTACATGTCATACAACCCCCACGGATTCGGCAATTTCTGGGCAACCGGGTGGGTCATATCCGAGGAGTTCTCATGATACCACGCATGATTCCCCAAATTGGTGGATGTCGTTCCGAATGCATACCGGGTTGTCGTGCCAGCACGAGTCGCATACTCCCGCTCCGCCTCGGTCGGCAAGCGGTAGCTGCCCTCTTGACGTCCATTCAAGGTGGTGAGAAACGACTGTACCGTATTCCACGACACTGACTCCACCGGACAGTTATCGCCACAGCGGACGAAATAGGATGGATTGTTCCCCATCACCAGTTTCCACTGTTCCTGCGTCACTTCGGTTGTTTGCATATAGAATGATCTGCTAATGATGACGGTATGCTGTGGTCCCTCATCCAGGCTTCGGCCCGATTCGGTCTCCGGGCTACCCATCCGGAAGGATCCAGAGGGTATCAACCGGAATCTCATTCCCAAACTGTTGGTCACCTCCACGGGCAATATTTCCACACTGACCGTACCGGTATTGGAGTCAAGCTGTCCATCACGGACGGAAAACGTGAAGGTATCGGTTCCACTCACCCCTGCGGAAGGGGTATAAGAATACGCACCGGTTGCCGGATTGGTGATCGTGACAACCCCCTTGGAGCCATTGGCGATGATACGGTACGTCAGCGTATCGTCTTCGGCATCGGTTGCGGTCAACATTCCGGTCGCAGTCATGGCTTCGCCCACCTTGAGGGTGCCATCCGTTGCCACGGGCGGACTGTTCTGGCTGGTTGCAAAGGTGACCGTCACGGTGGCGATATTCGAATTGGCACGCCCGTCATTGACCTGGAACGTGAATATATCGCTGCCGCTCGCAGCGGCATGGGGGGTATACGTGAATGCACCGGTCGCACGATTGGTAATGGTTGCCGTTCCCTGACTCCCCTGTGCAATGATGGCATAGCTGAGTTGGTCCTGATCCGGATCCGATGCGCTCAATGTATCCGTTATGGCAACAAGGTTATTCACGGTAATGGCATCGGACACGGCAACGGGCGGACGATTCGTGTAGAAACTGATGACGAACGTATCCCGTACAATCCCTCCGTGGTTATCATTTGCCGATACGACAACACTCAACGCAGAGACGCCTGTTGGAGGGGTTCCGGCAAAGGTGCGCGTCGATGGTGTGAACCGCAACCAGGATGGCAACGCCGATCCACTGGCCAACCGTGCCGTCAGATACATCGAATCACCATCCCGGTCTCGGAACGTATCCGGTGGAAGCTGGAAAGAGTACGCTTTACCACGCCGCCAACTTTGGTCCGGGATGCTGTTACGGATTTCCGGAGCATCGTTGGCCGTATTGATATTCAGTCGGAAGGTGGTGTTGGTACTCCCGCCCCGTCCATCGCTTGCAATGATTTTGACATTCACATAGGAGGTGCCTTGAGGCGGATTACCGGAAAATGTGCGTGTTGCTCTGTCAAAACGCAACCAGGATGGCAGTGGGGAACCATCCAGCTTGGTTGCAACGTAGCTCAAGACGTCATTATCAATGTCACGAAAGGTATTGGCTGGAAATTGATACGTCTTGGTCCCGCTCCCACTCCATGTCACACTCCCGATCGGATTGGCCACTGTGGGTGCGCCAGCATCCACATCGTGCATTCCCCCCATCGCGACCATTCCAATAACACAAACACCGAAAAGATACCGATTCTCCATGCTTCCATCCTCTATCCATAATTGAGTTTGTTTACCATGCAATCCAATATACTTATGTTCACCAACCAATCACAGCTCCTACGACGCGCAGCCCACTGCCCAGCACCGGTTTTTCTTCAATCCGCCCCTTCCTCCATCACCAGTCGGGCACTCAGATAACCATCCCGATAACCGGATTCGTCATGGCTTCGATATGAACGCAGCGTGGCTGGCACACTGTACCATCCCCCCGGACCCTGGACCACCCGATAGGTGCCGGTTTCCGGCCCCTGTGGATCAGTCACGGCAGCATCCGATATCGCCCTGAACCAATCGGAGACCCACTCACGCACATTGCCGTGGATATCGTACAGCCCCCAGGCATTGGGCAATTTCCGTCCGACCGGGTGTGTCCGCCTTTTTGAGTTGTCCACATAGAACATGATGCCCTTCGGGCAAAAAGTCAAAGGCAAAGTCAAAGGCAAATCCTTGGGCTTCGCCCCACACCCCATTGAGTCTCGCGTCTTTTCCACCATCGGCAATTGAAAGCCCTTCCGAATCTATCACTTTTTGATATATTCCGAGCCGATGGAGACCGTTCGCAGTAGCCCATTCACGTTGAAGAGGATTTTCCGGGAAAATTGGAGAAAATACCTTGCTCGTTATCCGAAGCTGTTCGTTTGGGTTGTGGCATGCAACGTGTGGAAAGTCATGAATTGCCGAGAGCCTGATGGCCTCGGCTTTTCCACCTTTGCCTGCCCTGATCATCTCGATCAGACCTGCCAAATCCCGCGATCCTGCAAGAGTCGTTTCTGCTCGGTGTGTGCCAAGGGGCGCAAAATTTCCGACTCAACCCACTCCAACCCGCGCCACGCCTGAACTCCACCCACCCAACATGCGCTTTCTGGCAATGTCGCCCACCTCCCTATTCGAACTGGGTGAAAAAAAGTTCAATAAAATCGCGGGTGGGGTTAAAGCACACTCACCCCCGGTGCGTGGGGTTGAAATGGAGAAGAGAGGCCAAAAAGGAGAGTCCTGGAGCCAGAAACGGCAATGGGAGGGCAACAACGGGTGCGGTGGGTTCTCCGTCGTTGTTTTCTAACCTTTGAATTTATTAGGATATTTCGGCAGGGTGTGTCGGAGGGTCAACAACTGGAGAATGCGAGTAAAAACTAAATGGACGAGGAGCAAGGATAATCCGTCAAACCTCGTAACCTATTGATTTGCGATCAGTTTCTTGTTTATGGTGTACGATTTTGTGTACCATAAATGTGTACCAGTCGCAAGGGGTAATGCAACTCCTCCGGGAAGATAAAAAATTCAGCAACTATCTGTAACACATGATATTTGCACATGTTTTCCTTCGGGCATGAAAGCAGCGAGATAGCGGTCAGGGGGAACTGACAACTTATCGCCACGATTCACCAACCAGGGACAATGCCGCATTCAAGACAGAATCCGAAAGGTACATGCCTTGTTCCCGCAGAACAGCCAGGATGGCACCGTTCTGTTTGGCCAGGAACACCAACCCCACAGTCCCCATGAGGGTGATGCGCAAGGTCTGGGCATAACGTCGCCCTGACTGGTCGTCGATCAGGGCAATGGAACCGGGTATCCAACCCACGTGGAACAGCGAGGAGCCATTATTTCTCCTTTCAGTGCTTCCCACTTCAGATGCATCCAGTGTTTGGATCACCGCTCAAACTCCTGGTTCTCTTGCAAGAGCGTCAACTGGGCGTTCTCTTCGTGGTGTGGAAACGGCACCGGATAACGGCCAGAGAAACAGGCATCGCAGTAGCCAAGTCCATGGCCGTTCACCGCCGCATACATCCCTTCCAAAGAGAGAAAGGCCAGAGAGTCGGCAGTGACGTAGGTGCGCATCTCTTCCACGCTGTGGGAGGAGGCCAGCAGTTCGCTTTGGGTCGGGGTGTCGATGCCGTAATAACAGGGATGGGTGGTCGGGGGCGAGGAGATGCGCAGATGGACCGATTTGGCACCGGCAGCGCGCACCATTTTGACGATCTTGCGGCTGGTGGTTCCGCGCACGATGGAGTCGTCCACCAGTACCACATGTTTGCCTTGAATGATGTCCGGATTGGGGTTGAGTTTGATCTTGACCCCGAAATGGCGGATCGACTGTTGCGGTTCAATGAAGGTGCGGCCCACATAGTGGTTGCGGATGATCCCCAGCTCGAACGGAATCCCGGAAGCATGGGCAAATCCCAAGGCTGCCGGCACCCCGGAGTCCGGAACCGGAATCACCAGATCCGCTTCCAAAACCGGATGCTCCTGTGCCAGTCGCATGCCGATCCGTTTGCGTGTGGCATAGACATTGACCCCGTCGATGTTGGAGTCCGGCCGGGCAAAATAGATATATTCGAAAATGCACAGGCACCGTTTGCGGCGGGGAAAGGGAAAAAACGATTCCACCCCTTGTGGTCCGATCAGGATCACTTCACCCGGTTCCACGTCGCGGATGAATTCGGCCTCGATCAGGTTGAGGGCGCAGGTTTCGGATGAGACCACATAACTGTTCTCCCCGATCCTGCCCAGCACCAGCGGACGGATCCCATACGGATCCCGGGCAGCGATGATGCACTGTTCGTTCATGGCCAGCAGTGCATACGACCCTTCCACCTGGCTCAGGGCATCGACCAGACGTTCCACAAAGCTTTTGCGCCGCGACAGGGCGGTCAGATGGACGATCACCTCGGTATCCATGGTGGACTGGAAGATCGAGCCGCGACGTTCCAGTGTGCGGCGCATCTCGACGGCATTGACCAGATTGCCGTTATGGGCCATGGCCATGCCTCCGTGGGCCGTATCCACCATCAAAGGTTGCCGGTTGCGGGCATTGTTGCTGCCCCCCGAGGTGGAGTAGCGCACATGGCCAATGGCCTGTTTCCCTTTCAGGCCGTCCAGTTCATTGCGGCGGAACACATCCGCAACCAGTCCCGGACCCCGGGTGGCCAGAAACAGGCGTTCGTCCACCGAGATGATCCCTGCCGACTCCTGTCCACGGTGTTGCAGTGCGTACAGGCCCAGATAGACCAGATTGGCAGCTTCAGGGTGATTGTAGACCCCGAAAACACCACATTCGTCATGAAAATGATCTTGGTGATAAAGGTCCAATGTCGGAGATCCGGGGAGGTTTGTTTGCGGTTGTTGTGATCTCTACAGCATACGGGATTGGGGCAGGTTTGTCAAAAAAATGTACATGAATGATTGGTATTATTTGTTATGATGATTATGGAAAGTGGATTGGAACAGGTGTTCCATCATTTCGGTCAGGTTGGAGATGGGTTGGCAGGTGATGTTCAGGCCGCGCGGGCTGTTTTTCAGGCTTTGCGCGGGAGCCAGGCAGCGGGTGAAGCCCAGTTTATCGGCTTCTTTCAATCTGGGTCCGGCGTGGGAGACGGCGCGCACTTCGCCGCCCAGGCCCACTTCTCCGAACAGCACCAATCCCGGGTCCACGGCCAGGTTGCGATGGGAGGCCACGATGGAGGCCACCACTGCCAGGTCGGCGGCGGGTTCGGAGATGCGGAAGCCTCCTGCCACGTTCAGGAACAGGTCATGGTTGAACAGTCCCAATCCGATGCGTTTTTCCAGCACGGCGGCCAGCATGGCCAGGCGATTGGGATCAAAGCCCAGGGTGGCGCGGCGTGGTTGGGCGAGCAGGGAGGGGGCGGCCAGGGATTGGATTTCCATCAGCAGGGGGCGGGTTCCTTCCATGCCGGCAAAGACCACGGTGCCGGCAACGTTGGCGTTGCGATCTGTCAGGAACAGTTCGGACGGATTGGGAACTTCGATCAGTCCTTGTTCGCGCATTTCAAAGACGCCGATTTCGTTGGCAGGTCCGAAGCGATTTTTGATGGCGCGCAGGATGCGGTAGTCGTGTCCGCGTTCCCCTTCGAAGTAGAGCACGGTATCGACCATATGTTCCAGCACGCGGGGGCCGGCGATTTGGCCTTCTTTGGTGACGTGTCCGATCAGGAGCAGGGAAAAGTTATGCTGTTTTGCCAATTGGATCAGGCGGGCTGCGCATTCGCGCACCTGGGAGACGGTTCCGGCTCCGGCTGGGATGAGGTCTGAGGCCATGGTTTGGATGGAGTCGATGGCCACCACGGTTGGGGTTGTGGTTTGGATGGTTGCCATGGCGGTTTCCAGGCGATTTTCCATCAGGATCAGCAATGAATTTCCGGTGATGGCCAGTCGGTCCGCGCGTTGACGGATTTGTTGGGTGGACTCTTCGCCGGAGAGGTACAGTACGGTGCCGTAGCTGGAGAGGGCGTTCAGGGCGGTCAGGAGGAGGGTGGATTTCCCGATTCCCGGGTCTCCGGCGATCAGCACGGCGGATGCGGGTGTCAAGCCGCCGCCCAGGGCGCGGTCCAGTTCGGTCATGCCGGTTGTCAGGCGGGTTTGGGTATCCGGGGTGATGGCGGCCAGGGGGATGGGTGGTATTGATGTACCGGGCAAGGATGGGGTGGGGCGTTTGGTTTGGGGGGGGATGGTGAAGGATTTCAGGCTGTTCCAGGCTCCGCATGTATGGCAGCGGCCTTCCCAGCGTCCATGTTCGGCGCCGCATTCCTGGCAGACAAAGCGGTGTTTTTCGCGGGTCATGGTGTTCAGGGATGGGTGGATGGATGAAGGATTCAGATCCATGGAAATAGAGGATCAGGGGTCCAGGGGGGTTACCCCCCTGGTGGGGTCCAGGGGCAAGGCCCCTGGGACTTTAATCTTTTGACTTTAAATCTCTTAAATCTTTTAAACATAAAATATTAAAATATTATTTTTTTAAACATGAAAACCCTGGGGGATGAATCCCCCAGACCCCCTCTTTTTTTTAATCGTAAAACAACTCTTGGATCCGCATCAGGAGACAACCCGCAAATTGGGACGGGACCGCTTGGATGACTCGGTCGGCACATTGCCACCATCACCACCGTCAATCACACGCAATGCCACCTTGGCCGGAGCCGGAGCCGGAGCCGGAACCGGAACCACCGGAGCCGGTTCCGCCGATTGCACAAAGGCCTCGGGCAAACGCAAAGTGGACTCCTCGACACTGTGACGGGCGCGAATCTCCTCGGGCATGGAGTCGCCCCAGAACATGCCATGTCGCGTGTCCGGATTGAATACCCCCCACAACGCTTCATATGGAATGACACAATAGTGCGGAATTCCCCCGAAACGCAACTCGGACTCAATGGCCGTCACACCAATCTCAATCGGTTGCGGCATGTTGCGGTTGAGAATCAACCGCAAACCATTGTCCTTGCCAAACCGTCTGGGCACCTCCACACCACGTACCGTGGCATCCAAACACAACATCACCCTGCCTTCGGTCTCAAGCAGAATACGCACCATCTCCGCCTTCTGAAGCGACTCTGAAGCATGCATCACCGTCATCCCTTGTACCCGGTCTGATTGCAGAAAACACAACCCTTGCCTTGACACATGCCGCATAACTGTCCACCCGCAGGCGGTACAGACGCAACCGGAGGAGGCGGTGACGGTGCGGCCTGTGGCGGTGGGGGGGGCGGTGCATAGGCCTGAGGTGCAGGCATGGCCTGAAAAGGCGAACCCCCGGAGGGAACGGCTGCCTGACCAACCGACCCGTAATAAGGCGTGGCCGCCGGATTTGTCGGGGGCAGAATGATCCCCATCTTGCGCGCCATGATCTCGGTGTTGATGCCCAAACGCTGGGCCAGCAGATCCAATTGCTGCCGTTCGGCATCATCACAATAGCCATCGGCATAGATGACATTCAAACAACCGGTGACGATCAGACGTGCCTCCTCCGAATCCTGGGGAATCGGATGCAACACGGTGTGAAACACCGCATCCTCTTCCAGAAAGGCTTTGACGGCATACTCTTTGAACTTGTCAATCAACTCCTCTATCGGAAAACCACCAAAGACCGGATGTTGACGATTCTGCAACAGAAAATTGCGAAAAGCCTCGATCTCGGTCCGTTTCAAACGCCCCTTCTGGGCTGCCATCAAACCGCACCAGGCACAAAACGCCTCCACAATCGGCTTGTACTGGGCGGACTGAACGCGGGAACCGATGTTCTGCAACCCCTTGAACAGACCCGCTGCCAGATCGGTTGCCGCCCCGACAGCTCGTTGCCCCCGTTCTTTCCATTCATTTTGCGTGTTCATGTGCGTTCCGGATCCTGGCAGAATGCAATCAACAAAAGAGAGTACGCCAATGATGACGTACTCCCGGTGAGATCAAACAGGTCAGCCCACATCCACCCCATAGTTGCGTGCCAAAGGCCCCAATCCGCCGGCAAACCCCTGTCCCACGGCGCGGAATTTCCATTCGCCGTTTCTTTTGTAGATTTCACCAAAGATCATGGCCGCTTCTGTGGAGGCATCCTCGCTGAGATCATAACGGGCGATTTCCGCACCCCCTTCGGCATTGAGCACGCGCATGTAAGCGTTGTTGACCTGTCCGAAGTTCTGCCGACGCACATCGGCCTCGTGAATGGTGGCCGCAATCACCACCTTGTCCACATCTGCCGGGATCCCTTCCAGATTCATCAGGATCTGTTCGTCATCGCCCGTACCGACACCGGTGCGGTTGTCACCCTGATGCTGCACGGCACCATTGGCCCCTTTTGGATTGTTGTAAAAGACGAAATCACTGTCCGAACGCACCTTGCCATTGGCACCCAGAATGAAAACCACCCCATCCAGATCAAAAGGTTGACCATCGGTGGAACGGGCATCCCAACCCAGACCCACCATGGCCGCCTTCATGCCGGGAGCCTCTTTGGACAACGAAACATTACCACCTTTTGACAAAGAAACAGGCATTGGAACTCTCCTTGGGACGTACGTTGAAAGGGTAGTTGTCAGATGAATTGACGCATGCGGTCTGCCAGATCGGCAATGGTGCGTCCCTGGGCCGGTTCGCCCACGGCGCGTACCGACCAGCCATTCTCCTTGCGGTAGAGACTCATCATGAGCATGGCCGTGTGCGAGCCGTGACTGCTCAACTGGTAACGCAGGATCTCCTGGCCGTTGCTGGCATCGACCATGCGGCAGAAGGCGTTGTTGATGGTGTCAAAGGTGTCATTGGAGTAGGAACTGACAATGAATACCATGGCATGTACCTTGGCCGGAATGCGACTCAAGGCCACGATGATCTGTTCGTCATCCCCTTCGCCCTTGCCGGTGAGGTTGTCGCCGGTATGTTCCACCGCACCATCCAGACTGCGCAACTGCCGGAACCATACCTGATCCATCAGCATTCCCTGGGCATCGAACAGTCCTACCGAGGCGTCCAGATCGATCTCCTTGTCACCTCCACTGCTCAAGAAACCAAAGAGACCCTTTTTGGCTTGGGGACGGGCATCCCAACCGAGTCCCATGATGATCTTTTCGTAACTTTTTCCGGTCTCTTTTTCCAGAGAGACCCGTTGACCCTTGGCCAGGGAAATGGGCATGGCATCCTCGCTTGCGCGTTGTTGGTTTTGTGTTGCGGGTGAATTCGTGACTGGACGGTATTAAAGATGGATGCGGATGCCCTTTTCGTCAAGGCCGGAGTTGGTTTCAGCTTTGATCTTGAATTTTTAGGGTCTGCAAGGGCATCATGGGGCGGAATTTCTGGTCCGTCCTCTGGCAAGGAGAGTCCCCATGTCGTCCCCACCCATCCTGTTGAGCATCTGCATCCCCACCTACAACCGTCAGGAGCTTCTGGCCGCCACCCTGGACCATCTGCGCTGGACCCTCGATTGTGGCCGGGCTGTCGAGATCGTGGTCTCGGACAACAACTCCGAAGACGATACCGAACGGGTGGCCCGGGAACTGGGTGCCCAGTTTCCCCATTTTCGCTACGTGCGGCACAAGAGCAATGTCGGGGTGATGAAAAATCACATCTCGGTGCTGCGCATGGCGCGGGGAGAGTTCTTCGTGCGTCTGGCCGACGATGACCGCCTGATTCCGGACGCTTTGCTGGCCGAAATCGATTATATGAGTCAGCATCCGGATATCGTGGCCAGCCATGCTTCCTGGCGGTTGTGGGATGATGTCAGCAACAGCGATGGGGGACTCTTCTATCAGATCGATGAGCCGGTCTCCTTTGGCAAGGAGCAGAGTGCGGAGTTGTTCAACTTCATTCTGGCACGGCACATCTTTCCCGAACAGGGGATTCATCGCACGGCCACCTATACCCGGGTGATGTATGAACCCCATCTGGTGACCCTGCCGTTCGTGATGGATTTCCGTGCCCTGGAGTATGGCCGCATCCGGTTTCACCCCACCCAGTTCTATGTGGCGGTCACCCGTACCCCGCTCAACAGCCTCAATGACCGCAAGGCCGGGGTGATGGATATCACCTCGCATCTGGATCGCTATCGCGGCGCTTTGGAGATGATCGCAGCGTTGGCCATGGCCAATCACGGCATGACCGGGTTCAATCCCGGCAACCGCGCCATTGTTTTGGAAACCATCAACAATTTCATACTGAAACGGGCTGCGGTTTCGGCTCAGATTCATCGCCAGTTGAACGATTACATCGGTGCCTATGAAGCCCTGACCCGCTGCCTGTTGTGGGAGGAGGATCCAAACATGCGCGCCACCTTGCGACATATGGAGTCCGAGGTGGTCACCGGTGCCATCTATCAGTCCGTGGTGGAACAGTACCATGGCCTGGCCGCAACCGAACGGCTGGTGGTGTGCGAAGTGGGCAATCCCGCAACCGTGGTGGAGAGCCTGTACATGCTGGACAGCGCCATTCCCGTGGTGGTCCGCAGCCTGGAAGAGGCATGCCAGGCTGAGGATCGGGGTTCCTGCCTCTACCTGACCGCCCTGGATACGGTGCGTGATGCCCTGCATGGGGCAGGTGTGGAGTATGGCCGCATTTTGACCACCAGCGAGCTGATTCGCATCTTCACCCCTGCGTCCGGTTGACCGGTCGTTCCCAGGTGGGCGCAAACTGGATGCCGGTCTGCACGAACGAGGTGGGCCGGTTCCAGTTGGCGTGCGAGGATTGATAACAGCGCCGACACTCCTCAGGCATGGTGTCCGGATCATTGACCCGACGGCGGAAATCCTGATACTCCTCCGAATTCCACATCCGGGCAAAGGTTGGATATTTTTCGAAGTGAAACAGTTTCATGGCCGTTGACTGGCAGGGACGCACATAACCGTCGGACCCCAGGAACAGATCCCGCCACCCCACGTAACAGGGTTTGTGTGCCGCCTCTCCGGCACTGTCCTGGCCCTGGATATAAGGGAGTTTCAGGGTGACCCCCCGGGCCTCTCCGCGCCGGATCGCCTCGGCAAAGACCGCGCTGACCCACGCCTGTTCGTTCAGCAGCACCTCGGAGACCATCTCCGGACTGAAGGCGGTCAGATAGACGGCCTTGACCTCCTCGATCCCGATCCGGGCCGCCAGATCCACCAGCTCCGGCAACTCCTCCAGATTGCTGCGCATGAGCGTCATCACGAAGTTGATGTAGGGATGAGAGAGTCCGAGTTGTTGACGACGTTGCACGACCTCCGTGAGATTGGCAATGATGGCGGCAAAGTCGGCACGCACGCGGATGCGGTCATTGGTCGCCGCCCGGGCACCATCCAGACTCACGGCCATCAGATCGACCTGATGGGTGAACAGCGCCTCCTGAATGGCGGACAGGCGCGTGCCGTTGGTGACAAAATATTTCCGAACCGGGTGGGCCGTGAAAAATTCCAGCAATGCGAGAAATCTGGGATGCAACGTCGGCTCGCCCCAGCCGAACAGGGTCACCTCACCCACCTCCGGCAGGATCTCAACGAATTTATCCAGCATCCGGATGTCGAAAAAGGTCTGTTTGAAGCCGTCACGACCGCACATGATGCAATCCAGATTGCAGGCATTGGTCAACTCGAAGACCAGCCGCTGCGGAACCGAGCGGAGCGTCAGGGCGGTCTGCCGCTGTTCTTCCCGATTCAGGGCGGCATTCTTCTGTTGACGGTCGGTCAAGGTGGCATACTCGAACAACCCTTCGGTCTTGGCCCGTTTGACGGTCATGGATCAGCCCCACTCCTTTGGCGTTTATTGAAAAACTTCCGACAGCGAATTGACCTTGAGCAGTCGGCTGCCCCATGTCCTGGTCTCCTCCTGTCCGGCAGACAGCACCTGTTCCCGGATGGCGTCGGGAATGGAGCCAAACCGTTCCTGCAACATCTGAAGAAGGAATTCGGCTCGGCCTTCGGCCCGGCCTTCGGCCCGGCCCTGCATCGTACCTTTGGTCATGGCTTCGCTGATCCAGGCGTCCTTGTGTTGCGCGATAATCTGTCGTGCAAAGAGCGATCTCATCATGGCAGTCTCCTGTGGTTCAACGCGAGCGATAATCGTGTCTATGCTGTTCTGGTCGAGCGTGTCAAAGGTGGTGATCAAATAGATCATCAGCGGGATGAGAAGTTCGGGTGCCTGCATGAGGGCCTGGATGATTTTCTCCAATGCCGCCATCTGTGTTTTGGCATCGCGCGTTCCATATTTCAAGGCCATCAGACCGGCTTGCAGGCGGGCCTGGAGTGCGAGCGCCTCATCCGGGAGCTGGCCCAGATCGATCAACAGATAGGTGAAATCCGGTAGCCATGGACGCATGGCAGCATCGTATTCGACCAAAGAGAGAAAGTCGGTGGGAATGGTCCATGTCTGGGCACCATGATAGAGTACCAAGGGAAGCACTGCTGGCAACAACTGCCACTCCGGATGTTCCCTGGTCCACTGCTCCAGAAATCGATGACGGCCTTGCTCGATCTGCCAGGCCACTTTCCGGTCCGGATAGCTTTTATGTTCGATCAGGATGTAAAAGAAGATCGTTCTGCCCGTTGTGGTTTGTGCCTTGTACAGCAGATCCGAGTAGTGGGCGCGCAGGTGCGGGCTGAGAAACGATCCAGGCACCAGTTCCGGGTTGCCGGGGGCGAGCAGTGCCACGATGGGTGCTGGCAAATGGGTGCGCAACAAGGCACCGGCATTCTCCGGATCCGAGAGCAGTGCCTTGCAGAAGGCATCGTGGGGCTGGGCCAGATTGGTCATGGTCACTCCTCAACCGGAAGAAGAGTCGCAAGATTCAAGATGGGATTCTATGTCGATTTGCCAAAGCAACGGAAGGGTTCAGGAGGGCGTGGTGGTGATGGATTTCTGGCAATTGGCATGAATGTTCGATACAATTGGCCGGTGATGAAACTTTCTTTAAACAGGCTTTGGGACAGATGCGACCGAAACCATTGATGTTGATCGTATTGGATGGCTGGGGCATGCGTGCGGATCCCCGGGACAATGCCATTGTTCAGGCGGCCACGCCCCATTTTGACCAGTGGTGGGCCAGTCGCCCCCGGGCGCTGTTGACCACCTGCGGTGAAGAGGTGGGTTTGCCGGATGGCCAGATGGGCAACTCCGAGGTGGGACATGCCAACCTGGGGGCTGGACGGATTCTGTATCAGGATTTCACCCGGGTGGAGCGGGCGGTGCGTACCGGTCAACTGGCGGGCAATCCGGCGTTGGTACGGACCGTGCAAAGGGCACGTGCTGCGGGTGGAACCGTGCATGTGCTGGGTCTGCTGTCGCCGGGCGGGGTCCATTCGCATCAGAACCATCTGTTGGGCGCGGTGCGTGCAGCCCGTGATCTGGGGGTGGCACGGATTGCGGTGCATGCCTTTCTGGATGGTCGCGACACCCCCCCCCGTTCGGCCCTGGAGTATCTGGCAGAATTTGAGGCCGGTTTGAAGGATCTGGGAGCCGGGCGGATCGCCACGGTCTGCGGACGCTATTGGGCCATGGATCGGGACAAGCGTTGGGAGCGGGTGGAGCGTGCCCATGCCATGCTGGTGGCAGGGAGGGGCGGGCAGGCGGCATCTGCGGCTCAGGCCGTGCTGGAGGCCTATGCGCGCGGAGAAGATGACGAGTTCGTGCAACCGTGTGTGATCCCGGATGGCAGCGGAGCCATTGACCGGGTGTGCGACCGGGATGCCATCCTGATGATGAATTTCCGGGCAGACCGGGCGCGTGAAATCGCCCATGCCTTGTTGGATGTGGATTTTCCGCATTTCGTGCGTTCCGGGCGTCCCGCCTTGTCGGGTTATCTGTGTCTGACCGAACACGATCCCACCTTGCCGGGGGTGGAGGTGGCCTTTCCGCCAACCATTCCCACCATGACATTGGGCGAGGTGGTGGCAGCCGGTGGCCTCAGGCAGTTGCGGGCTGCCGAGACGGAAAAATATGCCCATGTCACTTATTTTTTCAATGGAGGTCAGGAGGTATCGTTTCCCGGGGAGGAGCGGTTGTTGATTCCTTCGCCCAAGGTGGCCACGTATGATCTGCAACCGGAGATGTCGGCTGCCGAGTTGACCAGACAGGTGGTGGAGCGGGTCCATGCCGGGAAATATGATCTGATGGTGGTCAACTATGCCAATCCGGACATGGTGGGCCATACGGGTCGTTTCGAGGCAGCGGTTCAGGCCATCGAAACCGTGGACCGTTGTCTGGGCGAGGTGGCGGCAGCGGTGTTGCAGCAGGGCGGTGAGCTGTTGATCACGGCGGATCATGGCAATGCCGACTGCATGGTGGATGAGTCGGGAGGACCGCACACGGCCCATACCCTGAATCCGGCCCCGTTGATCCATGTGGGCAGGCGGCACCTGACCCTGACCGATGGTCGTTTGTGTGATGTGGCCCCCACCGTGCTGGCATTGATGGGGTTGCCGGTTCCGCCGGAGATGGAAGGGCGGTCGTTGATTGCTGGCCCGATCACCACAGAGGATCCTGCATCTTGATGGCCGGTCGTGCCATTCTGATCGGATTGGTTGGCGTGTGGTGCAGTGCCGTGGCACTGGCAGGCAGCGAGATCGACAATCAGGAGCATGTCACGCTGGAGCGGGGACGGATGCAGCTCAATCGCACCGTGCGCGAGCTGGTGCGCGAGCAGCAGGCGTTGGGCGAGGCGCGCAGCGGGGCCAGGTCGCTTTTGGAGGAGCTGGAAGAGATGGATCGCGCCTTGAGCGCCGGAGAGCGGCGTCAGGCCGAGCTGTTGGCCCGTCAGGGCGAGGCGTTGCGGCTGCAACCGGAACTGACCGCCCGCATCCAGACCAACCGGGAGGAGCTGGCCAGGCAACGGGACCGGTTGGCGCGCCATTTGCGGATGATCTATCGGATGGGCGGTCAGGGGGTGGCCCGTGTCTTTTTTTCCGGGCAGGGTGTGACCGAGGGGCAGCGTGGTTTGCGTTACTACGGGCGTCTGATTCAGGCGCGCAATCAGGAGTTCATCGATTTCCGCATTGCCACGGCCCGGTTGCGCAACGACATTGCCAAAAGCCAGGAGCTGGCCGCGACCCTTGAGAGTTTGACGGCCAACCTGACCGAAGAGCAGAAGATCCGTCAACTGGAACGGGCCAAACGGGCCGATCTGTTGCGTCGCACCCAGGAGGAGGAGCTGCTGCGGCAACGCAAGGTGGAGGAGCTGACCCAGGCCAAAAACCATCTGACCGGCTTTCTGGAGAAGTTGAGCGGTTATTTTGACCTGGATCCCCATGACGAGGCGGCCCCGCAAGCCGGTGCAGAGCGGAGCGGGGAGAGCGGAGGCCGGATTCAGGCACGACGCGGACAACTGCCCAATCCGGTGCCCGGCAAATGGGAAAAACGTCCCCCTGGACTTTTTTACCGGGTGGAGGCCAACACCCCGGTGCGTGCCATCCATGGGGGCGAGGTGGTGTATGCCGACTGGTTCCGGGGGTATGGATTGTTGTTGATTCTCAAGCATGGGGATCAGATGTATTCGTTGTATGGGCACAATCGGCGCATCCTGGTGGCCCAGGGCGACCGGGTGCGGGCCGGAGAGACCATTGCGGAGAGCGGGGATACCGGTGTGTTGGATGGTGTGCCGGGTTTGTATTTCGAGATGCGGGCAGCGGGCAAGAGCATCAATCCGGTGGGCTGGCTGGCAGGTGCCGGATGAAAAACAGGTGCGGATTGGGTCTGATTCTTGTATGCAGCCGCAGCATCCCTTCCCGGGCGTGTCAAGGAGACCCAATGCGGGAAACAGTTATCAGGAGTGAGCGGGAGATTTCATGAACGATCCGAAACGGGGCAGGCGCCCCTGGCTTGTGGGTGGTGCGGTGGCCACCATGTTGATGGGGGCCAATCTGATGGCCGAAAACGTGCTGGCAGTCAGCCAGGTCACCTACGAGAAGCTGCGGGTTTTTTCCGAGGTTTTTTCGTTGATCAAGCAGAATTATGTCGAGGAGGTCGATGAGAAATCGATCCTGTACGGTGCCATTCAGGGGATGCTCAAGACTTTGGATCCCCACTCGTCGTTTTTGACACCGGAGCATTTCAAGGAGATGCGCGTGGATACGCGCGGTGAGTTCGGTGGTTTGGGGATTGAGATCTCCCGGGATGAGCGTGGCATTCGCGTGGTGGCACCCATTGAGGATACGCCGGCGTTTCGGGTGGGGATCAAGTCCGGGGATGTCATCATCAAGATCGACGATGTCAATACCGTGGACATGGAGTTGCATGATGCCGTCAAAAAAATGCGGGGCAAGCCGGGTTCCAAGCTGACGATTCAGGTGGTGCGCAAAGGGGAGAGCAAGCCGTTGAGCTTCACCCTGACCCGGGCGATCATCAAGATTCGCAGTGTCAAGTGGCGCGAGGAGTCGGCAGGCATCGGGTATGTGCGCATCATCCAGTTCAACGAGCAGACCCAGCCGTTGCTGGAGAGTGCCATGGCCGAGCTGGCCAAAAAGAGCGAGGGGGGCAAGCTCAAGGGTTTGGTATTGGATCTGCGCAACGATCCGGGTGGTTTGCTGGATCAGGCGGTGGCGGTATCGGATGCCTTTCTGGAGGATGGGCGGATTGTGTACACCAAGGGTCGGATTGCGGGCAAGGATATGTCGTTTGACGCCCAATCCGGAGATCTGGCCCAGGGGGCACCGATTGTGGTGTTGATCAACGGCGGTTCGGCATCGGCTTCGGAGATTGTGGCCGGGGCGTTGCAGGATCACAAGCGGGCGGTGATCATGGGCACGCAATCCTTTGGCAAGGGTTCGGTGCAGACCATCATTCCTTTGAACGACGGTTCCGGTTTGCGGTTGACCACGGCCCAGTATTACACCCCGAGTGGCCGTTCGATTCAGGCCAAGGGGATTGCACCGGATATTGTGGTGGAGGATGTGGATGTCAAGGACAAGAAGGGTCAGCCCCGTCCCAAGGAGGCGGATCTGAAGGGTCATCTTCAGAATGCCGAAACCCCGGAAAAGGCGTCGTCTCCTGCCGAGGGGAGCAATGGTGAGCCATCCAGGCCGGAAACCGAACCGGTGAAAGAGAAGATCAAGGAGCCGAAATCGGAGAAAGAGTCTGCGCCTGCGGATCCGGACAAGGATTCCAGGAAAGAGGAGGGGAGCGGCGAGCAGAACGAGGAGGAGAATCTGGATCGGATCACCGGTCATGTCAAACAGGATCATCAGTTGCAGCGTGCCTTGGATCTGTTGAAGGGGTTCCAGGTGTTGGAGAGCCGGATCAAGAACAAGCCGGCAGGTAGTCGAAATTGACCGGCACTGTGCATGCGGATCTGCCCCAGGAGAGTCTGGCAGAGGGCACCGTACCAGAGCCAGAGCCAGAGCCGGTCGGCATGGTGGGGGGGGCTGAGGAGATTCTGGAAGAGATTCCCGAGGAGGAGGAGTCCGGGGCAGCGGTCATGCCGGTTGGGGTGACGGTGTCATCATCTCCTTCTCCTGTTGAGGAGGATCTTGAGGAGGTGCCCTACGAATTGCCGGTGGGGGTTTTGCGTGCGGATGTGTTGTCGGCTCCGGAGGATGCGGAGATTCCGGAGGATTTTCTGCGGGCTGCCGAGCATGCCGGGGAGGTGGTGTCGCTGGAGTCGCAGGCTGAGGCGGTCAGTGCGGTGGTGTTGACCAGGCCGGTGGTGGAGTCGGATCTGCGTTTTGCGGAAGAGGAGGTCGAGCTTCTGGAGGAGGAGCCGGAGCCGGAGTCTGCATCGCGGGAGTGGTGGATTCTGCCGTTGGTGGCAGCGATCATGTTGTTCTTGGCCGGGATTGGTGCCGGGCGTTACCTGGTGCCGCCCTGGGCCAAGGAGGGTCCGGCGGTGGCGGCCAAGCCGACGGTTGTCTCCATGGCCGATCCGGTGGTTTCGGCTCCGGATGCGGCGACCGTGGCTGCGCCCACGGTTTCGGATGTTGCGCCGCCTTTGTTGCCGGCTGCTCCGGTCAAGGCAGAGGGGGTTGAGGGGGGGGGCAGTGTTCCTTCTTCCGAGACTCAGCCGTTGGCGGATGAGGTGAAGTCGCAGCCGCAGCCGCAGCCTCCGCCTCCGCCTCCGCCGGTGGTGGAGGAGGAGTCGGAGATCGGTTTGCAGTATGAGGAGAGCATGCCCCATGAGCCGCCGGTATTGCCGGTCACGCCTCCGCCGTCCCAGCGGCGTGATGGCAAGGCGCGGGTGGCGGTGGTGATTGATGATTTGGGGTATAATGCTCCGGTATCGTTGGGCATTGCCCGTTTGCCGTATGCGATCACCTTGGCGATTCTGCCCAAGGGGGATGTTTCGCGTCAGGTGGCGGAGATCGGCAAATCGACCCATAAAGAGGTCATTTTGCATCAGCCCATGGAGCCGGTGGGGTATCCGCGCATCAAGCCGGGTCCGGCGGCGTTGTTGATGGGCATGGGGCCGGATGAGATTCGTCCGGTGGTGGTACGCAATTTGGAGTTGTTTCCCGAGGCGATTGGTTTGAACAATCACATGGGATCGCGCATTACCCAGTATCGTCCGGCCATGGATACGGTGATGGAGGTTTTGAAGGAGCGTGGTTTGTTGTTTCTGGACAGTCGGACCAGTCAGGCCAGTGTGGCGTATGCCCGGGCCAAGGCGGTTGGGATTCCGGCGGCCCGGCGCGATGTTTTTCTGGACAATGTGCCCAAGGTGGCGGCGATTGAGGCGCGTTTGGCGGAGTTGGAGCATGTGGCGCGGGTGACCGGGAGTGCCATTGGCATTGGTCATCCGTATCGGGAGACTTTGGTGGCTTTGCAGGGTTGGTTGCCGGCAGCCACGAAGCGTGGGATTGTGGTGGAGGGGATTTCGCGGTTTGTCACTCCAGGGACGGTTGTGGGTCGTGTGCGTCCTCATGGGGGTGGTGACAAGGAGGTGGTGGAGAAGGGGGTTGAGGTGGCGGTTCAGCCGGTCAAGTTGAAGAGTGAGACTCAGTTGGTACGGCCTCCGGTCGTGATTCATGGTGAGGCGGTACAGGTTCCGGTGCCACCGGAGGAGAAGGGCGTGGATCCGGTCCGGTCGGAGCGGGTGGAGGAGGGGGTGGTACGGGTTCCGGCAGCGGTTGTCAAACCAGTGGTGAAGAGTGTTTCCACCACGTCGGTTCCGGTGAAGAGTGTGGTCAAGAGTGTGGTGACCACGTCGGTTCCGGTGGTCAAGAATGTGGTGTCGCCGGCAGTCAAAAAGCCGGAGATTGTATCGCCGCCGCCCGTGGTGCAGCAGCGTCCGGTGCGGCACTCTGCTCCGGCGGCTGGGGCTGGGGCAGGAGCAGGGGCAGGGGCAGGCGGCAACAGTGCGCCGTCGCAGTATCAGTTTCATGATCCGGCTGAGTTTGTCCTGCCGGTGGATCGCAATCCGTAGGGGTGGGAGCGGAAATCACGCTGTCAATGATCGGGGTCCAGGGGCCATTGGTCCCTGGTGGGGTCCAGGGGCAAAGCCCCTGGGACTTTAATCTTTTAAATCTTTTAAATCTTTTTAACAAAAAATTTTAATAAGATTTTATTTTTTAAACATTAAAATCTTAAAATCTTAAAATATTAAAACCCTGGGGGATGAATCCCCCAGACCCCCTCTTTTTTTTCAATGGGTTCCATCATACAAGGTGATTGCTTATGAGTGCCACTACGGAACGGGTGCTGGAACGGGTGCTGGTGCTGCTGGCTGCCCATCCGCCCCATTTGGCAACCGCACGCAAACAACTGGATGAGTTGATCGCCAAACCACCCTGTGAAGACGAAACCGCTGCGGCCCGCAAAATGGTGTTGCGCTTGTGGGATCACCTGGTGCAGCCCGTGCTGGCCGGCCACCCGGAAACCCGTATTGTGGCCGAAGGGGTGCGGGAACGACTGCAAGAGAATGGTTCACTGACTGGAACGCGCGGCTCTTTGGACAAGCTGGCCAACTGGATCGCCCGCCCTCCAACGCCACAAACCGGACGGGAGGCCCTGCCATCCACCCTCTCTGGCCGACTGCTGACCGCCTTGCGGCTGTATGGTGAAAGCTTGCCCGCCGTGGGCACAGAAGCCACCCGATTGCTGAACCAGACCGGTCACGAACCCAACTGGCACGAGATCGAGCAACTGCTGGATCAGGTGATCACACGCACCGAACCCATGCCCCCCACTCTTTTGGAACAGGAACAGGAACATCTGCGCCAAATCGTGACCGATGGCATGCAACGTCTGAACCGTGTGCGGGAGGTGATGCCCGAATCCGAAGATCTGGCCCTGTGGCTGCGCCAACGTGGCCGGGAAGCCAAACAACGCGCCCGCTCCCTGGCCGGTCGCATCGAAGACAGCAAGATCATGGCCGAACGTCTGAAGAAACGGTTGCGTCAGCTGGAAGAGGCGGTGGGCCAGGCACGTATCGAAGGGTTCATGGACCCGGTCACAGGCTTGCCGGATCGTTTTGCCTTTACGGCCCAACTGAAACGCCATTTGGAACGGGCCATGCATTTGCGCGAACCGTTCTCGTTGGCTCTGCTCCACTTTGAAGATCTGGCTGCCGTGGCCAAAAAACTGGGAGGGGAAAGGGAGGCGCGCCTGTTGGACGGAGTGGTGGGACAGATGCGACGCTTTTTGCGGGATGACGAGTACCTGGCTCGTCTGAGCGTGGAACGACTGGTGATCCTGTTCCCCCGCGCTGATCAGAGCCGGGCCGAGACAGCCATACGGGATATCTCCAACATGCTGGCGGAAACCCGCTTTCTGGTGGATGACCAGGGGATCGACCTGGAGGCACAATGCGGGACAGTGGCCCTGGGACCGGAGATGAGTGGCCAGGAGATGGTGGAGCTGACCGACCGGTTGGCCGCAGCTGCCAAACAGGAACGTGGACCACGAGAACCGAGAATGCATGCCGCGCGTATTTGCGCCTGCTGATGGGTGGGGAGAAAGATGAAATCGGAACGGTTGAGCCATGAACTGATACGCATCCGCGCCATGCTGGA
Organism: Magnetococcales bacterium; assembly: GCA_011089965.1. GTDB lineage: Bacteria > Pseudomonadota > Magnetococcia > Magnetococcales > Magnetaquicoccaceae > Magnetaquiglobus. The sequence goes on from JAANAU010000008.1 coordinate 95,286, forward strand.
CGAACCGCAACCCGAGTTGCGTGCAGCCTTCATGGCCGCACGCGAGCTGTTGACCCGTGGTCCCTGCCTGCGGGAGTTGGCTGAGATCAAGGAGTCGGCCATCCAGATTCTGGAACGTTTGACCATCCCGGCTTTGCACAAGGAACGGGAAAAACAGCTTCAGGTCAGCCGCCTGATCCGTCTGGTCCGGCGTGCCGAACGGTTGGATGATGCGGAACTGGAACCTTTGTTGGCCGAAATCGCCCCCTGGATCGAAGAGGCGGCAGATCGCACGGGTCGTCTGGAACCGGATCCGCCGTTTGCTCCGGAGCGGATGGCGTTGGCGTTGCAAAAGCTCTCTGCCTGGGAAGATGGCGAACAGGAGGAAGAGTCGGCGCTCAAGGTGGTGCTTCCCTCCAGCGGAAACCCCACACCTGCCAATTTGCAATGGCATGATCTGTACCGTCGGCTGGGACGGATCATTACCACCCAACATCGCAGTCGCGCGGCCTGGGCGCGGGAACGTAAAGCTTTGACCGAAGCCGTGGCCATCCTGGGGGAAGATCTGGTGGAGGCCGCAGCCCTGATCGGACGTCAGAACAATGGCAACGCCAGCTGGACTCACAGTTTGAGCGATGATCTGTTGACCCGTCCGGATACGGTCATGGAGACACTTCTGGATGAGGAACAGAAATACTGGCAACGGGTCGCGGAACTGGAAGAGGTGTTGACCCGCAATCAGGAGGTGGTGAATCGTTTTCAGAACTTATTGCGTCGGGCAGAAAATGCCCTGATGGATACCCGGGACGAGACACTGATCGATCCGTTGACCGGCCTGCCCAACCGTTTTGCCTTTTTGGCTCGTTTGGCACGGGTCATGGAACCGCCGCCAGGGGAGAAACAACCGGCAGTTCCGTTTGCCGTGCTTGTCGTGCGCATGGATGAACAGGAAGAGTTGTTGCGCATCCTGGGTCGGGAAAGGTTGAATCAGGTGATTGTGGCCATGGCGCGTCACATGGCGACTCTGCATGGACCGGAGGATTATTTGAGCCGTTGGAGCGAAGAGTGTTTTGCTTTGCTTTGTCCGGGCAAAGAGGCCCAGGCGGCGCTGTTGTTGGCCAATGGAATGCATTCCATATTGAGCCGAGAGCGTTACGAATGGGCTGATGTTCTGATCCATTTGCGTTTGGGTTGTGGTGTGGTCCCCTGGAGTGCCGGGGCCACTGTCGAGCGACTGATGGGTGTGGCAGAGCAGGAGGCCAAAGTTGCTTTGGAAAAAGGATCGCAACCGGTGCGTCTGGCAGAGCTGCGTTAGGCTGTTTGGTGATTCCTGAGCCGGGCATAAACATCCAATGATTGAAAAAAAAAGAGGGGGTCTGGGGGATTTATCCCCCAGGGTTTTAATGGTTTATTTTTTAATGTTTAAAAATAAAAAAATATATTAATATTTTTTGTTTAGAAGATTTAAAAGATTTAAAAGATTAAAGTCCCAGGGGTTTCACCCCTGGACCCCACCAGGGGGGTAACCCCCCTGGACCCTTGATGATGGGCGTGGGGAAGCGCGGAGCCGGAAAAGCTCTTCATGCGGTCAATGGCCATGTCGGCCTTCTGTTCGTCGACGATCAGAATGCTCTCCTTCGGCAGAACAAAGGTGATGCGTTCCGCAATCATCGGCAGAGCGAAAGCATAAAACAGCCAGATGATTCCGATCAGCAAAGTGGCACCGATTGTCAGCAGCAGACCCAAACGCCGGTCGTTTTGTTGAATCGTTCCGATGATCAGAGGGGAGAGGGGATCTGTTGACGTGCCGGCTTCCAAGGAGTGACCGTTCTGGACCAGCCAGGTCAACCCAAGCATGATGTTGTGTTTTTGAACGATTCGTTGCGAGAAAATCAAACTGTACAGGGTGTCGAACAGGGTGACTGCAACCGCAACCACAAACAACCAGGCCGAATAAGCCCACTCTCCATGGAGCAGCCAGAAGATCAGGACGACCATCACACAGATTCCGGCAATCAGATCTCGGACAAACGCAAGCCACCGCCCCAGATAGAGATGATGTAGCCCAAGCAGACCCACAGACCAGCAGAGCACAACATAAGTATCAGGATCGCGCAGCCGGGGGGTGATCTCCGTATAATAGGCCCTGCGCGTCACGTCCGGCAGTTTGCCAAGTTGGGAACGCAACCGGTCTTCGAGTGGATCCAGATCCTTGTTGGTCAGTTCGAAATCGAAGAGATTCATGACAAAGGGTCATCCAGGGGTTGAAGCCGGTTGGGATCGCGGCAGCGGCGTATCCGATGGAATGCCAGTCCGATGCCGCGCCACAATCCGTATTTTTCGAGTGCCTGGACAGCGTATTCCGAACAACTCGGCGTGAAATTGCAGGCGATCAGCAATGTGGCCCCTCCGCCTCGCGCCTGATAGCCACGGATCAACCGAATCAGCAGAGGTCGCACCATCAACGACCCAGAGTGATGATCACCGCCTCACGGGTCCAGAACAAGAAAAATCTTTTTCTCTCGATCACCTGGAACACCACCTGCCATCCATCGGTGGCATGCCGGTTGAGTTCAGCCTCCATTTTTTGCAGAGGCAAGCCCGAAGCTCCGAGCAGAATGGTTCCACACCCCCCCTCGACGACATGCAGCACCTTGTATTCCTTGAAACGGGTATCCATGAGGATCATCCTGGCCAGTTGGGGTGACGATATTATTGAATATATCCATAAATCGACAACCGGTCAAGTCGGCACCGGACTCCGAACGCGGAAACGGGATTGTCTGTTATCCTTGGGTCATTGCATCGATTTTTGCCCAGGTTTTGGGTCCGACAATGCCATCCGGAACCAGGTCATGTTGCTTCTGAAAGGCTCGGACCGCTGCCTCGGTGTGTGGCCCGAAATGACCATCCTGATCAACGCCAACCACCTTTTGCACCCGCTGGACCAGCTCTTTTGTGGCCATGTCGATCTGTGCCGTGCGTCGCAACGTGGGACGGGGCGCAATGGGATCATCGGTTGTGGCCGGGATGAGCGTGGGTGCGGTCCAGTTGTTCAATAATGCCTGAACCTTTTCCCGGAACGGCTCCATGGGGAAATTCGGATCCGGTTTGCGCCCCAGGGGGAGTGCATACTCTTTATGTCCGGCACAATACTCTGCCGAGCGGTTCAGATGCTTCAGAATCGCCGCCACTCCCCGGACATAAGCGTTCATTTGCACCTCTGGCCAGGGATCATCAGCCTGACCGGTGTTTTCCGCCTCAATGCCGATGAAACAGGAGTTGCCGTTGCGTTCATCCATCCAACGTCCTGCTCCGGCATGATTGCAACGACCAGCCGCAATGACATAAAAGGTGCCATCGCGACCCAGTCCGAGTTGGGACAAAGGTCCAGGCAGATCCGAGCGTCCTTCGATCAGAACACGCAAACTGGGCATGTTGCCGTTGCGACTGCCCGCCGTGTGATGACAGATCACCCCTTTTACCGTCCCCATCTCCGCGCGTCCGCGATTTTCCCATCCAGGCACCTCGGCAACTTTCAATCCGGCATTTTCCAAAGTTCTGGCAAGCCAGGTCAGTGAGTAGGTCATGATTTTTCTCCTGTTTATTATTGTACGCCACCGCGTGCCATGGGAAGATCCGTATCCGGGGTTGAGTCCAGGTGGATCATGTTGAGATCGCAACAGTCTTCAATGTTGTTGAGGTTCCCGGCAGCCGCAGTGTGTGTGGGTGAGGTTCTGCCAAGCTTCTGCATGGTGATTCTCAGAATCTCCTCGGTCAGTTTTTTGATCATGGCTTCAGCCAATTGATCCAATGATTTGAAGTCATTCCATGAGATGAATGCATTCAGCTTCTTGATGGATTCTTGCATGGCTGGAATGCTGCTTGAGGCCAGAACTTCGTTTGCTTCTGCCAGGAGTTCGTTCAGAATCTCTTCCCACTCGTCGTAAGCATTTGGGTTGATGTTGCCATAGTTGATCATTTATTGCTCCTTATATCGTTCAATGTTTTTTGATTTCATCTGCGGTGTTGGCCAAGGCTTGAACGTCTGGGCGCAGACTGGTCCGGATATTATCAGCCAGTCTTTGATGGATCTGGAGCCAGGATTGCAATCCAGATCTGAGTTGGACGATGGCCAATGAGATTCTGTTTTTTGAACTCTTCTGCGCATATTGTTGAGGTGCAAACCAAATCGTCCGGGATGGCTGCTTTGTATTCGTTTCCAACGTTTGCGATCCCGGAATGAATCTCTTTGGTCGCAGCGGTGAATGGTTTCAGGTCAGGAATGGATCCGTAGCCGTTGAGGGTGAGCAGGATCCCTAACAGGATGATGCTATTGGCGTCTTTTCTGATGAATAATTGTCGCACATTGCACCTTTTTTGTTGTTTTTGTGTTGAATTTAATAAATTTTAGGTGTTTATAGCGTGACAGTCGCAACTTGTCAATCGTTTTTTGCTCATTTTTTGATTTCTTTATAATTAATAATTTTAGTAATATTAAATTATAAAAAAATTGGCCTGTATTGAGAATATTGATGGCTATGCCACATCCAGGGTGGCGATCTGGTTGCGTCCGTTGCGTTTGGCCTGGTAGAGGGCCTGGTCAGCCTGGTTGATCAGGTCCAGAGGCTGTTTGCCCAGGGTGGGGGTCATGCTGGCAATGCCGATGCTCATGGTGACATGCTCGGCAGTCTTGGATTGGGCGTGGGGAATGGCCAGGGAACGGACCGCGTTCAGGATGCGTTCGGCCACAGCCTGGCCACCTGGCAGATTGGTCTCGGGGAGAACACAGGCAAACTCCTCGCCACCATAGCGGGCCGCCAGATCCATGGTGCGTGGCAAGGCGCGGGTGATGGCCGTGGCCACCTCCTTCAGACAATGGTCACCCTGGGCATGGCCATAATGGTCGTTGAACAGTTTGAAAAAGTCGATATCCATCAACAAAACTGAACAGGTGTGGCCAAACCGCAAGGAACGACACCACTCGTACTCCATGAATTGATCAAAACGACGCCGGTTGGGAATGTTGGTCAAACCGTCCAGAATGGCCAGACGCTCCAGCATCTCGCCGCGCCGCTTCAATTCGATATGAGTCTTGACCCGCGCCGATACCACAGCCGGTCGATAGGGCTTGGCAATGTAATCCACCGCTCCCACGGCAAATCCACGGGTCTCATCCTCTTCGCTGGAACTGGAAGTGATGAAAATAACCGGAATGTTTCTGGTGCGGTGATTGCTCTTCAACATCTCACAGAAAGCATAACCGTTCATGCCTGGCATGATCACATCCAACAAGATCAAATCCGGCAACGGCGGACTCTCCAGTCGCTGCATCGCACTCTCCGCGCTCTTGGCCGAAACAATCCGGTAATCGGGCTTCAGCAGTCCAGCCAACACGTCGATGTTGACGGCCTCATCATCGATGATCAACACCTTGGGGCGTGTTTCGTCTGTCAGCATGCATCGTGCTCCGGGATTTTTGACGGCAGATTTTGGTGGCGTCCGTATGGCGGTGAACATCAGGCAGCGGTGCTATAAGTTTCAGAAGGATCTAATATATGGTGACAAAATGCAATTAAAAAAATACAGTGCGACCAGGCGTTGAGAAATCAAAAAAAATTTTATAAAATTGATCTGCGTCAATGTAAACGCCTGTAAATTGATATAAATCAAAATAAATTTTTTTATAAAAATGGTGGAACCATGTCCGCTGCATTGCCTGATCCTGAACCTGCCTTTGCCCTGGCCAGCGCTGTGCTGCTGGTCCGTCCCGACTTTTTGTCTTCTGTGGCTGCTGCCGTGCAGGCTTTGCCCGGCGTCGAACTCCATGCCACGGATCCCGACGGCAAAATGTTGATCACCCTGGAAGACCACACGACCGGCCCCTTGGTCGAGAGATTTGAGTTGATAAAATATTTCGATGGCGTATTGAGCGCCGACCTGATCTATCAGCACTCCGAAGAGACACCCGACCTTTCCATCGAGGAGACCGTACCGTGAATGTGACCCGACGCGAATTCATCAAGGCCAATGCCGTTGCCGCTGCCGCTGCCGCTGCCGGCATGAGCGTGCCCGCCCTGGCCCAGATCCCGAACGAAGAGGGGGACATCCATTGGGAGAAGGCCCCGTGTCGTTACTGCGGTACCGGATGCAGCGTGCTGGTCGGAACCAAAAACGGACGCATCGTCGCCACCCAGGGGGATCCGGATGCGCCGGTCAACAAAGGTCTCAACTGCATCAAGGGCTATTTCCTCTCCAAGATCCCCTATGGTTCGGACCGCCTGACCACTCCGTTGCTGCGCAAAAAAGATGGCAAGTATGACAAAAATGGCGACTTCACCCCGGTCTCCTGGGACGAAGCCTTCGATACCATGGCTGACAAGTTCAAAGCCGCTCTGAAAGAGGGTGGACCGTCCACCATTGGCATGTTCGGCTCAGGCCAGTGGACCATCTGGGAAGGGGTGGCAGCGGTCAAACTCTTCAAGGCCGGTTTCCGCTCCAACAACATCGATCCCAATGCCCGGCACTGCATGGCCTCAGCCGTGGCCGGCTTCATGCGCACCTTTGGCATCGACGAACCCATGGGATGCTATGACGACCTGGAACACGCCGATGCCTTTGTGCTCTGGGGGGCCAACATGGCCGAGATGCATCCGATCCTCTGGTCGCGTCTGGCCAACACCCGGCTTTCCAACCCCAATGCCAAGGTGGTGGTGCTCTCCACCTTCCAGCATCGCAGCTTTGATCTGGCCGACATGGGATTGATCTTCAAACCCCAGACCGATCTGGCCATTGCCAACTATATCGCCAACCACATCATCCAAAGCGGTGCGGTCAACGAGGCGTTCGTGGCCAATCATGTGGCCTTTCACAAAGGGGCCACCAACATCGGTTACGGCCTGCGTCCCACCCATGCTTTGGAAAAAGATGCAGCCGACGCCAAGGATCCCAATGTCTCCACCCCGATCACCTTCGATGAGTTCAAGGCGTTTGTCTCGGAGTACACCGTGGACATGGTCAGCCAGCTTTCCGGAGTGCCGAAAAAGGATCTGGAGGCGTTGGCCGCACTCTATGCCGATCCCAAAGTCAAGGTGATGTCCTTGTGGACCATGGGGGTCAATCAGCACACCCGTGGCACCTGGTTGAACAACATGATGTACAATATGCATCTTCTGACCGGCAAGATCTCCGAACCCGGCAACTCCCCGTTCTCTCTCACCGGTCAGCCGTCGGCCTGCGGTACGGCGCGGGAGGTGGGCACCTTCTCCCACCGTCTGCCCGCCGACATGGTGGTGATGAAAAAAGAGCATCGCGACCTGACCGAAAAATTGTGGCTTCTGCCCGAGGGCACGATTCCGGACAAGCCCGGTTATCATGCCGTGGTCCATCATCGCATGCTTAAAGATGGCAAGATCAATGCCTATTGGGTGTTGTGTACCAACAACATGCAGACCGCCCCCAACATGAACGAAGAGGGATATCCGGGCTATCGCAATCCCAAGGCGTTCGTGGTGGTTTCTGATCCCTATCCCACGGTCACGGCCATGGCGGCGGATCTGATCCTGCCCACCGCCATGTGGGTGGAAAAAGAGGGCGCGTATGGCAATGCCGAACGCCGCACCCAGTTCTGGCGTCAGATGATCAAAGCCCCGGGCGAGGCCCGTTCCGATTTGTGGCAGTTGGTGGAGTTTTCCAAACGGTTCAAGGTGGAAGAGGTGTGGCCAGCGGAACTGATCGCCAAAAAGCCGGAGTTGCAGGGCAAAACCTTGTTCGACATTCTCTACGCCAATGGCCAGGTGAACAAGTTCCCGGTGGACGAAATCAAGAAGGAGCAGCTCAACGACGAGTCGCGTCATTTCGGGTTTTACGTGCAGAAGGGGCTGTTCGAGGAGTATGCCGCCTTTGGTCGGGGCCACAAGCACGATCTGGCCGATTTCGATACCTACCACAAGGCGCGCGGCTTGCGTTGGCCGGTGGTGGATGGCAAGGAGACCTTGTGGCGCTTTCGCGAAGGGTATGATCCCTATGTCAAGCCGGGCGAGAAGGTGCGTTTCTACGGCAAACCGGATGGCAAGGCGTGGATCTTTGCCTTGCCGTACCATCCGCCGGCAGAAGCCCCGGATGGGGAATATGACCTGTGGCTCTCCACGGGTCGCGTGCTGGAGCATTGGCATTCGGGTTCCATGACGCGGCGCGTCCAGGAGCTGCATCGTGCAGTTCCTGACGCCCAGCTCTTCATGCATCCGGACGATGCGGAAAAACGGGGACTGAAACGGGGCATGGTGGCCAAGATCATCTCCCGGCGTGGCGAGGTGGTGGCGCGGGTCGAGACCCTGGGACGCAACCGGCCTCCGGTGGGTCTGGTGTACATTCCGTTTTTTGACGAGTCGCGGCTGGTCAACAAACTCACGTTGGACGCCACCTGTCCGATCTCGAAAGAGACCGACTTCAAGAAGTGTGCGGTCAAGGTGGTCAAAGCGTAGCGGGGAGACGATGGACACCGAATCCGGTGACAAGCCACGGATGGCTGCCATGACCCGGCGCGGCCTGTTGGCCAAGGGTGCGCAGGCCGTGGCCGGGATGGGGTTGGCCGGATTGGTGATGGCGTTGGGTGCCCGTTCGGCAAAGGCTGTGCCGGTGTGGGCGATTCGGCCTCCTGGAGCGGTTGCGGAAGAGGAGTTTCTCGGTAAATGTCTGCGGTGCGGGTTGTGCGTGCGGGATTGCCCGTATGAGATCCTGACCCTGGCAGAAGCGGGCAGTGGTGTGGCACCGGGCACTCCTTATTTCGTGGCCCGGGACAGGCCGTGTGAAATGTGTCCGGAGATTCCGTGTGTGGTGGCCTGTCCGTCCGGTGCGTTGGATCCGGGTTTGACCGATATTGCCAAGGCGCGCATGGGGCTGGCGGTTTTGGCCGATCAGGAGACCTGTCTGGCCTATTTGGGGTTGCGGTGTGAGGTCTGTTTTCAGGTCTGTCCGGTGATGGGCAAGGCCATCACCATTGAGACCAGACCCAATCTCCGTTCGGGCAAGCATGTCCATTTCCTGCCCATGGTCCATTCGGAGCACTGCACGGGCTGCGGCAAGTGTGAAAAAGGGTGTGTGCTGGAAGAGGCGGCCATCCGGGTGTTGCCCCGTGCCACGGTCAAGGGGGCATTGGGTAGTCATTATCGGGTGGGGTGGGAAGAGAAGAAAAAGGCGGGACACGCGCTCATTCCGGAGCCGTTGAGTTTGCCGGTGCGGCGTCCGGGAGATGGGCCATGAAAATACCGGATGATGGCCGGGAGGCCCGGGAGAAAAAGGGGTGGTGGCGGGCCACCCGCTGGTTGTGGGCCAGACGGCTGGTGCAGGTCGGGGTGATGGGGTTGTTTCTGCTTGGTCCTTTGGCCGGGGTGTGGATCATTCAAGGCAATCTGTCGGCCAGTTACACCCTGGAGATTCTGCCCATGACCGATCTGTTGTGGTTTGTGCAGATGGTGGCGGCTGCGGGTTGGCCCGTGGCCATGCAGGCCACATTGGGAGCCGTGGTGGTGGTGGTGCTGTATGGGTTGGCAGGCGGACGCTCCTATTGTGCCTGGCTGTGTCCGCTCAATCCGGTGACCGATCTGGCGGCCTGGTTGCGGCGGCGTTTGGGGATCACCGGTGGTTGGCGCGGTGAGCGTCGGATGCGCAACGGGGTGTTGTTGCTGGTGGTGCTGTTGGCGTGGGTGACGGGTATGCCGGTTTGGGAGTGGTTCAATCCGGTCACCTGGACCCAGCGCGGGATCATTTTTGCCGCATGGAGCGGTTTGTGGGCCGTGGTGGCGATCTTTCTGTTTGATCTGTTGATCGCGCCCCACGGGTGGTGTGGACGGCTTTGTCCCACCGGTGCCCTGTATGCCCAACTGGGTCGGGTGACGCCATTGTTCGTCAGCGCCATCCGTCGGGAGGCCTGTACCGATTGTCACGCCTGTCATCGGGTCTGTCCGGAGCCGGCAGTGATCGATCCGGCTCTCAAGGGGGCGGTGCGTGGCGTGGGACCGCGCATCCGGGATGTGACCTGCACCCGGTGCGGGCGGTGCATCGATATTTGCCCAGAGGAAGTGTTTGATTTTGACTTTCATTTACCCAACACATCGAGGGTGGTGCCATGAAAAAACGGTTGCAATTGTTCTTGTGGGCAGTGGTTTTGTTGATCGGGGGCTGGAGTGGTCTGGCCATGGCCGTGGAGGAGGTGCGCACGCTGCGCGGTGCCGTTCCTCTGGATGGAGCGGATCAGGCTCCAGAGGCCAGCAAATGGATGCCGGACAGCCATGGTCTGCCCCGCAACTATTTGCAACAGCCGCCGCTGGTGCCCCATCAGATTGATGGCTACAAGATCGATCTGCGTCAGAACAAGTGTCTCACCTGTCACAGTTGGGCCAAGGCCAAAGAGACCCGCGCCACCAAGATCAGCCTGACCCATTTCCGCAACCGTTTTGGTGCGGAGTTGTCGGATGTGTCGCCCCAGAGGTACTTCTGCACCCAGTGTCATGTGCCCCAGAAGGATGCCAAGCCTTTGGTCGATAACACGTTCAAGCCGGTTGATTCCTTGTAACGTTGCGGTTTTGTGGTCCACCCATTCGAGGAAGGCGAGGGAAGGAAGCAGCCATGAGTGCAGATTCAAGCCGCGCGGGGCGGTCACCGTTATGGGGTCAATGGAAGATTCTGGCGGGGTTTTTCGTTCTTGGTGTCATTTTTTGGGGTGGATTCCACTGGGCATTGGCCGCCACCAACACCGAGACGTTTTGCATCTCCTGTCATGAGATGAAGGATACGGTCTACAAGGAGTACCGGGACACGGTGCATTATTACAATCCGAGCGGGGTGCGGGCCACCTGTCCGGATTGTCATGTGCCCAAGCAGTGGCAGCATATGATTGTGCGCAAGATTCAGGCGAGCAATGAGTTGTGGCACAAGTTCAAGGGGACGATTGACACTCCGGAGAAGTTTGAGGCCAATCGTCTGGAGTTGGCGCGCAATGTTTGGAGGACCATGAAAAAGACCGATTCTCGTGAGTGTCGCAACTGTCATGAGTACAAGTCCATGGATTTCACCAAGCAGGGTGCCCGGGCGTTTGATTTTCATGAACGGGGCTTTTCCAAGGGCAAGACCTGCATTGACTGTCACAAAGGCATTGCCCATGCCTTGCCCAAGGGGATGACGGCGGCGGACGATACTTCGGTGAATTGAAGTCTTTGTATCAGGTTGGCAGAAGGGTCTGGGAAGGGTTGCTCCCAGACCTTTTTTTTGGGTATTGTGACCAGGTTGGTCAAGTATTGAAAAGAAAGAGGGGGTCTGGGGGATTCATCCCCCAGGGTTTTGATGTTTTAATGTTTTAAACAAAAACCATTTTGGAATGTGTTATTTGTTTTGTTGGGGCGTTGCCCCAAACCCCACCAAGGGCGTTGCCCTTGGATCCCACCAGGGGGGTAACCCCCCTGGACCCCTGATGATGGTGGCTCAGGAATCAGAAATCAGGAATCAGCCTGTTCTTCCAACATGAATGAGTCTACATGTTCAATATCGCAGAATTGACCCTGGCGGAACAGCTCAAGATGACCGAGCGACGCATAGAGGAGCGCAAACGACTCTTCAATATCACCGATGAGGATGCCAGAAATATGATGGCAGTCAAAGGTCATATTGAGATCCACCTGGATGAGCTTGTCGAAACCTTTTACCGTCAGCAATTGGAGTTTTCAGAAATTCAATTGGTAATCGGCGATGCCGACACCCTGTCACGTCTGAAAAATTCCATGCGGGGGTATATATTGGAGCTGTTCTCCGGCACCTACGACGCCATCTACATCAATAGTCGACTGCGGGTTGGCAAGGTTCACAAACGGATTGGGGTCTCACCATCGTTGTACATGGCGGCAGTCAACCGGCTGATGATCCTGCTCAACGAGATGTTGGAGTCCCACTGCAAAGCGGGAAACTGTTCACGCTTTGAGGTGGAGGCACGCAAGGTCAGCCTGTCCAGACTGTTGATGTTTGATGTGCATCTGGTGTTTGAAACCTATACCGGAGCACTCGTCGCTGCCGTGGAGATGGCACAACAGGAACTGGAACGCTACGCCCAGGATCTGGAGGCAACCGTTGCCAAACGTACCCAGGAGTTGAAGGATCTTTCGCGTCAGGATGGTTTGACCGGTCTTTTAAACCAACGCGCATTTTTTGATCATCTGCGCACGGATCTGGCCAATGCCAAGCGGCGCGATGAACCGCTGACGCTGGTCTATTTTGATTTGAACGGCTTCAAAAAACTGAACGATCAGCATGGCCACCGTACTGGAGACCAAGTGCTCGCCCACGTGGGAGAAGTGTTGCTGGCCACCATCCGTGAAATCGATTCAGCCTGTCGCTATGGAGGAGACGAATTCTGTATGATCCTTCCCGGCAGTCAGATCATCCAGGCCAACGATGTCTGCAAAAGGGTGGTGCAGCGTTTTGAAGCCAAAGCAGGTCAACATGGGGTCTCATTCAGCATGGGGATTTCCCAAGCCGGTCCAAAAACATTCCCAACCGTGGATGAATTGGTTAACCCATTCTTAACACATTTCCAATGATTTAAATTTTTACGTTTTTCTAATATATTGATTTTATTAGATTTAATCAAGTAAGATTCCTGGATTTTAAATGTAGTGCCATAAAATTTGAAAATA
>JAANAU010000074.1 GCA_011089965.1 Magnetococcales bacterium
AGGCTCAACGCCAAATCCGGGAAGCCGGGTTTGAACCTGTGGTGCGCATACCGGAGACCACAGGTAAGACAAACGAGGAGGCAAAATCCGTTGTCCATGGTGCCCAAAATTTGCCAACACTTGTGTGAGGGCGCTGGGCTTCAACTGTTCTTGGCTGTTGTGAATAGATACAGGCATAACTTTTTTAGGGGGGTTTTGGCTTGCATGGATGTTATTTATTGTATATTTTATCCTTTTATGATTGATTTTGTCAGGATAATGACATAATGGCTCGCAAATTTCTGCTCTTTTAAGGCTAAGAACAGTCGGATCCCAGTGCCGGGTCAAGGAGGCTCTGACTGCGGGCGTACGGCGTACAGATAGGACTCTTCCAGGGAGTGGCCGCCAAAGCGGGTGCGGCACTCGGTGGGCGCGCCGTGAAACAGGAGCTGGCCATGGTGCAGAATGGCCATGGCGTCGCACAATTCGGCCACATCCACCAGCAGATGGGTATTAATGAATAAAGTAATTTTGCCCCGTTGCTTGTGCAGCTCTTTTTTCAGCAGTGCCCGGGCCAAAGGATCGAGTCCCGAGGTGGGTTCGTCCAGTATCCAGATCGGTTTGGTACTCATCAGGCAACTGGCCAGTCCCAGTTTCTGGGTCATCCCTTTGGAAAGGGCGCGGATCGGTTTGCGCAAGGCATCGGGGTTCATGTCCAGGGAGAGGAGGGTCTCTGCCATGATCTCCAGGCGTGGCGTGACGCCGTGCAGCCGCAGCATGAAGGTGAGAAACTCCCTGCCGGTGAGATCTCCGGGGGGCAGGAATCGTTCCGGAAGGTAGGCGATGCCGTTTCTGGCCGCCACTTCGTGGGCCGCGATTCCCTGGATGTGGATGGTTCCCTGATCCGGGCGGTTCAGATTCAGCACGGCTTTGACCAGGGTGGTCTTGCCCGCGCCATTGCCACCCACCAGCCCGAAGAAAGAGCCGTTCTGGACCAGGAGGTTCACCCGGTCCAGAACGGTGGTGGGACCAAAACGCTTGCTGACCTCAACTATGTCGATGGCATTCACGGTCATATGGCATCGCTGGTTCGGTCAGGCGTTGCCTGATCACTCAGAAGCCGCTGCACAAGACAATCGGGTTGCCAAGGGTGGTTCCATAGGGGGTTGCTGTACCAGCAGCTGCCTCGGTATCGGCGACCGCGCTGCCAGCGATATCACCGGAGTCGCCTGCGCCGTCGTCAAACTGGGTGTCGTAGATCATGGCCCAGTTGGCCGGAATTTGCCGCATGCAGATCATTTTTCTAACGATACCCAGATATCTCGGGGATGTGACAGCGTTGACGCGACCGTCTGCGATACCGGTCAAGCCACCAGCAGGGTTGGCGGGTTGTACGACGTTGGTGGTAGCGTTGTTCCCTGCCAGGCATTCGCCCTTGAGCAGACCTTCGCAATAGAGATGGTTCCAAACATAAGAGGTCTCGGATCTGCCAGCGACAGTGGCGGTGCTGGGTAAACGGTCTGCATTGACAGGAATGAACAGCCCCTCGATCAAACCGTCTCCATCTCCAGCATCAATATCCTGTGTTCCATCTGCGGGATGAATGTTTGTCCAGCGTGTTCCGGCACCGGAGTCATCACCGGGCAGCATCCAGTAGGAGTCGGAATAGGCGTTCATCGCCCCCTGGATCATCTGTACGTCCGAGGCGATTCTCTTGATTTTGGAGTTCTGGACCATGGCCTGCCCTTTGAGCACGCCACCGATCAGCAGCCCGATGATCACCAGCACGATGGAGATTTCGATCAGGCTGAAACCTCCTTGCCGTTTGAACAATTTTGCTCTCATAACCGACTCCCCTTATCCAATAATGATTGAGATGTGGCCGCATGTCGCGGTACGTTTTCCCGATTTCAAGAACATGAAACGGTCATTTCTCATGTTCGAGAAGCTGTTGTTGCTCTTCCAGTCGCTCCAGCCAGCGCACCATGGCCTGTTTTTTGGGTTCAGAGGCTTGTTCATGCACCAGAATGCCTCCCATCACCTTGCGTGCCCCGGCCAATTCGTTCTGTTCCAGCAGGATTCTTCCATGCAATCCCCGGACCCAAAAGGGCAGGTTGCCTGTATCCAGATTTTTCTCCAAATCATTCAGATAGAAACGGGCCAATCCGGCATCTTTCAGGCGGTGGCGCGCTTGCAGTGCGGCAAAGGCGAGCCACTCCCACCGTTTGGACGGGAGCGCCAGAAAGGAGCGATGGACAAAATCGAGCATCAGCCGTTGGCGCTTGGGATCCGGCACAAAACCGTACACCCGGATGGCGGCCAGCAACGGGTAGCTGGAGTCGGGATCCAGGGCCAGGATGCGCTCCAGCCAGGTGGCAAGCCGTTGATAATCCATGGTGCGCAAAACCAGGGTGACTCCGGATTGTTCGTCGAACCCTTGCAACCAGAGCATCCAGAACAAGGCTCCAGCCACCGGATCCCCCAAAGAGGAGAGGTGCAGCATGGCCAAAGAAGGGGGGGATGGCAGAGGCTCCAGGGACGGGGTTGGGTCAGGCAGGTGCAGATGCCAGCCGATCTGCGCGATCAGGGCGAGGATCACCAGTCCGGTCAACCAGCGGGGTGCAGTGGGTCTGGGGAGAGCAGCGGCTGACATGGTGGCAGCTCAGAATTCCCGTTGGTAGAAATCGAACAGCCCGAGGGCCGTGAGAAACACCAGATAGATGCCGGTCTCCCCCAGGATCGGCCACAGGGGCAGCCAGACATTTTGTTCCAGCAACAGTTGGCTGCCGGTGGCAAAGCGGTCCAATCCAGGCAGCACCCAGGAGATCCCCTGCAATGCATACTGGGTCAGATGGGTGCTCCAGTGGGGGGATTGGGCGCTGGATTGGGCAGCGATCAACAACAAGGCGGAGATGGAGCGGGCCAACAGATAAAATCCGGTGGTGACGGTCAAGGCAAAGGGTGCCTGGCCCAGGGTCAGGGTCAGCACCATGGCGGCCAGGCTCATGATGAGCAGCTCGCAGCCCAAAGAGAGACTCCACAGCACGACCGCTTCGGTGCGGACCAGCGGCCATAAAGTCAGGCCGCACACCCCGGCCACCAGCCAGGCGCAGAAGAAATAGCCGCAGGCCCGGCCCAGAAAGACCGCGCCTCTGGGCAGAGGCAGGGCCAGCATCAGATCCAGGGCGCGGTTGTGCAGATCCCGCGCCGTGGCAAAGGTGACCAATACCATCATCAGGAACAGGCTGCCCAAACGCAGGAAGAAACCGAGCATGACGGCCCGCGAGAGCAGTGAGTCGTTCAACAGCAATTCGCCGATGAACACCACCAGCAGCAGACCGACGCCAACCATGGCCACCAGCGCCCGGATCAGGCGTTCGCGCAATGCCTCGCGCAGCGTGAACAGCGCGATGAGCGGAATGGCCTGCATGGGTGAGGTGTGGCTCATGGGGTATACCTGGAGCGGAAGGCGTGGTAGCGGATGACATCCGGGGGGAGCCAGGTCATCAGGTCATCCCCTCCGAACTGGAAGATGCCATTGGGAGTGGTGTTTTCCAACTCTGCGGGCAGGGTGGGGGCAGGCAGGGGGGTGCCTCCGTTCAAAGGCATGGCACCGAATCCGTTGCGACCATGACTCAGGACCACCATCGGGATCTGGGTGGCCAGGTTGTTCCCATTGGCATCTTGAATGGTGATATTCCCGTTGCCCACACCATCGGTGATGTTGGAGGATGTCCAGGCAGAGGTGACGCGATAGGTATACAGGTGGCCCCAGGGATCCAGCGGCGAAAGTTGCAGATCCCTCCAGGGGAGTTGCCCTTCTGGACTGGCGCATGGAGAAGTTTCGGCATCACCATCGAAATCCGTGTCCGGGCAGGGCAGACGGTTGTTGAGCTGGATGAATCCCAGCAAAGCGGACTGGATGTCCCGCAACTGTTTTTGGGCTGCCTCGAAACGGCTTTTGTGCAGTTGGGCCTGAATGGCCTGGATCCCGCTGACCAGAATGGTGCCCACTACAGCAAGCATGATCGACATTTCGATCAGGGAGAAGCCGGATGCCGGGTGAAAGCGCGGGGTCTGGGGCGTCATGCTGTCACTGACCACAGGTTCCGATGCACATGTTCGGGAAGTCCACATAGCTGCTGGAGTTGTTCAGATCGGTGATGGTGACTTCGAGTCTGTCCAGAGCGGACATGTTCTTGTTGCCGAAGTTGACCTTGATGGTTCCGGATGCTGCTGAGGATTTGGTGATGGTCACGGTATATCCCGAGCAGGAGGTGGTGGTGGCCGAGGTGAAGCTGAATTGGCAGTCGATGGAGCCGAAGCTTCCTTCCGGACGGATGCGGATGGTATTTGAACCGCTCAGGTTGACCGATGAGGTGAAATTGGTAAAGAAATAGGTCGGATTGACCGCAGGCAGCGACAGGCAGGGGTTCGACGAACGGGCGCTTTCTCCACGGTAGAATCGGGTGGCATTGGTGACGGAGTTCATGATGTTTGGACGCACATCGTAACAGCTGTAATTGCTGCCAGTGAAGAGATATCCGGCTGTAGAGACCGAGGTCGTGGTTGTTGATGTTGTGGTGGCCACCGAGGTGGTGGTGGTCGAAACCGACGTGGTGGTGGTTGGCACCGAGGTCGTGGTGGTGGAGACCGACGTGGTGGTGGTCGGGACTGACGTCGTGGTGGTCGAAACCGACGTGGTGGTGGTCGGGACCGACGTGGTGGAAGTCGAAACCGACGTGGTGGAAGTCGAAACCGACGTGGTGGTCGGTGCTGAAGTCGTGGAAGTCGAAACCGATGTGGTGGTGGTCGGGACCGAGGTCGTGGAAGTCGAAACTG
>JAANAU010000075.1 GCA_011089965.1 Magnetococcales bacterium
GATGCCAGTACCGGGATCGGCAAGTTCGTGGTGGAGAGGCTGGAGCCCGCGGAGTTGCCCAATCAGAAGAACAGCACGGCCTGGTTGACCCTGGGCTTTTGTGCCCCGCAAGGGTGCGGATTGGATCCGGAGCGCAGTTGTTATTCGGTATTTACCCGGTTTGGGCGTCATGGGGATGTGGCCGCCATGCAGGGCAGGCCGTTCAAACAGCCGGTACTCCTGGCGCGTGCCGGGGCGGTGTTGGTTCCGGAGGGTCCATTTGTCGTCCGTTCCAGCATTGGGCAGGGCATCGGGGGGATCTCGCGTGCCATGCCGCAGGCGGTGCAACAGGGGTACGCCCCAGTGGTGGGCATCCGTGTGACAGATCAGGAGTTTGATTATGCATAAGTTCAAGCATCGTGATCGTTTGATCATTTCGACCCTCTCTCCGATTCATGTGGGGAGCGGCATGGATTATGAGCCGACTCACTATGTGATGGATGATGGAGTCATGTACACCTTTGATCCGGTGGCAGCTCTGTCTGGGGATCGGGATGGGCGTGATCAGTTGCTGGCCATTGTGGAGCAGGAGAGCGGAGTAGTGCAGAAGGTGCAAAAGTTTTTTTATGAACGTCGCGATCTCTTGATCCCAGACCATCAGCGTCGCCTTCCGGTTGGCAACGGGGTGCAGGACTTTTATGTCAAACGCATTGGCCAAACCATGCCGGGAAATGACGGGAATCGTCTCTTCATCGAGCGCATGACCCATGGTGGGGTGGATGATCGCCCCTATTTGCCAGGCAGCAGCCTGAAAGGGTCGATACGTACCGCGTTGTTGGACGCTGTGCATGGCAACCAGCCATTGAGTGCGCCCAAGGATGCTGAAAATTTTCGCAATTCGTGGAAGAGATTGGGTCCATTGCCACAATCGTTGCAGGGACATCTGCCGACACGGTTTGAACAGGATCCCATGCGTCTGCTGCAAATTGGCGATGCCATGCCCGGTGCGGGTCGGGAAGTGTGCGAAATCCTGTTTGCCGTGAATCGGAAACCATCCGGAGTCGCTGGTCGTGGTCCGTATCAGATTCTGGAGTCTGTGGGACCTCTGGAGCTGGAGGTCATGGTCAGTGACTGGTCGTTTCAGGATCTGGAACAGGTAAAAAATGAACGGGATAAGATTCCTGCCAGATCATGGAAACCTTCCGAGGTGATGGAGAGGTGCAATCGATATTTTGGACAGATTTTATTGCGTGAATTGGATGGGTTGGCAGCGGCATTGGATCCGGATTGGTTGCAGGGGATGCAACAATCGATGGCAGGGGGGAATTTGTATCGGTTGTTGCACAGTGGTCATGCCTTCTTGTTGCGCGTGGGCCGCCACAGTGGGGCCGAGTCGGTGACATTGAATGGTGTGCGTCATATCAAGATCTTGCAAGGCAAGGACAAGAAACCGGTTTGGGGATCAAAAGCAACCACAGTGTGGTTGGCATCTCCGTCCAGTGATCAGATGAACCGCTTGTTGCCTTTTGGATGGCTGTTGATTGAGGTGGATCATCCAGGGCGTCGGCCTCTGAGCGAGTCGGTTCCGGAGTTGGTTCAAATGGCAGAGCGTTTCCGGTCGGATCGCAACCGTCCGATGCAGGCTTCGGATCAAAAGCTGTTGGAATTGCGTACACAAAGGCAAGCCAGGCAGGAGAAGGAAGAGCAACGGAGGGCCGCAGAGCAGGCCCGTTTGGAAAAACAGGCCGCCGATGAGGCCCGTCTGGTCGCGTTGTCTCCCAATCAGCGCCGCATCGAGGAGTTGCGGCAGATGATTGAGAAATCGTCACCTCAATCGTTTGCCAATAAATTATGGAATGAGACAAAAAAATTGGTGGATGATGCCCGATCATCGGCGTGGAGTCATGAGGAAAAAAACAAACTAATTGAATTATGTGAGCGCGAGCTATGGAAAAAAATTAACAAGGGGCTGGATGAGAAGAAGAAAAAAGCCTTGCTCGACCCTTTGCGTGAGACCTTGTCATGAATGGTGGGTTGGAGATCCTCTCGCTGTCTGTGGCCCGCTATCGTTTGGAGTGGGAGGTGGAGTCCCGGATGCGGCTGCCGGAGTATGCGGGATCGGCGTTGCGCGGGGTGTTTGGTGCAGCCTTGCGTCGGGTGGTCTGCCTGACTGGGAAACCGGAGTGTCCGGGGTGTGGGTCGTGGCGCAGTTGTCCGTATCCGTTGATTTTTGAGACGCCGGTTCCGGTGTCGGCAACTGGGGAGCGAATGCAGGCTGTGGTTCCTAATCCCTATATGATCGAGCCGCCTCCTTGGGGGGAGCGGATTTATCAACCCGGGGAGTCATTGGTGTTTCACATGGTGCTGGTGGGCAAGGCGTTGGCCCAGTTGTCCCTGATTGTGTTTGCCTGGCAGCGTGCCTTGGCGCGCGGGGTGGGGCCGGATCACGGCAAAGCACGTTTGCTTCGGGTGGTTCATGTTGAGTCACAGGGGGAGAGGGAGATTTTCCACTCTGAGGGGCAAAGCCTGCTTGCGCATGACTCCTGTGTTTCGGTGCCACCCTGGCCTGGGCCATCCACAGTGACGATGCAGATCATCACCCCGGCACGAGTGCAGCGGGATGGATCCCCTTTGGGGCCGGAGCGGATCACCCCGCGTGATTTGCTGGTAAATCTCATGCGTCGTGTCAGTCAGGTCATGGAGTTGCATGGACAGCGGACGATGGAGGCGGACTATGCCGATCTGGCGCAGCAGGCCCGTTTGATCGATGCGCGCGGTCGGCTGACATGGCGCGACTGGACACGACGTTCGGCCCGTCAGCAGCAGACCATGGCCCTTGGGGGAGTTGTGGGAACGTGGCACCTGACTGGCCCTCTGGAGCTGTTTTGGCCGTTTCTCTATTTGGGTCAGTGGTTACATGTGGGCAAGAATGCCACATTCGGGTTGGGACACTATCGTTTGATTGAAATGGAATCGAGGTCATGACATGGCCAAAGCAGGCAAGTCAGGGGTGTTGTTGCTGACCGTGGGCACTGGGGATGAGAATCGTCGCGAGGAGACGTTGTATACCCCCTTGCGGCTGTCGATCCAGGAGGGGCGCTGGCTGCGGGTGATTCTGTTGCCGTCGCAGGTGACCGGAGAGTGGGCCGAAGCGGTCAAAGGGGCATTGCACGCCTATCCCGTGGAGGTGCATCCGTTGCCTGCTGCCGGGGATGAAGATGATGCGGATCGATGTTTCGACCACTTTGACCGGGTTCTGACCGCATTGAAAGAGCAGGGGGAGGAGTCGGGTTTCATGGCCGTGGATCCGACTCGGGGTACCAAGATGATGAGTGCTGCCTTGACCCTGGCTGCCGTGCGTCATGATATTCCCCATTTGCGTTACATTACTGGAGAACGCGATCAACGGGGCATGGTCACTCCGGGCAGCGAGCGCATTGCCCGTTTCAAGACGACACGCATTATGGCCTCACACCGTCTGGAAGATGCCTGTCGTTTGATGGAACACGGTAATTTTGCTGCGGTTCAGGAACTCTTGCCAGACCCGGACCATCCTTTGACCCGCTTGAACTGGCCGGAGGAGTTTCATGTTCCGCTCAGTGCGATCCGTGCCATGGTCCGTTTCTATGAGGCATGGGACCGGCTGGGTTATCGTGCCGCACATGCCGTCGCCTTGCCGGAAGCAGAGTGTCTGGCACATGAATGGCGGAGGTTTTACCCGGGTGCCGCAGTGCGCCAATGGGTGGAACATCTGGCCATGACATTTCCAGAAGGCGGTGATCCGGAGACACGCCGCCATAAGAAGGCCCCATATTTGCGTCGCCTGATGGTGGACTTGTGGGCCAATGGTTGGCGTCGTGTTCAACAAAAGCAACTGGAAGATGCGGTGGTGCGGGCCTATCGTGTGCTGGAAATGGCTGGGCAGATGGCCTTGTTTCTTCATGGGTATGACTCTTCATGCCTGGATCCCGCAGATGCCACGATCAGGAACTACGTGGAGTATATCAAAAAGAAGAATGATGCGCCATTGAGTGCCAACAAGGATGGGACATTGATGGCGGGCCGTGAGCGGGTGACGGGTTTGTTGAAAATGCTCAAAGACCCATTGGCCAGGACATTGATCGAACTTGGCAATCTTCCAATGATGAGTGCCCGTCTGCGCAATGACAGCGTGCTGATTCATGGTTTTCAGGCGCGCGCTCCGGATGAAGGAACCATGCGTGATTTTTATCGGCGCTTGGAATCGGAGGTGTTGCTGCCGGGTTGCGCACCGCATGGAGCCGAATGGTTGGCTCTGGCCCGCACACCGGAATTTCTTGCATGACCTTCCATGCCCACTCTTTATGTGACAGAGCAGGGGGCCACGGTTCGATATTCTGGAGGGGTGTTGCATGTGACGGCAGCACACGATTCCGGGGAGACGGGTAAGACGCCGCGTCTCTTGCTCAAGGTAGAGCCGCACCGCTTAGAGTTGGTGGCTTTGGTGGGACGGGTGCATATCACGGTGGATGCCATGCAGTTGTGTTTGGAAAAGGGAATTGGCGTGGCATGGTTTTCATTTTCTGGTCGCTATTTGGGGCGCCTGGTTCCCGAGGTGGCGCGTAGTGGGGATTTGCGCCTGATGCAGTATCGCGCGGTTGAAAATGGTGCGCGCGTCTGTTCGTTGGCGCGTGCCGTCTTGATTGCCAAGTGTATCAGCGCCCGAGCCGTATTGAGTCGTATCCAGTCCAATCAGCCTGGACTGGAGGAGCTGTCCGCAGTGTTGCAGGATCTGGATGCGCGTCAGGACGGGATGCGCGCTTGTAGCGATCTGGAGAGGTT